>JAKSTG010000003.1 GCA_024402695.1 Treponema sp. | reverse complement strand
CTTTCCCAGACAAAGACGGAAACTGGGTTCTCCTTTCAGGAAACCAGATGGGTGCCCTCCTTATGGACTACGTTCTCCTTTCAAGAAAAGAACTGGGAACAATGCCATCTAATCCAACAGTAATCCGCTCAATCGTTACTTCACCATTCGGCGACTACATCTGTAAAGCCTACGGTGCAGAAATGATGGAATGTCTTACAGGTTTCAAATGGATCGCTGCAGTTGAAGCAGACTTTGAAGCTAAGGGAACAAAAAACTATGTATTCGGTCTTGAAGAATCATACGGATACAAAGTTGAACGCGATGTAATGGACAAAGACGGTGTTTCAGCTGCCGCTATGTGTGCTGAAATGACAATGTACTGGGCAAGCCAGGGTAAATCAATTCTTGAACACCTGGATGACCTTTACAAAGAACACGGATTCTTCGAAGACCGCGCAATCAGCCAGGAATTCCTTGGTTCTACAGGTGTAGAAACAATGAAGGGAATCATGGCTAAACTCCGCACAGAAGGACTCAAAACTCTGGCAGGAAAAAGAGTTGTTAAGATTCGCGACGTTCAGGAATCAGTTGAATACGATCCAGCAAATCCTGCAGCAAAAACACCATACGGACTTCCAAAATCAAACGTTCTTCAGTTCTTCCTGGAAGGCGGTACAATCGTATCTGCACGTCCATCTGGAACAGAACCAAAGATCAAGTTCTATGTTAACTCTCGTACACCGGTTAATGCCGGCGACCTGGCTGCTGCAAAGAAAGAATCTGCTGCCCTTTGTGATGCAATCGAAGCAGACATCAAAAACATTCTTGCTAATGCATAATAAAATCAGTTGCTAAATTGAACTGAAAAAGGCTTTCCAAATCAGCAAAAGCTGAAACCGGAAAGCCTTTTTTATTTAACTTATGCCAAAATAAAAATTCGCATTTTGACTTCTCCCGTTATATAATGAATCTATAACAAACATTTATTACAAAAACGGGAATTTCAAATGGAAAACACAAATCCACAGAAAAGTAATCCTCTTGCCCTTATCCCAATCGGGGTATTTATCGTTCTTTACCTGGGTCTTGGTATCATCTTCGAATATGCCATGAAAATCCCAATGGGATTCTATAACATCCCTATTGTTGTAGCCTTCATGGTCGCCATCGGAGCAGCCTGTTTCCTGAACAAAGGACTTTCTTTTGACCAGAAACTGGAAGTTATGGGTAAAGGTCTTGCCGACAAAAACATCATCACAATGCTTATGATCTTCATTACAGCCGGTGTATTTGTTGGTGTTGTTGGCCGTTCAAGTGCTGAAAGCGTTGCATATTTCATGCTTTCGATTATTCCTGCAAAATGCGCAGTAGCAGTTCTTTTCATAGTTGCCTGTTTTGTTTCTACAGCAATGGGAACCTCAGTAGGAACCATCACTCTTATTACTCCTATTGCAGTTGCAGTCAGTCAGGCTTCAGGCTTCGGGCTTCCACTTTGTGTTGGTTCAGTAATGGGCGGTGCAATGTTCGGAGACAACCTTTCCTTTATTTCTGACACAACAATTGCAGCCTGTAACGGTCAGGGCTGTCAGATGAAAGACAAGTTCCGAGAAAACTTCTGGATCGCACTCCCTGCAGCCATTGTTGCCCTCGTCCTTATTCTGATTATTTCATTCTCTACAAACCTTCAGGGTACTGTTGAAAATGAATATCACCTGCTCCAGATTGTTCCATATATTCTGGTTCTGATTGGAGGAATCATCGGATTCAATGTATTCCTGGTTCTTCTGACAGGTATTATCGCAGGCAGTATCATCATGCTGGCAACAGGAAACTGTTCTGTCTTTGAACTGATTTCCCACATGGGCGCTGGTGCAAACGGAATGTTCGAAACCAGTATGGTTGCAATTCTTGTTTCTGCCATGTGTGCCTTGATTCGTGAAGACGGTGGTTTCACAGCCCTTTTAAACGGCATCCGCAAAGTCTTCAAGGGAAAGAAAAACGGACAGCTTGGTGTTGGACTTCTGGTTGGAGCAATGGACATTGCTACAGCAAACAACACAGTTGCCATTGTTATGTCAAATCCAATTGCTGCAGAAATGGCAAAAGAATATGAAATTTCACCTAAAAAAACAGCTTCCCTTCTGGACACTTTCTCTTGTGTTCTTCAGGGACTCCTTCCATACGGTGCACAGATGCTTGTTGCTCTTGCCGCCGTTCAGAACATGGGAGAAGAACTTTCTGCCTTTCAGGTTATTCCGTTCATGTTCTACCCTCTTCTGCTTCTTGTAAGTCTCCTGGTATTCATTTACGTAATTCCAGAAAAGAAAGCTAAAGATGAAGAATAAAAAAAAGAAAGGCGGTATTAGTGAAATCACTTCAAAAATACCGCCTTTTTTTTACAGTTTTTTCTGCATCATTACAATGTCATACCATCGGTTGAATTTCAGACCAACTTTTTCCAGGTAACCGGCTTTTTTATAACCGCGTTTCTTATGAAATTTTACACTGGCATGAGTTACATATTCATCTTCTTTTTTTGCATAGCAGATTTTTGTAAGAAGGCTTTTTATCCCCATTTCCTTACATTTTTTTTCAAGCTCTTCATAAAGAGCAGAACCGGCTCCTTTTCCCCGAAAATCTTTATCAAGGTAGATGGAAGTTTCCAAAGTCCAGTCGTATGCTTTCCGCTCGTTAAAAGTATGTGCGTAGGCATAACCAATAATATAAGGTTCTGATGACCCGTCTTTTTCTTCAGAAATTTCACAGACAAAATAAGGATGTTTTGCAGTAATAGATTTTATGCGTTCAATCCATTCTTCTGCAGAAGGAACATCCCACTCAAAAGTAACAGCGGTATTCTGAATGTAATAAGAATAGATTTCCAGAAGGCGCGGTGCGTCTTCCGGTCTTACTGGTCTGATTGTGAACATTAATATAAATCCTTGTATTTATTTATGGAAAAAACTTTCCGGGAACAATCAGTCGAGTTCTCCGATTGCTTCAATTTCACAAAGAACTTTTTTAGGAAGAGTTTTTACTGCAACACAGCTTCTTGCAGGTTTTCCTGTGAAATATTTTTCGTAAACAGCATTGAACTCTGCAAAATCTTCCATGTTTGCAAGAAAGCAGGTTGTCTTGATTACTTTATTTGCGCAGCATCCACCAGCTTCAAGAACGGCAAGGACATTGCGACAGGCACGATCAGCCTGTTCAGAAATTGTATTTCCAACTATTGCACCGCTTTCCGGATCTGCAGGAATCTGTCCTGATGTATAAACAAAACCGTTAGATACAAAGCCCTGAGAATATGGACCTATAGCTTTAGGTGCCTTTGATGTTGAAATGACTGTCATATAAAATCCTCCAGGAAAACATTTCCTTTTCTATTTTGCTATTATAACATATACAGACAGTAAAAACCCACACCCAATGAAGGGCGTAAGGACTTTTGAATGGTCCGGTTATTTAACTCCAAAATTTACAAATAATATGAAAAATATTTGAAATATTGTTTTTCAATATACAAGGAGTAATAAAAAAGAGGAAACTGGCGGAGTTCATATAAAAACCAGGCATTTTCAAGAACTTCTACACAGGTAATAGAATGCCAGTTAACTCACTCTTTTTTTTATAAAATCAATTTCACCGTCCAGCATTTCAAAATCCATTTCTGCATTCTGATTAAATGCTGTACTTTCCAGAGTATAGGTACCCTTATAGCCTATATTCTTCATAAAATGAAAAAACTTTTCAAAATCCACATGTCCCCGACCAATGGCCAGAGTCTTTAAATTTGCCCAGTCCATTATACCGCCGGCATAATCATTTACATGAAAATGCCGGATATGGTTTTCTTTCCATAACCATGCATTTTCATCTGTATATAAATCTTCATCCTGACCATGAAAGGCTGCCATTTTTGTATCCCAGATAAAGTGAATATCAGGGTATTTTTCATAAAGAATTTTCCAGTTATCCAAAGGATTATTACGGTTACACACAACGTTTTCACAAAGAAGATCTATATCTTTTTCTGCGGCTATATCCCGAAGAACCGGATAAGCTTCTATATTGTTCTGAAAATTCTGATCCGAAGTAATTCCATCCCAAAGATGAATCACCATTTTTCCGGCCCCGATTTCCTTTGCAATCTGACAGTTGATCTTAAATCGGTTGAAAGCGTCTTCGAAATTTTCTTCACCGCCTTTGCTGACAGCTTCTCCTATAGATTTTTCCGCATGCATTACAGGAAACTTCAGTTTTGAATTCACAAGAAACGAAAGAAGCTGGTCTTTTTTTTCGTACCAGGAATTGTACATCATGAACTCAAAACCATCGCAGTTGAGCTGCTTTGTAAAATCTTTCAACAGAGTAAAATCTCTGTTATGAGGTCTCCCTATAAGGGCTCCTGTCGAAATCAATATCATGCTCATAACTACAATTATACAAGAAGAAAACTTTTTGCAAACTAAATGGATTCTTTACTTTGTAAACCTGGAAATAAACTTCCAGGCTTCTTCATTTGTATGCTGGCGGCATTCATGCTGCTGTCCCCCAACACTTGCAAGAGCAGTTCTTGTTACACCGTCTTCGCTTTCGAAATAGCGGATTGAAAGATCACTGTTCCGTGAATCATTATGGACCACTTCAACTTTATCTGCGGTTACACCGTAATATTTTTCTTCCCAGGAATCTTTTTCACTGAACTTCAATGCTTTGATTTCATCGGCCTTTTTAAGTTTGTTTACTCCTGCCATATACTGAATACGGTCCAGACAGGTTTCGTTCTGTCCAGGCAGTTCAGGAAGTGGCGAGTCTTCGCCGCCTGAATAGAAGATCGGTTTTGGAGTATCAAAATTTATATCATCAGAAAGTGATTTTCCCCACACATTTTCCTTGATCGGGAAAAGTGCACTTGCAGGTGCAAAGCCTGCAAAATATTCAGGATACTCGCAGTAAAGATCCCAGGTCTTTCCACTTCCCATAGAAAATCCTGTTGCATAAATGCGGGACTCATCAACCTTGTAACGTTTTTTTACACCTTCGATAATCTGCATTATTTCTGATGTCGGGAAAGAAAGATGGTCGTCAATTGCAACGTAAAGGAAATTATACTTATGTGCAATTTCCCACCAGCCGGAAACGAAAGTAAGGAACATGGCAGTGTCCCCTCCGCCATGGTGGCCCATCATCAAAGGTACAGGACCATTGTCAAAAAGCCCTTTATTATAGTAGGCAAAGTAACCTGCCTTGTGTGTCGGAGTTTTTACAAATTTGTTTTCAGGTGATGTCTTTACTTCAACAATTCCAGATTCTTCAACCATTCCAAGTTTTTCAAAATCTGGTTCCATCTCCATTTTACCGCACCACATTTTAAAGTTGCGGACAAAGTTCTTAAAATCACCATAATAATCTGCTCTGTCTTTAATAAGAAGATTATTGCAGCCTGCCTTTTTGATTTCAGCGTTGATTTCATCACTGTTGTTTATACTCAAAATTCCAATATCAGTTCTTTCGATTTCCGGAACTACGGAAAGTCCTTCCATGGAAATCATTGCCGGTGTAATTTCTCCCGGTCCCCAAAGATACTGACCATCAATTTTTTTAATAAGATTTTTTGCAACGAAATCAGCTGATTCGCCATAGCTGTAAATGTCGGCACGGAAAATTGCACCGCGCAGGTAATAACCTTCAAACTGGCGTGTAAAGAAATTATTAAGCTCAACAATATTGTCGTTGTATTCAGGATGCATTTTTACGTTTTCAATGATTTCCTGATACAGACTTACATCGGCATTTTTCCAGCCACCTTCACAGGTTGGATAGATGAAGAAAACAGAGCCGTCAACTTCAGCAGCGATTTTTGCAAGACCTGTAGTTTTTGCGAAGAAAACAGCATTATCCAGAGTTTCAGGCTTTTCTTCGAATACCAAAAGAAGAGGCTGACGGAAGGTATAGTTATTTACTTTTCCTTCTATGTTGTTTGCAGGAACATAACACTTAAGATGGAATTTCTCAAAAGTATTCCCGAAAATTTTTCCACCATCAGGAAGAACAGTAACCTTAGGACGATCTTTCATTGCCATAATAATCTCCAGATTTTTAAGATACCTTCATTTTACACCCGTAAAAGGCACTGAAAAATAATGGATTTTTCCTAAATCTTGGAGATTTCTGAAAAAATGTAGGATTATTTTAAACATTCAATAAATGTACATTGAGTTTAAATGTTCAAAAACTAACTCCCGGTCGCAAAATAGATGTGCAGGACGCACATGTTGTGCTGCACGTTGAGCGTGTATAGGAACCTATAAAGCCACGCTCAAAGTGCCACTGCCCATCATATTTTGCTCCCTCGCGTTAGTTTTTGAGCTTTTGCGAACAAGTGCATTTATTTATATGTTTAAAATTCACGCAAGGAAGAAAAGCAAAGTTGTCAGAACTAAAAAGGCACTGTGTCGCTTTGCACATGTATGGTAAAAACAACACGCGAACAAAGACAATGGAGTACCGTGGGCAAGGAGCCGAGCAGAGCGAGCGACGGGGCTCCGCGGGAGGCCTCCATTGTTTTTGTGGGGAGTGTTGTTTTTAATATAAATGTACATTTTATTTACCGAAAGCGCTGTTCAGGCGATCCAGTTCTTCCTTAGTGATGTTCAGAATGGTTCCGTGACGTTTCTTCAGTTTATCAAAGGAATATTCAGATTCAGAAAGTATTTTCCATGATTTCTTCGAGTTGTCTTTGTCTTCAAGATCTGTAGTTTTTAATGGAAGATATCCTGCTCCGGCAATGTACTGGTCCGCAATAAGACCATATTCAGGAACTTCAGGATTTTCCCAGTCCTTTTCATTGAACATGAAAAGTTCAGGTCCTTCAAGACTTGAGTTTGTAAGGGTCTTGCTTTTGAGCCCGGAAATATCCAGTCCAAGTTCATCCAGATCCAGCACCTTTTCCCATGATTTATAATCCAGAAGAGTCTTTGTTTTCATGATGCGGATACCGCCGTTTTCTTCTGCATTATCTCCGTCTTTCGAGGCGCTGTAATACCAGTCACCTACTTTAAGGACAGTAGTATCAATGATTTCGCGGATTTTTCCTTCGCCGCCCGGTACATCATTCTGGCAGTCTATGAAAAGTTTTGTTTCGCTGAAAGTTTCAAAATCCTTTGTTGTTACATAATAAATGGCATTTGGCTTTGCCTTCATTTTTGTTGCAGGATCCATAATGCTTGAAGCAAAGAAAATGACATATTCACCAATTTCTTCGCAGAAAACCATTTCAGGAGCCCAAGCCATTCCTGCATTTTCAGGAGCTACTTTAATCAACTTAGGTTCGCCCCAGTTCACCAGGTCACGGCTCTGCCACAGAACAAGGTAAGGACTTCCAGTTGTGGAAGCATCGTAATACCCCTGTTCATTCTGCCACCAGCCGCCTCTGTGATAGATGCTCAAATCTGTTGCAACCAGGAAAAAAGAAGGACCATTAGGATCCGACGCATGACTTCTGCAAAGGAAAGGATCTCTCACCCCTTTTTCTCCAATGCCGCTTACAAGAACAGGTTTTCCTCCGTTCAGGTCCTTGAAGTGAAGTCCGTCTTCACTTACTGCAAAATAAATCTGTTCCCCGTTTTCGTCGCCTTCGCCAATAAAATGTCCGAAAAGATATCCTTCCATTTACGATAATCTCCTGTAATTTTGTTATAAACAAAGTAACACAAAAAATGATAAACTTGTAGCACTTTTGGAGATAAATCATGACAGAAGAAAACCTTAAAAATCTTCTTAACGATATGAGTCTGGATGAAAAGATCGGCCAGATGCTTCAGGTCTCAGGACTTTTCCACGGAGAACACAACGCCCTGACTACAGGCGGTCTGGACTATTTTACCGCCACTGAAGAAGAAATCCTTCGTGCAGGTTCAGTTTTAAGTATAAGCGGAGCTGAAAAGCTTAAGGAACTTCAGGACAAGCTTATTGCTGCCCAGCCACATCACATTCCTCAGATTTTCATGCTGGATATAATCAACGGCTTTGAAAC
This sequence comes from Treponema sp., assembly GCA_024402695.1. Classification (GTDB taxonomy): domain Bacteria; phylum Spirochaetota; class Spirochaetia; order Treponematales; family Treponemataceae; genus Treponema_D. Next base: position 150,461 of record JAKSTG010000003.1, on the reverse strand, counting down.
AATATTTCCGGTTCCCCTTGCCCAGGGAGCTTCCTTCAATCCTGAAATGACAGAAAAATGTGCCGCAGCTGCCGCAAAGGAAGGGGCTGCCGCAGGACTTCACGTTACCTTCAGTCCAATGTGTGACCTTTGCCGCGATGCCCGCTGGGGTCGTGTAATGGAAAGTACCGGGGAAGATCCATTCCTTAACGGAAAAATGAATTCCGCCATGGTTCGCGGTTATCAGGGAAAAGACATAAAAGAAAAAGGAAAACTTGCTTCCTGTGTTAAGCACTTCGCAGCCTATGGCGGCGCAGAAGCTGGAAGAGACTATGATACAGTAGAACTTTCTGAACGCACTTTGCGCCAGAGTTACCTTCCTGCCTACAAGGAAGCAATTGATACAGGGGCCAGACTGGTAATGACAAGTTTCAATACTTTGAACCAGGTTCCGTCTACAGCAAATAAATGGCTCATGAGAGATGTTCTGCGAAAAGAATGGAACTTTGACGGAGTCCTTATTTCAGATTACGGCGCCTTGAAAGAACTGATTCCACACGGAATCGCAAAAGACCAGCATCAGGCCGCAGAGCTTTCTGTAAAGGCCGGTGTAGACATCGACATGATGAGTCTTTCCTATATCAGAGAACTTAAACCACTTGTGGAAGAAGGAACAATTTCGGAATCTCTCATTGATGAAGCGGTATGGCGCATTCTGAAACTTAAAAACGATCTTGGGCTTTTCGAAAATCCATACAAAGATGCAGACCAGGCTGAACAGGAAAAACTCTGCTATTGTGAAGAACACAGAGCTCTGGCAAGAGAAGCCGCCTGCGATTCTTTTGTGCTTTTGAAAAATGATTCTGTACTTCCTCTTGATCCTGCAAAGGAACAGAAAATCTCTTTCATGGGACCTTTTGCAGAAAGCCATGAAGTTTTCGGTTCCTGGTCCTTCCCTACTGATATTTCCAAAATGGTCAGCATTCGCCAGGGCGTAGAAAACCTTTCCGCTTCCGGAGCCGCCTTTACATCAGCTTTCTTCCAGGGCAGCCAGATGCTTTCCCAGGACTTCAAATACAAGAACTGGAATTACTTCAAACACGACAAAGCCCTCAAAGAAAAACTTCTTAAGGAAGCGGTAAAAGCCGCAAAAAAATCAGACAAGGTTGTTCTTTGTCTTGGCGAACACCAGCAGATGACCGGTGAAGCCGCAAGCCGCGCAAATCTTACAATCCCTGAAGACCAGATGGATCTTCTTCGCGCAGTTAGCCGTGTAAACAAAAACATAATCACTCTGATTTTTGCAGGCCGTCCTCTGGAACTTAAAGAAGTTGCAGAACTTTCAGCTGCAGTAATGTACGTATGGTATCCGGGTGCCGAAACAGGAAACGCAATCTGCGACGTACTTTTCGGAACAAAAGAACCTGGCGGAAGACTCCCAATGAGTTTCCCTTATACTACAGGTCAGGAACCGGCCTATTACAACCGCTTCCGTTCAGGCCGCCCAAATGATGGAACTTTGAACAAAACTTTCTGCATGGGCTACATCGACCAGATCGACAGAAACCTGTTCCCTTTCGGTTACGGACTTACCTACACTGATTTTGAATACAGTCCTGTTACCTTAAGCTCGGACAAACTTTCAGCCTCAGTTCCGATTACTGCAAGCGTAACTTTGAAGAACACAGGCAAAAGACGTGGAACCGAAACAGTCCAGATGTATCTTACAGACTGCCACGGAAACGTTGTGCGCCCTGTAAAAGAACTCAAAGGCTTCCAGAAAATCTCTTTGGATCCAGGCGAAGAACGCAAAGTTGATTTTGAAATCACCGAAGAAATGTTCAGATTCTGGGACATCGACATGAAATTCCAGAGCGAAGCCGGTGCCTGCCTTGTAAACATTGCCAGAAACAGCGATACCGAAAACCAGGCAGAGTTTTCCCTTATTTAGGTATTTTTCCCTTTTTTGAAAATAGAAAAAAGTGTTATAATTTTATAAATAAAAAAAGTTTTATGGAGGATTTTATGAATAAAACTAAAAAGATTTGGACTCTGAGCCTTGCTTTGGCAGCCCTGCTTGCCCTCACCCTTAGCCTTACCTCATGTGCCCAGAAAGATGACGGAGATTATTTCAGTAGTAGTGAAGTATTAGGAAAAACAAGTTTTGGTAACAGTTATTCAAATGTAAGTGTATATCGCGAAGTAATTCTTTTTGAGGAAACTTCAATTAAAACAGATGAAAAGGTAGTTGGATTTGCTTTGATTGTTGACTCTTTTAACAATAATTTATGGAAATATATTGTTCACTACCAGACAAGCTACTACGACGATAGTGGAAATCAGACAGACTATCGCTCACGTCAGGTTTATGTAAAAAACAAGACTGATGCCCTGAAAGTTTATAACGAAGTAACCGATTATTACAAAAAATATATGTCAGATGACTTCCGTTCTGCTACCCAGTATTACGGAATCGATTACGACCTTGAAGCTCTTATGAGCGATTTACCTGTTTCATTTACAGTTCAGAACAAAGACGGGGAAAAATTCTCAAAATCAGAAAGAATCGAAGCCCGCGAAAGACAGTACACTGATAATGAAGGAAACGTTGTAAAATATTCTCAGGGAATATACGAAGAAAGATTTGTTATGCCTTATGTGGATGCTGGAAATGACATGCTGAAACATGGTTATTTCTGGGTTATGGATAACGGTACAAATGAATTCTGGCCTTACGCTGTTTATTTTTTCATGGATTACTTTGAATATAATTCCTCAACAGACAATTATGATTTCCTTTCAGAATCTTCTGCTGGTGTAGCATGTAAGACAAAAAGAGATGCAAAGAAAGTTCTTCAGGATATGCTGAATGCATTTAAGGAAGATTCAACACTCTTTACCAACATGCCTGTAAATTACAGATGCTGGCAAGCTTATGGCGATGCAAATGATGCACCTGACTACAACTTAAAGACTCTTCTTGATTACTAGTTTTTAATAATTAGAAACAAAAAAAACGCGTTCCCGTGAAGTGCACTTCACTTCACGGGAACGCGTTTTTGCTTTAACGGGATAAACTGTTATTTTTCACCGTAGAGTTTGATGTAAACTGCAGTTTCTTTTCCGTTTGTGATTGTAAGCATGCCGTTGTAAACAGACCAGTCGTCAGCTGTTGAGAGAACAGCCATGAGAGCATCTTCAATTGCCATTTCTTCAGGACTTCCCATCATTTTTGTCATACCCATATTGGCACCAAGTGGGAACTCGTGATTTGCATTGATTGTAGCAAAGAATGTGTTTACTCCGCCATTTCCAGATACCGAAAGTTCTTCTCCAAATTCAACATCTTCTACTGCGGAAATGTCCATAATCAGTTCTGGAACTTCTGCATCTTTGAATCCGGAAAGCTTTGAAAGCTGCCATTTTCCAATAAGTTCAATGTTGTCTTTGTAAGCCGAAACTTTGTTGCTTCTGCAGCCTGCGAATGCAAAAAGTGAAAGAGCTGCCAGAATTGTTGCTGTAAAAGAAAGAATTGATTTTTTCATTGTTGTAAATCTCCTTATTGAAGTAGTTTGTCAATACAACCATTATACCAAAATAAAGTTACAGTTCAAGTATCTCTATTTTCTCAAATTTATTAAAAATCTCAATTTTTTTTCTTAAATTGACTAAAATTCTAGAACTTCCGCAAAATTATAGCTACAAATAGGCCCTTCGACCCTTCGACAGGCTCAGGGACCGCAGACTCAGGGACCACAAGCTCATGGGCCGCAGACTAAAGGACCATTTGTAAAAAAAAAGCCCGCCGTGAAACGGCGGGCTTTTTGCAGGCATTCGCAAAGCGTATACCCACAATCAATATCATCCAGAACTATGCGTTCAGGCGAGCTTCGATGTCGTCCAGAATAGCGCTGAGTTCTTTTGGAAGGTGTGAACCGAATTTTGTGTAGTGGTTTTCACGTACATCTTTAAGTTCTTTCTTCCATCCTTCAACGTCAACCTTGAGGATTTCTGGAAGTGTTTTCTTGTAGTAGTCAGCCAGACCTTCTGTGTTGATTGCACCTTCTTTTGGCATAAATCCGATTGGTGTTTCAACAGCATTGTCTTTTCCGTCACAGCGGTCGAAGATCCAAGCGAGAACACGTGAGTTGTCACCGTATCCTGGCCACATGAATCCACCTGGAAGGTCAGCATTGTTTTCGTCCTTGCGGAACCAGTTAACGTAGAAGATCTTAGGAAGTTTGTCCTGATCTTTTGCAGAAGCACCTACGTTTACCCAGTGCTGGAAGTAGTCACCCATGTTGTATCCACAGAATGGGAGGATTGCGAATGGGTCACGGCGGATCTTACCAACTTCGTCTGCGTTGATTGTAGAAGCAGCTGTGATTTCTGAACCTACGATAGAACCGAGGAATACACCGTGGTTCCAGTTGCGGCTCTGGTGTACGAGAGGTACAGTTGATGGACGGCGTCCACCGAAGAGGATAGCGCTGATAGGAACACCTTTTGGATCTTCCCATTCTGGTGCGATACATGGACACTGTCCAGCTGGTGCTGTGAAGCGTGCGTTTGGATGTGCCATTTCTTCTCCCTTAGGAGCCTTGTCTTTAGGGAATGCTGGGCGTGTGTTTCCTTTCCAGTCAACCAGGTTACCTGTTGCAGGGTATCCGATTCCTTCCCACCAAACGTCTCCGTCTTCTGTAAGAGCACAGTTTGTGTAAATTGTGTTCTTTTCTGCAGAGATAAGAGCGTTCTTGTTAGATTCAGCAGATGTTCCTGGAGCAACTCCGAAGAATCCTGCTTCTGGGTTGATAGCGTAAAGACGACCATCATCACCGAATTTCATCCAAGCGATGTCATCACCGATTGTTTCAACTTTCCAACCAGGAATTGTTGGGATAAGCATAGCCAGGTTTGTTTTTCCACATGCTGATGGGAAAGCACCTGTAACGTATTTAACTTCACCCTGTGGGTTTGTAAGTTTAAGGATAAGCATGTGTTCTGCCAGCCAGCCTTCTTTGCGAGCGAGAACAGTAGCAATACGGAGAGCGAAACATTTCTTTCCGAGAAGAGCGTTTCCGCCGTATCCTGAACCGTAAGACCAGATGAGTCCTTCATCAGGGAACTGAGAAATGTATTTGTGTTCAACGTCTGCACAAGGCCAGATTCCGTTGTCTTTTTCACCGTTGTTCAGTGGTTTACCAACTGAGTGGAGACATGGAACGAATTCACCGTCTGTTCCCAGGAGGTCCAGAACTTTTGTACCTGCACGTGTCATGATGTCCATGTTCAGTACAACGTATTCTGAGTCAGTAACTTCGATACCGTTTTTAGAGATTGGAGATCCCAGTGGTCCCATGCAGAATGGAATTACGTACATTGTGCGTCCGTGCATACATCCTTTGTAAAGACCTTTCATTGTAGCTTTGAGTTCTACAGGATCAATCCAGTGGTTTGTTGGACCAGCATCTTCTTCTTTTACTGAAGAAATGAATGTGCGTGATTCAACACGTGCTACGTCACTTGGAAGTGAGCGGAAAAGGAAGCTGTTTTCTTTTTTTGCAAGTTTAATTGCAAGACCAGCGTCTACACATTTCTGCATGAGGCGGTCGTATTCAGCTACAGATCCGTCGCAAACGTAAACTTCATCAGGTTCACACATTGCAACACATTCTTCTACCCAAGCCTTAATTTTTGGGTGTTTAATGTCATTAAGTGTCATTATATCTCCTATGGCAGTTAAAACTGCCCTATTTCCTAAGATACTAATATTTTAATGAAAAATAAAAGTGAATTCAATTATGCTGAAAAAAAACACTATATCTAGTGTTTTTTTGGGGAAATACACTTAAGCAAAAAAGAAACCCCAGTAAGGAGGGACTGGGGTTCCGAAAAGGAGTTATGAAAAAATTATGTAGCAAGGCCAAAACGTGCTTCATCACGCTTCTATACAACAAACCACCTTATTTGGAATTAGTTACAAAGAATTTCAAAGAAAAATCAAAATTTTCAATTTTTTTTCAAAAAATTCATATTGTAGTAAAATCAAGTAATTTTCACTAAATTAGGTAATTTTCTTATAGTTTTATTCTATTTCTATGGTAAAATTCAGTTAGTTTTGTATTAAATAAGGAAAAAATCATGGCAAAATCGGAAAAATCAAAGGATTCTTTAGAAAAAATCCAACAGGAAAGAATAGACGAAATAAATGCCCTTATTGGCGAAATGACACTGGAAGAAAAAGTGTCCCTTATGCTTCATGAAAGTATGGCTGTTCCACGCCTTGGCATTCCAGAATATAACTGGTGGAATGAAGGACTTCACGGAGTTGCCCGTAACGGTGCTGCAACAGTTTTCCCACAGGCAATCGGTCTTGCGGCTACATGGGACACAGATCTGGCTAAAAAAGAATATTCTGTTATATCTGATGAAGCACGCGCAAAATACAACGAATCAGTAAAAAAAGGAAACCGCGGTCAGTTCGCAGGACTCACCTTCTGGACACCAAACATAAATATTGTACGTGACCCACGCTGGGGACGCGCCCAGGAGACTTACGGTGAAGACCCTGTTCTTACTTCAGAAATGGGTATTGCCGCTGTTAAAGGACTTCAGGGAGATGATCCTGTTTACATGAAGACTGCAGCCTGTGCAAAACATTTTGCAGTTCACTCAGGACCTGAAGCAGGCCGCCATGTCGACAACATCAAACCTACCAAAAAAGATCTTTGGGAAACTTATCTTCCTGCTTTCAAGGCCCTGGTAGACAACGGCGTTGAATCTGTAATGGGTGCTTACCAGCGCCTTTACGACGAACCATGTAACGGAAGCAAATTCCTTCTTAAAGATATACTTCGCGAGAAATGGGGATTCAAAGGCCATGTAGTTTCTGACTGCTGGGCAGTACGCGACTTCCATGAAAACCATAAAGTAACAAAAACACCGGCAGAAAGTGCTGCCCTTGCCATTGAAAACACCTGTGACCTGAACTGCGGATGTACATATCACGCAGCAATTGATGCTGTAAGACAGGGCATCCTTTCTGAAGAAAAAATAAACGACTCTCTGTTCCGCCTGCTTATGACAAGATTCAAGCTGGGAATGTTCGACAATCCCAAAAAGCTTCCATGGGCAAACCTGGGACTTAAAGATGTTGATACAGAAAAGAGCCGCAAACTGGCCCTTCAGGTTGCAGAAGAATCAATCGTTCTTTTAAAGAACAAAAATAACCTTCTGCCTCTCAACGGCGGAAAGAAAAAGATTCAGATTATCGGACCTGCCGCATCAAGCATAGATGCTCTTCTGGGTAACTATTATGGGCTCAACAGCAAAATGGTTACAATCCTTGAAGGACTTACAGCAAAAATGAAAGAAATGCCTGAACTGGCAGTTGATTACCATATGGGCTGTGGAATGTACGGACCATCAAAACAGCGCGGATGGACACTCGGTTCCTGTGAAACAGCTGATGTTGTAATCGCTTGTTTCGGACTTGACGGAATGATGGAAGGCGAAGAAGGCGACTCGGTAGAAACCACAAAAGGCGACCGCGATGCAATCGAACTTCCTGAATGGCAGTTGAGTTACCTTAAAGCAGTACACGACCGCGGAACCCCTGTTGTACTTGTTCTGACAAACGGTGCGGCTGTTGCCTTCCCAGAAGACATTGCCGACGCAATCCTGGATGTATGGTATCCTGGAGAAGAAGGCGGTAACGCTGTAGCAAATGTAATCTTCGGTGAAAAGAATCCTTCAGGACATCTTCCTGTAACTTTCCCTAAATCTACAAAAGATCTTCCTGCATTCGATAATTACAGCATGAAAAACCGTACTTACCGTTATTCAACAAAAGAACCACTCTTCCCTTTCGGATTTGGTCTTTCTTACACAACATTCAGCTTTGATTCCCTTGATATAAAAAATACAGAAGCCAAAGCTGGAAAACCTGATTCATGGGGAATGACAGTCAGTGTAAACATCAAAAATACAGGTGACCTTGCCGGGAAAGATGCTGTTCAGCTTTACATTTCAAAAGCTGTAAGAAAAAGTGATGATCCGTTCTGCACACTCAAGGCATTCAAAAAGGTTGCTCTCAAAAAAGGCGAAACAAAGAATGTTGCATTCAAGCTGACATCACAGGATTTTGAAACAATCGACAAAAATGGAAACAGCGTGCTGGTTCCTGGCGAATATGTAATTACTATTGCAGATGCAGTGCCTACAGAACGTTCAAAAACTCTGGGCGCCACAAAACCAGTAAGTATGGTGGTAAGAATTTAATAAAATACCCTGTCGATAATACTTAGCGGTTTAAATTGAACGTACATATAAATTGAAAACTCAAAAACATACTCCCAGTCAAAAAGTGGCCATCTAGCAACGCTAGCTAGCGTCGCTAGACGCGTACGCGCGGCAAAGAAACTATCGAGCCGCGCTACGAGTCTTGCTGATGGCACACTTTTTTCCTTCGCGTAAGTTTTTATTTGTTGTTTTAATATGTACGTTTAACCAAAAGCCTTAAAAATGGACGCGAGGGAGCAAAATGTGATGTGCAGTGGCACTTTGAGCGTGGCTTTATAGGTTCCTATACACGCTCAACGTGCAGCGCAATATGCGCGTCCTGCACATCCATTTTGAGACCGGGAGTCCATTTTTAAGATGTTTAATTAAAAACTTCTATTTATTCAATAAAGTAAATGTACCCTTAATCTCTTTAGGGGTGCCTACCCAAGAAGGATCCATGTCTTCTGGGTTTTCTGCGTTGTATTCAACACCGAAGTCATCATCTTTGGTTGGGTAAGTTCCATTGATAAAGAACTTTTCAATCAAAGTAATGTAATATTCAGCAACTTTGTCGTCAGACTTTGCGGCATAACATTTCTTGAACATTTCCAGAGCCTTTGAATAATCCCCGCTTTCGAATACTTTCATTGTGGCTTCCCAGTATGCAACATACTTAAGAAGTTTTTCGTCTGCATCGGCCTTTGTTTCCATAAGTTCATAAAGGCGCATTGGAGTCTTAACGTTTACAACCTGAACGCGGTCCAGGGAACGAACAATAAACTCATCGCCGATCAGATTTCTAGTTGCTTCAGAAATCATGATACCGCCAGTCGAATACTGTTTGTTTACCCCTTCAAGGCGGGATGCAAGGTTTACGTTGTTACCCATCATTGTGTAGTTCTTTTTCTTTTCAGAACCCATGAATCCGGCAACCATTTCTCCCGAGTTGATACCAATGCGGGTAAAGATGCGGCGACCGTGAGATGTAAGTTTTTTGAATGCAGAACGAAGATTTTCAGGAATATCTGTAGCATCGCTGATTGAATAAGCTACGATTTCATCGTTCATTTTCTTTTCATATTTCTTCATCTTAAGGGCTGCGGCACAGGCACGGGCTGCGTGGTCTTCCATCTGGAGCGGAGCACCAACCAGAGCAACGATAGCATCACCTTCATATTTATCAACCATTCCGCCCTCTTCCATAATGATGTCACTCATTGGAGTAAGGTAATAGTTAAGAAGAGCAACCAGTTCGTCGGCGTTCATAAGTTCACTAAAGCCTGAGAATTTCTGGATGTCTGTAAAGATGGCCGACATGTTGCGGTTTTCACCACCAAGCTTCAGGCTTGAAGGATTGTTTACGATGTCATTAACAACGTCCTTTGAAAGACACTGGGCGAATGCACCCTGAATGAATTTCTTTTCGTGGCTGGCTGTAAGGTAACCGATAACCGTAAGGGCAACAAAAGTAACGAACAAAGAAACAACCGGAATGAAAGTTCCGATGTAGATTTTTGTAAGAGCGAAGAAGCCCCATTCTGAAGTAAACAAAACTACCAACAGAGCAAAACCGACGATAAGTGATTTACCTGTAGAAAGTTTCTTAGCAATAACGAGGTAAAGCATACAGAAGATAACAGCCAGGATTAAAGAAATCCACCATGGAGAATCATCAAGGAAGTCTTCTGCAAGAATCATGTTGGCAACAGCCGAGTGAACACCTACGTTAGGGAAGTTTTCTTCGTAAAGTGTAAGGCCGTAGTCAGTTGTACTTGTAGCAGAAGTACCTACAATCAGCATAGCACCGTTAATCTGGTCATGAACCTTTTCACGACATTTCATGATTGAATTGTAAGTAGTTCTTGTTTCTTCGAAGATTTCTTTAAGCGATTCACAGTATTCTTCATACTCTTCGTTCAAATCAAGAAGGAATTCAAGAGTTTCATCAGAAAGAATTTCTCCTACCAGATCAAAGAAGTCGTTTCTGTACTGAGTGAAGGTTTCAAAGTTAATTTCATCATCTGTGCCTTCGTACATTGCTTCGCGGATATAGTCTGCGTTCTGGTAAATATCAAGAGGAGTATCATCAAGACCAAGGTCAAGGAACACAGCTCCATCATCCATATCCTTAAGCTGTCTAAGGAGAGCTTTTTCTGCGCGTTTAAGCTGATAGATGCTCCATACGCTGATGTAGTTGTAATCAAGGAATTTCTTTCCCTTGAAGGCTTTCTCTTTTGGAAAATTGATAAGAACAGATCCGTCTTCACAGCGAGGAATGACGATATCCTTTGTTTCTGTTTCAGAAATTTTTGCGTCTTTAAGAGTGATTGTTTTGTCTGTAATGACAACTTCTGGATTTCCGAATTTGTTCAGAAGTGGAACAAATACCAGCTGCCCGTAGTAAACGCCGTCGTACTTGAAAACCAGGTGAACGCGGCGGCGGTAACCGTCGTCGTCAGGTTCAGAGTTTACGAAACCTGCACCATGGGCTTTCTTAATAAGGCAGTCCAAGGCCGGCATCATTGTATTGAATTCAGGAGTTTTTGTGTCCTGTGAAGCATCAATGTTCTGTAGGGCAATTTTTGTAGCCAGGTAGTAAATATCAGAACTTTTTGGGCTGCCTTCGTTTTCATCACGATTTTCAAAGTCCAGAGTAAGGAAGGCGTTCTCAAAGAAGTTCAGACAGTTTGCAAGGTAAGCATCGTTGTCTGTTACAACGTAAGAAACGTTTGTCTTGATCTGGTCTTTTACAGATTCGCTTGATTCAACGAAACTTTCTTTTGCGTATTCTGCATCGTCGGCAGTAAGTGTGCCGTCTGCAAAATAATCGATAATATCGCTTACACCCTGAGAAAGAGACTCAAAGCCCTGGTCAATATAACCTGGAAGTTCTTTTTCTACGTATTCCGGATCGGCAGAACGGCTGCTAGGATCCAGATAGCTAAGATCGAATACAACCGAGTCGGCGCCAAGTTCGCGTGCATAGACGATTGTATCTGCCATAACGTTACGGTTCCATGGCCAGGTTCCAACATGTTCAACAGAGTTGTCATCTACCATGAGCATTACAACTTTGTCGCTTTCTTCGGTAGGATGTGTTGCTCTCATGAACACGTCGTTGATTTTGTTATCTACACTGGTAAAGATAGAAAGACAACAAAGACCGATTGCAAGAAATGCAATCACAAAACTAAGATACTTTTTCATAAATTCCTCAATACTTTTTATTTGAAGTATATTCGTTCAGTTAAATCAAAAAAAAATCCTGTGAGAGTCCAACCTGATTAACCGGTTCCCTCCCCACAGGATTTTGATCAATAAATTAACAAATCATGATGTAATTTGTTCCGGGATTACTCGTCCCAGTCCAGATCTTCTTTGGCTTCCGATGCACGTCCTGCACCGTCTGCAGTCTTATTAGCTGCTGCAAGAGTTTTCATAGATTCTTTTGTCAGTTTTGAACCAAGAACCATGCTTCCTGAAGATGCTTTAACAAGGTCACAAATCTTGCCTTTTCTCATTGGTTTGATTGAGTCACCGTTGTCGAAAGCTACAGCAGCGTTAAGTCCTGTATTGATTGAATCTTCTGTATCAAGAACCATTCCTTCTGAAACAGAAATCCATTCATCGCCTGTAAGAACTGTTACTTTGCCTTCTACGTAAGACACTGTAAGTTTTTCTGCAAAAGCAGACATACTTACCACAGCAACAAGAGCTGCTACCAATAAACTTTTTTTCATAACCATTCCTTAAGATTTAGGATAGTCGGGATTATTCGTCCCATTCCAGGTCTTCTTTTGCTTCTGAAGCGCGAGAAGAAGCAGTTGAAATACCCTTCGATTTTACAGTTTCATCGTCTGCTGTTTCACCTTTAGCTACGTTCAGTTTGCCTTTGGCACCACTTTTTACAACACCAGAAGTAGAAAGAAGCTTTTCGATTGTTCCTTTCTGCATAGGTTTGATTGTGATTGTGTCGCTGTCGATCTTAAGAACGAGTTTTGAGTTCAGACCAGTATTGATAACTGTTGAGGCTGATAATACATCTCCCTTTGCGATGTCTTTCCATGTTCCAGGTGCAGATTCATACTGAACTTTTCCTGTAACGCTGGCTACTGTGTAGTCTGCTGCGAATGCACAGGCAGCTACAACTGCGAATACGACTGCAAGAATAACTTTTTTTGCTTTCATATTTCCTCCGGTGTCACGGGTTCCTCATTTATCCCGTGACTACTAATTTTGATAAGCAGATTCAAAATCCGCTATTTTTTTTCGTTTTGTTTTTTTGTTGTCTTAATGATAACAAGTAAACTGCAAAGAAGTAACAGAACAGCGATGATAGAAATGACCACACTTTTTGCAATATTAGAGTTATTATACATTTCATCACCGTTATTGGCAAGAATTTTCTCTGAATTTACAACATTTTCAGAAATATTAACTTCAGGAGAAATACCGCAATTTTCGGCCTCTTCTGCGATTTCAGGAAGAACCTTTGCTCCCGCTGCAAGAATTGCTTCTGCTTCATGGCGGAAGGTTGAAGTTCCAGCTGATTTTGAAGCGGCTTCAAGCTCTGCGGCACGTTCAGCAACATTCTGCAGAACTTTCTTTCCTTCTTTTGAAGTCTGTTCTGTTGTCTGTGTTACAACAGGTGCCTGAACTGCTGTTGATTTTTCTGCCTTGCGGGCTTTACGTTCATTCTTAACTTCACTTCTGTCGTTTGAAGTAAAGGCGCGACGGATTGTGCCGCCTACAGCTTCAGGGATCTTCGAAGAGATTTCTGTGATTGCCACAGTAAAGCGTCCGAAGAGTGAAGTGTTTACGGAAGCAGAAACTGCCACATCATTTGAAGAGTTTCCTGCAAAATCAACAACTTCAAGGCTATTTCCAATATTTTTACCGAATACGAAAATATACTGGTTATTACTCAGTTTCAAAGAACTTTCCAATTGTGTTCCAGTAGCATTGTTTACATCATCCTTGGTTCCGTTTGTCGGATTAAGAACATAAGGTTTAAGAGGAAGAGTAATAACAGTTGTATAAGTTCCATCTGCATCCGGAGTTTCAGAAGTCTGAACTGACCAGCCCTTGATATAATATGACTTATCTATCTGGACAGAGTTCAATGGATTATACTTTGCCTGTGAACTCTGAGCCCCGGCAATCTGAGTTGTATCATTATACTTGATACTTCCATTTTCATATAAAGGATCCATGTAACCAATCCAGTTTACTTTAGGTTCTGCGACAGTCTTCAGAATAAGCTGATAGATTCCACTTCCAGTTTCTGTAACAACTGCTGCCACTAAATTATTGTGAGAAGTATCTGCTTCATCTCCTCCCTTAGTTCCGGCAGCCATGAAGTTTGTTGAACCGTTCCATTTGTCCGGGTAAGACTTACTGCTGTACCAGGTTGTAAATACTGATTTACCAGCTGTATATGTATTTGTACCATCCTGGACAGAACCTGCCCCTTCATAACCTGTTGCAAGTGAAGGTCTTGTATTTTCTACACTTGCAAACTGGAAAGGAACAGAAGCATTTCCAAGGCGGTCTTTAAGACAAAGCCATTTTTCTCCTGATACAGAAACTGAGGTTTCTGTGATTTTTGTATAAGTTCCGTTTTCAGTTGAACTTTCGTACCAGCCGTCTACACCTACTCCTGCATCCCCGTCACTTGCTGCAGGCAGTGTAAACTGAACTGGAGTTCCCGATGCAAGTTTTCCGTTTACAACAATTGAATTTCCAGCAGCAGCGGCAAAATAAGGTTCAGCTTCACTCCAGAAATGTTCTGCAGGAACTATGTTTCCTGTAAAGTCAGGGGCTGTCTGATCAACAACAACTGTAAGATTATAAATTGTTTCTCTTCCCAGTTCATCTGATGCTTTAAGAACATAGTTTCCGTTTCCAAGTGAAAGTGTATTTCCGCTTATTTCATCGTCTCCACACTTGAAAGTTGTGAAGCCTGCAAGCTCATTTGTTTTTGTAACATTAAATACAGCTGCATCTGCTTTTGTATAAACTGTGTATGAAGCTTCACCGAAGGTTCCGGTTTCAATGTCCGAATCAGCTTTTGCAAGAGAAAGTGCAGGAATTTCGCCTACTTTAAATGCATTTACAGTTACTTCAGTCTCATTGTTTACATTGTCATAAAGAGCCAGAGTAACTGATTCAGTTCCTGTAAATGTAATCTTGTTTGTAACAGAACTATAAACTGCAGTTCCGGTTTTGACAGTCCAGTTTCCATTAAGTCCGGAACCTGAATCCGAAATTACAGGAAGAGAAAGCTCCAATGAATCACCGGTAAAGATTACTTTATTTGCTGCAGTTACCTTATATGGTTCTTCGGCAGAATACTCATGAACTGCAAAAAGATCAGATCCGGTCACAGGAGTATAAACCGGTGAATCTTTATCCAAAGTTACAGAGAACTTATGAACGGTATAATTTCCAATATTATCTACAAGGAATACATCCTGTTCCAGGTTGTCCTTATTAAGAGTAATAGATTCAGCTCTATCGGTTGGATTCAGATACCAGCCTTTTATACCTGAACCGGCATCAGAAAGAAGTTCGTTACCAAGAGCGATTGTAACAGAACCGTTTTCGCTGATGTAAACAGTTCCATTGTCGGTTCCTGCATAGTAACGTTTTCCATCAGAATCTTCCCAAGTATGGGCTGCAACATAAGTTCCTGAGATTGCTGGTACTGTATCATCCAGTACAGTCTGAACAGTGAATGTTGTTGTTGGAAGATTCTGATTCCATGCGCTTCCAAGTTCAATTGAATATGTTTTTCCTGTTTCCAATCTATAACTGAATGAATCTACATATCCACCGTTACCCCAACCTAAATTTCCTGAGTCCTTATTTCTACCGCCTTCTTTAAGAACGTACTTAACTCCGTTAGCATCACCAACTGTAAAGGTTGTATTCTTAGCTCCGTTCAGGTAAAGAGTTGTTGTTGTAGATGGCATGAACGATATTTTTCCTTCACTTATATTTGAAGCATACCATCCGTCGGCATAAGGAATTGAAAGGCTGTAACTTGAACTGTAATAAACAGTATTTACCTTTGTAGCTACATCGAATTCCAGCAGGTTTCCAACATTATCTTTTGCATAGAATTTTGCCGGACTAGCAACAGGATCCTGTGCCCTGTTGTTTCTGAATGACTGGGTAAGAGTAATCTTGGTTGCTTCAACCGAACAGTCTCTGTCTGTGTACCATTTATCTGCAACAAGACCTGAACAGTCATCAGAAAGTCCTGTCAAAACCTTATTGATCAAAATATCAACAGATCCTGATCCATTATTTCTATCATAGATTGTCGGGCTGAAATACAGATTCAGCTTGTTGTTTTCTTCATCAACTGAAGTCATATAAACAGAAATATCTGTAGATTCAACGAACGGACTGTTTGAAGAAAGACTTACAGCTGGAGGTGTAACATCGCTTATCAGCTTGAACCAGTAAGTTGTTGCGTTTCCAACCCAGTCTGTAATGGTAATTGAACGAAGAAGTCCGTTTGCTTCGCCTTCAGTTTTTTCTTCACCTTTACCAAGGTTCCAGGTTACGGTTGTAGCTGAAGTTGAAAGGCTTATAGCATTTGCAAGTCTTGCAGAAGCTCCGTCAGCACCTGAAGCAAGACCGCTTCCTCCAACTGTTACTTTGTAAACACCTGTTGCATTTTCTCCTGTATCTTTAGCACTGAATGTAATTTCTACACCATCTTCCGCTGATGTCGAATTAAAATAAATTACAGAAGGACTTGTTGAATCTGTGGAAAGTGCGGATGCGCGGTAAACAGATTTACCTTCTGGAGCGGTTATTCCGCTAATACCCAGTATTGGAGCTGTAGAATCCACATAACTTGATATTCCAATTGATTTTTCGCATCCCCTACCAACTTTATCCATTACTTTGAAATAAGAATCGCTTGTTTTCCAGGTGAAATCGGGATTTCCACTTTCATCAACATAGATTTTGTCAAAATAGGCTCCCCCAGTCTGAGTTGTCGGACAGGTTCCATAAAGTCCGGAACCTGAATCTTCAAAGAAGTCATTTACGTCACCTGGGACAGTCTGATATTCCTGAGTAGAAGGATCAAACTCAATATAGCTATCTGTAAACTTTCCTGAAAGAGTATCAGAAATACCTTTGTAGACATTGAGTTTTGGTGAAGAAGCATCGGTTGAAACAAGATTTAATACATATCTTGTTTCAGCAGTATCACCGTAATAATGACGTGTCACTGTTTTTACTGATGGTTTTGTATTATCCACTTTCCATATAGTTGGAACTGAATCTTCAGAAGCCAGATAAGTTACCGGTCTTGATGTTACATGACCTGTATTATCCATAACATGAATATATTTTACTACATTTAAAGATTCGTTTGTTTCATTAAAGTAATAAATATCATATTTCTGGGTATTTGCTATATAAAAATCTGAAGGTCGTGTAGGAGCAGTTGCAGTATTTGTAAATGCAAAACCTTTAATTCCCGAGTCATCTTGGAAGTTAAAGTTAATGTAAGAATATCCTGAGCTACCTGCATAATAAACTGTACGTCCCTGTTCATCTTGTGGAGCGAGTCTAAAATAATTTGGATTATAGTCAGAAGCATCATACCATGTAATTACAGGATCTACTGTATCAAGAGTAATGCTGTTTGTTCTGTTCTGTGCGAAGTTAACGGCGCATCTATGCTCTTCTGTTGCAGAATAATATGCTTCAACTTCACGGAACATTGTTTTGTAGCTTTCATCCCTTTCATTTGATTCATCGTAATCCCAGTAACGGTCATCAGGATCATTTGTAAGTCCTGAATACTTAATCAACTTAAGGGAAATATTCTGAGCACCATCGTGATTTCCATCAAGAACTCCTGAAGGAAGTTTGATTCCGCTAAGAGTAAAGTCTTGAGTATCATCTATATCAAGCGGCATGTTCAGATACAATGTGGATTTGTCTGACGAAATACTAAACTTAAACTGAGAAGGGTTTGCATCAACTTTTGAAACAGTTGTCAGTTCGTCTACCGTTCTTCTTACAGAATAATCATTAGTTGAATCGTAAGAATAAGATATCAGATCTCCATCATCATAAGTCACTGAATTAGGAAGAAGCAGCTTTCTTCCATAGTCTCCGGTTGGTTTTGAAATATAAGCTTTAAAAGATGGATTTACAGACGGATCAAATTCTGCTCCGCTAAGCTGAATAGCCCAGAGACCAGAACTATAAACTTTATGAGTTGATTTACTCTGAATTCTTCCCTTAATCTGAATAGTTTCACCATCAGTAAATGATGTATCAGTTGAAGAAGTGTCTGTTACCGAAATCTTTTTTCTTGTTAATTCCGGAGTATCAACGTCATCTGCAAGAGCAAGTGCAAAATTATAAGTATTTGCTTTATTTGCAAAACTTGTAACTACTACATCGGACCACCAGATGTTTTCACGATAATCTCCATCGGAATTGTGACGGCAATATGTAGCCTTAAAGTTTGGCATTATCCCCTTAATCATTACTGAACAGTTCTCACCTTTAGGACAGATTCCTGAATTAGTGAAAGTAAGAGTATCGCTTGTAACAGTATATGGGAGAGCGGAAGAACCCGGACTGTACCAATGCTGTCCTTCATCAATACTTACACGAACTTTTGAAGGATTAAAGAGGATTCGGCGGAAGTCCCATGAATCAACCGAATTTCCTTCTGCGGCTAATTTGATGCTTTTTACGCCTGAACCGTTCTTGTTGAAACGGAGAACAAGTTCAGTCAGATCAGCATTGTCTTCCCATGCTGTTCCAGAATAAGGAGCAGGACATTCAATTCCATCCCCATAATTCTGAATTTCATCCCCAGGTTCAGGGAAAATATTGAAGACCATATTATTTGCAATACTTGAATTATTGTGAATTTTTGTAGAATCAGAATTGCTTGTTGCATGATGCAGAGAAAGGACAGTTGGTTTACCGAATACGGTTTTGAAATATGAACGGGCCAGTTTTCCGTCAATAACTTCATTTCCGTAAACAGGGTGCATGACAGGAGCTGTCTTATCATAACCGATTTCAACAACGTTGTTTGTGTTTCCTGTATTGTCAGAAACGTTTCCGGCAAAGTCGGTAAGTGTAACTTTGATATTTTCAACCATATCAACGTCACCACCGGCAATTGTCAGTCCTTTTATAACCAGTTTGTATGAAGAACCTTTTACAGTGCTGCTTGGACTACTGATTGTAATAAGAGAAGAAGTTTTACTGCTTGAAGCTTCAAGCAGTTTCTTTTCTTTAATTGTAAGTGCAGTTTCTGAAGAACCACTTTTTGCATACAGTTTCAGATTGTCTGAAGAAAGCAGATTTACTGTGCTTAAGTCTATAGTTCCAATATTGGTTGTTAATTCAAGCTTGATATCCTTAACTCCTGAAGCACCACCATAAGTTGAATCCTTTGGTTCATCGTAGGTAATTACAAGGTCATGTTTTGTAAGAGATAAATCACTTGTAAAGTTAGGGTCATAACCTTCTGAAGCGGCAAACTCTACACCTTTGATTTCTGGTTTGTGAGTATCCCAGACAAGTGGTTTTTCAAGACTCAAACAGCCCTTCTGTACACAGTCATATACATATATATTGAATCCAATATCTGAGTCCCAGTTTGTTCTGCTGTCCGAAGGACGTATTTTTGTATTATTTGCAAAACTTATGTTTGAAATCTTTATTGTATATTCTTTGTTCGGTTTGAGAGGTTCATAGAATGCAAAACATCTTGCAAAAGGTTTTCCATTTTCCATGTAGTTATGGAAATAAACATAAGGATCAAGATTTCCTTCTGAGTCTACAAAGTAACCCTTTTCTGCGTCGTATGTGGCTCCACCAGCTACAGAACTGTAATGCTGGTCAACAGCAGGATCATATTTTCCTTCTTTGTAGGTTTTCCATGTAACACCATCATCTTCAGATACTTCAACTCTTAAATCTGGAGAACCAGAAATAATCTGATTCCACATACTATTATCACCAGAATTATGTGAATCAGAGAAGTCAAAATAACTGATTCCCGAAAGTGTATCCTTGACTTTGAAAACAACATCTGCTTCCGGATTTTCATCATTAAAGGAATCTGAAATTTCTGTATTAGTTCCGGATTTGTAAATCTTATAGTCCACCTTGGCAGGAGCTGTTTGGTCATCAACAAGCTGGAAATCGGTAAAGCCTGGAACCAGTGTACTGTAATTTCCTATGGCGTCATAAACAAAAATCTTAATATATTTCTGACTATTATCTATCCTATACCAATCACCACTCACTGGTGGTTTAGAACCGGAATAAGTGGCCGGATCAGAAACATCAAAGGCTGAAGTTTTGTACCATACTTTATATCCGGCATACCCTGCAGTTTCTATTCCTTCTGAAGAATCGTCTCCCCCATCTACCTTAAAATAGAAATAACTTGAGTTAGAGAAGAATATTTTTCCTACTTCATCCATATATGCACTATATGACGAAGACATCTTTCTAGACTGTTTTGGATCAAAGAAATGAGACCCGGCGAATTCAATCAATGGCTTTGGAGGCACATTATCAAATACGATGCTTCCTGTTGCTGCTTCAGAAGCCACGTTCAGAACATCATCGTAAGCTTTTACGTAGAAATAATTTCTTCCCTGTACAAAGTCTCCATTCTCTTTAGGCATTGAGACATTTGTTACAGTAAAATTGAATGATGTTTCGGAAATCATTGCTCCGGCATTTTCAAATACAATGGCATCTGCAGAAACTGTTGCGGACAGAACAACAGAATTTCCATCACGTACAGCTGTAATTACAGAACCGTCTGTTCCTGTTGTCAAAAGGCTGTTTCCGTTCTTGTCGCAGATTGTAATTTTCTTGATACCTGAAGTCACATCATAAATACTGAATGTAACTGTTACTTTTTCGTCATTTGTAACATTCAGTTTGTTTTCACCCTGTACAACCTCAGGATCAGTTGAAATAATATTTACATTAGAAGTAACAGGTTCTGTTTCATCCTTGAAGATTTCTGCTGTTCCGTCAGAAGCAGATTCATTTTCTGTAAAGTCAGCAATAGATATACTGATTGTTTTCTTTGCATCGCTGTCGGTGAGTCTTACCCCCTGAACTTCATAAATTCTGCGTTCAGCAACAGGTTCCCTGAAGAGGAACTGAACAGTTCCATTACCAGCGGTCATAGAATAATCCCAGCCGCTGTTTCCATCTGTTTTCTTAACAAGAGGAGTTACAGTTCTTACACCGTTGCTTTCAGTTACTACATTAAGGGTGGCATTTGCAAATACAGCATCACCCGAAAATGTAATCTTATAGATACCTGTATTTACTTTACCGCTTTCATCATCACCTGCGCTGAAGTTTATTTTTACATCTTTTATAGCAGTTGCAGTTGAATATGGAGTTACCCCGTCTTTATATTTACCTGTAATCACAAGGTCTGTTACGTTTACAGGTCTTCCGTTATCTGCCTTTACATGAATATTATTTGAAACTGTCTGGTTTTCAAGATTATCAAGAGCACGGATACGGTAAGTACCTTCTGTAAGATAAATATGATCCCCAGAATTATAAGCAGTTGTTCCCTCTTCTACTGAAGAAGCAAGAACTTTATCAACATAGAATTTATAAATACCGCTTGTACTTCCGTCGGCAACAAGCTGATTGTTTGTGATGTTTTCATCTTTGATTGTAACGATAAATCTGAAGCCAGGATTTTCAGAAGCACTTCCTTCTTCCAGGTTGTAGAAATAATCTCCTGAAACAAGACCGTTTACACGTCCAGTTGTACCTGTTACTGCCAGAATATCACTGGCTGTATCATTCGAACGGTATTTTTTGTGGGTAATGCCGTCGAATGTACTTGAAGCATAATCTTCAACTTCGATTGCAGGTCCTGTTGTATCATAAACAATTGAAGCTGGTTTTGAACTTTCGTTTCTAAGACCTGTGTTATCAAAGAGGATTACATGAACAGTCTGCATACCCTGTTTAGTGTCATCAGGAATGCGCACATTAGTAACAATAATTGTTACATCTTCTTCTGTATCAACAGGAGAATCCAGAGTGATCATTCCGTTTTCGTAAGTACTTGCACGTTCAACACCGTTTACAGTTACAACCGAATTATTCTGAATCAGTTTTGTTCCGGCTGGAATTGTATTATTTCCTACTACCCCACCTGAAACATTTGGAACTTCAGAAGCTGTATCTGTAATGTAAATCTGTTTGATACCCGAAGTCTTATCGTGAGCTTTAATTTCAACAGAAATAATATTGCTGTTTGTATATGTTCTGTTTCCTGTGCTGTCCAGCATGTATTTAGAAGCAAGACCGCTTACAGAAGAAATTGAAGGTGCCTGGCTGTCGGAATCGATATAAGCATCGATCCAGTCTGCGTTTGTATTTCCAGAAGCATCCATTGCTTTAATGTAGATGTATTTTCTTCCGTCTTCTTCAGGAAGCATTACATTTTCAATTCTGTATGAAGTTTCTGTTCTTGGTCTGATGAAAGTAATATAAGTTTCTTCCGAATCATCAGCGGCAGCCTGAATCAGATAATCAGTATTTTTTACAAGGACTGTTTCTCCGGCTTTTACTACAAGGTTATCCTGTCTGAAAGAGGCTCCTTTAAGAATCAATTTTCTGATTCCCGTATTTGATGAGTCCATTACAACTGTATCATCAGAAGAAAAAACCAGGTCAACGGTGCGTATATTTGTTGATTCTGAGTTATATCCGTTTTCTCCTTCAGGAACAATTTTTGTACCCCAGATTGAGAAATTTCCTGTTTCAGGAATGCTCTTATCCTGAACAATTGTGAAGGTTTCTGTTACTGTTTTGTTGCCCAGATTATCGTAGGCAATCACTTTATAAGTTCCTTCCGGAAGATTTACAGATTCAGTTCTTTCTGTGGCTTTTGCGGCATTCATTCCATAAGAAGTTTTAACGCCTGTTGCTGCATTTTCAACTTCAAAATAGTAGAGACCTGAATCCAGGCCAGCGTGCTGGTTTTTAATTGTTACATCTATAGGGAAAGAATCCTGTGAAAGGTTGTAATAATATATTCCCTTTGAAACACCTTTTACTTCACCAGAAAGGTTTTCGCTTCCTGCTGTTCCAAGAGCAATATCGGAATCGTCTGAGCCGTCGGCTTCATCATCCAGTTCCTTAAAATATTCTGATTCAGCTTTGTATGAGTAGGAAGCATTGTCTGTAAATTCTACGCCTGGACCAGTTGTATCCTGAATAACTGTAATTTCTGTAGGAACTTCAGAAGGGTTCAATGCATAGTCCATGGAGTACAGGAAGTAATTTTTACCTGTATCGTTTTCGGCCCCTGTTGCAAACTGTACGGTTGATTTTCCGTCTACAGCCTTTTTGAAGTCCGGTGAAATCTGTACACCGTTTTCTACCTTAAGAGCTTCTGCCTGTACATCGGCATATTTTGATTCTGAAACAAAGAAACCTGCCAGTCCCGAAGAAGTTGCAGTGGCTGCGGCAGATTCAACACCTGTAGCTGAATCTGCATCTACAGAAGAAAGTGTAAGTGAAAGAGATGTATCGCGTGTAAAATATTTCTTAGGTTCTGTTAATGTGCTTCCCTTTTCAATTCCTGTTTCAGGGTAAATTCCATTTTCGCTTCCAGGAGGCAAGATTCCAGTATTTGCAGGAGCCTGATTGTCGTAGTAAATTTCCAGAGGAATTTTTACAAAATCAGAAACGTTTCCAAGGTCATCGGATACCTGTGCATAGAAAGTCATAGCACCCTGAACACCCTGGTCTTTAATAAAGTCTACCAGGTTTGTCATTTCGTAAATGTCATCTTCTCCGTATTTAATTTCCTGAATGCCGGCCATGTCTGTTGGAGAATTACCGAAGTTCCAGAAAAGTTTTGCATTGGTTCCATCGCTCATGAAGATTGGAGCAACATCATGAATTACAGGATTCTCTTCTGTTCCAACATTAATTGTATCTACAAATTTGTTTGATGAATCAGCTCTGAAAGAAAGAGCTTCGATTGTTCTGTCATTGAACCATGAGTTCAGTGTATTTACAGAAGCAGATTTAATTTTGCTTGCCTGAGATGAAATATCAGGAGCTGAAGTATCTTTTACAACGTAAATTGCGTAAGGAGTCTCTTCCCCAGAGTTTCCTGTAATATCAACTGCAAAAAACTCCAGCTTTATAAGTCCGTCAGGAATATTTTCTGGAAGATAATATGGGAATGCATAACCTGCATCAGGGTCATTACAATTTTCACCAGGTTCACCGTCTTCGAAGTTCTTTGCGCCTCCATGGTAAATAAGAGCATCGTAATTTTTTTCGGCGATGTTTTCATAGATTGCACCTGTTCCAGGAGTTCCGTCAAGGTTTACAAGGTGGCGTGCGCGAACTGTAAAGTGATCAATTTCGTTGTCGGAAGCGGTTGTACTTTCAACCCCCTCTTTAACCATATCTACAATCTGAACAAGAACATCAATTCTGTCTGTAATACGGTGTGCAAAAGTCTGGCTCACAAGGTCGCTTGTCCAGTCATTGATGTTTGTAGTAGCTTCAGGAAGAACAGTTGTAAGGTCTCCTTCGGCATCCATAAATCCATCGTAATCGGACCAGGTGTTTTCGTTTGCGGCAAGACCAGTACGAGGACGACCACAAGAAAGAAGTTTGAAGATTGGGTTACCTTCGTCATCACTTGCACCTACCAGATAAGTATAAACAATATCACTTTCCAGTTTGTAACCGTAAGAGTCTTTTACTTCTTCAGCAATTGTAATTCTGATTTTTGCAAATTTTGGAAGCTTCTTGTTCTGTGTGTCAGGTGTAATGAAGATCTGACGGCTATCCTTTGGGTTAGGCATTGGAAGCTTGAAGAAAGAATATGATTCATCATCAGAAAGAAGGTTTTTGTTTGTATCG
Organism: Treponema sp.; assembly: GCA_024402695.1. GTDB lineage: Bacteria > Spirochaetota > Spirochaetia > Treponematales > Treponemataceae > Treponema_D. Next base: position 126,248 of record JAKSTG010000003.1, on the reverse strand, counting down.
TAAACCGAGATCTGAATCTTTGAACGGTCCCAGTCATAGAAATATTCTACATCCCCGTCTTCTTTTTCGATGTAATAAATATTATTGTCGTTTTCATCTTTTTCATAAGTCTTTGAAGGATTTGTACAGGTAACAAAAGTTGAAAAATCCATATCCTTGTCAAAGGCCAGAACAACTCTCTGGTTGCGTACGGCTCTCTGGTCCAGCATGTAGGCCAGAGTTGCAGGATAAGTATCATCGGAGTTCAGAACAGCGCGAGCTGCACAAACAGGAACAATAACAATGTCATCTCGAACTTCTTTGATTGTTACAACGGCTTCTTCTTTGTCTGCATTTTTGATTTCAACTGCACCGGCCAGTTTTTCAGAATACTTCATGTATCTTGTTTCGAAGTCATCATCAAGAACGAAGTTTCTGTTAGGGTTCTGTGTATTGAAAGGGAACTTATCTCCAAGTCCTTCTGATTTTGCTTCTTCAAGATCCTTTGTAGAGAAAGCAAACCATTTGTAAAAAGCATAAGAAGGTTCAATACGTTCCAGTTTTACTGTGAAAGAAACTCCCATCTTCTGGGTTGATTCTCCTTCTGGAACTGTCTTACCCATTACAGATGCGGCAGTACTTACATAAACAGGGATTTTGTCTGCTGTAGCAACTTTTACTTCTTCTTCAATGCTGTCAAAAAGTCCGCCTGTCATCCAGTTTTTACAGGCTGTAACTGTCAGAAGCATAAAAGCTGCGAGAGATAAAGCAAAAATTTTTCTAACTTTCTTCATTATTTGTTTCCTTCTGCCGATTCCGGCTTACGTTTTTTCTTGCTAAGGCTAACACTCAAAGCACCTGCAGAAGACAGGAGCAGAGCGACAACGGCGGCTATACCACCTTTACTTTCCTTTTCTTCTTTTTCCGAAACTGATTCAGCTGCGGAAGATCTTTCTTCGGTCTTTGACTCAGAGTTTTCTATTTTTTCTGAAACTTTAGTTTCTGCTGATTCAACGGCTATTGCCGGAGCTGCGCTTTCGTTTACTTCAACCGCAGGAACTTTTCCCGCTGCAGAGGTTCCGGAAACTTCAGCAATTCCAGAAACTTCTTCTGTTTCAGGTGCTTCAACATTTTCTGTTACAACAGGTTCTGTTGATTTTTCATAAGCAGAATTCTTTTCTTCAGAAACTGCCTTAATTTCTTCTTTAAGTTCTTCGGCTGGAAGAACAGGTGGAAGTGGATCGTCAAAGAAGCTTCCGAATGGATTTACTTCAACATTGTCTTCTTCCTGTTTTGCAAGAACTGCTGTGTCTTCGTTGCTTGCAAAAACGTCAAAGTTTTCAACATCGTCTGAATCGTCTTCTGTTTCCTGGAAAAGGAAGGCTTTTTCATTCTGGGTATTTCCCATTTCTTCGTCGAATGAGCGCATTCCAGGAATTACTGCTACAGTGAAGGCTTCTTCTGGAGCCCATTCAGCAGAAGGAGATTCTGTAAAGCGTGGGATTTCACGATTAACTACAGGAGCTTCTTCTTCCTTCTTTTCTTCAACTACGATTTTTGTCCATACATCCTGATATACAGGCTCTTCTGCTTTTTTGTTTTCTTTTTCAAGAGCGGCGATTGCCTTTTCTTCAGGAGTTTCTTCTTCTGATTCTTCTACGAGGAAGTCTGGTTCCAAAGATTTAAGATCTGCAAACAGGAAGTCAGGAAGCTCCCCTGCAAAAAGTGTTTCAGGGTCTGAAACCGGTTCCAGTTCTGCAACCGGTTCGGCTGCTGCAAGTTCTTCAACGGCAAAATCTTCTGGTGCCAGAACCAGGTTCTGTTCGATAACTGGTTCAAGCTCTGCGGCTTCGGCTTCTTCCCTTTCTTCTTCCTGAATCTCTGCAAGAAGTTCTTCTTCTGTTTCGCGTTTCTTTTCTTCAGGAACGTTGTCCATTTCGAAACGGTTTTCATCTGTCAGATCCAGAGGAGGAAGTTCGTATTCTGGCTCCGGTTCATTGTTGCTGACAGCTGCTTTCTTAAGACGCTCATCTTCTTTAACAGGCATTGCTTCTGAATGCTGCAAAGACCAGGACAAAGTATCCAGGCGTTCAGCCAAAGAATATGCACGGCCTTTAGATTCAGTAAAGGATGCCAGATAAGTGTATTCACCGGCCAGTTCAGGATTCATTTCCTTAAGCTGATCGTAATACTTGTCGCTTTCGCGGAAATTTCCAAGTTCCCACTGGCAGCGGGAAATACCAAGAACTGCAAGTTCATTTTCTGGATCTTCACGCAGAACTGCTTTATATGAAGCAAGAGCTTTGTTGTAGCTCTGTTTTGCAAAGTAAACGTTTGCTGTATTGATTACAGCAGGCAGGTAACCTTTTTTTCTAAGGTCCTTGAATTCCGATTCAGCTTCGCTGAAAAGTCCGTAACGGCTGTAAAGAACCCCAAGATTATTCTGAACGGCTTTGTCGTATTTTGCGGCAAGAACAGCTCTGTATTCTCTGATTGAAGGTTCAATTTCGCGCATAACCCATTCATCAATGCGGTGTTCAAAACGCTTTGCAATGAGTCTCTTTTCAGGCATAACAAAGTTTGCCTGAGCACCAGGCACACTTACAGGTTTGTAAATCTGCCAGGATTCTGCCATAGGATAAAGTGCTGCTTCGCCGTTGATATCGGCAACGTTCCATTCACGGGCACCTACGCGCCAGGCTTTATTGAATCCTTCATCACTGATTGTTACTTCAAGAGGCATCCAGACTTTTCCGTCACGAATAATTACCTGCGAAAGATCCGAAAACTGAGAAGGCGCATCTTCTTCGGAAACGCCTGTGTCAAAAGCCATATAAATATGACCAGGAACTGTAATGAAAGCGGTATTAATAGAAACTGCTTCAAAAAGCGAACAGACAAGAATGGAAATATCGTCACAGTCACCACCACGATACATAAGTGTCTGGTATGGGAACTGAAGGAAGTCGATTGAGTTGCCTCCGATTTTGTCGGAGTAAGCACTTGTTGGGTCAATAACATAGCTCAGACCGAACTGATCCAAAGCTTCGAAAATACCCATTGCGTACTGAATATTCTGTGGGACTCCGGAACGAAGGTTATCGCTGACTATACTTGCAACCTGTTTTGCGAAATACATAGCGGCAGGATCTTTCGAGGAAACGAAAGATGCGGCGCGGCGGTCATCTTCCCAGTTCATGGCGTTACGGTCATAAACCGGAATGATTACAGGGATTTCTTTACGGCGCTTCTGTCCAAGATATGTATATTCAACTGTTACAGAAGACTGAGTATCTGTAAGTTCTGTAAGTTCCAGCATGCGTTCATTGAAGAAGGCAGTCAGGTCTACATCCATGAACTCTTCTCTTCCAAGAACTTCTTCTTCCCAACAAACATGAGGCTGTGCCATGTACTGAGGCTGGAAGAAACTAACTTTTACGTTTCTGATTTCCCCTTCTTCCAGGTTTGCGATTCGAACTGTACCGAAGGCATTAGATTCATACCATGAATAGAAAACAGGGAAAACCGGCTGCTGGTCCACAACTTCAATATCAACATTGTTCTGTTTGAAGAAAACTTCATTCAGATTGATTACCAGCCCCGGAGTAAGTCCAACAGGAATAATCTTTGGTCCGTTTACATCGGCATTAACATTTACACTGGCAGATACAGCAGGATGGAATTTATAAGAGAATCCTAAAGAAGCTCCAGCAGAAAGAATCGGTTCACTGTTTACAAAAGAAACACCGGCTTTCATCGAAGCGTTCAGGCTGAATCTGTCATTAAGCGGGATATTATACCCTGCTCCAAGATAAGCATTTACCTGATTGATTTTCTGATGTTCAAGATATTTATTGTCTCTAAGATAAGGATACGACAGAACGTTGTAAGTTCCTTCTGCAAAGACATCAACAATAGGAACAGGACGAACAATGAAACGGGCTGTTCCGCCTATACCGTAAGCAAGTTCTCCTTTTGCGGCCGAATCACCCAAAGGACTTCCGCCTACAGAGAACGGAATGTTTACATTAGGATAAAATCCTAAAAGAAACTGAGGTTTTGCATAAGCTGGTGTTGCTCCAAGGAACAGAACCACACCGGCAGTTGCGGCGGCTTTTTTTGCCGTAGAAGAAGCTCGTTTTGCTTTCAGGGTTGTTTTTCTTTTTGCCATACTTTTTTAATTACCACTAAAAACTACTTTTCTATCTCGCTTTTCATGCGAGCCACACCCTTCAAGGCGGTCTTGTTTTCAGGATCCAGTTCAAGACTCTTTTCGTACCATGCAAGGGCTTCAGCATATTTCTTCTGCAAAGAACAGATGTTTCCAAGATTGTTCATAGCTGATGTAGAACCCATCTTTGCAGACTGTTCATAAACCGGAAGTGCACTGGAGTACATTCCGGCACGGACATATAGAAGACCAAGCTGATTGTATAATTCTACGCTTGGTCCGTTTGCTCTGATCTGAGCCTGAACGGCTGCGATACGCGGACCGTATTCAGTTGTGATATAACGTGAAAGATCAACTTCGGAAGCAGAAACAAGAGCCGCTTCTTCAGGCTTAACATCAATTTCTTTTCCGCTTGAGAAACCGGCAGGTGCGTAACTTTGCCAGGCATCTTCAAGAATTACAAGATTTATGTCTTCGTAGTTTTCTTCTGCCTGCTGAAGATCAGTAATTGCCTTATACCAGCAGTTTACGAAACCTTCGCGGAGAGAAGACATTGCCAGTGGAATCCATACTTCATCACCAATTACAATAAAGCGGTCATAACCGTCAAAAAAAGAATCAGCTTTTGTTCCTTTGATTCCCGTGTTGAAGCAGACAATAAAGTCATCGGCCATAGGGATGTATGCGACCTGAATACCAACTGATTCCATAAGAGCCATTGTAAGGATTCCTACATCATCACAATCCCCTGTTTTGAACTGCATTGTCTGGAACGGATACTGAATAAAGTCAAGCATGTCAGGATCAGCATGGTATTCTGCATAAGGAGTATCTGAATCTTTTTCGCACTTGATGCCTGCAAGTCTGATACCTTCAAAAAGGTACATTGCAAACTGCATGTTACGGTTAAGCCCCGAACGCAAATGGTTACGGGCAATTCCTACTACGTATTTTGAAAACTCAAGAACTTCCTGAGACTTAACGGAAATATAACTGGCCAGAACTTCAGGATCAGTCCAGCGGACCTGGTTACGGTTGTAAACAGGAATGATTACAGGAATTACTGAATAACGCTTCTGACCAAGGAGTTCATATTCAACTACAACTTCGCCAGGGATTTTTCCGGCTTCAGAGAACTGAAGAATGTTCTCATCAAAGTCGGCATAAAGATCAACTTCAGCTGTATTGTGCTTTCTGATGTATTTGATTCTGCCACATTCGATTTCCGAAGCGGTATAACCTGCTGCACGGAACTTTACAACCACATTATTGATGCCGGCAGACTCATTATTACCTATTATGACCTGCCCAACAGGCACATTTTTGTAGACTGCATAGAAAAGCGGGAACACATCTTCGTCCTGAGAAACGGCACCGTCAACAGATCCTACGTTTTTAACAGTATCAAGTTTTACCTGAACCGAAACACCTGCGGTTACACCTGCACAACCAGGGTTACCGAAATAGGTTCTGCTCTGAAAATCCAAAAGAGACGCATTTACACCCAGAGTAATCATAGGGTTAAGTCTGAAACCTGCGTCTCCGTACAGTCTATACCATACAGAGTTCTCTACTTTATTTGATGATGTCCCGATATAAAAACCGGCTGCAGCTCCGACTGTTGTCTGAAGTCTTGATAAAGGATAAAAAGTTGCTTCTCCGTGAACTCCTACAGGAATGAAAACAGCGTTTGGATCTTCACCGTCAAGAAATTCACCTGATGCAATTTTAGGAACAATGAAAACTCCCATTTCAGGACCAACGTCAAACATGTCCATAAGTGTGATGCCGCCATCAATAAATGCACCGCCACCAACAGTTTCAAACTTTGCGGCACCTCCAGTCAAACAAGGGAAAAATGCAGTAGGTACAGCACGAAGAGAAAATTCAAGTGCAAACCCTTTGGCAAGGAAGGTAATCAGAATAAGAAATAAAACAACTTTTTTAATATTTTTCATTAGTTTTCCGCGGGTTTTTAAAAAAACAAAAAACCCTAACGTATGATGTTACTACGGAATTCACCCTATGACAATATTATGTTTTGGAGTTTTTCCCGTTTTTACAACATTTTTTTATTTTTTTTTGGCTTTTTTGGCCCGAATAAGGGCTTTTTGGGGCGGAAAAACATAAAAAAAAGCTGTCCTTGAAGCTTAGAAAAAACTTCAAAAGACAGCTTTTTATATATCAGACAATCAGATTTTCTAGATAGCTGCGAGACCGCGATCAATATCAGCAATAATGTCTTCTACATTTTCAAGACCACAAGAGAAGCGAACCATACCGCCGTCAATTCCGGCAGCAACAAGCTGTTCGTCAGAAAGCTGGCGGTGTGTTGCACTTGCAGGGTGAAGAACACAAGTACGGATGTCGGCAACATGAACTTCGTCTGAGGCAAGTTTCAGAGCATCCATGAAGCGAACTGCTGCATCGCGGCCACCCTTAATTGAAATTGAAACTACACCGGCTGTTCCAAGTGGAAGATACTTCTGTGCCTTTTCGTAGTATTTGTCTCCAGGAAGTCCTGGGTAAGTTACGCTGGCAATCTTGTCAGATTTCTTGAAGTATTCAGCAACTTTCTTTGCGTTTTCACAGTAACGTGGCATACGAACTGAAAGTGTTTCCAGACCAAGGTTCAGGTAGAAAGCACTCTGTGCTGCAGGATAACATCCGAAGTCGCGCATAAGCTGAGTTCTTGCTTTTACGATATAAGCGGCTTTTCCGAAGTCTCCTACATATTTAAGTCCATGGTAAGATTCATCAGGTTCAACCATGTCTGCGAATTTTCCTGTTTTCTTGTAAGCAGCTTCCCAGTCAAAGTTACCTGAGTCAACGATGGCACCACCACCCTGTACTGCGTGTCCGTCCATGTATTTTGTTGTTGAGTGAACAACAATGTCACAGCCGAATTCGAAAGGACGACAAAGGTATGGAGTTGCAAAAGTATTGTCTACAATAAGAGGAATGTCATTGTCGTGTGCGGCTTTTGCCCAAAGTTCAAAGTCAAAAATTGTAAGGGCAGGATTTGCAATTGTTTCACCGAAAATACATTTTGTATTTGGTTTGATTGCCTTAACGATTGTGTCGTAGTCAGCATCAACGTCTACCCAGATAACTTCAATACCAAGCTTTTTAAGAGTAAAACCGAAAAGATTGATTGTTCCCCCGTAAATAGAAGAAGAAGCGATAAAACTGTCACCTGCAGAACAAAGGTTTAATATAGAAAGAAGTGATGCAGCCTGGCCAGATGAAGTGAGCATACAGCCTACACCGCCTTCAAGATCGGCAATTTTCTTTTCTACTGCTTCACAAGTTGGATTTGCAAAACGTGAATACATGAATTCTGTTGGTTTGTCAAAAAGAGCAGCAACATGATCACAAGAATCAAAGCGGTAAGTTGTACTCTGAACGATAGGTACCTGACTTGGTTCACCATTTTTTGGTGTATAACCGGAATGAAGACATTTTGTTTCGATTTTCATTATAAACCCCATTATATAGTAGCTTTTTTACAAATTTACGTTAATTCACGCCTATAACCTGCCTATAGACTGTTTCTATAGTCTATAAGTATCCCTGACAAATTTAAATCAGTTTTCAGAAAAAATTTGAATTTTTTTTTAGAATTTTAAGGAAAATACCTTACCTTAAAATTTAAAAACCCGTTATAAAATAAATTATCTTACATAGTTATAAATCTTAGGAGGATTTAAAAAATGAAAAAATTACTTTCAATTGCTGCCGCAGCAGTACTTGGACTCAGCCTTATGAGCTGTGGTTCAACAGGCGGAGCTGCAAAAGCACCAAAAGCAGGATACCCACATCCAATGACTTACACACTGGATATCGCTTCTGCAACAAAAGACGGAGTTATCTACATGGATGATAACTCACAGTACGGTACACCAGGTCAGTCAACACGTCAGACAAGCTACACAAAGAAAACTTCATGGTACAGCATTGTAAAACCAAATAAACCACAGAAAGGTGATACAGTTCACCTGGTAGGACGCCTTACATCAGAAATCGACATTGATTCTCTTATGGTAAGCATCGTAGACAACTCAAGCTCATGGACAGTTCTTAACGAAGGACAGAACTTCGTTGAAGGAATCAAAGCAGGAGTTCCATTTGATATCGACCTTACACTGAACATTGTAAACAAAGCTGGTGGAGAATGTATGCTGGTTCTCGCTTACGGCGAACAGAACGGTCCTGCTTCTAACTTCACAGCTGAAAAAGTAGCAGAATGTGATATCGGAACACCACAGGGTGACTTCGTAGCACAGGAAAACCACAAAGAACCAAAAGTTTACGAATTCGATATGTCTAAAGACATGGCTTACGTAACAATGGAACCAAACTACCCTTGGGTTGATGGTGTTCAGGATACAATGGCTGATCCAACAAACTACCAGACAGTTATCGCTTTCACACAGAAATTCGACAAAGACCTCGACTGGCCAATCCCAGGTGACAAAATCAAGATCACATGGAAAACACGTTCAAACAACGACATCGCTGCTATTCACTGTCGTCTCATCGAAAACACACCTGCTGTAAACTGGTGGAAAGAAATCGACGTAAACGGTGGTTCAGGACAGATTATCGCTGAAAACATCAAAGCTGATGAAGTAACTATCATCACAGCTGAATTCGAAGTAGCAGAAGCTCCAATCGACGGTATCTCATTCTGTCTGTGGAATGACCTGGAAGAATCTAACGGATCTTCACTCCTTACATACGTTCGTGACTAATTATAATCTGAACTGACTCAAGATTTCTTGAGTTCCCCTTTTGGGAAAATACCCCTGAACTTGTGAAAAACAATTCAGGGGTATTTTTTTAAAATAAATCAAAAAAAATTGATATAAAATCCATATTTTTTACTTAAATTTTAATTAATTTAATTAAAACAAAAAAATATTTTGCTTAAATTTAAATACCGTTGTAAAATGAGTTTAATTAAAGAGTATATAAATCGCAGGAGGATTTATAAATGAAAAAATTATTGACATTCGCTGCTGCTGCAGCCCTGGCTCTCAGCCTTGTAAGTTGTGGATCTACAGGTGGATCAAGCAAAGCCGCTGTAGTTGGATACGAACACCCAATGACATACGTACTGGACATTGCTGATGCAGGAGATTCATTCTCATTCATGGACAACTCACAGTATGGTGAATCAGGATCTTCTACACGTCAGGTTGTAGTTGACCTTTCAAAAGTTGTAAAAGTAAACAAAGTTCAGAAAGGTGATACAGTCGTTATCAAAGGAAAAATTACTACTGATATGGACATTGACAGCCTGAGAATTGGAATCGTTGATGACTCTGCAGCTGCTAACTACTGGACAAACCTTTGTTCAGAACCTGATACATTCATTAAAGATGTTAAAGCTGGAACTCCAGTTGAACTGGACTACACATTCCCTGTTAGCGCAAACATGAAAGCTAACTTCAAAGTTTGCTTCGCATACGGTGAACAGAACGGTGGTCTTGCAAATGCAACTGTTGAAAGAGTTTGTGAATCAGACATCGGTACTCCAGCAGGAGATTTCGTTGCTGTAGAAAACCACAAAGAACCAAAAGTTTACAACTTTGACCTTTCAAAAGACCTTGCTTACCTTGAACTTCAGCCAAACTACCCATGGGTAAACGGTGTTCAGGATACAATGGCTGATCCAACAAACTACCAGGCAATCGTTGCTATTACAAACAAATTCGACCTGGATGCAGACTGGCCAATCCCAGGTGACAAAATCAAGGTTTACTGGAAAACACGTTCTAACAACAACATTGCTGCCCTCCACTGCCGCGTTGTAGAAAACACAGCTGCTGTTGCAGGATGGTGGAAAGAAATCGATGTAAATGCAGGATCAGGAAAAGTAATCGCAGAAAACATCGTTGCTGATGATGTTACTGAAATTGAATTCGAACTTGAACTGGCAGATGCTCCAATCGAAGGACTTTCACTCTGTATCTGGAATGATCTCGAAGAATCAGACGGATCTTCACTCCTCACATACGTTCGTGACTAATTATATTTCGTGTCTTTGACACGACAAAAAAGGCTGTCCATTTTGGACAGCCTTTTTTTTAACTATCAACTCCCAAACCGAACAAGGCGAAGTCGCCTTTGCACGGATCTTCCGGCCAAATCTCCCGAAGCCGTTTTGTAAGCGTCACCGCAGTCTTCCTGTCGGCCTTGGCATTTTCGGGTAGCAGCCCCAGTTTTATTCCCTCCTCCATGACATGCACATCAAGAGGCATTAAAAGATCTTTCGGACTGTACCAGGACCACAATCCTAAATCAACAGGAGAATTTCTTCGAACCATCCAGCGAAGGAACATGTGAATACGTTTATTTGCAGAGTTTTTTCCTTTTGAGACAATAGCGGAATTAGGGAAAGACATGGAAATAATCCTGTCCAAAGCAAGGTCAGGAGAAAGATCCGAAATTGATGCAGTCCTGTTACCTTCCCTTAATTCTGTAGGCTGCATATCCTGAAAAGACTCGCGAAAAAAACGGCCCATGGAACCTGCAATTCGCAGAATCATCTGAAGTTCATCGAAAAAAGCATACATATCTTTGTAGGAATAGAACCGGTAAAACTTTTTGTCTGCATCTCCATCAGGAGCAACAAGCATTTCCCGATAAGCGCCGGACATGATCCAGGCCGCAAAGGAAGGTTCAAGACCTTTCTTCCCTGCCCAGTTGTCGGCAAGGCCTTGTAAAAACTCGATTTTTGGAATGAACTGCTTTCTGTTTCCAAAGGAAAGCATAGCGGCTGTAAAGGAGAAAACCTCGATATCTGTTGTTCGCTTGTACTGACGCAGAAAACGGCTCGGATCCGCCGTAAGGAAATCTGCAGTTTCGTATTTTTCTGCCAAATTCCTTAAAAGTTCATTAACCTGAGTTTTGTTCATATTTCCGATTATAATGAAAAAATCGTATTTTTTCTTTATAGTAATAATATGGAAAAACTTGGTAATTTTCACACACATACTTACCTTTGCGGACATGCACAGGGAAAACCTGTAGATTTCGCACTTCAGGCACAGAAAGAAGGATGCAAAGCCCTTGGCTTTTCTGACCACTGCCCTTTTCCAAAAGATTTTCCGGACCCTTGGGAAAACGTACGCATGGATGCTGATGAAGTTCCTCTTTATCTGAACCTTATAAAGGAAGCAGCAGAAGCTGTAGACTTTCCTGTTTACACAGGCTTTGAATGTGAATGGGATCCGGTTTATGAAAGCTGGTACAGAGATGAACTACGTGGAAAGTTTGGAGCTCAGTATCTGGTTTTAGGACAGCACTGGATTATGAAGAACGGGCTCCATCCAGGATCTCAAGAAATTCAGAATGATAAAGAACTGATTATGTATGCGGATCAGGTCATTTCAGGAATGAAAAGCGGCCTTTTTGATTTTATTGCTCATCCGGATCTTTTTATGGCCACAATGCACGAATGGACAGAAAACACAAAAGCAGTAAGCCGCGCTATAATCGATGCCGCTGTTGATTTAAATATACCAATTGAAATAAACGGATACGGTCTGGCAAAAACAACCCAGGAAACAAACCGTGGAATCAGACAGATTTATCCTTATGTTGAATTCTGGGAATTGGCTGCAGACTCAAGAGCAACCATAATCTGCAATTCTGATGCTCACTTCCCCAATGACGTAATTTTCAATGCATGGAGAGCGCGAGACTTTGCCGGCCGGTTTGGAATTAAAGTCAAAGATTTCGAAATCAAATAAAACTACTGATTTCAATGGCTCAAAAAAAAACGTTCTGAGGAAACTCAGAACGTTTTGTATTTATCTGATTATGTCTTGAATAAAACTACGATGTAAGACCACCGCTTACTTCAAGAACCTGACCTGTAATGTAAGAAGCACCTTCAGAAAGAAGGAATGCTGCTACAGAACCGATTTCTTCCGGCTGTCCAGGACGTCCCATTGGGATTCCTTTAAGAATAGCTTCCATTGCTTCAGGTCTGATTGCTTTTGTCATATCTGTATCAATAAAACCAGGTGCAATACAGTTTACTGTAACGCCACGACTTGCAAGTTCCAGAGCCAGGGATTTTGAAGCACCAATAAGACCTGCTTTTGATGCAGAGTAGTTTGTCTGTCCGCCGTTTCCGTGTACACCAACAATTGAGGAAACTGTTACGATACGACCACCACGTGTATTCTTACGTCCAATCATTGGCATAATAAGAGGCTTAACAACATTGTAAAAACTTCCAAGATTTGTGTTAATTACATCGTCCCACTGATCACCTTTCATTGCAGCAAAGATGTTGTCTCGTGTGATTCCGGCATTGTTTACGATTCCCCAAAGGGCGCCATATTTAAGAGCCAGCGGTTTAAGCTTTGCTTCGCAGTCGGCACGATCAGAAACATTGAACTGTAAGATTTCTCCGTCTGAACCAGCAGCTTTTACCATATCCAAAGTCTCCTGGGCTTTGGCTTCGCTTCCATTATAATGACAGATTACATAGTAACCTTCTTTTGCACATGCAACAGCAATTGCACGTCCGATTCCGCCTGAGGCACCGGTAACCAGTACTCTTTTGATTTCAACTTCGTTTTCTGTATTTTCCATAATATCTTTATTATGACAAATTTTCAAAATATGTCAATCATTTTTCTCCTTCAGGAAGAAGGATTGCATCAACATGTGCATCGGCAGCAAGAATCTGTTTTGTTACATATTCCCGTGAATATTTGCGGGTGCCTCTTGGGGTCGGATGAGGTTCAGCATCGCCAATAAGGATTACTTTTTTGTAAGCTCCCGGACGAAGGTTTGTAAAGGCTACAGATGCATAAAGGGCTTCATAAACTGCTTCCGGAATATCACCACCCTCTTTTCCCTTGATCACAATGCTTGCAAGATTTTTGTTGAAGTCTGTAAGACTTGGGGTCATTTCAAAAAGCTTTACAGGAAGTTCTCTGTAACGGAAACTGTCTGTGTAATCCCGGTAGAAAAGAAGCCCGAAGCGGATATCTTCAAAATCTCTGAACTTTTCAAGAAGACCCGGAACCAGTTCCGATTTCAAAGTCTCCAGGTCATTTTTCATGCTGCCTGTAGCATCAATTGCAAAAACCAGATCACATGGAGTTTTAGGATCCAGATTCTCAAGGCACTTCAGGATATCGTCTGTAAGAGATTCAGGACCTTTTGACAGAACCAGGTTCTCTGCGATTTCACTGAATTTGTCGTTTGCTATAGGATTGTAATCATCTGTAAGAACCGTTTCTGCAACAGGTGTTTCTTCAACAGGAGCCTTAACCACCTTTTTAGGATGTTCACGAAGATCAAACATGAAAGGGCTGTCCATGAAAGCACCTGTATAATCAGCATATTTCTTTTCAAAAGTACGGATATTGATGAAAGTTCCCTTTCCGATTGTTACGCTTCCGTGACGTTCCCATTCATACCCGTAATCCAGAACTTCAGGAATATATATATGGAAAGCTTTTCCAAAGGCTTTAAAATCTTCCGGGGTAGAATCAACCAGAGAGTATTTTGCCCACTCAGAAACCAGTGGAAGGCCGTTAAGGAATCTGATTTCATCTCCATTATATTTGTTATATTCACGGGCTCTGTAAGCAAAACTATCGTTTTTTCCTTCCGGATCCTTTGTTGTTTCAGTAAGCATGATGGACTCAATTTCCGGACGTTTTCTAACATAAAGATGATAGCCTTTTGTAGGCAAATCAGTTTCAGGAACAAGACGAATATCTTCCGCAGTTACACGAAGTCTCTGCTGTTCCGCAGTATAAACAGGTTTCTGTTCTTCTGTCTGTGCAAAAACCGAAAAAGCCATGATTGAACATAAAAAAATAAGGACAAATTTTCTCATATTCATATTTTCGGCAGATTTTTACAGTTTATTTATGCAGTTTAATAGCATAATTTTTTTTGAAAATATTTAATTAATGAAGTATAATTAAAGGTAATTCTTTCAATGAAAGGCAAAAAGTATGTCAGATAACAGTGAATACATCTCGGTTGATATCAACTCTTTTTTTGACAATGATTCTCAGGAAAAAATCTCCGAAAAGGAAGTAAGCCTTCTTACTCCCCAGGAGCGCATGCTCATTAACCAGTTCATGCCCCTTGTAAAGGAACACGACGAAGAAAGATGGAAGATTTTCAACGACCGTCTTCAGGATCTGGAACAACTGGCAAAAGCTGTTGCCCGTTTTCCTTCACTTCTTGAACGACATGAACTTGCCGGTGGTACACGTACCCCGACAATCCTGATTTCCTCACTTATCAAGCACCTTGATGAAGGAGACGCTACCCTTCAGTTGCCATCAAAAGCAACTCTGGGACGCGGGTTCCTTGTAGCAAAAGCACATACTCTTTCCTCTTTCTCAAAGTTTGCAGGACGCCTGGATACTCCTGAAAGTAAAAAACTTGCAACACAGCTTGCCAACGAAACTATTTCTGCCATGTTCAGCATGCTTGCAGAAGACGTCTATCTGAACCTGATCCGTGACAATACACAGCCGGAAGAATTCCGAAGAGAATGGGCCCTGTCCCTTCTGCTTCTTTGGGAACACTGGAACGACCAGACTGCGGAAACAGCCGCTCCTGTTCTCCAGTCCGTATGGTCTGCCCGCCGCAAGCTGGCACCTGCCTTCGGTACAATGATGGGAACCAGTGAACTTCTTCTTATTTCCATGCAGATGGACGAACCTTGGATTCAGTTCATCAAACAGAAAATGGGCGACAAGGGTGTTACTCAAGCTATGGAAGAATTCCTGTTTGGAATTTCTTATGAACAGATAAATACACTCCGTTCAATTCTCCGGGAAAAAGGCATTGCAGCCATTGGCCGTGACGAAGTTTCAAGCTTCCTTGGCCAGCACGTAAAAGCCGACGCCGGATTGGATTACCGTGACTTCTATTCTATGTATACTATCCGCCGTGATAATGCCAGAAGCCGCAAACGTTTGAACCTGGACGGACCACATAAAACTATTGAAGATTACTTTATTCAGTTCGTAACAGAACGGAACAAGGAGAAACAGAAAAATGACACCTTCGCAAAATAACGAAAACGTAGAACCAAAAAAGAAAGTGCCATATCACTTCGGAGAAAAACTCCGCCAGATGCGCGAACACAAAGGTTATACTCTTAAATATGTTGCCCAGATGGCCGGTGTATCCGAAAGTCTTGTTTCTCAGATTGAAAGAAACCATGTTTCCCCAGCAATCGATACTCTGCTTTCACTGGCAGACGTGCTGGATATTAATCTTGAATTCCTTTTTGAAGAATACCGCAGATCTCATCCTGTGCAGATTATCAGAAAAGGTGAACGTGCAAAAATGGCCGAAGATGATGTTGAATATGAAGAACTTCTGAAGCCTGATGCCAACGACAAAACAAACAACTTCGAAGCTTACGTTATCCGTATTCCTCCTCACTCAAGCACACACAGAGGCGGTTCTTACGGACATATCGGACGTGAAATGGGGATTATTACAAAAGGAAAAGGCGAACTCCATTACGAAAACCAGGTTTACTCTATGGAAGCCGGAGACAGCGTTTCCTTCCCTGCCACAGCTCCTCATACAATGACCAACGCAGGAGACACTGAACTGGAAGCAATCTGGATTGTAACTCCAGCTCAGCGTTTTGTAAGAGAATAGCCCACTCCTTAATAAAAAACGTACGTTTAAATTGTAATCTCAAAAACTTACTCCCAATACCAAAACGTAATCTTAGAGGGTATATAGTATAAAAAGAACTTCCTCCCAGTCTCAAAATGGATGTGCAGGACGCGCATATTGCGCTGCACGTTGAGCGTGTATAGGAACCTATAAAGCCACGCTCAAAGTGCCACTGCACATCACATTTTGCTCCTTCGCGTCAGTTCTTTTGCAGATGTATTTTAAGTATTACTTTTTCGTCTGTCGTAAGTTTTTTACATTTTGTTTAAACGTACATATTAAACACAAGTATTAAAAACTTACGCGAAGGAAAAAAGTGTGCCATCAGCAAGACTCGTAGCGCGGCTCGATAGTTTCTTTGCCGCGCGTACGCGTCTAGCGACGCTAGCTAGCGTTGCTAGATGGCCACTTTTTGACTGGGAGTAAGTTTTTGAGATTTAAATTTATATGTAGATTTAAACCAGATACATACTGTTTTAGCCGGCGAAAACTACGGAAAGTGTTATAGCGTCTTTAACCATGTTGTCGATGATGCAGTACTCGTTTGGCTGGTGGGCCATATCATTCAAAGTACTCCATACAACACAGTCAATTCCTTCGCGGCGAAGTTCGGCACCAACAGTACCGCCACCAATTCCGATGCAACGGGTTTTCTGTCCATGAGCTTTTTCGATTGCAGAAGAAAGAAGTTTTACAACCGGTGAATCTTTTGAAGTTGCAGGGCTTTCTGATTTCTGTGCCAAAGAGAATTCTACTTTTACGCCGTAGTCTTTTTCGATTCCCGAAATGATTTTTTCTGCTTCTGCCTGAACTTCAGAAATTGTGTAGCATGGAAGAATACGGCAATCCATATAGAAAACTTCATCACCAGGAATAATGTTGATTCCATCTACGTTCTTCAAATGCATTGTAGGCTGGAAAGTTGAATAATCAGGTTCAAAAAGTTCATCTTTTTTATTGAAGATTTTTTCAAGGCCGTGAAGACGAAGTGCCAGGTCATTTGATGCCAGACAGGCGTTGATTCCTGTGTCAGGACGGGAACCGTGTGTCTGTTTTCCTTTTACGTGAAGTTTCATCCACATAAGGTTCTTTTCGGCAATTTCTATTGTTTCACCTTTTGGATCTCCTCCGTCAGGAATAAGGACCATATCTGTTTTATTAAAGAGATTTGTGTTTTCTACAAGCCACTGACAGCCATAGGCACTTCCACATTCTTCATCGGCAACAAAAAGGAGTTTAACTGTATTTTTAGGAGTAATATTATTTTCAAGCAGATATAAGGCAGCAAAAGTCATGGAAAGAAGGCCCTGCTGATTGTCTTCTACTCCACGGCCAAAAAGTTTTCCGTCTTTTTCTACACATTCCCATGGATTTGTTTCCCACATTGAAAGTTCACCGGTAGGAACAACATCCATATGAGCCATAACCCAGATTACAGGAGCTGAAGCATCGCTGCCAGGAATTGTAGCAACAATACTTGGACGAACGCCGGAACTTACACGACTGTCCGGCGCATTGAAAACTTCAAGATTTTTGAATCCCTTTGATTTAAGCCAGTCCAGAAGAACTGCGGCTTTTTCAGATTCCCCGTCACCGCCGTTTTCCGGTGCCAGAGCCTTAACACATGTAAGTTTTTTCTGAAGCTCAACCATTTCCTGTTTTTTTGAATTCATATAATTTTTAATGCTTTCAATCATGATATTTCTCCTAAAAAAATACCCGCCAAAAAGCGGGCGTTGCGGGCCGGCGATTGAGGCCCGCAGAAGGGGTAGCGTAGAACCGAAGGTTCGGAGCGAGGGGAAGGCTTTTCCCCTCCCTATTATTTATTACCTATAACTTGCTTTAGAGCTTTCCACTTTCAGCGGCTCCAGGAAGTCCGATGTCCTTGCGGTAGAAGGCTTTGTCGAACTTAACAGCGCTGATTCCCATGTAGGCTTTTTCCCAGGCTTCTTTGAATGTTGTTCCGTATGCTGAACAGGCAAGAACGCGTCCGCCGGAAGTCAGAAGTTCTTCGTCATCGCTGCGGCGACCAACAACGGCGCCTGCATAGAAGATTTTTGAAGTACTGAGTTTAAGAAGATTTTCGTTTACTGAAATTGGGATATTTTTTTCGTAGTCTCCAGGGTATCCGCCTGAAACCATTACAGGTGAACACTGGTAACCTTTCTTCCATTTCATTTCGAAATCTTTGAGAGTTCCGTTCATGATAGACATACACATAGCGGCAAAGTCGAAGTCCATAAGTGGAAGAACGCTCTGAGTTTCAGGGTCACCAAGACGTACATTGTATTCAAGAAGTTTTGGTCCGTTCTTAGTAAGCATAACACCGAAGAAAATGAATCCGCGGTAATCGAACTTTTCTTTGATAAGACCGTTAAGAGTTGGCTGGAGAATTGTCTTGTCGAATTCTGCCATCATTTCTGGAGTTACATCGTCCAGAGGACAAACGGTTCCCATTCCGCCAGTATTAGGACCTTTTGCTCCGTCCATAAGGCGTTTGTGGTCGCGTGAAGGAAGGAAAGGAACGATACATGCACTTCCCTGCACTGCGTATTCAGGTGTACAAGAAACAGCGGCCAGAACCGAGATTTCTACACCTTCAAGATAGTCTTCAACAACAATTTTTTTACCGGCTGAACCAACGCGGCCGGAATTCATAATATCATCGATAGCGGCAACAGCTTCTTCAACTGTAGCGGCAACTGTAACACCTTTACCAGCAGCAAGACCGTCGGCCTTGATTACGATAGGTGCACCGTGCTTTTTAACGTATTCAACAGCAGCTTCCTGATTAACAAAAGTTTCGCTGGCTGCACAGGCTACGTTATATTCTTTCATGAATTTCTTAGAAAGGTCTTTTGAGGCTTCCAGCTGTGCTCCGGCTTTCTTAGGACCTACAACAGGAATACCTGCGTTCCAGAATACATCTGCAAGACCGTCTGCCAGTGGATCTTCCGGCCCGATAACGGCCATACGACAGTTTTCGTGTTTTGCAATCTGTACGAAAGGATTTTCACCGTCAACAAGGTAATCGCATTTTTTTGGATCAACGTTTACACATTTTTCTTCAAATGCAGTTCCACCGTTTCCAGGTACAGCAACAATCTTATCAACCAAAGAACTCTGAGCCAATTTCCAGCAGATAGCGTGCTCACGTCCGCCATTGCCAACTACAATAATATTCATAGAAAGCATTTTACTGTTTTTTTCTATAAATTTCAAAAGGTTATAAGGTAAAGGCATCTAAAATGACAATTTGACATATTTTGTCATATTAAATAGAATGTAACATTATGATTAATACACTTCCAGAACTGCTTTATCATCAGGGACTCTGTTTTCCAGCTACTGATGCGCAGCTTACAAAAGATTCTTCAGGCACTTTCCAGCCAACAACATACAAAGAATTATGCGAACAGATGTTCGATTTTGCCGCCGGTCTTATTACAATGGGCACAAAACGCGGCGAACACATTGGTCATATTGCCGACAACCGCCAGGAATGGCAGGTAGTAAGCCTTGGATCCATGGTTCTTGGCTGTGCCGATATTCCACGCGGAAGCGATGTTACAGTAAATGAACTGCGCTACATCCTGAGTTTTACTGAATGTAAGACAGTTTCTGTAGAAAATCCTTACGTTCTTGGTAAACTCTGCGAATGTAT
This sequence comes from Treponema sp., assembly GCA_024402695.1. Lineage (GTDB taxonomy): Bacteria > Spirochaetota > Spirochaetia > Treponematales > Treponemataceae > Treponema_D. Next base: position 106,740 of record JAKSTG010000003.1, on the reverse strand, counting down.
AGACGATATTCCAACTCTGGAAAACATCATTCTTATTGATTCGCAGAACAAAGCCCTGGACCGTTTTGACGTAAAAGGCAGAAAAATCTGGCACTACGCAGATATTATGAAAGCAGGTGCCGAATGGCGCGAAAAAAATCCGGATAAAATAGAAAAAGAAGTATGGAAAGGCAAAACAGAAGATGTTGCCACTATCATCTTTACTTCTGGAACAACAGGAACTCCAAAGGGAGTTATGCTTACCCACAAAAACTTCCTGTGCCAGCTTGAAGGCATTGCCTCTACTCTGGGATTCCACCGTGGAGAACGTTCTCTCTGTATTCTTCCAATCTGGCACGTTTACGAACGCGAACTGGAATACTACATCATGTTCTTTGCGGGAACCATGTGTTACTCAAAACCTATTTCTTCGGTTCTCCTTTCTGATTTCCAGAAGGTTCGTCCTCAGTTCATGCCTTGTGTTCCACGCGTATGGGATTCTCTTTACCAGTCAATCTCTAAGAAAATCAAATCACAGTCAGCCCTTACATGGGTTCTGTTCCAGATTCTTGCGGGAGCTTCCTCAAGTTCTCTTTCTATGAAAAACACAATTCACGGACTGAACCGTTACTATAAAGAACGGGGAAGTTTCAAACACGCCATGTGTAAACTTCTCTATATTCCTTACGGTATTCTTTACCCTCTCCGTGTCCTTGGAGAAAAACTTTTCTTCAAGAAGATCAAGGCACTTCTTGGCGGACGCTTCATCTGTGGAATTTCAGGTGGCGGTGGATGTCCTCCAAAACTGGACAAATTCTTTAACGCAGTTGGAATACAGGTTGTTGAAGGTTACGGTATGACAGAAACAGCTCCTATCGTTTCCATCAGAAACCGTTTTGCTCCTGTTCTTGGAACAATCGGAAGACCTTTGGAATACAACGATGCAAAAATCATTAAGGCCGACGGAACTCCAGCAAAACCTGGTGAAAAAGGTGTTCTCTATATTAAAGGTCTTAACGTAATGAAGGGATATTACAAACGTCCTGAACTTACAGCCGAAATTCTTTCTGAAGACGGCTGGCTAAATACAGGAGACATTGCAGTTGCAACCTACAACGGAGAACTGGCAATTAAAGGACGTTCAAAAGATACAATCGTTCTCCGTTCCGGAGAAAACGTTGAACCTTTCCCTATTGAAGCAAAACTTGTTGAATCTCCATATATTCTTCAAGCAGTTGTATGTGGCCAGGATGAAAACACTCTGGGTGCCATCATCATTCCTGATGTTGCTGAACTTCAGAAATCGGCAGACAATGCCGGAGAAAAATACAATTCTGTTCAGAAACTTCTGGATTCAGGATTCGCACAGGAACTTATTACCCGTGAAATTGAAAGACTTATTTCTTCAAAGAACGGTTTCAAAAACTGTGAACGCGTAAGCACTTTCTTTATGATGGAAAACTTCCAGCATCCTGAAGAAGAATTCTCTGCAAAAGGCGGTCTGATCCGTTACAAAGTTCTGCAGAACTATAAAGCAAAGATTACCGCTATGTTTACAAAGGAAACTAAAAAACAGCGCAAGATTATGCCTGAAAAACTCCAGGAAATGATGCCGGAAAAATTCCAGGAAGCAATGCAGGAGTTCCTGCAGAATTTCCAGAACTAGAAGATTTTCAGTGTCTGGCCCGCCGGCAGGATTTTTTCAACTCTTGCCTTTGTGATTTCGGCTATACTTTTAAAACCCGCTTCGAATGCAGCTTCGCATCCGCGGCGGGCTTTTTCTTTTCCATCCTCAACTTCGAAAGTCTTTTCATCTTTCTGAATGAGAATGCAGGAACGGTTTCCGCCGTCTTCCCTGTTCAATTTTTCCACAGCTTCGGCAGTAGTTCCGCTTCCGGCAAAAAAATCCATGACAGTTATATCTTTAGCCATGCAGGTGATTTTTATAAGATGTTCAACAAGTCCTACCGGTTTTGGATTATCAAAAATACCTTTTACACCAAGAAGACCGTCCAGATAATTCTGGGCATCTCTTGTTGACCCAACGTTTTCGATTATGTTTTTTGGAATGATTTCTTCTTTCTTGCCGTTGAAGATTTTTTCCCTTGGAACATTTTTGAACTCAGGAGCTTCGCCAAAATAGATGCGGTTATCCAGAAGAAGAGTTTCCATCTCTTCCTTTGAACAAAGCCACTGGCGTTCCCATTTGATTCCGCTTGGAGAAGTTACTGTGTAAAAATTTCTGTGGGTCGGACTTGAACGTTTCTCTGAAAAAGAAATGCTGCCCGAAAACCAGGGACCGCGAGGATCATTGTCTGCGTTTTTTACAGCCCAGTTTGTTTCCAGTATTTCAGTAAAAGGTTTGAGGTTGTTCTTGTCCTTTGCATAGCAAAGATTGTTTTCTGTAAGGGTACGACTCCAGGAATCTTTTTTCCCTTTACCGTGAAGCCACATAAAATTGTTAACGAAGTTTTCTTCGCCAAAGACTTCATCACAAAGGATTTTAAGGCGGTAAAGTTCATCATCGCCAATGGCAATAAAAATACAGCCGTCAGAAGAAAGGACTTCGCGGGCAAGAAGAAGCCGTTCCTTTATGAAAGAAAGCCAGGAACTGTGGCGATCCCCTTTCTGTGAAAAGTCGTCATTATATGTAAAAGTATTTCCGGTATTGTAAGGAGGATCTGTGTATATAAGATTGATTTTTCCACGCCATTCATCCAGATGTGAAGTAAGAACATCCAGATTGTCGCCAACAAACAGATTTGTCATATTTTTTTTCGTAAGTCAAAGACTTCACAATTTTCTTTAGCCGTTTTCCGGACTTGAACCTCCCCCTCCAGTCGTAAACGTCGTGTTTACTCCTTTCGGGCGCCTACGTTCGCTGTCGTCGCCATCCATGGCGACTTATCAGAAAAAAGCTCCTTCATCGCTTTTTTCTGCGCTCACTCCGTTATTCGGTTCACCATTTTATGAATCGTTATATTTTCAAAAGTTAAAAAATTCACAATTTTCTTTAGCCGTTTTCCGGACTTGAACCGAATACCTGCTCGTTACGAGGGAGCTGCTCTACCAGGTGAGCTAAAACGGCAAATAATACTTTATTATACAAAAAATTCGGGATTTCGAAAAGAATTGAAACGCGCTATACTTTCCTTATGTATTCCAGTTTTATGACAGTTGCAACACAGGTTGCAGTTCTTTTTATTCTTATTTCTATTGGATTTATTTGTGCAAAGAAAAGCATTCTTGATGAATACACAATCAAACATCTTACGAATTTTATTCTTTATTTCGTAACCCCTACTGTTGTCATAAATTCCTTCAACAGGGAATATGATCCTCTGCTTGTAAAAAAGCTTATTATAAGTGCAATATGTGCCGCAGCTCTTCACTTTTTAAGCATGCTTCTTTCTTATTTATTGATTCACGATAAAGATAAAGCCAAACAGGCAGTTTTAAGATACGGAATTATTTTTTCAAACTGCGGGTACATGGCACTTCCACTCCAGAACGCCATACTGGGAACCGAAGGCGTATTTCTTGGAACTGCATATATAGCTGTTTTCAATTTGCTGACCTGGACTTACGGACTTGTTCTTATGAGCGGAAAAATGAGTGAAATTAATATCAAGAAAGTTTTCCTGAATCCAGGAATAATCGGTATTACTGTAGGGCTTATTATTTTTCTAAGTCCAATTAAACTACCGGCAATTATTGCATCACCTGTTGTTCACCTTTCAAACCTGAACACACCGCTTCCAATGATTATCATAGGATTCTACCTTGCTCAGATTACAAGCTTTGCTGTCCTTAAAGATCTGAAGCTGGTTCTTGGTATTTTTTTAAGGCTTGTTCTGTGCCCTCTTACAGCCCTTACTTTGCTTTATCTTTGCGGAATACGTGACAATATTCTGCCTGCAATGGTTATTGCCATAAGTGCACCAACAGCAGCAAACACAACCATGTTTGCCGCTAAATACGAAAAGGATACCCAGACAGCCGTTACAATGGTTGCCATAGGTACCCTTTTCTCAATTTTCACAATTCCGCTTATTGCTTCAGCAGCCCTTGCACTTTGTAATCTTTAAAATCGGCATCCCTTCAAATCTGTGAGATCCAGTCCTGAATATATTCTGAAGGACTGCCTCCGATCAGGTCAGGATTTACGAACTGACAGTATGCCAGGAAACCGAGAACTGCAATAAGAATTACTACAAAAATAGTACGCTTCCATGGGAAGCCTTTCTGTGCGTATGGATCTTTTTTGTTCAGTCTTGAACCTGCAGGGAATTTTGCAACGTGGGTAAATATTTTTCCCAATACACGTGTTATTTTTACGTTACCATTAACTGCCCATCCATTAGCATCGAGTATTGATGCAATATTACGTTTTCGAAGTTTCAGAGCAGCAATAATCATTGATGGGAAAGAAATCAATAATAACGCACCAACGATTCCAAAAACAGCCATTAATAAATTATCCTTGAAAATTCCAACAAGTGAAGTGATCACACCTGCAATTCCTGACACTGCAATACTAATTGCAGCAATGGAACCGATGTCTGTCTTCTTTGCAGGAGCTGGAGCGGCGGCGGCAGCTGTTGCTGTAGCTTTAGGATCGTTTACAGCGTTCTGCATTTTTGCAGAAGCCTTTGCATCTGCATCATTTGCCATCTTGTTGATTTTATCTGTAATGAAATTTCCAAGTTTTCTATACGGACTCCAAAAAGCCTGTTTGATACTAACTGGATTGTCCAGAATCTTTGTGATTGTAGCATCCCAGTCATCTCCGTTACGATCATAGAAAATACCGTTACGTCCAACAATGATGTTGTCTGTATTTCCGTCACTCATAAGAGCGGCAATATTCATTTTCTTGCCTGAATCATCGTGTTTCTGACATTCACAGTAAATCAGGAAACAAGCGGAACGAAGAGCCATTGTTGAATGTTTTGCAATATCTTCAACCTTGAAACAAAGGTCACAGGCACGGCCGTCAAGATAAAGACTACCAGCCTGGAAGATTGCTTTTTCATCCTGCTTGTAGAAATTTTCAAAACATACAAAGTTTTTAAGAAGCTTTACGAAGTCGCGGCGAAGAAGAATCATTTTTCTAAGATCTACTGAAGCGGCGGCTACAGGAGGCTGTTCTGATTCTTTTGTTAAAAGTTCATCAATTGTAGCTTCATAATTTCCTGCAAGAATTTCTGAGATACGTTCAACAGGAAGGTTTACGGCATCATTTACAGGTCTTGCATTGAACCAGGCAACATAAGGTGCAAAAAGGCTTTCGATCTTTTTCCAGTGACTTTCGGTCAGTTCTTCAAGATTCTGCTTTGTGATATTTTCAAGAACGTTCTTCTTGAAGTTTTCAATTTTTTCTTTCCATGCAGGGTTAATTGAATTATCAAGAGGCAGTGGTTTTCCAGCTTCAATTGCAGAAAGTGGCATCTGTGCCAGCTGTTCAATTGAACTCAGATGACCTTCTGTCATGTACATTGCATTCTTTTCTGCATCAAGAATTCCTTTTGCATCAGCATCAAAAGAAGCCAGGGAACAGCGAAGAAAGTAATCATTGATTTTTTCGCATACCTGCATATAGCTGGCTGCGGCAGCATCTGTTTTTTCCTTAAGGAAGAAAATCTCTGAGTTTTCAGAATCTTCAGCAGCAGAGTTCTTGCGCCATTCGTTTACACCTTTGATTGAAGCAAAGAAATCTTCGAACTGGGCGCGGGTAATTCCTTTTACTCCGCTTACATCATCTGTTCCGCCTGTAATTTCAATAATGTCTTTGATTACAGAAGCAGCACCTGCGTCTGTACAAGCTTCAGGAGGAACAACGCCGTCTCCGTTAAGAACTGCAGGAGAGAACATTGAATCGTCAGAGTTCAGATCTGCAAGAGTAATTTCCTGTGCCTCGTTTTTACCCAGAACGCCAAGAAGTGCGCGGGCCGAAGTACGAGGTGAATGTCCGCAGTCAAAATTCATTGTTCCAAGGGCATTCAAAGGAATCGAATCCCCTTCTGTCATGATAACTGACGGATCTGCGAAATATTTCTTAATAAAATCAACGGCTGAAAGGATTTCCGGTACACGAACGCGTCCGTTCTTATCCTTATCAAGAATAGAAAGAGTTTCTTCGCTGAATTCGAGTCCTTTTACAGGACAAGCCAGAATAGTCCACAGCTTAGGGTCCAGTTTATCCAGATTCAGAACATCATCAATTGTGTTGATCTGAACCTGAAGAAGGCCGCCCTGCTGGATGAAACGGAACTTGTAGTCCCCTTTTTTATTGTTTGCTTTCATAATACAAAATGTATTATATCACAAATTGGAGACTTTGGAGATACTTTATTCAGGAATAAGACGTGAAATTGTAAGATCTTTCTGGCGCCAGTTTTTATCAACTTTTACCTGAAGATCCAGTTCCACTTTATATGGATAAATCATGTTCAGAGCCTTAAGAGATGCGGCTCTGATTTCCTTGATTTTCGAAGCTCCTTTACCGATTACAATGCCTTTCTGGCTTTCCCGCTCAACGCAAAGGAAAGCACGTACCCAGAGCTTTTTGCCCTCATTGCGGAATTCCAGGTCTGCCACATTAACGTAAACCGCATGGGGAATTTCCTGTTCCAGACGGTTGATTGCTTCACCGCGGATTGCTTCGGAAATACGGAATTTCATATCCTGGTCAGTATAAAAATCTTCTGTATACATGGCCGGAGCCACAGGAGAAATATCATAAAGAGCCTTAAGAACTTCGTTGATGCCGTTGTCTTTTTTTGCCGACATTTCAAGAATACGTTCATCAGGGATTTCAGTCAGAATTGATTTTACAAAAGCCTTTGCCTTGTCCGGTTTTGCGCCTGCAAGATCAGTTTTGTTGATGGCAACAATCATGCGCTTCTGGTAATTCTTAATAAGTTCTGCAGTGATTTTTTCTTCGTCCCCTGGTTCGCGGCTTGAATCCACAACATAAAGAACACAGTCCGATCCTTCCAGAGTAGTTTCTGTAACTCCGCGAAGCTTAAGGTTCAGTTTCTTCTCAGAGTCGTGATAACCCGGAGTATCAACAAATACCAGCTGACCGTAAGAAGTATTTACAATACCACGAATGGCGTTTCTGGTAGTCTGTGGCATTGGAGATACAATGCTTACAGCTTCCTGACAGGCTGTATTCAGGAAAGTAGATTTTCCGGCACTAGGACGGCCAATAATGGCTACAAGAGCAGTTTTAAGAACATCCGGATTCGGATTCGATTCAACAGTTGATTTAATTTCTGACATGAAAACAGTATACAATTTCTTTTATAAAGAATAAACTTCATTATTATGAACAAGGCAGAAATCAAAGACAAAGAATTAATTGAACATTTATCAAAAATCGATAAAGACGGAATGACCATTTTCGTTATGGCTGAAGGTCAGTTCCGCGGTGCTTTCTTTAATGGTACCGAAATGGTAAACCAGATGAGGGCAAACCAGAATCTGGGGATTCTTGAAACATATATTCTGGGCCAGGCTCTTCTGTGCGCATCATTGTTTATTCCTCTTATGAAATCAGGCGAAAAAGAACACTGGACTTTCTCATACCAGACAGACGGAATCTGTAAAGGATTCGTTGTAGAAGCTGATTCCATCGGATACGTTCGCGGACACCTTATGCAGGATCACATTCCTCTTGAAAAACCTCTGGAAAGCTGGGACCTTGCTCCTTTCTTCGGAACAGGTGGAACCATGACCATGTCAAAACTGACTCCGGGAATGAAGGAACCTGCAACAAGTTCTGTTGAAATCCAGTTCAAGAACATCGCCATGGACCTGGCTTACTTCTTTGACCAGAGTGAACAGATTCACTCTGCATTCAAAACAGGAATCCAGTTTGATAAACTTGGCCGTGTAACAGGGGCTGGCGGTATGTATGTTCAGGTTATGCCTGAAGCCGGTGGTTACAGCAAAGTAAGCGCCCAGACTGCAAACAGTGGAAAAGAAAATGCAGAAGAAATCCGCGAAGAACTGATTTACCGCGTAGAAATGGCTCTGAACGCCCTTCCTAACCCGGGACAGTGGTTCAGCGAAGAAGGCAACCGTGAAGATATCGTTTACGGCCTTTTCCGCGAATTCAAACCTACTGCAGTTCTTGATCGTGACGTTATTTTTGACTGTCCTTGTTCTGCAAGCAACTTTGCCATGAGAATCAAAAATCTTGGAAAAGCAGAACTTGACGATATTCTGGCAACAGAAAAATTCCCTCTGGAAGTAATCTGCCAGAACTGCGGAAGCGTTTACTACATTACAAAAGAAATGCTTACTGAATAGAACAAAGCTTCATACCAGCCGGAGAAACTAATATGGATCCTGTAAAAATTGAAATACTTCAGAAAATGTACGACGACTCGGAAAATATTGTTTTCTTCGGCGGCGCCGGAGTTTCAACCGAAAGCGGAATTCCAGACTTCAGAAGCGTAGACGGACTTTACAACCAGAAATGGGACTACCCGCCTGAAACAATTTTAAGCCGAACTTTCTTTGATACAAACCGTCCTGAATTTTTCCGCTTCTACCGGGAAAAGATTCTCATCGAAGGCATCAAACCAAACAAAGCACACACCGCCCTGGCAGCCATGGAAAAAGCCGGAAAACTTTCTGCCGTAATTACACAGAACATAGACGGACTTCACCAGATGGCCGGCAGTCAGAGCGTATATGAACTGCACGGAAGTACACTGCGCAATAACTGCATGAGCTGTAAAAAATTCTTTGATGTAAACTACATGAACAATAAAAACGAAGCTTATCCGGTCTGCGATGTATGCGGCGGCATTGTTAAGCCTGATGTAGTTTTATACGAAGAAGGACTTGATGATGATTGTGTGAACGGAGCCGTAGAAGCCATCTCAAAAGCAGACATGCTCATAATTGGCGGAACTTCCCTGACAGTTTATCCTGCAGCAGGACTTATCCGCTATTTCCAGGGCAAATATCTTGTTCTTATCAACAAAGGGAAAACTCAGGCAGACCAATATGCAAGCCTGGTAATTCACGATTCAATCGGCGAAACCCTTGGCAGTCTGAAAATCTAAATTAAAAATCCCCTTTCTTTTCAAAAGTCATAAGCCGGTCATTTATTGGATGGCGGAATGTAATTTTCTCTGCATGAAGCATAAGTCTCTGTCCCTCTGAACAGTGACCGTACAAAGAGTCACCGATTATCGGAAGTCCAAGTCCATGCTTGTCCGCAGAAGCAAGACGAAGCTGATGTGTCCGCCCGGTCTCCGGGAAGAAACGGATTTTTGTAGCTTTGGTTTTTGTATTGTCAGGAGCCTCGTACCAAACAAGTCCCTCATTCTTCCATTTTGTGATTCCTTCTTTGCCGTAAACTTCATCATAAATCTGATGAGGTCGGTTTTCAGGATCCAGGCGGAACTTCAGTTTTATGCAGCCTTCCTTTTCTCCTCTTTTTGGAGCCAGTTCACCTACGGCCTGTTTTTCAAGAACCCCTTCAAGAAGAGCCACATACTCTTTATGGACTGTCCCCTTTTCAAACTGGGCCGAAAGATTTCTATGCGCTTCTTCCGTAAAAGCCAGAACCAGAATGCCCGAAGTTTCCATATCCAATCGATGAACTGAAGGCTGTTCAATCAAACATAAATCGCCGTATAAAGCTTTGACCCGTTTCACAACGCAGTCCTGTTTTTCTTCTCCACGACCAGGAACCGAAAGAAGTCCAGAAGGTTTATTCACAACCACAATGAACCGGTCACAGTAAAGCACTTCAAGACCAAGCATTTTTGGAAGAAGAAAACCACAGCGTTCATCGCAGGGCGGAACATATTCTGTTTTTAAGGGGAGAAGTCTCTCCCCTGGGCTCAGCCGGCTCTGGCCGTCTTCGCCACACCCCTCTCGCCGGGAGTTCCCGGACCCCGCTTCCTCATAAAAAATCTGAGCAAGACTCACAGGCTTAAGACCTTGACTCAAAGCATAATGGAAAAGTTTAGGTTCACAGCAGTCGCCGGTTCCTGTAGGGAGCTGAGTGCCTGCAAGAGAATAAGAAGATTTAAAAACAGTATTGAACCCGTAGAGTTTACGAACTTCTTCAAGGGATTCATCACAAAGTTTTTTTCGTTTTTCTTTCAGTTCAGAAACAGAATCCTTATCTGAGCTGTTTATTAAATCTGTAAGGCGGTGGATTTCCCCATCATTTTTTTTAAGGGCTTTATCAATTTCTTCAGCGCTTACTACAGGCGGAACAAGTATAAATTTTTCTCCACCAGAAATCCATTCAGTTTGATTCTTATCCGAAGAAAGAATCATTTTTTTTGATATGCCGCTTGAGGCGCACAGAACGATTCTGTTATTTTCGGAATCTGAACAGACAAGAGTCCCGAGCATTACGCCCTGGCCTGCTCTCTCCGCAGAAAGTCGTGTCACTTGTTCAAGCTTCAAAAAACCTTCCTGAAGGCGGCGCTTAAGAATGAGGCAGTAATGATATGCGATTTCTGTTGGGAACGGCGAATACATAAAAAATGAGCCTGCCGTTTCCAGCAGGCTTTCAAGTTTATTTAAGGTTACGGATTTCTACGTTTCCGTCTTCTTTTGCAATAAAAGCAACCGGATTCTTTCCTGCAAAAAGCCCGTTTTCTACAACCCCAACAATCTGGTTGATCTTAACTTCCATAGCAGCAAGATCTTCGATTGGCTTTTCCCACTGGCAGTCAAGGATCTGGTTTCCGTTGTCTGTAACAACAGGACCAGCTTTCTTTACTCCTTCGCGAAGGTAACATTTAGCACCAAGTGCTTCCAGCTGATTGGTAACAGCCTGTCTGCTATCTGGAATAATTTCTACAGGAACCTTGAAACCTGTTCCAATATGTGGAACAACTTTTGACTGGTCTGCTACAATTACAAGAACCTTTGAATTGTATTCAACAATCTTTTCGCGAACATGAGCAGCTCCGCCGCCTTTAATCAGGTTGCAGTCTGGATCAATTTCATCTGCACCGTCAATGGCAACATCAAGAACCCCGCCGATTCTTCTGTCATTCATAGAATAAACAGGGATGTCCAGATCCAGACAGCGGTTTTCTGTCTGAAAGCTTGTTACAACAGCTTTAATATCTTTAAGAGTTCCCTGCTGAATGTGGTAAGCAACACGGTCAACTGCTGGCATAGCTGTAGAACCTGTTCCAAGTCCTACTTTCATTCCACTTTTAAGAATTCCCTTTTCTACCAGAGTATCTACTGCAGTCTGAGCTGCCAGTACTTTCTGTTCATTCTGACTTAACATTTTCGTAATCTTCTCCTGTAAAAATCTTGAACTGCATGTATCCCTGATACTGAAGCATTTTCAAACCGTTGCAGGTTTTGCAGCCGGCAATTGAAGCACGTTTCATAATCGGAGTAACCGCAGGTGTATAAATAATGTCATAAACAATTTCATGACCTTTGAAATCGTAGAAATAGATTGGATCTGTTTCCGGAGTTGAGTTTCCGTCAGAGTTCATTCCAACGGAAGTAGTCTGTATAATCAAGCCGGAATACTCAGCCAGTTTATCAATACAGGCCGGTGAAAGATCCGAATAATCGAATCCGTATTTATCAGCAAGGCTCTTTGCATTTGAAAGAGTTCTATTGAATACGCAAGCTTTACCGCCCATCTGTTTGATTACATAAGCAATGGCTTTTGCAGCACCACCGGCACCAATAATTGCCACCTTCTGTTTCTTAAGTTTCTTTGTTTCAAGCAGTTCTTCAAGAGAACGCTGGAAACCGTAAGCATCAGTATTGAAACCTGACCAGCCTTTTGTTTTTCTTACGATTGTGTTTACGGCCCCGATTGTTTTAGCTTCAGAAGAAATTTCTGAAAGATAGAACATTACGTCTTCTTTATGAGGCACAGTTACAGAAAGGCCTTGTATTCCAACCTGATTACAAAGTGCAAGAGCATCCGGAACATTTGGTGAACGAACAGGAACATAAACTGCATTCATGCCGTGTCCGATGTAGCCCTGGTTATGAATTTCAGGACTTGAAGTCTTCTTCAAAGGCCATCCGATAATTCCGTAAATTTTTGTATCTGAATCAATTGAGCGGAAACGGTAAAGGTCATTGATAATGTTAGGAGTTACATGTCCGATGTTACCTGTATTCACGATTGTTTCTTCTGGAGAAACAAAAGTCAGGTATGAATTGGAACGTTCAGAAAGGATTCTTGATGGGAAGCCAAGTTCTCCCATTGCTACGAAAATGTGATCCTGTTCCATTTCGCTTCCCTCTTTGAACATGTTTGTAACGTCATTAAGGGAAGTAGGTGTAAAGGCAATTTTTGGGATCTCGAAACCTGTCTTCATCATTGCGGCTGCACGTTCTTTCAGGTTTGTTACAGGACCGTTCATATTGTGCATACTTCTGATGATTCTGATTCCGAAAGCCATGGCTGCGTCTTCAAGACCCGAAACATGGAAATCTTCTTCAAAATCTACATAAGCAAAATGCTTTGTTTTGTCAGGACTGGCAAAAGCAAGGGCACTTCCGAAAAGTGTAGTTCTTGAGAATTCACTTCCAATAAACTTACCGCCGTCAACATCACGACGAATTGTAAGAATACATGGCTGTTGAACCATTGATGGGAACTTGCGTACGTTAAGCTGTTCTTCTTCATTAAGACAGTCTACGCGAAGTTCAACCAGGTCAATTTTTTTAGCATATTTTTTAGCAAGTTCTGCGTCCTCTGCCAGGGTACTTCCTGTCAGAGTCATACAAATAAGTGGTTTACTCATTTAGTGAATTGTCTCCCTGCCTGCAACTTTATCACCGGCATAAAGCACAAGTGTTGTTCCTGCAGGAACAATATAAGGAATAGTAACGCTTCCACCTGTATGTGCAAAATTGATGATTGTATAAGAGTTTCCTTCTTCAGGAACTGCCTCAAGTCGCATAGGTACAGGGTAAGGATAAGCATCCAGAGTCTTTTCAAAGATACCGTATCTGTTGCCGTCATCATTGCTTTCTGGCATTGCCATATCAACTGTTACGCGAGTATAGTTCGGAACGAATTCATCTTCAAACTTCTGGTAGTCTGTAACTGTTCCAGGAACTTCGTCTTCAAGAGCAACGTGGCTTGTGAAATCAAAGATAAGCTTGCTTCTTGTAATAACCTGAAGCATATCGTTGATGCTGCTTCCGCGAAGCACAGGAGGTCTTGTATTTTCATACTGAGGTCCACGGCTTACAACAAGGTTTACAGTAATAGGATCTGTAATGTTTGTTCCCTCTGGTGGATCCTGTTCAAGGATTGTACCGGCTTCTGTTGTATCAGGTTTATAAACGATATCACCAATAAGGATAAGTGGACGTGTAGAACCTGCGAACAAAGTCTGAAGATTCATGCGCATTTCATCAAGTTTGATTCCAACATAATTTCCAACACGGTCTGCAACAACACCACGGCTCACCACAAGGGAAACGCGGCTATAACCTTTTACAATGGCACCGGCTTTTGGAGACTGATCCAGAATCATACCTTCATCACCAGGAGTATCTGAATAACGCAGGCTGATTTTTGGATAAAGTTCCTTAACCTGCATTTCAAGAAGTCCGTTTTCCAGTTTTTTTCCAACTACATCCGGAACCATTACTTTTTCTGGTCCTTTAGCTGATGCAAAGAAAACAACAATAGCAAGAAGTGCTACCACAACGAAAGAAACAAAAAGAGTTCCCAGCATCAAAGGAAGATTATCTCTGATACGAGCATACATTTCTTTGAAACTTACCAGGCGAATTGTAAAAGGTTTCTTTTCTTTCTTAGCTTTTGGTTCTTCTGCGGCAGTCTCAACAACAGTTTCTTCTGCCGGTTCTTTAACAGATTCTTTTTCAGCTTCTGTTGCAGGTGTTTCAGCAGTTTCCTGAACTACAGTTGTTTCTTCCTGTACTGCTACTTCTTCAGTTTCCTTCTTTTTTCTTGCCATATTTATCCTCGATAAAATGTTTTCAAATTAATTTCGTTTTTATTATAACTGTTTGCCGATAAAATCACGGCTTCCATTCATAAAGTCTTTATAACCCATTGCTTTCTTGCCCTGTTTCTGAAGAACAGTAACACAAAGCTGTCCCTTTCCGCATTTAATGAAAATGCCTTCAGGTTTTGAAAATCTTATTACTTTTCCGGCAGGTTCAGATGCAGACTGTTCGTCATCTTCCTTTGGAACTGCTTCGATAATCTTAAGACTTTCATTTCCATCCATGCACCAGATTCCTGGCTCCGGAGTATAAGCTCTTAACTGGGCATCAATTTCAAGAGCCGATTTATTCCAGTCAATCTGGCCGTCGGCCTTTGTAATTATTCCAGTGTAAGAAGCCTCACCTTCCTGAACTTTTCCTTCAGGAAGCTTTCCTTCACAAGCTGCAGATTTCAAAAGTTCCGCAATAAGCCCTGCCCCGATTTCAGCTGATTTCAGAAGCAGTTTTCCGCTGGTTTCTGTTCCGTCGAGAGAAAGAACTTCCTGTGCCAGAATATTTCCTTCGTCCATTTTCAATGCAAGAGACTGAACTGTTACGGCAGTTTTATCATCTCTGTTCAGAATGGCGGCAGGAACCGGAGTGCAGCCTCTGTATTTAGGAAGCAGCGACGGATGAAGATTTATTCCGCCACATTTGAACATAGCCAGAAACTTTGGTCCGAAAATATGACCATAAGCAAAGCTTACCAGAAGGTCACAGCCTAAAGGTTCAATCTGACTACGACATTCGCTGTCCAGATGTTCAGGGGTGAAAACCGGAATGTTGTTTTCGCGGGCCAGAACTTCTAAAGGAGTCGGAATCAGATCTTTGTGACGTCCCTGTGTTGCAGGAGGATTTGTGAGAACTCCTGCAATTTCGAAACCACATGCATTCTGTTTTTCAAAGAGAAGCTTTAATGTAACTGCAGCCGCTTCCGGCGATCCGGCGTATAAAATTTTCAAATTATTTTCCTTTTGCAGCCTTTGCAGCCAGCTTGGCGGCAATTTTTGCGGCCTTGCGTTCTTTTTCAACTGCTTTCTGGGCAGCACGATCTGCACGCTTTTTCATCTGTTCTTCTGTTTTCTTTGCGAATTCAGGATCCCCACGGTCAATGAAAACAATACCGTCAAGGTGATCATATTCATGCTGAATGATGCGGGCCAGAAGACCATCAGCTTCAACTGTGAAAGGTTTTCCTTTTTCATTCAAAGCCTGACAGGTAACGCGTACCGGACGTCTGATAGTTTCATAGATTTTTGGAAGGCTCAGACAACCTTCGTCGTAGTCACCCATTTCTTCAGAAGTAGAAATAATCTGAGGATTGATGAAAACACGGCGAACATCATCATCTGCCATAAGAACAAACATACGCAGAGGAAGTCCGATCTGTGGAGCTGCAAGGCCTACACCGTCTGCAGCATCCATTGTTTCAAACATGTCTTCGCAAAGTTTTCTGATTTCATCAGTTACTTCAGGAACAGGCTGTGCCTTCTGTCTTAAAATATCTTCACCAAGTTTAGTAATTGGAAGTACCATTTTATCCTGCTTTCCTTTAATTTATTTTATTCTGATTCTGGCGGCGGCAGCGTGGCCTGCAAGACCTTCTGCGTCTCCAAGATAACCTGCAGCTACAGCAGATTTTGTCATTCCTGAACTTCCCTCTTTTGTGCGGAGAGTTGTTACAGTCTTAAGGAACATTCTTACTGAAAGTCCACCTGTGAATCTTGCACTTCCGCTTGTAGGCAGAGTGTGGTTCAGACCGGCTGAATAGTCACCGAATACTTCTGCAGAACAGTGACCTATGAAAAGTGATCCGTAATTGCGGACTGTCTTGGCAACTTTGTCGCGAACCTTTCCGTCTTCCATTGCCAGTTCCAGGTGTTCCGGAGCTTTGCGGTTTGCGGCTTCAACAGCCTGTTCCAGACTTTCCACCAGAATGATTTTTCCATAAGTATCAACACTCTGACGGGCTGTGTCTTTTGTTGGAAGAGTTTCCAGCTGTTTTTCAATTTCAGCAGAAACTTTTTCTGCCAGTTTTTCGCTTGTTGTAACAAGAACAGGCTGTGCAACAACATCGTGTTCAGCCTGTGCCAGAAGGTCTGCGGCAACCCATGCAGGATTTGCAGAATCATCTGCAATAACCAGAACTTCTGTAGGACCTGCAATCATATCGATTCCGACAGTTCCGTAAACTTCTTTTTTTGCAGAGGCAACGAATTTATTTCCCGGTCCAACAATAACATCAACTTTAGGAATGCTTTCTGTTCCGTAAGCCATGGCACCAATAGCCTGACTTCCGCCTACTGCATAAAGGTGGTCTACCCCGCAGATATAAGCAGCAGCCATGATTCCTTCATCAGCATAAGGTTTTCCGCCAGTATAAGCTTTTCCAGGAATTCCTGTTCCTGATTTGTCTGCAGCATCTCTGTCTTCAGGGTGAACTCTAGGAGGAGTACACATGATGATTTCATCAACTCCTGCAGCCTTAGCCGGAGTAACAGCCATTACAACTGTTGAAACCAGAGGGAAACGGCCGGCTGGAACATAACATCCGGCTTTTTCTACTGGAATTGTTTTCTGTCCTGTGTATACACCTTTTTCCAGTTCTACTTCGAAATCTTTGAAAGACTTTCTCTGTTCTTTTGCAAAGCGGAGAGCCAGGTCGTGAGAATAAACAATGGCGTTGTAAACGTCAGGATTTTTCTTGTGAAGTTTTTCTGCTGCGGCTTTCAGTTCTTCCTGAGGAACTTCAAAAGTTGCAGGTGCGGAAACATCAAATTTTGATCCGTAAATGCGAAGAGCGGCATCGCCTTTTTTCTGAACTTCTTCAAGTACAGACTTAACTACTTCGTTTGAATCGCCGAAAGCACGACCTTTGAAAAAATCGGCTTCGACGTCTGTGTAGTTTTGTATTTTTATCATATTTTTATATACCTCGATATTTTCTGCTTTTAGGAAAAATGCAGAATTTTTAAGTAATAGGTAATAAGTAATAGGTAATAATTTTCAGTTCCAATTATTATTTACACAAAAAATAATTCCAAAGGAATTATTTTTTGTGTCTCTTGTCCAGTTCGTCATAAACGTCTTTCCAGGTTACTCCTTCTTTGTAAAGAAGAACGTTTATGAAATACATAAGATCTGCGGCTTCCCAGATCACTTCGTCTTTTCCTTCTGCTTCGCAAAGTTCTTCGGCTTCTTCTTCAACCTTTTCACGAACGCGTTTGTCGTTCAAGGTTGCTGTATAAGAACCCGGTTTTGGATTTGCAAAACGGTCAGCAATGATGTCGTAAAGACGTCCCATGTTTGATTCTTCCATTGGGTCGCTTCCGAAACAGGTCCAGCTTCCTGTATGGCAGGCAGGCCCATGAGGTTTTACAGTTGCAAGAACTGTATCACGGTCGCAGTCTGCACGGAGTTTTACAACTTCCAGGAAGTTTCCGCTTGTTTCACCTTTTGTCCAAAGTTTCTGATGAGCGCGACTGAAGAATGTAAGTTTTCCAGTATCAAAAGTTTTTGCAAAGGCTTCTGCATTTGCGTAGCCTTCCATAAGAACCTGTCCGTTTACGCTCTGTGCAATAACAGGAATGAGTGGAACTTTTGCAAAGTCCAGACAAGCAATGAAGGCATCCTTAAGACTAACCTTTCCTGTATAAAGTGCCATACCAAGCTGAACATCACAGTGGATTTTCTGAAGTTCTGCGATTTCTTCTACACTTGAAACACCACCTGCAGCAACAACGCGGCAGTTTACAGCTTCACGAAGGGCCTTAACATAATCCATGTTTGTTCCCTGCATGCAGCCTTCTTTTTCTACACAGGTGAAAAGCATTTCAGAACAGTATTTTTCTGCCTGTTTTGCCCCTTCAACCAGTGGAATTTCAAGACTTTCAGTCCAGCCTTTTACAGCGATTTTTCCGTTGATTGCATCAACGCTGATAATTACACGGTCTTTGCCAATGGCAGCAACCAGTTCATTAAGGAACTCTTCGTTCATTACTGATTCACCAGGCTGTGGATTTGTCTTCCATGCCATAGAACCGATAATAACTTTTTCTGCTCCAAGGGAAATCAGTTCCTTTGCACGCTTTACGGTCTTGATACCGCCGCCTGTACGAACGTTTCCATGATGCAAAAGTGATTTTAAAAGCGGAGTATTAACGGTATTGCCTTTTTCATCAAGGTTGCCCAGTGCTGCATCAAGATCGATTACAGCTACTTCACCGTATTTGTTGAATTCTGAAATAAGATTGTCAGCGTCATCGCGCTGCAGAACCAGTTCTTTGCCGTTTTTAAGCTGAACGACATGTCCGTTTTTCAAATCAATTGAAGCTATTACCATAGTGTTTTATTTTACCAAAAACGGGCATTCGTTTCAAATAAAGTGATTCTTTATTATAGAAGACAAAATAACTGTTTCCTTGAAAATTGAATGAATTTCCCTTATTATTTCCATATATGGATATTAATACAAAAGATTCCCCAAAATCCGGGTCAAAAAAAGGCGGTTTTCTCCAGAACCTTTTGGATGCTCTTTTCAATTCACATTCTCCAGAAGCAGAAAAAAGACGCAGACTCAAGGGTATAGCAAAAGACTTTTCAAAGACCAAATTCCATGGTTTTTATAAACCTCAGACAGGCGAAATGTTGCCTCAGTTCGCCAAACTTTTCTATGATATCTATAAACTTGTTTTCTCTGCACAGAACTATCTGCGCGGATTGCCAAACAACAACACAATAAAGACAAAAATCATCAACTACTCTCTTTCTGAAAGACAGATTGCTCTTCTGGATCATCTGAATGAACCAAAGATTCTGGAAATGTCACATAAACTGCCAATTGAAAAAATCAAAGCCCAGATTGAAACTGACCTTGATAATTTTGGTGCAGATTTTGATGCAGAAAGAGTTACAGAAATCGAAAACTGTTACAAAGCCTACAAAGCTTTCAACGATTTCATCTCTTTCGATTTCTATTTCATGCTCAAGAAATTCTCTTCAGGACTTCAGGAAGGAAATTTCAACAGCACTCCAACTTTCGACAAAATCAATGCGGAATATATTGTTGAACAGCTGCAGGACCTTATAACTGTAATCTATTCAATTCCTGATGGCATCGCATGGGACACCTTCTTCAATCTTCTTAAAGACATGAAAGGTTCAGAAATGATTTCTTCAGGAACCTGGAGAAAAATTCTTTCTCGTCTTAAGTCCATCCAGGCCTCTCATGCTCTTGAATACATCGTTCGCCTGATTCTGGAAAAACCTGATTATATTCCAAAAATCCCTCACAACGAAGAAACAATTGTTGATGTATACATCGATAAGATTCATGAGGAAGTAGAACAGACAATCGCAAAGATTTCCACACAGCAGAAAGCCTCAAAGGCAAATGATTTCTGTATGAAAATCTTCGGGAAAACACAGATTGATCAGCTTACAAACTATGTTACTTCTTTCAATGGCAATCTTGAAAAGAAAGAACTGAACACTTACCTCTACTGCGACGGACTTAATTACCTTAAAGAATTTATCGTGAACTTCATCAAAACTGATGTTCGTGAATACAAAGACATTGTTGTAATCCGCGGACAGTGGGACGCTACCCTTTCTGCTCCTATTTCCAACGGTTACCAGGAACTGGTTTCAATCTGTGACGAAATCACTTCATTTGACCTTTCTCTGGCAGAAGAAGGAACAGTGGGCATGAAAATCAAAACCCTGCTTCCAAAAATTGCCCATGACCCTGGAGCCGAAAACATCATCAACCGTCTGGTTAATGATTCCAATGAACAGGCAAAAGGCTATCTGATTACTGCAACTCAGGATCTTATTTCCATGGGAAAACTCTTCAAGCAGGTTATTGAAGACGAACAGAAACCGAAACATGTTCTTATCCAGAACTGGAAAGAACTGGAACATTTCAGCGAAAAACCTCTCCTGAAATTCGGTGTAGAAATTTACAAGAAAATCTACATGTTCGTTCAGCTTATGCAGAGTATTCTTTCGGGAATGAACTAATTTTCAAAACTGATTTGTTTTTCTGATTTGATTAACGCAGAACTGCGTCTACAAGTTTTTTGAATTCCTTATCCAGTCCGGTATTAGGAAATTCAACATTTGCAGAGATTGAGTATACTCCGTCTGTTTCGATAATAGTCTCATTACCGCTGTCCAGATCAGATACGTTGTTATTGTTCAGACCGAATCCCGCCATAGAGAAATATTTTGGTTCTTCAACAGGAATAAGTTCTTCGTTTTCTCCGAATTCAGGATCAAAGAGATTGAAGGCAACCTGTTCTTCAAGCTCTGAATCTTCAACAAACTTAACATCTTCGATATAACTTTCACCAAAGCGGAGTTCTTCGGCAAAGATATTTTCAACTGTTGCAAAGGAATCGTGAGTATCAGATTCGAAGGTACTGTTTACTTCGCTGAATACAGGGTCTCTTTCTTTGACAACTTCGCTAACAAGCTCTTCAGAAACTTCTTCGGAAAGTTCTTCCGGCACTTCTTCCTCAAGAAGTTCAACAACTTCAGCCTCTTCAACTTCTTCAAGAGTTTCTGTATCGTCCAGCAGTTCCAGGGCTTCAGTTTCTTCTACATCATCCAGTTCTTCAACAGGTTCCGTAGCTGCAAATTCTTCGACTGTCTCAGCTTCCCCAAGCTCTTCTACATCATCCAGTTCTTCTACTGGTTCCGAATCTGCAAGTTCTTCAACTGATTCAGCTTCTTCTATTTCTTCTACTGACTCTACTTCTTCAACTGGTTCTGCATCTGTAAGTTCTTCGACTGCCTCAGCTTCCCCAAGCTCTTCTACTTCATCCAGCTCTTCGACTGCCTCAGCTTCCCCAAGCTCTTCTACTTCATCCAGCTCTTCGACTGCATCAACATCTTCTACTGGCTCTGCTTCGTCAATTTCTTCAACAGCTTCTACTTCATCGAGTGGCTCAACATCGTCAAGTTCTTCCACTTCATCTAAAGCTTCAACATCGTCAAGTTCTTCCACTTCGTCTAAAGCTTCAACTTCATCAAACTCTTCCACTTCGTCTAAAGCTTCAACTTCATCAAGCTCTTCCACTTCATCTAAAGCTTCAACATCGTCAAGCTCTTCCACTTCGTCCAAAGCTTCAACATCGTCCAGAACTTCTACAGGAGCCGGTGCTGACTGAACCGGAGCGGCACTTGCTGGAGCTTCAATTGCACGAACTTTCAGTTCTGAGTTTCTAAGAACTTCTTCCAGCATTTTCTTGATTTCTGCTGAATTGTCTTTCTGTGAAATCTGATTTTCGTAGGCCTGACGCACACCGATAGCGAAAAGAATTTCGTCCCAGCTTTTGTTCAGGAGAGCATCTACCTGATTTTCGTGTTTGCGGCCTTTGCGTCCAAGACTCTTTTTAACATCACGGAACAGATCGTCTTTTCTGCCTTCAATCTGACGAGAAACCTGTTCCCAATCCACAGTTTCTTTGTTTTCCAGGTATTCGGCAACAAAGGCAAACTGAATTTTCTTGATTCTTGAACGGATAATGACCATATCATCAATCTTGAAACTGAAGATAAGGAAAATAATCAGGAAAAGAGTTATGAATACGCAGACAAGAATAAGAATTCTTGCAGCTTCTGGAAGTTCAAAATAATCCGAAGTATAGATTTCGGCGAATACCACATAAGGCGATGAATAATCCGAAAGAGAAACCCAGTTCTTGTCCCCTTCTGCGACCACAATTTTATCCGGACCGGAAGCCGAAGCGTCCCATGAAGCCAGAAGAGGATTTTCAAAGATTTCTGTTCCGATGTTTGGAAGTCCAGTTACGAAACCTGCGCGAAGTCCGTCCTCAGAAACCACCAGAGAAAGACTCTCACCGATGGAAACAAGACCGGCTTTAACCAGTTCCCTTTCAAGATCAGCAGTCTTTATATAGAAAACAAAAGTTCCGCGGAACACATTGAATTTATCAAATACAGGAACTGAAACATTCAACTGTTTCTTTACAGAGTTGAAAGTGATTTTTGATTTTGTTGTATTGTCAGTTTCTGGAATGGATACCAGGGCAAAACTGCATTCACCATCAATCTTTTCGATATCAGGATAGTTTTTGTAGACCTTAGTTGTCCCGTTCTGCTTTACGATATCAGAAGAATATGAGCTGTAATGAAGATTTCGGGCGTTTTTATCAAGAAGTCTATAGCCTTCAAGGGCCGGAAGCTTAAGGAAAAGTTCTCCGGACAGTTTTACGCGTTCAGTTACATCAGAATCTGAAGGAGTCTGAGAAAGATAGCTCAATACAGCTTCATTCTGGGCATATTCGCCTGTTTTTACGAGAAGATTCTGAATGTAGTCATTACAGAAGTCGGCTGACTGCTTAAGCTGTTCCCTTTCACCCGCTATACGTTCCGGTTCATAAAATCTAGTTTCGATCTTTGCGAAAAGAGATGAATAAACCGAGAATACGAAACCGGCAAAAAGAGCAACAGAAACCAGCAGGCTGACCGCTGTTTTTTGTCCACTGTTCAAAAAAACGTCCTTTTTTCGAAATTCTACTTATTCATTATACTATCGGCAAAAAAACCGAAAATCTTTAACGGCCTTTATCGCGGATAATACCCGGCGTATATTCAGGATCCTCCACACGAATCAAAGCACTTTCGGAAAGCTCAATATTTGTATAGATAAGACATGGATGACTGTCACAAACCCAGTTCAAAAGACATCCGTTTTCAGGATTGATCAGCTGCCAGGTACCTGGAGCTGCTTTTTTACTTACAAAATCTGGAGAAACAAACTCAATTTCCATATCAGTTGCGAATTTGTTCAGGGCTGTACATTCATAAAGATGCCAGCCTTCTTTCTTTTCAAAAGGCACTACGCGGCGGTCTGTATGAATTTCCAGATCCTTAAGGCGGGCTTCTCTGGCCTGAGGATGCATTTCATCAAGTTCTTTCTTGAAGGCAGTTTCTGTAGCTACTGCAAGTTTCTGAACTTCTTCCAGTTTGTCCCCTGCAATTTTATTTCCCACCTGGGCGGTAAGAATGTATTTGCTGTCTGAAGCACCGATACAGGTTTCATCTGCATCAACACGGCTATAGTAGAACCCTGTTGTACTTTCACGGTGAGCAACATTTTCAAGTTCGGCAATAAATGGATCAGCTTCTTCCTGAGTGATTTTTCCTTCAATGGCATCAAGGGCCTTGCGGTAAGCACGGGTTACAAGAGCAACGTAATAAACCGATTTCATGCGGCCTTCAATTTTCAGGGAATCAAGTCCCGCATCAATCATGTCTTTAAGATGTTCTACCATGCGGATATCTTTGCTGGAAAGAATGGCAGTATAGTCCTCCCCTTCAAACACAGGGAAAAGTTCACCAGGACGTTCATGTTCGCGGAGATAAAGTCTTCCGCTCTGAGCCAGTTCTTTTGCACCTTCCGGTTTTGAAAGAAGGTCATATTCCCAGCGGCAGGTGTGAGAACAAAGTCCTGCCTGGGCTGAACGGCCTGTAAGGTAAGCACTCATAAGGCAGCGGCCTGCGTAAGCAATACACATGGCACCGTGACAGAAAGCTTCCAGTTCCATATCGGGAACAGCGTCTTTAATTTCGCGGATTTCTTTAAGGCTTGCTTCGCGGCCAAGAACTACACGGGAAAATCCCATTGCCTTATACATTTTTACCGCTTCATAATTTATGCAGGAAGCCTGAGTAGAAACATGAAGCTGCGCATTTGGAAATTCTTTCTGAAGAAGTGGTACAATTCCGATATCCTGAACAATGAAGGCATCAATAGGATACTGTCTGAAATAATCGATATTGGCCTTAAGGTTTTCGATATCTTTATTGTGAAAAGAAATGTTCAAGGCACAATGAAGTTTCTTGTCAGGATATTTCTTTTTGAGCTCAATAACTTTTTTATATTCATCATCATAAAAGTTATCGGCTTTAACGCGCAAAGAAAATTTTTTGAGTCCGATGTATGCGGCGTCGGCACCGTATGCGTAGGCGTAAGAAAGTTTTTCAACATTTCCCGCCGGTGCTAAAAGTTCAATCATTATGTTTTCCTGTCTAAGATTTAAGCTTCGCTTTTAATTGATTCTTCAAGGCGTGGTTTATTTTCTACTTTTACAGTAGATTTTCCGCCTTCACTTCCTGTAAGTATCTTTCCGATTTTATCCATTGCAAGATGAGATTCATGAAGACAGTCATCTGCCATCTGGAACATGAACATCATGTCTGGCCACAAATCAAGTTCGCAAACATTTCCAAGTGATTTAAGACGTTCAGTAAAAGCAACCGCATCGTCCTTAAGAATTTCAGTGTCCCCCATCTGAATGAAAACCGGGGGGAAATTCAGAAGCTGTTCATCAGAAGCAAGAAGCGGCGAAACAAAAGAAGTGGCCGCATTGGCTTCGTAGGTATAGACTGCCGAAGATTTTCTGAGAACATCACTTGTAATAATATCATCACTCATTTTCTTTGCAGAAAGAATCGGTGAGTTAGATGAAAGATTAAGCCATGGTGAAAAAAGAACTACATTGCTTATGCACTGGCGGTATCTTTCGCGAAGATTAAAAAGCAAAGCAAGTGCAATGGAAGCACCTGAACCGTCAGCAGCAATAATAAATTCAGGAGAAGCCTGAGGACTGTCTTTGTCATTTCCCAAAGATGAAGTCACCTGTTCTTCTGTGTAAAGAGCGCGGAAAACAGACTGGATATCTTCCAGTGCAGAAGGATATGGGAATGCAGGAGCAAGACGGAATTCCGGAATAACAACGCGGGCACAGGCTTTTGATGCAAGGGACGAACAGAAACATCTGTACGAAGCACGACTTCCGCCAACAAAGGAACCGCCATGAACATAAAGAACTACACGGTTTGAAGCATAGATTTCCGGTGAAAGCACATCACAAGGAACATTTCCGAAAACAACTTCCTGATACTCAACCCTGTTCGGAAGAACAGGTGTATAGAAAGTCTTTTCGATTTTTTCGCGGAAAGAATTTGTTTCAGATTTTGAAGAAAAAGCGAGAGTTTTGAGCTTCTTCAAAGCCCCTTTTCTATCGTTCACTAATGCCATAAGGAAATTATATAGAAAAAATCAGAAATAATATAGAAGAAACCCAATCTCTAAAAATCAGGAAAAGGAAATCAGAAGAAGTGCCACAAAATAAGGCAGTGCATTTAAGGCGCCGCCCGGAATCAGAGACTGAAGAGTGATTCCAAGATAATCTGCAGCACAGAAAACAATAACGGCTACAAGAATTCTCCAGATTTTTTTTCTTCCTATGAAGACTGCAGCCAGAGCAATCCAGCCGCGGCCTGCAGAAATATTAGGTACAAAAGAGTTGATTTTCAGACAAAGGGCTGTTCCCGCCAGGGCGGCGAAAGCCGCAGAAAGTCCCCAGGCATAGATACGGATTCTTCCGGAAGAAATGCCTTTTACATCTAGAACCTGAGAATCTGAACCGGTAATTCTAAGATAAAGCCCGTGAGGGGTCTTAAAAAGGAACAAAAATCCCAAGGCCACAAGAACTACAGTTATGATAGTCCACCAGATTTTCACATGACCATAATCAAAATTGAAACGGGAATCAGTAAGGACTCCTCTTGTGTTGTAAAGCAAAGACGAAAGCAAGGAAGTAAGACTTGATAAAATCAGATTAAGAGCGGTTGCCGAAAGAAAAGGATTCATTCTGGACTTTTCAGTTACCCAGGCAGAAAAAAGAATCCCCGCAACGCAGATTATCACAGAACCTGCCACAGCAAGAAAAAGGTTTCCGGTTCCAAGGAAAAGTGAATAGGTCAGGAAAGCACTGAAGGTAATGATTCCGTCCATGAAAACAGCCAGAACGCCTGCATATTCGGAAAAAAGGGCACCAAGAGAAGCCAGAATCAGAGGAACTGAAGAAAAAAGAATTCCTGTAATCATTTTCTTTTCCTCCAGAGCTTAATAAGTGACGGAACCAGGACAATGGCAAAAAGAATAAATCCCTGAAGCATGCTTCCCATATCGAAACCGAAGTTGTGCATAAGGGAATACTGGCTGGCACCTGTTGTCAAAGCGGCAAGGAAAACCGCAGACGGAATAATCAGAAGCGGATTCTGAAGGGAGATAAGGGCCACGGAAAAAGCATTCCACCCCATTCCACCGTAGAATCCAGAATGGCAGGTAAAATAAGTTCCCGCCACAATAAAAAATCCTGCTGCCCCGTGAAGAAGTCCCGAAGCGGTAACAGAAAGGAAGGTCATTTTTCTTGAAGAAATTCCCGTATAAAGGGAAAAGGCCGGACTGATTCCGAATACAGAAAGATTCTGACCAAAGGCAGTTCTTTCAAAAACAAGCCACAAGGCAACGCAGAGCAGCAAAGCCACAAAGAAAGTCATGTTCATAACTGAAGGCGGCAAAATCGAAGGGAAACGAAATTTCTGCGGAATGAATTCTGTGGCCAGCAGATTGTTTGTGGAACCTCTGAAAGGACCTGAAATAAAAGAATCAACAAGAGGTATCATGCCGGCAGAAATCAGGAAAGAAGAAAGGAGTACATCAACTTTTCTGTATTCTTTAAGAAGAGCCGGAATAAAAGCCATGAGCCCTGAAGCCAGACAGGCAAAAACAAAACAAATTGGAATTGCCAGAAAGGCTGGAAGATTTTTGCAGGCTACGAGAGTAACGGCGGCAACAAAGCCTCCGGTATAAATCTGTCCTTCCCCGCCCAGGTTAAAGTTTCCACCTTTTACACTGAGCCAGGCACCGGAACCGGCAGTCATGAGAATAGCCGACATATTAAGAATTGTTCCAAGAAGATACAGATTCATATTACAAATATACCACTTTGCTTCCGGATTTTTTACAGGTTTCCAGTCTTTCAGAAAGACGGCTTACGGAAGTGCTGTCCAGTCCCTGGAAAGGATCTTCCAGATAAATCACTTCTGGATTGTTCCAGAGTTCCCGTTCCAGAATAAGACGCTGAAGCATACCGCCTGAAAGATTATAAACCTTTTCTTCCGGGCGGATTGAGATCTCTGCCCTTTTAATAATTTCTTCTGCATGAAGTTTTCTAGCTTTAGGACTACGGCTTTCTGTAAAAGTAGAACAAACAAGCTGAGTAACAGTAAGGTCAGGATTAGAAGCAAGATAAGTTCTGTCAGAAGGAATGATTGCGCAGTTCTCTTTTTTACGGAGCTCTGCACATTTTTCTGAATTCAGTTCTGTTCCGGGAATGCGGTTTCCAACTTCATCTGTAGAAACCTGATTCACAAGAATGGAATTCATAAGGATTGTTTCCTGCAGGTCTGTCACGATTTTTCCGTCGGCAAGTCTTGTAACGTCATCACAGAATTTCAGGTCTTCCGGTTTATGTGAAATGACAATGATGTTCATTCCCTTCCCCGCAAGTTCCTTAAGCTTTGCAAAAAGTTTTTCGCTCTGGACCTGATTCAACAAAGCTGTAGGCTCATCCAGAATCAGAACCCCAGGCTTACGAAGAAGACTGGCCGCAAAGGCTGCGAAAAATCGCTGGTCTCCCGAAAGAGTTCCCGCCTTTGCATCAAGATTAATTCCTTCAAGAAATTCTGCGCCTTCACTCTGTTCAATATCTTTTCTGTCTGTCTTTCTGATTCCAACAACCAGATTGTCTTTTACAGAAATGCTATCGCTTAAAAAAGGTCTCTGATAAACACAGGCTATTCCTTTCTTCAAAGAATCAGAAGGCTTTCTAAAATGCACTTCCTTTTCATCAAGAAATATTTTTCCTTTTGACGGTGGAATAAAGCCTGTAAGGATTTTCATAAGTGAAGATTTTCCGGCGCCGTTCTCTCCAAGGAGCGCATGGATTCTGCCATGGGCAAGTTCCAGATCAACTCCTTTGAGAACATGTTTGTAAGAGTATGAAAGCTCAATTCCGGAAAATCTGATATTCATTTATTTCTGCAGTTCCTTAACAAGGTTGCTCATTTTTTCGCGGATGTCTGCAGGAACAGTTTCAATGTAGAGTGGATCGTCCTGAATGAATTCAATGAAGCCTTCTTTCAGACCGGCTTTCTTAGCTGTTCCCCATTCAGTTTTGTCGTTCAGATAATCTGTTGTAACCTGAGCTGTCATTTTGTCCTGAATTACCATAGCACTTGAAATGATTGTTCCAGGAGCCTTTGAGAACCCGTTTGAATCGAACCATGTAATGTAAGTTCCGTTGTTTACGGCAGCAGCGATTACACCCTGAGAAGCCCCACCACAAATTGGAAGGATTACATCAACACCAGTTTTGATCAGGCTTTCTGAAATTTCCATACCTTTTGCTGCATCGTACCAGTTTCCAACAACACGGTAATCACTTGTTGTTCCAGGAACTGCATCTTTTGCACCCTTTTCGAAATTAGGGTAAAGCACATTGTTCATTGCTGGATAATCCTGTGCGGCAACAAGAGCAACTTTATGATTTTTAGACAT
Organism: Treponema sp.; assembly: GCA_024402695.1. Lineage (GTDB taxonomy): Bacteria > Spirochaetota > Spirochaetia > Treponematales > Treponemataceae > Treponema_D. Next base: position 78,323 of record JAKSTG010000003.1, on the reverse strand, counting down.
AAGACCTGCGATGTAACCTGTAAGGTAAGCTTCTTCAGTCTGTTCGTAACCTACAGTAAATACATTCTGGTTTCCAGTCATTTCTGCATCAAGAAGGATGAACTTCTGTTTTGGGAACTGGGCTGAGATTGGTTCAACAAGACCTGGAAGTGAAGGATTTGAAGAAATGATTACATCGTATTTTCCAGTAGCACAAAGTGAAGTGATTTTTGGTCCCCACTCTGCCTGATTTGTTCCAGCTTCCATAATGAAGATTTCTGCCTTTGCAGAATCATCTTTTCCGTTGTTGAATTCTTCTACTGCAGACTGTGCACCTTCTGCAAGTTTTGCATAAATAGGACTGTCGGCCATAATCCCAGGCACGAATACTGCAATAGATTTTTTAGATTCAGATTTTTTGCTTGAGCAGCCTGAAAAAAGAAGGGCTGCAGCCATTAAAAATAATGCTGTTTTTTTCATTTCATATTCCTTTTCTCTGTTCTGAATTTAGTGAAACAGATTGTCATAAATATAGTTTTATATAAAACTATTGTCAATATAGTTGGATATAAAACTAATTAGACTAAGTCATAAATTTCGGTTATAATTTTCTCATGGACTCACAGGATTCAAAGAAGATCAACAAAAGCATCTCAAAGATCTCACACATTCATTCTCTTTCAGCTGATTTTCTTACTGAACGTCTTTCGGAAAAAGGACTGGAAAACTTCGCCTCTTCTCACGGAAACATCCTGTTCCAGCTTTCTCTTGTTGAATCCATGAAAATGAATGAACTTGCCGAAAAAATCAACAGAGACAAATCCACCACAACGGTTCTGGTACAGAAACTTATAAATGAAGGCCTGGTGGAAGTAAAATCGTCCGAAACCGACAAGCGTTCAAAGCTCATTTACCTTTCAGAAAAAGGGCGGGACTACAACAAACTCACCGCCGATATTTCCGCAAATCTTATCAAAACTTTCTACTGCGGCTTCTCAGAAGAAGAAAAAGAAACTTTCTATTCATTTCTCCTCCGCATTGAGAAAAACTTTTCTGAAGAGAAATAAATACCTGCCTTTTATAAAGAAATTTTATAAAGAAGAGTATTTGATTTTAATTCATTTTCTTATTACATTTACTTTATGTTCGGATTTTTAATTAAAAAGAATTTTTGTGATGGTTGGGATAACCTTTTTATCCTTTTAATTGTAAATTTAGTTTTCCTGCTTGGCGGAGTTGCAGTTTTCGCCGGCTGGTATGCAGTAGTTCAGTTTTCCCCTGCCAGTGATAACGAACTGCTGTCTTTCATCATTATTGCACTTGGAATAATTCTTCTATTTATAGTTTACAGCATAGTGGCTTTCAGTTTTGGCGAACAGGCAGCCGTCATTGCAGATTTTGGCGGTGTACATATTGCCGACTTCTTCAAAACAATTCCTTCTGTGCTTAAAGATGCCTGTCTTTTCGGACTTATGTGTGCTGGTATCACTATTGTATCCATCATCGGAATCAGATGGTACTTCACACAGGGCTCTTACCTGTACCTTTTCATGGGTTGTGTTTTCATCTGGTTCGATGTTTTTGCAGTGATTACTCTTCAGTGGTTTATTGCCGTAAGATCACTTCTTCACAACAACTTCAAAAAATGCCTGAAGAAATCTCTCATCCTTATGCTGGACAACACAAGTTTTTCTTTTGCCCTTGCTTTCTATGATTTCATTCTGGTATTGTTCTCGATTTTCTTCATGGGACTCTTCCCTTCTGTTGCGGGAATCATGATCAACCGTCTGAACGCATTAAGACTCAGAATGTATAAATACGATTACCTTGAACTTCATCCTGAGCTTAAGACAAAACGCGAAAGAAATGACATTCCTTGGGAAGAACTGATTTACGAAGACCGTGAAACTTTGGGTCCAAGAAAATTCAGGACTTTCATCTTCCCTTGGAAGGACTAAGAAGTTTTACAGAATTACATTCAGAACTAACATGGCGGCGATGAGAGCCGGAATGCCGGCCGAGCCGCCATATTTTACAAAATCCATATAACCGAACTTAATTCCCTGCCCTTTTAAAATCTTCTGCCACATAAGGCCGGCCAGCGCACCAAAAGGTGTAAGAAAAGCGCCGATATTCGATCCCATAATTGTTGCGAACAAGGCAGGATCTTTTTCTGCTTCCCCAAGTCCATTAATCACTGAACTGAAAAGAACACTCATAGGAATATTATTCATAATGTTACAAGCCGCAAAACTTGAAAGACCGTAACGGAATACAAGATTTTTTGTTCCAAGAAGCTTTGTAATAAAAGCCGGAACTCCAAGACACTGAAGGAAAAGAATCAGGACAAACATTCCAAGAAGGAATGGAACTAAAGTCCAGGGAGCACGTTTCAGACAACGTCCAAGTTCTCTTGGAGCCCTGCGGCGAATAAGTGCCACAACAAGGTTGCAGACAAAAAGGCTTAAAACCGATGTCAGTGCCACAAGCCACATTTCAATTCCGATATAAGAACTTACAGCAAGCATCACAGTTGCCACCGCAAGATGAATGATTCCTATCAAAAGAAGAACAGGATCTGTAATGTGACCTGCCTTGCTCTGAACTCTTTCCATTGGCTGCGCAAGTTCTTTCTTGAAAAGAATCAAAAGCCAGTAAAGACTAATAAGCCCTGCTGCCACAGTCGGAAGAAGCATGATTTTTACATAGCCCAGGAATTCCACTCCCCCGCTGGTTGCAAGATAAATGTTTGTAGGATTCCCGATTATCAGGGCCATGCTCCAGGTATTGGCGGCAATGAAAACAGTCACCAGATATGGAAGCGGATTGATTTTTGCATTCACCGCAAAGTAGCAGATAAAAGGTGAAAAAGTCAAAACGATAATGTCGTTGGATGTAAAAACAGTCAGTACAGAAACAGTTATATATAGAAGAAAGAAAAGTTTCTTCTGACTTGTCCCGGCTTTTTTCAGTGTTACGTTGGCAAGAAAACGGAAAAATCCTATTTCATCAAGAAACACTGAAAGTATTGTCATGGAAATGAACAAAACAAGAATCTTTACGGGATTCACTGCTGTATCTGCAAAAATATTCTGCAAAATAAAACTAAGTGTAAAGTCTTTCATAAAACAAATAATAAATAAAAAGGGGCCCAGCAACGCGAATTCATGTCTCAGCTGCCACAGGTGTTGCTTTTAGGGCGAGGCTTCCGCAAGCCTGAGACGCAACAGGTGGCGCTGGCCATGATTCGCTGCGTCCCATTTTTCTTTTTTCTCCTTTTCTACATACTTTCCAATTCTTTTATCTGATCTCTATACTGAGCAGCCAACTCGTATGCTCAAAGCGCGCTACTGCGCGCTGCCTTAAATAATTTCCTATAGGCAAACGAACTTGCGGCTACATAGCCTCCAGAGCCTTTATTTCATCTCTATATTGTGCCGCAAGTTCGTATTGCATGATGTCTGCGGCGGCAGCCATCTCTTTTTTGAGGCGGGCAATAAGGGCTTTGCGGTCTTTCGGATTAAGAAGATTTGATTTGTTTTTAAGGATTTCAACTTCTTCTTCGGCGGCAGCTTCCGCATCTTTTGCCTGGTGTTCCAGAATATCATTGATGGCTTTCTTAACAGTCTGAGGAGTAATGCCGTGTTCCTTGTTGTAGGCTTCCTGAACTTCTCGGCGATGTTTTGTTTCCTTGATGGCCGCTTCCATTGCGGGACTCATATGATCCGCATACATCACAACCATACCTTCAGCGTTACGGGCAGCACGACCGATGATCTGAATCAAAGAAGTTTCAGAACGGAGGAATCCGATTTTATCTGCATCCAGAAGAGCAATGAAAGAAACTTCAGGCAAGTCTATACCTTCACGCAAAAGGTTGATTCCGATCAGAACGTCCACTTCCCCGGTGCGGAGAGATTTAAGAATTTCTACGCGCTCAAAAGTATCAATTTCCGAGTGAATGTATTTAACCTTAAGGCCAAGTTCCGAAAGATAATCGGTCAGGTCTTCTGCCATTTTTTTTGTAAGGGTCAGAACAAGAGAACGTTCCCCTTTTTCAATACGCAGTTTGATTTCCTTGTAGATGTCTTCCATCTGACCTTCGGAAGGACGGACTTCAACAATAGGATCAAGGAGCCCCGTAGGACGAATCAGCTGTTCAACAACCTGAGTACTCTGTTTGATTTCTTCTTTGCGTGGAGTTGCAGTTACGTAGATGATCTGATTCATCTTCTTGCTGAACTCGTCGAATTTCAGAGGACGGTTATCGAGGGCAGAAGGCAGACGGAATCCGAAATCAACAAGATTCATCTTGCGGCTTCTGTCCCCTTCATACATGGCTCCGATCTGAGGAACTGAAACATGGGCTTCATCAATAAGACACAAAAAATCATCCGGAAAATAGTGAAGCAGTGTCGCAGGAGGTTCCCCGCTTTTGCGGCCGGAGATCGGACCAGAATAGTTTTCAATGCCCGGACAGGTTCCCATTTCGCGGAGCATTTCAATGTCGTAAGTTGTACGAGTTTTCAGCCGTTCATATTCCAGAACTTTTTTCTGTGCCTGCAGAACTTCCAGCCGTTCATCCAGTTCCTTCTGGATTCTGTCTGTTGCTTCCCTCAGCTTATCCTGAGGAACAACGAAGTGCTTTGCAGGATAGAAAACAGTTTCATCTAGTTCTTCTGTTGTGGTTCCGTTCATTACATCAAAACGGCGGATGCGGACAATTTCTTCCCAGTCCAGCTCAATGCGGTAACCTTCGTCAGTTTCCATGTATGGAGGGAACACTTCCATTACATCACCCTTAATTCTGAAAGTTCCTCTTTCAAGAACCATATCGTTTCTTGAGTACTGAAGGGAAATCAGTTTATTAGCAATGTCCTTGAAATCACAGTGTTCACCCTTTTCAACGTGAACGCGCATGTCCTTGTAAAGGTCCGGCATACCAAGACCATAGATGCAGGAAACAGTTGCCACAACAATTACATCCCGGCGTTCCATAAGACTGTAAGTTGCCTTAAGACGCATCTGGTCAATTTCGCGGTTGATGTCGCAGTCTTTTTCTATATATAAGTCACGGGCCGGAACATAGGCTTCCGGCTGATAGTAGTCGTAATATGAAACGAAATATTCAACGGCATTGTTAGGAAAGAAAGATTTGAACTCACGGTAAAGCTGGGCCGAAAGAGTCTTGTTATGACTGATAATCAGTGTAGGTCTCTGAACCTTCTCGATGATTTTTGCCATTGTAAAAGTTTTTCCCGAACCGGTAACACCTTTCAGAGTCTGGTACTTATCTCCGCGGAGAAAACCTTCCGCCAGACGGTCTATTGCCTGTCCCTGGTCGCCGCTTGGCTCAAAGGGAGAAACTACTTCAAATTTACGCATGAGAATAATTTACTGTTTTCCAAGATTATGTGCTATACTGTTAATATGTCTAAAATGTCTAATTCGCCACAGATACTCATCATTCCTCTCATGAAGAATATTGCGGAAAGCCTGTCTCTTGCAAAAGAGTACAACGCCGGTTTTGAATACAATGATTTTGCAATGCCCTGGACTCTGGATAACGAAGCCAATTGTGAAAAACTGATCAAAGCTTATAAAGAAACTCCGGACATGCCGGCCTACACCACTGCCCATGGGGATTTCTTCGATGTGCTGGTTTTCAGCGACGATCCTAGAATCAAGGAGATTTCTGAACTTCGCGTCCGCCAGAGCATGGAATGTGCAAAGAAACTGGGATGTAAAGGAATCGTATTCCACGGAAACATTAATCCCCTTCTCATAGGAACTGCGGCGGGACCTGCCTATGTAAAACACTGGCTTGAAGCAACCCGTGATTTTTTCCGTACAATCTGTGCTGAATATCCGGAAATCAACATATATATGGAAAACATGTTCGACAGAAGTCCGGACAACCTGGAAAAACTGGCCGCAGAAATGAAGGATATTCCGAATTTTGGAATCTGCTTTGATTATGCCCACGCAGCCATTTCTCCCACAGACACCGAAATCTGGAGCAAAAAACTGAGTCCTTATATCCGCCATGTCCACATCAACGACAACGACGGGCACCAGGACCTGCATATGGCCGTCGGATTCGGTTCAACAGACTGGAGAAAGTTCTTCACCCTTCAGAAAAAGTACTTCCCTGACGCCACTATTCTGGTAGAAACCTCTTCCCTCGAAAACCAGAAAAAATCTCTGGAATTCCTCAGAAAACTGAATTTCATCGGCTAACGAAAAGTAAAATTCCTCTATTACAACGTTTTCGGAAAATTCCTGAAAATTTGAAAATTTAAAACGATTAACCTCACCTTTTAGGCACTCTATAGGAATTTCACCCTATGTATATTTAAAAATTACAATATAGAATATTTTATGTGACAGGAGTCACAAATCAAAAATTATGTATCCAGTTTAGGAGGATATTATGAAAAAAATTTTGGTAGCAGCACTGGCACTTTCTGCCCTGTTAGTTGGCTGTTCTAAAAAAGGACCAGCTGCAGCTGCAAAGAAAACATTGAATGTTTGGGCATTCACAGACGAAGTTCCAAACATGGTACAGAAGTATATCGATACTCACCCAGATTGTGGTTTCGATATGAAAGCAACAATCATCGCTACAACAGACGGTGCTTACCAGCCAGCTCTTGACCAGGCTCTGGGTTCAACAAAAGATGCTCCAGATCTTTACGTAGCTGAAGGTGCATTCATCCTGAAATACTCTCAGGGAGATGCTAAAAACTTCGCAGCTTCTTACAAAGAACTGGGAATCGACGTAGACAACATGCTCAAAAAGTCTAACATCGCACAGTACACAGTTGATATCGGTACACGTGATGGAAAAGACCTCGTAGCTCTCGGATACCAGGCAACTGGTGGTGCTTTCATTTACCGTCGTTCAATTGCTAAAGCAACTTGGGGTTCAGATGATCCAGCAGTTGTAAAAGCAAAGATTGGTGGTGGTTCAGGAAACCTGGATGCATTCTGGAAAGCAGCAGCTGACCTGAAAGCAGCAGGATACAAAATCTGTTCTGGTGACGGTGACCTCTGGCACGCTGTAGAAAACTCTTCAGACACAGGTTGGATTGTAAACGGAAAACTCAACATCGATCCAAAACGTGAAGCATTCATGGACTACTCTAAAATGCTCAAAGACAATGACTGGCACAACGATACACGCGACTGGCAGGATGCTTGGTTCGCTGACATGAAAGAAACAGGTACAGCTCTTGGTTTCTTCGGACCAGCATGGCTCGTAAACTACACACTGGCTCCTAACTGTGGTGGTTCAAAAGTTGGTGAAGGTTCTTACGGTGACTGGGCTATCTGTGAATCTCCAATGGGATTCTTCTGGGGTGGATCTTACCTCCTGGCTAACAAGAACTCTAAAAACAAGGCTGAAGTTGCAAAGATCATCGAATGGGTTACACTCGACTACTCTGAAACAGGTCTCCAGTACATGTGGGCTAACGGTACTCTGAACGGCGAAGGCGGAACAAAAGACTGTGTTGCTTCAGGAACTGTAATGGCTAAATCTAACGGTGAACTGGCATTCCTCGGCGGACAGAACATGTTCGACGTATTCGTTCCAGCTAACGCATTCGCAAACGGTAAAACAGTTACACAGTACGATGAAACAATCAACTCATACTGGCGTGATCAGGTTCGCGAATACGCAAACGGAAACAAATCAAAAGCACAGGCTATCAAAGACTTCAAACAGAACGTTGCTGACAACCTGGACATCATCGTAGAATAATTCGGGATAAAACCCACACCTTGCATGTTCCCTTCCGGGAACATGCAAAAGTTATTCCAAAAATGCCGTGCATTTTTGTACGGCATTTTTTTTACCAGTTAAAAAACTATTTCTATTTCAAACCATTAGGTCAGACGGGAAATTATGAAAAACAAAGAAAAAGCCATCACCAAGCATAAGGGTATTAGTTATTCAAAATACGGATATATCTTTGCTCTTCCATTCATTATTGCGTTTTGTATTTGTACTCTGTACCCAATCGTGTACACTGCATACATTGGATTTACAAACCTGAAAGGTCTCGGCAGCACAAACTTCTCAATTGCCACTCCTTTTTACAATAACTTTAAGATTATTCTGGCAAATCCTTCTTTTAGGACTGCTCTTAAAAATACATTCATGATGTGGATTATCAACTTCATTCCACAGATTGTCCTTGCCCTGGTACTTGCTGCCTGGTTCACAAATGAACAGAACAACATCAAAGGTAAAGGATTCTTCAAAGTTGTTTTCTACATGCCTAACATCATCACAGCTGCAACAATCGCTATTCTGTTCGCATCCCTCTTCGCTTACCCTGTAAGCCCTGTAAACTACATGCTGGAAAGAATGGGATATCCAAAGTTCGACTTCCCACAGTCTAAACTGGCTGCACGTTTAATCGTTGCCTTCATCCAGTTCTGGATGTGGTACGGATACACAATGATTGTTCTTACATCTGGTATCCTTGGTATCAGCCCAGAAATCTTCGAAGCCGCAGAAATCGACGGTGCAAACGGTGCTCAGAAGTTCTTCAAGATTACACTTCCTAACCTTAAGACAATTCTTCTTTACACTCTGGTTACATCACTTATCGGTGGTCTCCAGATGTTCGATATCCCTTCCCTGCTTATGCAGAACTCAGGTCCGGACAATGCAACACTTACAACAAGCGTTTTCATTTACAACCAGGCCTTCAAGGGTTCTTACATGTTCAACCGCGCAGCCGCTGCCTCTATGATCATGTTCGTAATCATCGCAGTTCTTTCTGCAATCATCTTCTATCTGCTTAGAGACAAAGATGAAGCTAAAGCTTACAAAGCTGAAAAACAGCGCATCAAAGAGTTCAACAAAGCAGAAAAGGCACGCAAAGCCGCTGCCGCACAGGGAGGTAACTAATGAAAAACTCAGCAGGAAACATTGTTTTCAAAGTATTCGTTTATTTCGTTTGTACTATTCTTACAGTTCTGAGCTTGTTCCCTTTCATCCAGATGATTGTTAACGCAACACGCTCTACATACGAAATCCAGCAGCACGCTATTTCGCTTATTCCTTCTAAGTATCTGCTTTCTAACCTTAGAATTCTTACAGGAAAAAGCTTCAATCCATTAAAAGGATTCTTCAACTCAATCGTTGTTTCAACAGGTTCTACTTGTCTGGCTGTTTACTTCTCTACACTTACAGCTTACGCTCTTGTAGTTTACTCTTGGAAACTCCGCCGCTCATTCTTCACATTCATTATGGCTGTTATGATGATTCCGGCACAGATTGTTACAATCGGTTTCTACCAGATGATCTACAAAGTTGGACTTACAAACAACTTCCTTCCATTGATTCTGCCTTCAATCGCAGCTCCTTCAATGGTATTCTTCATGCGCCAGTACATGATTCCTTCCCTCTCACTGGAAATCATCGAATCAGCTCGTATTGACGGTGCAAAAGAATTCTTCACATTCAACATCATCGCTCTGCCAATCATGAAACCTGCTATTGCTACACAGGCTATCTTCAGCTTCGTATCAAAATGGAACGAACTGTTCCTGCCACAGGTTATCATTACAGACTCAAAACTGTACACAATGCCACAGATGGTTTCACTGCTCCGCGGTGATATTTACAAAACAGAGTTCGGATCAATCTATCTCGGACTTACTCTTACGGTGCTACCACTGTTCATAGTATATTTCCTCCTGTCAAAATATATTATTTCCGGTGTTGCTCTTGGAAGTGTTAAAGGATAATCCCCTTTCTTCTTCCAATTTATATGGGCTGCCTGCTACTACAGGCAGCCTTTTTGTTTTAAACCCGTTTTTGTGCTAAAATCAGTTATTATGACAGTATTTCAAGGAATCATTTTAGGCTTTCTGCAGGGAGTTGCAGAATTCCTGCCTATCTCATCATCAGGACATCTTCAGCTTTGCCAGACACTTTTTGGACTTGAAGAAGTTCCTGTTCTTTTTGATGTTTTTCTTCACCTGGCAACACTGGCTTCAGTTTGTCTCTATTTCAGAAAAAAAATCTGGAATCTTTTAAAAATCTTCGGAAGATGGATTGCCAGAAAACCGGAGCCGGAAACAACAAATCCTGATGACCTGCTTTCAGGAACAGACGCTTACGGGCGCAAAGCAATTATTGCAATCATTATTTCTACTATTATCACTGGGGCTATTGGAGTTCTTACAAGCAAGGCTCTTCCTGATATGCCAATCAAAGCTGTATGCGCAGGATTAATTGTTACAGCCTTCTTGCTTATTCTTTCTGATGTTGCAGAAAAGCATCCACGCCCAAGCCGTTTTACAAAACTTAATGAAGACGGAACAATCCAGAAAGGACCTGTTAATATTTTCCAGGCTGTTGCAATCGGTAATATGCAGGGCTTTGGAACCCTTCCAGGAATTTCCCGCTCAGGTTCAACAATTGCAGGTGCCCTGTTTACAGGAATGGACAGAAAAACTGCCGGAGATTATTCCTTCATCGTAAGTATTCCTGCAATTCTTGGTGCATTCATTCTTGAATTAAAAGATCTTGGCGAAGTAAACCAGGTTGTTGGTGCTGCCCCTATTATTGCAGGCTGTGCCGCCGCCTTCGCAGTTGGATACATTTCCCTCACCTATCTGATGAAACTTATCCGCAAAGGAAAAATCATCTGGTTCGCTGCTTACCTGATTCCTGTTGGAATTCTTGGACTCATGTTCTTCTAATAATCCTTCTCTAAAAAAGGAGAAATATATGAAACCGGTTTTTGAAAACCCTTCGGAAGTTGAAAAACTTGTAAAAGAAAAATTCGGTTTTCCTTCATTCATAATGATGGAAAATGCTGCGGCTTCAATGGCCGGTTTTATTCTTTCCAAAAATCTTCCTGCTGTATTCATCTGCGGCAAAGGAAATAACGGTGCCGACGGCCTTGCCGCCGCACGCATGCTTTTTTCAAAACTCCCGGTTTATGTATTCTGCCCTGCCATACCCAAAACTGAAGAAGGAATAGTCCAGTATGAAATGGCAAAAAATGTGGGAGTTCCTTTCTTAAGTGAAACAAAACTCAAAGCCTTCTTAAAATCAACAGATTCAAAACTTGTCTGCGACTGCCTTTACGGAACCGGCTTCCATGGAGAAATCAAAACCGAAGACAAAAAAATTCTTGAAGCCGCAAACAACTCAAAGGCTTTCCGTCTGGCCTGTGATATCCCAAGTGCACTTTTCTTCAAAGCCGACGCAACTATTACAATGGGAACTTACAAAAGCATGCTTTACTCCGACAAAGCAAAAGAAGTCACCGGAGAAATAATCCTTACAGAACTCGGAATTGCAGAAAACCTTTTTGAAGGTCAAACCACAACTGGAATTTACCTTCTGGAAGAAAACGACATGAAGCTTCCCCTCCGAAAGAAACAAGATTCCCACAAAGGCACTTACGGCCATAGCGCAATAATTTCAGGCAAAAAATGTGGAGCCGCTCTTCTGGCTTCCGAAGCCGCAATGAACTTCGGGTCAGGCCTTACTTCAGTAGTGGACCTGGGCTTTTCAAATCTGTCACAGTTCAAGGTAAACCCGGAACTGATGATATCAAAAGAGTTTCCTAAAACCACAAAGGCGGTCCTGATCGGAAGCGGACTTGGAAGCTTTGAAAATCCTGAAGTAGAAAAAGCGGTCACAAAATTTGAAGAATGGTTCTTAAAGCAAAAGAACCCGGCATGTGTGCTGGACGCAGATCTGTTTTCTTACAGCAAACTACCTTCCCTGCTCAAAGGATTGAACAAAGTGGAAAACGCCCGTCTGGTTCTTACCCCACACGCTAAAGAGCTGGCCGCCCTTGCAGAACTTCTAGGAATCAGCAAAAACCTGAATCCTTCGGAAGCACTGGAGAACCGCATTGAAATTGGAAAGTTTTTCACAAAAAAATATCCAAAATCGGTTCTGGTAATGAAAGGCGCAAATACTTTCATTGCAGCAAAGGGAATCATATATATTTTTGACAAAGGCTGTCAGGCTCTTGCAAAAGGCGGAAGCGGCGACGTTCTTGCAGGAATGATTACTGCCCTTCTGGCACAGGGATATTCAGCTCAGGATGCCGCCATTACCGCAGTATTCCGTCATGGAACTGCCGCATCCGAAAAAGGAAAAGATTCCTACAGTCTGACTCCACGAAAGCTGATTTCATATCTCTAAATTCTTGACATTCATTTGTTTGTAAAATTTCAAAAAAAATCCCTATAACAAAAAATCTCAAGTTTCTCTAATTTCCTACCAATAATCCTTACAGGACTACTATATTCTTGTATGAAAAATAGGATTATTGTCTTTTTCGCAGTAACAATGCTTCTCTTTAAGGCTTTTGCTCAGGATTTTGAGCTTGTTCCTAGGGAAAAAATACTTTTTTATCCCGGACCAAGTCTCATGCTCCAGTCCATTTCTGAAGGCATTGGATGGATTACTGACGAAGACATTTACGTCTTTACAAACAATGAAGCTCTGGTTTTGAACACAACCACCAATTTTAAGGAAGATATTCCTGTAGAAGATGGACGTATTATCTTTGCACGGGTTGCACATAACTCAGTAAACGGAGAAAAAGAATTATACACCCTTACAGGTGACAATATTGCGGGAATCAGAACAATGCCTTTATCGGAAACATATCCACAAAGACAATATCAGACCGAATCCCGAATTACCGCCACAGACTATTCTCAGAACGGACTTTATATTGCCTTTGGTACAGAAGGCGGCCAGGTAAGTCTTGCAATGCAGCTTAAATTCACAAAACAGATTTACCACACACAGCTCTTCATGAATCCGACAGGCGTAAAACAGATTTCTATCAGCAGTGATTCAAACAATCTCCTTTCTGTTTCAAAAGACGGAACCGTTACTTTATGGAACATCGAAGAAAACAAACTCATCGGTACCATGAAAGTTCCTCCAAGAAACAATTTCCCTGTTTACTTTACTGCAAGCTCAGACAAAATCATCAGCGCCGCTGACAAATACAAAATCATTATCCGTGACTTTGACGGAAAGATCGAACAGGAAATCTCTCTTCTGGAACCAATGGGAAGCTTCAGAGTTTCTTCAGACGGGAAATATCTTTTTGAACTTGCTAAAAACAATAACATCTACGTATTCAAAATGGACGACTATTCCCTTCTGGGCTATGTTCCCTATTTCTCAAATTCACCGATCGTTGATTTTGACTTCTCTCAGGATTATCAGAAACTTCTGGTTACCCATAAGGACGGTCTTGTATTCATTATGAACACAGCCGATGTATTCCTGGCTCCTGATGCCCCTCAGCCAAAACTTGGCAAAGGCATTTTCAGCGGCGGAACTGCAGGAGGTATAACAGACGGAGGAGTAGTTGGGGACTTTATTTCTTCAGACATGGGTATTCACAATCTGGATATGCGTATTAACCTTTCCATTCCAGACTACCCTTACGCAGTGAACCTTACACCGCAAATCGGTTACATATACAAAAGTCCTTTCTATCCATTCTATGCAGGCGGCTTATTGGAATTCAATTTCTGTGTTCCAAATGCAACATTCCCCTTCGCCTATCTGGATATGGAAAAAGGTAACGTTATCCACTCCCCTTACCTTGTTGGACCAAAAGTGTCCGGCGTTGTGGGAGTCTTTCTGAAACCATTCCGTCAGGATCTGGGAGTCTTTGTTGAGTTGCATCCTGCATTCTCAGTAGATACTTTCTGGTTCCCTGACTATGGAATAAAGGATTTTTATCCGTCTCCTTCTTTGGAACTGCAGACCGGCTTATGCTGGCGGCAGGTCATTCTTTCAGTCGGCTGTCTTTACGATTACCAGCTGGGACTTTCAGTTTCGGCCGGCGTCGGTTGGAGAGTCAAGGTAGGCTCCGGATGAAAAAATTAACTAAGCGCAGTGGAAAGCTTTATTTCCTGCTTTACATGCTACTGGCTGTAACTGGAATAACCCTTTCTTCATGTAATAACAATGTAATGGTGATGTTGGAAAACACTAACTCCCACTTTTCGGGTAAGGTGGAACCGTACAACAACAAGTTGAAACCCGGTGACGAAGGTTTTGACGAAAATGCCATGCTTATGTCGAAGTACTACGTTGGTACCCGAATGAGTCTGGCACTGTCGGCTCCTGAAGCAGCATCCTATTACTGGTCATTGTACTCTCTGAAAAAAATAGAGAGTGCAACCTGGATCGGAGCAGACGAGGTAGAACGAACTGAGTTTGCACTTCCTTCATCAGTTGATTGTTTCAAGAAAACATTTGGCTTTTACGTTCCTGAAGTTCCGGGACTTGTTCCGGGGACCTACGAACTCCTTCTTGTTGTAACAGACAGCAAGGGAATGACTTACATGGATTCATGTGAAATCATCGTATACGACCAATACTACATAGAAACAATTGGGGAGGGATAGAAACAAACTTAGGGTACGTTGTACCTTTCAAAAACTATTATTAACAGACATAAAAAACTTTAAGGAGATTTTTATGAAAAAAACACATCTTATTGCTGTACTCACCGCTCTGGTAATGGCAGTAACAATGACAGGATGTAACGGTCTTCTGGGAGACAACAATACAGAAGTATACAAAGGTATTTCTGAATATTGCAAACTGGAAGGAACAGTTACAAACTATGGAGAAATCATCAAAGCTCTTAACATCTCCAATCCTGTAATCAATCCTAGTGCACGTCTTGTTGCACCAACAGTAAATGCAAGCGGTTATGACTTTTTCCTTTATGGTGAAAGCGGATCTAATATCTGTGGACCTTACAAAGTTCTGAACGGAATTGCAGATGATGCAACTTCAGGAAAATTCAATGTTAGTCTTCCACAGGGTGCCTGGAACCTTACAATGGTTGCAGTAAAATCAGGAGATTCCATCGTTGTTGAAGATATCCGTGACAACAAACTTGCTACAAAAGTTCTTCTTATGGGATCTGCTTATGTAGACCTTTCAGGAGACAAAACAAGTGCAAAGTTCATTCTTTCACCAGAAGGACTTACCCTTCCAGGACATGTAAATCTTTCTGTAATTCTCGATGGATGGAAACTTTCTTCACACTCTGACGCTACTGACCCTCTTAAAGGAATGAAAGTTACAGCAGAACTTTATGATCTTAAAACAGGAAAAGGAATTAAAGAGGGAGATAATGCCAATTACACAAAAGTTATATTAGAAGCTTTTGCGGCTGGTGATGGCTCTACTGAAGCTAAAGATGGAGCCCTTATCGGAACAGATGACTATACCACTTACGCAGTAGGAACTGAACCTGATCTTACTGACATCCAGCCTGGAACATACAACCTTGTAATCAACTTCCAGAATGCAGATGGAGATGTAAACTGGCAGTGGTCTGACAAACTTATGGTTTTCCCTGGAAAAACAACAGACCAGAGCGTATATATCAGTGAAATCATTAAAGAAGCTCCTAAAGCACCTGAATACCTCTTTGCTTCAATTCTTGAAGGAAATACTGCTGACGCTCTTCTGGACCCAGTTATCGATAATGACGGTATGAAAAATGCTGTAATCTTCGATTGGGCAGATTGGTCTGAAGACGGATTCTTCATCGAAAACGAAGTAAACTTTGAACTTCAGGTTGCAGACATTTCAAATGTTGCAGGAAAATATGCAACAGGATTCTCTCTTAAACAGCCTACCAACCCAACAGCAACTAATCCTGTTTTCTGGACAAAGGATGCAGAAAATAATGATATCGTTAAGTACATCGAGGTTGATGATGTAAATACAGTAAGTTCTATCACCAAAACAGATGCTTTACGCGATGGAAAGGTAACAACCTACTCTATTGATGTTACAAACGATAAAGCAACACATTATTCTGGTTCTCTTCTTGCAAACAATAAACAGCTGGTAATCAATCTTGTAATGGGAAAAGAATATACAGCCCGTATTCGTGCAGTAAACAAAGCCGGAAAATCAGCTTGGACTTATGTAAGTCTTACAGACGGTGAATACCACAAAGACGGAGTAACAGCTGGCTCAACTCCTGGAAGCACAGAGACAGTATCCCCTTCAGGAACAAAATACGAAGGAACTACAATCAACACATTCGCTATCCGTTACTGGCTCAATGGTGGAAACACCGCTATTCCAATTGCAACAGAAAACTATGTTGAATATGGTCCTAAGAAATATACAACTGAAAATAAAACAGGGCTTAAATACTGGGATGCATTTGGAGAAGGTCTTAAGAAAGCTTCTGTTAATATTTCCGGTTGGAAAGTTGGTCCAAGTTCAACTGCAAGTTCACACGCTATTTCAAATGCAAGTGCAGCAGACATCATCACATACGACGGCTTCACCACTGATTTGACAAGTTCTTCAGAAAAGAAATTTGCCGATGCAGGTTATAAAGCAAAATGTGTACGTCATACTACATCAACAAACACAGATGGTATCAAGACTACAATCAATCAGGATCTTTATACAAAAGAAACCGTTACCGAAGCTCCGGAAAATACAACAGCTGAAGGTACATACAAATGGGTAAAAGCATACGGTGCAAAGGCAACTGTAGCTTATGCATCAGCAGAACTGAATTTCTATGAAGGTTATGAAAACCTCAATCTTTATGCCGCATACGAATCTGAGTTTGAATGGCAGATGGTAACAGAATACGAATTCAAAGCCGAAAACATCAAATATGAAATCGGTAGCATTAATGGAGACGGAGACTTTGAGGCAAAAGAAGACGGTGCCCTTACTGGAGACAAAGCTGTAAAGGCAACTCACGACCCTAAAAAAGGAAACTACATCCGTTGGGCTATTACAACTCCTGGAACAGAATGGAACTACCGCTTCGTTAAGGTAACAATCAAATCAGTAGAAAACAATGCTGAATGTATTGCCCGTGAAGAAGTAACCGATGTAGCCGAACCAGGTAACCCAACTTATGTTATTACAGATGTTACAGGTTGTCGTACAGGTGTTTCTTACATGGTTTCTATTGAAGTTGGTCTTCCAAATTCATCACTGGCTGCAACAGTGCCTGTAATTTTGGACGTATTATAATTTTTCATCTTCTGTCGGGTTCGCCCGACAGAAGATTCATTCTTACATAAAGATTTTTGTATAACATGAAACTGAAACGCTTTCTTATATCGCTGATTTTCTCTTTTACCTTGTTGCTTGCAGGATGTTCTAACTTCTTAAGCAGTATTTATGTTTACGATGGAAGAACAGATGACTATGTAACACTTACCGGTATCATGGAAAATTACCGTGCAGTATCTTCTCAGAAGAGTCTGTATTCGTCACAAGGAAATGCGCGCAGTATCAATCCTGAAATTTCTGTTTATGATTATGATTTTTATTTATTCGGACAGGCCGATTACACAAACACAGATAATGTAATCGGTCCTTTCCCTGTTACCCTGACAACTGGAACTGCTGAAGATCCAGACGATGAAAACCAGGGAACCTTTACCTGCAAGATTCCAAGCGGAATGTGGTACCTTACTCTGGCCGCGTTCAAAAGCGAAAGCAATGGCGGAACAAAACCAGAAGCCTCAGATTTCAAATACTTCTATACAAATGACGAAAGCCACACCCGCCCTCTCCTTGCAGGTTCAGCAATCTGTGATGTTTCACAGACAAACGCAACAAAACCTCGCTTTACATTAAGTCCGGAAGGACTGACAACAAAAGGAAATGTTAACCTCCAGATTAAACTTGACGGATGGAACATTCTGAATGCCGACAATTCACCTGCAAACGGATTCGAAAACATCGGAGTAAAAGCAGAAATCAAGAGCCTGAACTACTTTGCTTCAAATCCAGTAATTGCTCCTGCAACAGACATTTCCTTCTCAAATGAAGACGGCACCGACTGTGCTTCTTACAACGTTTCTGACATCGGTTCAGGAACTTTTGAATTCAATTTGATTTTCTATAACAAAAATGATGAAAGCCAGACCTGGGTATGGTCAGACACAATTACAGTATTCCCGGGAAGAGATACAGAAGAAAAAGTGTATATTCCGGAAATCAATCTTTCTTCAGGTAATCCTCCGGAAGCTCCATCTGATTTCAAAGTAAGTCATTACAAAACCACTGAAGCAAATTATGTTTCTTCAGACGGTCTTTATTACGCAACAATTTTTGAATGGACTGACAATTCCTATACAGAAAACGGATTTGAAATCAGACTCATTGATATCGACGACAACAATCAGACTATTTCATTTGATAAAAACATAGAGACATATATCAGCAATTATGTTGAAGGAGCTTTAAGCCCTAACAAAAATACAGTTACAATTCGCATTCCTTTCGGACATCGTTACCACGCACAGATCCGTGCGGTAAACCAGATTGGTGAATCTATCTGGATTGATGCCGAACTGAAAACTACAGACCTTGATTCAAAAGCAGAAGCCTTCAGACAGCTTGGAACTGATTCAACCGCTGATGAATGGAATGCTCTGAACATGTATAAAGTTTCTTACTTCCTCAATGGTGGTGAACTGACAGAAAACGTAAGTCTCAACGGACAGACATTTTCAATCGGTCAGAAAAACTTCATTCAGTACGGCCCACTTCTTTCAGGTGACTTTAACATTCTTGATAAAGAAAAAGCATCAAAGGGAATAAACAAACAAGATCACTGGAGTCGTAGCAATTCTAAAGAGGCTGCAGCAGAAACTGCAACAACTTATGACGGTTACAAGAATCTTTCACTTTGGGCAATCTATCCAGAGAACGTAATTGATGATGAAGAACCGGCACCCCCATTAAGTATTACGGCAACTCCGTATGAAACTTCAGTCGCAGAGTTCCTATCAAATGATGGATCATCATACGGCGTTATCTTTAAATGGGAATGTGATGATGACAATGCCGATTTTGAAATAAGACTTAGGGATGTAAATACAAATGAATCTATTCTGATGAACAAATATATTGTTTCAGATTCAGACAGATATATCAGCGTAACAGCACCTGATGAATCTTCCCTTTCAAAAGGAAGCAGAATGCTCCACGCCTATGTTCCATTCGGATCTGTATACTCAGTCGAAATCCGTTCAATCAAAGGAAGCAACAAATCTCACAAAGATAATGAACCTTGGATTCAGGCAGCAGACACAATCAACATGTTCAAAGTTCAATACAACCTTTCCGGAGGTTATGCAAACATTTCCGGAACAAGTGTTTACGATCCTGTTTTCTATGGATCTCCGGAAAGCCCTGTAACTATTCTGGATAAAACAGTGGTATCCCGCAGCACCATTCATCCCGATAAATTCTACACTGAAGCTTCACTTACAAATGAGTTTACAGAAATCTCTTATGGCGGATATGAAAACCTTGAGCTCTGGGCTCATTACCAGGACCTCATTACCCCTTCGAATTTCAAAATCTCGCATTATAAAACAGATGATCCTGCCTTCCTGTCGGCAAACGGAAAAAGCTATGCCTGTATCTTTGAGTGGGATTATCCTGACAGTGAACCCGATTTCAGAATCAAACTGACAAATTATGAGGATTCTTCTGATTTCCTTTTATGGGATAAAAATATTTCTACTCAATACAAGATTTCGGGAGATACCACTTCGCTTTCAAAGGGAAACAGAAAATTTAAAGCTTATGTTCCATTCGGAAAACGATATAAAGTCGAAATACAAGCAATTCAAAATCAATCTGAATCTGATTGGATTCAGGGAGAAATAAAAGATACTGGTTTTGACAGTACCGAAACTGGATTTGTGCGACAAAACAGCATTCCAACAAGTGATGAGTATAACTTAATCAATCTCTTTAAACTTCAATATGAATTTAACGGAGGTTATAACTGGAAAGAGATTACATTAAGAAACGACCTGATTATTCCAGCACCAAGTATTCCTCCTGAAGGAAATTCTGAGGCAGAAAATCCACTGGAGACTAATGGGCCTTATGTATATTACTGTAATAAGTCTAGTTTAGCCAATTTCATATTCGCCATTCCAGATACCGATAAAGAAAGTATTTTCATTCTTGAAGACAACAATCCTAAGTTCTTTAAACATTGGGGAATTAATCCTATTAGTTCTGAAGAATACAATATTACTTCACATAATGGATATAGTAACCTT
Source organism: Treponema sp. (assembly GCA_024402695.1). GTDB lineage: Bacteria > Spirochaetota > Spirochaetia > Treponematales > Treponemataceae > Treponema_D. Next base: position 58,226 of record JAKSTG010000003.1, on the reverse strand, counting down.
GTATTATGGGCACAATATGAAAAGAAAGAAACAGAAGATACTACAGGAGAAAGAGCAATTAATTCTACTCGCCTTAAATATAAAATAGGAAATACAACAACAAATGTTCCTAATGAAGCATTTATTGAAGCTTCTGGAACAAGAATAGAAATTAAAAAAGGGACTTCAATTACATTTACCCTGGCACCAACAACAAAGAGAACTGTCTCCTTAACAAACGTTGACAGCTTCCTATACACAGATCTTTCAGTTAAAGTTTTAAATAATAAAGACAGGATTATTAACACAAACATTGAGGTAAAAAACGACTATGCTGTAGTCAGATTTTTGGGTATTGTACAAACTGGGTATAACTCAACTCACACATGGACAATTGATACAAGTAACCTTGAACCAGGTAATTACAGTATAGTAATAGAAGGAAAGAGTAACAGTTACAACACAAACATGAACAATATGTCAGAAACAACAAATCAAGTAGCTACTGTTTTCTTTACCGTAACAAACTAAATCACCCCTACCCGCACGCCAGGAATACACATACTCGACTGGCAAAGGGTAAAGGTTTCTACGCCTGGCGTAGCGGCGATTTTACTTTCAAACCACCAGGCGAACATTTTCATGCGGCTGTCTGTAAGGACGTCGTTTCCGTTATAATCTTTTGCAACTGAAATATCGGCGCCGAAAAGAACATCGGCGGTGCGGCGCTCTCCTGTTGAAGTCTTTGTAGAAATTCTATGGACAGCCTGTTCAAAGGTACTTCCTTTAATGTGGGTCTGATTTTTAGGAAATGAAAGATCCAGTCCTGCCGTATAAATCTTTCTGGCACCGGCAAGAACTGCAAAGCTCCAGGCAACTGTCGCAACTGAACCTCCACTTTCAAGAGTTCCCTTCCCTACAAAAGGCTTTTTCAAATCTTCGGAAAGAGGAAACGGTGAAAAGCTCATAAGAATCTTTTTGCAGGGGAATCTAAAAACTGCGGGATAAGAAACTGCATCTGCAATCAGAATACTTGATGGCGATTTCAATCCGGCAATGTGCATGTAAGCCCAGAACTGTGGATCAGTCAGAACAATAAAATCAGGTTCAATTCCCTGTTTCAAAAAAGCACGTAGTGCTGTATCCACGCAAATCGTAATACATTTTTTTGAAAGCTCAGGTAACCGGGGAAGAACTTTTTCAAGGCTTGGACCTGCAGCCACAAGAAGCCAGGGACGGTCGTCCTCTGCAAAACGGTTTCTGAAGGTTTCAACACCGTCACAGTTTTTTGCATAAACCGCATTTCGTCTGGCATTCCGCTCCCAGAGTTTCCCGAATTTTTTCAAAGTATTTTCGTTGATACGGTTCTTGCTGTAATTTCTGTCCAGAATACTTTTCACAGTTCCAAAGTAGGCTTCGTCATGTTTTACAAAAGCAGGATTCAGCACGTAATCGATTCTGCAGGATTGTCCACCAAGACTCTGACACAATGGAACAAGCTGATCAGGCGGACAGGCCAAAGCTACAACAAGCTTCTGTACCTGAAACACTGTTGCCCAGTCCAGAACTGTAAGGGCTGCAAAAAAATGAGCGGGATCCGGTTCCAGAAGCACAATATTATCCTTCGGATTTTCAGAACAATGAGCAATAAAAGAATAGCCAAGCCCACATCCCATAAAAACAGAAACCTTTGAATCAGTTTCTGAATCATCTTTCTGATTCTGTGGAGCTGCAGCTTCAGGTCTGTATTTTGAATGAAGCCAGACACCGTTTTCACTGGCAGTCCAGTTTCCGTTGCGGGCTTTTTCCAGTTTCCAGAAAGGAAAAAGCTTTTCAACGGCAGAAGCAAAATCAGAATCATTTTCTGTTTCAATAAATTTTAAGGAATCTGAAATAAAAGAAATCTGAGTTTTGTATAAATCAAAAAGTGACGGAAAACGTTTCTGAAAAGCCTGAAGATTTTTATTCCAGATAGAGTTCAATTGTCATGTTCTCCGTAACAACAGTGCCTGGTTCAGGATTCTGACTTGTAACCCACCCGCTTCCGTTGATACTTACGCTGATGTCACTGCGGTCAAGGAGTGGAGAAAGTTCGCGTTTGTTGAGCCCCGTAAAATCCGGTACAGTTTCGCCAATTTCTACCTGAGCGCCGCGGGCAATTGTGATCATTCCGTTATGTTCAAGACTTGCAGCACCGCCACGGCTCATTCCCAAGTGGTCAATGATTGTGTTTGCGGCTTTCTGAATAACAGGGGCAGCAATACGTCCGCCGTAAACTTCTCCCTGAGCTTTTTCGATTACAACGTAAAGAATAATTTCAGGATTTTCTGTAGGGAAAATACCGATACAGCTTGAAAGATAATCAGTGTCAGAATATCCGCCTTTTTCTTTGTCGGCCATCTGGGCTGTACCTGTTTTTGTACCAATTGAAATGTCTGAAATATTGGCGCGGGTTCCGTTTCCACGAAGAGAAGTGGTTTCCATACAGCTCAGAACATAGTCTGCAGTATTTTTGTGGAACACTCTTTCTTTATATTCAGGCTTATGTTCATAGAACAGGGAACCGTCTTTGTTTGTGATTTTGCTGATTACCGAAAGCTTTACAGGAACGCCGTCATTGGCAATGGCGGTAGCAGCCTGAACCATCTGAAGAGCGGAAACTGTGATTTCCTGACCAATGGCGATTGTAGGCTTTGAACGGCCTGACCAGGAACGAGAACCAGGATCTTTTACAATGGCTGCAGTTTCACCTGAAAGTTCAATTCCTGTTTTCTGACCGAAGCCCAGTCTGCGGATTCTTGCAATGAATTCTTCTTCTCCAATGCGGTCTGCAATCTGACCAATGGCATCGTTGCAGGAAAGACTGATTACGTCACGAGGTGTAAGCCATCCGTGGTGTTCAAGACATTTAATGCGGATTGTTTCACCGCGAGGTGGACGGTATTCATACATTCCGTCACAAAGGAAACTGTCATTCTGTTTAATGCGGCCTTCGTCGTAAAGAATGGAAACTGTGAAAATCTTGAAAACAGAACCAGGCTCATAAGCTTCCATACGAAGATGATCGAACTGCTGTTCTGAAGTTGAACTTCCGTATTCATTCAAATCAGCTTCCGGAAGACTAACGTAGGAAAGGATTTCACCGCTGGTTGCATCGGCGGCAATAAGCATCATGCTCTGACACTTTGTTTCGTTCATTGTGTCAAAGGCAATCTGTTCCAGTTTGTACTGAAGGTTTGCATCTATTGTAAGGTAAACATTTTTGCCGGCTTCGTATGCATCACCGCTTTTTTTGGAAGCAAGAATATCCTGCTGGGAATATTCAATGCCGCTCATTCCGTTTCCTTCTTTTCCCATGTAACCGATTAGATGAGAAGCCAGGGAATGGTTAGGATAAATACGTCCCGGAACCTTGTCTGCAGAAACGTGATTGTACTTATAGTCTTCAACAACCGCTTTTACATCAGCATAAACTGCCTGGTCTACCCTTTTCTTCAGATAGGCAAACTTTGCCCCTTCGTAAGAATAATAGTTATCGATGATTGCATCAGGAGACATTTCAAGGGCCGGTGCCATGACACGGGCAAAAGTTTCAATATCTTCTTTTTTGATTTTATTCGGCGAATAGCCGATGTCGTAGAAAACAGTCTGAACAGCCAGAGGAGCCCCGTTTCGATCAACAATAGCACCTCTTTCTGATTCATTCTTTTCTATATATAAATGATTTACAGGTGTAACGGCGTATCTGGCAAATTGAACCAGAATGACCACTACAAAGAGCAGTGCCAGAACGAGAAAAATCTTACAAATGATTGGTTTAAAATATGAACTGTCGTCCCCTTCCACAAGTAAATAATACTCTTTATTCCCCTCTTTTTTCAAGCGCAGAAGGATTTTCCTATTATTTTCTAATACATAAAGTTTTTTTCACCGATATTCAGAATATGCAAATATACAATTACGCAAACTATCAGCAAAAAACACGCAGAATTCAGCTCATTAACAGAAAACCTCGCCAGGAAAGAACTTTTTCCCTTTCCCAGAAATCGGCAGGCAAAACTGAACGTGTAATCAAACTTCCAAAAGTATTCTCTTTCCGCTCTTTTCTTATTGTTCTTGGAAGCGGGCTTACAGAAACCGGAAATACTATCAGAACTCACTTAAAAGCCATCCTTATTTGCATAATCGCTTTTGCTGTAGCCTTCGGAGCCGCTTTCGGCATCCTTTCGTATTCAAGCTATAACGCCAAACATTCAGCCCCTCTGGTACTTCAGGCTGATCCTGAAGCAGAAATCGCACGTCTGGACAAGCTTATGGCCGATTTTGCCCTGGAAAACTACGGCGAAATCAGCGAAAACGGTGATATTTCGGATATTCCGGTAAGTTCGGCTCTCTTTACACAGCCTGTTACCTTCCAGACCTATAAAGTTCAGAAAGGCGACACAATTTCGGGCATTGCAAAGAAATTCCACCTTACAAACATTTCTACCCTTATTTCTGTAAATGATATCGGAAACGTCCGCGTTCTTGGCGCAGGACAGAAACTGAAGATTCCTTCCATTGATGGTATCTCATACAAGGTAAAATCAGGGGACAGCCTTGCTTCAATCGCATCAAAGAACAACATTTCACAGGAAGCTATTCTTGATGTAAACGATCTTACAGACGATGTTCTTCAGGTTGGACAGGTTATCTTCCTTCCAGGTGCAAAACTTGATCAGAAGACTCTGAGCCTTGCAATGGGCGACCAGTTCATCTGTCCTATTAAGGCTGCATACCGCATGAGTTCAGCTTACGGTGCAAGACTTGATCCTATTACAGGAAAGAAGTCTTACCACAAAGGTCAGGATTTTGCATGTCCAACAGGAACTCCAATTTATGCTTCTATGGGCGGAACTGTTATTTTCTCAGGCGAATCATGGCTCTACGGAAAACACATCATCATTGACCACGGAAACGGTTACCAGACTCTTTATGCACACATGTCAAAAATCATCGCTTCCAAAGGAACTTTCGTAAACCAGGGAACAAGAATCGGTCTGGTTGGAAACACAGGATACTCAACAGGTCCTCACCTGCACTTCACAGTTTATAAAAACGGAAATCACATCAACCCAATGTCGGTGCTGAAATAGAAAGGAGAAAGAAATATGTCAAACATGTCAATTTGCGGATGCTGCGGTAGAACAACAGATAAAACCTTCCCTTTCTGCCCATGGTGCGGAACTTCAAAAATCAACTCTGAAGACAAGACTTCAAGAGAAGCCATGATTCAGAATCTGACTGACAAAAAAGTTGCAGAACAGTTTGAACACATGGAAGAAATCGGTCGCCAGATTGATGAACTGGAAAGAGAACTTTCAGTTCTGGTTTTAAGCGCGGAGATGGCTAAATGAAAAAAATTATTCTTGCCGTTACAGCTCTGCTTGTTGCACTGCCTGTATTTGCAAAGATCTCTTTTGACAGCTTTGACATAAACGGCAAAAACGAACTTGTATACACAATCAATTATGAAACTACAGGTTCCTGGAATTACAAATCCTCTTTCTACACAAAACTTTCCGGTGATACAACAAAATCAAAGAAAGAAATTCTCTCCTGCTTCCCTGAACAGATGGAAGTTATCAGTCTTTTAAACAAACCTGTGCTTCAGATCAGAAACCGTTTCGGGACAGCAAGATACTATACAGCAACTGATTCTTTTTCCTGGATTAAACAGAACGAAGACATTCCTCTGGCTGTAAGCGTAACAACTCCATACATTCCAAACTCAACGGGTAAATGGGTTTGCTACATCCAGAAGTCAGGAATTGCTACAGGAAAACTGATTCTTGAAAATACTTCATCCGGAAAAAAAGTTGAACTTTGTGATGACATTCTTTACAGCTACGATTCTGTTCCTGTAAAGTGGTCAAACGATGGCTCCCTTCTGGTTTACGAAAAGAAAAACAATGTTTACTTCTGTTCCCCTGACGCACTTGGCCGCGGAGTTGAAGTTGAAGAACGTTACAGAAGAATTGGACGAGGTTCCATCAATTCTGTTGAATGGGCTTCTGAAAAGTATCTTGTTTACATTGATGACTACATTGTTTACAGGATCAATTCCCGTGAACTCTACACAACAAGTCTCTATGCAGGAATCATCGGTCAGGGAACAGCTATCGGCCGCCTCCCTTTCCAGTTCAATACAACTCACGACAATTTTTCTGTAAGCCCTGACGCTGCCTCTCTGGTAATTGCCCAGGACAAGAAAAACTTTACGTACTTCAAAACTCTGGTTTCATCCTGCGATTACATGGATATTCTCTATTCAAAGCCATACACAGATTCAAAGGCTTCCCTTGCAGACTATTCCATTTTCTGGGACAAAAATGATGAACCAATTCTCTGGCTTGAAAAACTTCCTTTCAATTCTACAAAGGTTCAGGGATCGGTAATCAAACTGGGAGAAACTTCCCGCGCTGTTCTTGAAATTGAAGATTCGGGGAAACCCGTACTTTCTCCTGACAGACAGAAAGTTGCTTTCTTTGCAGGAAGCACTCTTTACGTTTACGACATCAATAACTGGAACAAGGTTTCTCATATCTCAGGTGAAAAAATCATCTGCATCGTCTGGGAATCAGACAACGCCATTTACATTGGCGGCGAAAATACAATCCGCAAATGGATCTGTGGAACAGACAAAACAGATACTATCACTTTGTCTTCTGCCAGATGCACTTTCTGGGACAGCTCATCAAGCTACATCATCGCAGAAACAGAAAACGGAAAACGCTATGCCTATGCAGGTTCCAGCGGAAAATGGAAGCCGTCAAACAACACTCAGCTTATTAACCAGGCAACACAGAACGGCAATTACCGTGGCTACTGCGGAACTACCGCCAATCCATATTTTGAAAACGCCCTTTACATTCGTACTCTCACAAAGAAAGCAGTTACTAAGCCTCTTTATGAATCAAGCACGAAAAAAATGGCAGAACGCCAGAAAGTTGCCCTGATTTTTGATGCATACGACAATGCAGACGGGCTTCCAAAAATCATCTCTTCTCTGAGCAAATTCAATATTCCGGGAACTTTCTTCCTGAACGGAGAATTCATCAGAAGATATCCATCTCAGACCAAACAGATTGCGCTGAACGGCTACGAATGCGCTTCTATGTTCTTTACAACCACAAACCTGGCAGACACTACTTTCATTGTGGACGACAACTTCATTGCCAGAGGTCTTGGACGCAACGAAGACGAATTCTTTCTTTGTACAGGAAGCGAACTTTCCCTTTTCTGGCATGCTCCTTATTACGAAAGCAACAGCCTTATTGAAGAAGCTGGAAAAGCTGCCGGCTATGAATATATCCGTTCGCAGCATCTCCATTCAGACAACATTACCCTTCACCAGATTCAGGACGGAAAGGCCTATCTTACCCCTGAAAAGCTCATTGAAGAGTATGTAGACCTGACAAAAGCTACAAAAGGCGGCGTAATTCCTGTAACAATCGGCATTTCTCAGGGAAATCTGCCTACAACTCTTTGGGAACACATTGACCTGCTTATCAACACTCTGCTGGACGAGAATTTCGAGCTGGTATCTGTAAGCAAACTTTAGCCCTAAAGTCATCCTTTAACTTTTTTTCTTGTATTTTCCTCTGATTTTTTCTATCTTTTAAACGTACTTTATTAGTAAATAGCCTTGAAAATTTACTCCCGGGCGAAAAGCAGTCAATCAGCATCGCTAGCTAGCGTCGCTTGACGCGAAGCGCGGATAGGAAACTATCCAGCCGCGCTTCGAGTCATGCTGATGACATGCTTTTCTTCCTCGCGCAAATTTTCAATTTTATTGTTGTAAACTTACGTTAAAAAAATGATAAAAAACTTACGCGAGGGAACAACACGTGACGACAGGGGCATTTGCTGCGCGGCTTAATAGTTTCTTTACCGCGCTGCACATGCAGCTCGCTAGCGAGCGGTCCTGGCGTCCGTGGTTGTGACCGGGAGTAAGTTTTTTATAAGCTTTAATAATCGTACGTTTACAAAATAGGAGAATGATTTATGGCAGATGAAGAAAAAAGCCCTAAAAGACAGAGAAAAAATATTTTCTCCAAGCCATCAACCTATGTTGCCCTCATCGTAATCGCAGTGGCAATTGCAGCAAGTTTCTCATGTTTCTATATTGTTGATGAAACTGAACAGGCTGTTGTAACAAGACTTGGTAAATACCAGACCACAAAGGATGCAGGACTTCAGTTCAAACTTCCTTTCGGAATCGACAAAAACTATAACGTTCCGGTAAAAGTTGTTCAGACTGAACAGTTCGGTTTTACAACTGTAAAAGCCGGCCGCAACAATGAATACCGCAACAATGTTACAGACGAATCTTCCATGCTTACTGGGGACCTGAACATTGTTGATGTCGAATGGATTATCCAGTACCGCATTGTGGATCCAAAGCAGTGGCTTTTCGGTGTATATGAAAAGACTTCCACAATCCGTGACATTTCCCGTTCTGTAATCAACGAACTGGTTGGCGACCGCGCCATCTTAAGCGTTATGGGTCCTGACCGTGAAGAAATCCAGAATCTGGCCATTGATATGATGAATGAAAACTTCAAGAATCTTGGCCTTGGTATTAAAGTAAACACAGTTCAGCTCCAGAACATTGTTCCACCTGAAGGAGTTCAGGCCGCCTTTGAAGACGTAAACAAAGCCATTCAGGACATGAACCGTTTCATCAACGAAGGTAAAGAAGCTTATAACGCACAGGTTCCTAAAGCTCAGGGTGAAGCCGACAGACTTATCCAGCAGGCCGAAGGTTATGCCGCAGAACGTGTAAACATGGCAAAAGGTGATGTTGCCCGTTTCAATGCCGTTTACGAAGAATACAAGCGCTCACCAAAAGTTACCCGTGAACGCATCTACCTTGAAACAATGGAAGAAATTCTCTCTGGAGAAGATAAATCTGACATCATCGACAGCGAACTTAAAAATGTTCTTCCTGTAAAAACACTGGGAGGTACAAACTAATGACATCAAACCTTAAAAGATTTTTCGGAACACTGGTAACAGTAGTATTCATTCTTGTTGTTCTCCTTTTCCTCGGGCCTCTTTACATTGTAAATGAAGGAAACCAGGTTGTTGTAACCCGCTTCGGAAGCATTGTTACAACTCACTCGGAAGCAGGTCTCTACCTGAAAATGCCTTTCGTAGACACAATCACAACATATCCAAGACTGGTACTTTCTCTGGACGGAGACCCACAGCGCATTCCAACAAAAGAAAACCAGTACATCATCGTTGATACAACAGCCCGCTGGATTATTGAAGACCCTGCCCTGTTCTATCAGAACTTTACATCCCTCAATAATGCCTACAACAAACTTTCTGACATTGTTGATTCTTCAACACGCACAATCATTACACAGAACAGACTGAGTGAAATTGTCAGAAGTTCAAACATCATTAACGATGCAAAGGCCGACAACGAATCAACTGACGAAGACACTAAAGAAATTGCCGACCTGGTAAACGTAAACACAGTAAATGAACTGGTTACAAAAGGTCGCCGCGAACTTTCACGCCAGATGACTGATGCTGCAAACCGCCTTGTTCCTGAATACGGAATCAAGATCATCGACATTCTGCCACGCCAGGTAAAATACTCTGACGAACTTACAGAATCTGTTTACTCAAAAATGATCAAGGAAAGAAACCAGATCGCACAGGCCTACCGCTCAAACGGTGAAGGTAAAAAAGCTGAATGGCTCGGTAAACTTGAAAACAAGAAACAGACAATTTCTTCTGAAGCCTACAAACGTTCCGAAGAAATCAAAGGTAATGCCGACGCAGAAGCTGCACGCATTTACGCTGACTCTTACAATAAAGATCCTGAATTCTACACCTTCTGGAAGAGCATGGAATCTTACAAAAAGACAATGAAAGCAAACAACGCTACCTACTCTACGGGAATGGACTACTTCAACTATTTGTATGCACCGAATGGGAAAAGGTAATCAATAAAGAAAAAGAACTGTCTTATTTCAAGGAATAGGGAATAAGGAATAGGGAATAATTTTAAAGGAATAATTATGAATATGATTTCGTTTGATGGAAAAACTTTGCAGCTGAACTCGGGGATTCTGGAAGAAAACTTCGGAAAAATGAGCTTTGCTTCCATAATCACAGAAAAAGGAGTTCTGGTAAAAGGAACAAAATCAGGAGATTCATATTCATTTGATTATTCAGGCTGGACTTTCCAGGATGTTCAGAGCTTCGACACAGATACCGGCCGTACAGTATTTTTCCTTGGAGATTCTCCTTTTGAAAAAGAGGGAAAAACTCTGGCCGACCTTCTTGAAACAAAAGAGGCTTTTGACTGTGGTCTTGCAATCATAAAGATTTTTACAGACTGCTGCCAGAAAAGTTTCAACCTGCCTTTGAACGGTGCTGGTGGCATTCTTCTGGAACTCACCAACGAAACCGATTTTACAGCCCTTTTCCTGCCAGAAACCTTATGGGCAGGCGCCGTTGCCGGAAAAACTGACGAAGTAAAAGCCCGTGAAGTTAACTGGTGGATCAACCCTACCCTTCACGGCGACAACGCCCTTCGCTTTGCCCGTTCAAACCTGGCATACAGACTCCTTACAGGAAGACTTCCATTCGGAGCTGTAGATACAATCGAAAGAAATGCCGATATTCTGGACAAAAAATTTCTTCCAGTCGAACTCTTCATTGAAGATCTGGATCCTGTCCTTGCACAGAAAATCGACTCGGAACTGGAACTGAATTCTTCAAAGGTTGTAATTCCTGGCAAAAAGGAAAGAAAATCTCTTACTGCAAAAATCAACGAAGACAGACCTCGAAATGAATCTGACGCCCAGAAGGCCGCGCGTCTTCAGGCTGAATATCACAAGGCTGTTTCTGCCTTCCCTTTGGAACTGCTTGAAGCAGCAGAAACAAAATGCGTTGTAGTTTCCGATTCTGAACTGGGAACAAAAGCCGAAGAATACATGGCCCGCAAAACTGCCAGCGTAAACACAAAAAGAAAGATTCGAAGAAATGCAAGTACAATCATTACTTTTTCGGTAATCGGTTTCATTATCTTCTTCATCTCTTTCCAGACAATAAAAACAAAAAAACTGGACAAGACTTCAAAAGGTCTTACTGCAGAAGAAACAGTCGAAGCTTTCTATCAGAGCATCAACTATCTTGATACAGTTTTCATTTCTGACCACTCAAAAGGAAAGAAAGCAAACGCTTATGCAAACATCGTTAGCCAGATGTATGTTATCGGCAAAAACCGTCAGGCCTATTCAAGAGACTACGGCATCCAGAATCCAGCAGCCTTCTTCCTTACACTTTTAAAGGAAGACAACATTCAGGAAGCTGGACTTTACGGAATCACAAACCTTAAAATCAACGGCCGCCCGGAAAACATGGATGTAATCATTCCTGTTCTTAAGGACAAACCGGTTCCTGTAACAGAAGACAAAGGAATCAAAGTCTACAACAAAATGAATTCAGTTCAGAAAGTTGAATTCAACATGATTCATACTGAAGGTGAAATTGTTGTCTGCGACAAACAGGTAGATACAGTTACCTTAACTTTCCTTAAAGACAAATGGATTGTTACTGACATTACATCTGAAGTTGAAAGCCAGCATGTTGAATCAATCAAGTTCTTCACTGAATACTTTACAGTTCTTGAAATGACAGGCGGAGATCCTGTAGCAGCAATCCGCATCCTTAAGAATCAGTATCCTTGGCTCCCTTCTCAGGAAGCCTTTGATCTGGAACTGACTCGTCAAGCTGCAGAAAAAGCTGCCTTCAACAAAACATTCGGAATCAACTAAGCTGATTTAAAACAGGCCTTTAGACTTCGTATTCTTTTTCGGCTTCAACAACCTCAACATCAGGGTAACCGTTTTCCTGAAGGAATTTCTGGAAGAAGGTTACCGTTTCTTTTTCCCCGTGAACAAGGAAAATCTTTTTCAGTTTTGATGTATCAATTGCCTTAAGCCAGTCCAGCATTTCGGTATAGTCGGCATGGGCACTGAAAGCATTGATTGTTTCTACCTTTGCCTTAACCTCATACTTATCCCCAAGAATCATTACTTCTTTCTGTCCATCACGGATTTTTCGTCCCAGAGTGTTTTCGGCCATGTAGCCTACAATCAGTACTGTGTTCTTCGGATTGGAAATCTCATTGGCCAGATGATAGAGAACGCGCCCTGCTTCACACATTCCGTCAGCCGAGATAATAATCATTGGGCCTTCCATTTTATTCAGGCGCTTTGATTCTTCAACACTGGTTGTGTAAGAAAGAGAACCGAATCCAAAAGGATTTTTATGGTGCTTAAGGAAAGCTTCATTTACCGAAGCATCATAACATTCAGGATGAACACGGAATACAGAAGTTGCGTTTACTGCCATTGGAGAATCTACGTAAATCGGAACAACAGGAATCTTCTTCTTATCTGTAAGAAGGTGAAGATAGAAAACCAGTTCCTGGGCCCTTTCAATTGCGAAAGACGGAATGATGATTTTTCCCTTCTTTGCCACTGTATCACGGACAATCCGTATAAGATCCTTCATTGCCATAGACTGATCTTCATGCTTACGGTCACCGTAAGTAGATTCAAGATAAATGTAATCAGGAGCCGGCACATTGGTTGCAGGATTTCTGATGATCGGTTTTTCTTTTCGTCCTATGTCGCCTGTATAAAGGATATTTACCTTTCTGTCGCCGTCATAAACATCCATGGAAACAAAAGCTGACCCCAGAATGTGACCTGCGTCGAAGAACTGGAATTCCACGTCACGGCTTACTGGCATTTTACGGTTATAAGAAACGGAAATGATCTGATCTGCAGTTTTTACACAGTCGCTTTCATCAAAAAGAGGCTTCCAATGGAATTTCTCCTTCTTTTTGGCAGCCTGCTTTGCAAGGAATTCCGCGTCCCGGGCCTGGATTCTGGCACTGTCCATCATCACCAGGTTTGCGATATCGCGGGTTGCGGGAGTTGCGTAAATGTTTCCGTTGTAGCCTTTTTTTGTAAGGACCGGAAGAAGTCCGCAATGGTCAAAATGACCGTGAGTAAGGATTACTCCGTCCAAAGAATCCATGTCAAAATCAAAATCTCTGTTTTTTCTGTCAGATTCCTTACGTTTTCCCTGGAAGGCCCCGCAGTCTATCATAATCCGTCTGCCGTTCACTTCCATAACATGCTTGGAGCCTGTAACTTCCTGTGCTGCGCCAAGAGAAAAAAGTTTAATACTCATAGTCACTCCTTACTAATAAAATCTCTAATATCTTTAATTATAACCCCTAAATTCCCTCAAAACAAAAGATTTTCGTTGTTTGCAGATTAGTTTTAATTGATATATAATAGATATAATGTATAAAAGGTTGTTTGGTGAGCCGCCAAAGAAGATTGTAGAAAACGGAAAGGCCCATTTCGGAACATATTCATCTGTGTCTCAGCATCTGGATATAAAGGGAATGCGCGCTCCTTACGCAGGAGTTCCTGTACCTTCGTTCCTTTCAAACATCCGCATCAAAAGCCGCATTACATACACTTTCAATCTGGGAAATTACGTAGGATTAACCGAATTCCGCGATTTTAAGGTTTTCGGACTGGTTGAAGTGATTTTCTGGAACAAAGAAACAGGCAAAAAGAATTCCTATCACGCCATTATGCCTGCCCGAAGACGTTTTGTTCCTACAAAAACTACAAACGCAATCTGCGGCTGTTACCAGAGAAAACGAAGAATCAAGCTTTATTGGGAAGACACACATGATTTCTTCAAATGTCGTTTCAAAATCAAGGGAGACAAAGTAAGACCTTCCGCAAAAGGAAAAATGATTTCCATGAGAAACGACTCTCTTCACACAGACACAATGTTTGTAAATCCGGCACCAACTTCATCCCGAGTTTCTGCCACATGGATTTCTTCAATGAAGATCAAAGGTTACTTAAGAACCTATACAGAAAAAAAAGATCCGGGAAACAAAGTCCGAAGAACAGACGGTATTGCACTGGTTTCTATGAACCGTTCTTATTATAAATTCCATACCCGTTCTAAAATCGTGACAGGGCTTGGACAGGTAAAGGACCGCAATATTCTTTTCCACATTTCAACAGCAAATATTGATGCAGCAGATGCAGATAAATACAACAACAACCTTCTGATTATCGACGGCGACACTACTGCCCTTCCACCAGTTGTTATTACACATCCATTCGGTGTGAACAACAACTGGATTATCCAGGACACAGAAGGAATGATCGACCTGACATTTACACCGGTTTCGGTTCAGTCACGGGTTACAAACCTGATTATCATGCGTGCTTCTGCATACACAATTTACGGAACTTACGAAGGCGTTCTTTTAACAAAGGACGGCGAAAAAATAAATCTCAAAAACTTCCCGGGCATTGTTTCTTCAAACATTGTCCGGACTTAATTTCGAGGTGAAACATGTCTGACGAATTCAGAACAAAAACAGCAGACTGGGAACCAGGAACTCTGGAAAAAACCAGAAAGAACCTGGGAAGTCTCAGTGATTCCGAAGCAAAAGAAATGACCAAACTTCTTGGCGGTGAAATCCTTTACGAAAAAAGTTCATCAGGCGGCTCATCATCTTCAGGTTCAACAAAAGGAACCGGGCGCATTATCAGAAACCAGGGGTCAGGAGGCTCTTCAATGTCATCATCTAATTCAAACAGTAATTCAGCAACAGGCTTCGCTTCTCCGGCTGGAAAAAGAAGAAACAAGGAAACACTTCCTCCAATCTCAAAGAAAACTGCCAGCCTTATGAATAAGGCCATGATGAGTTATGAGTATCAGATCAAACCAAATTACGGAATCTTTAATTTCATTCTGTCTTTCCAGAAAAACGGAACAGAAAAAATCATTCCGGCATTTTTTGAACATAATCTGAAACATCACATTTCTGCAATGGAAACTTTCATTACAGTTGTAAAAACTCTTATCCAGATTTCACCGGCTACTTACAAAGCAAAAATCGTAAACGACCCGGATCCTAAATTCAAATTCCTTCGTATGGTTGCAGGCTGGACAATGGCACCGATCAAAGCTGAATACAGTGCTCTTCAGGAAATCGGGGAACCTCTTATTGTTCAGGACCTGATTCCTTTCATCCGTACTTTATACAAACCTCTGGTAACTGTTTATTATTACGGCGACACAAAGATTCCTAAACTGCTTAAGGAAATCTATAACGACGAAAGTGCATATCCAGATGCACCAAAAGACAAGCTTTCCGATATCGCAAAACAGGCCATTACCCAGTGGCTTTACATCGACAATGAAATCATCAAGAAGTGTTACCCTCTCCTTATGAGAATGTGTTCCGACACTTACTATACTTATGATGATTTCTTCAGAGCTGAAATTGCTGAAATCCTGAAATTCGAAGGACTCCACAAATTCGATCTTCTGCTTCCAGAAAAACAGAAAGTTGAAGAAAAAAAAGAAGAGAAGAAAGTTGCTCCAGCTCCACAGAAAGGTGTAAAAGATTCTACTGTTATTACAGGACTTAAACTTCTGGAACAGTTCTTCCCACAGGCAGGTTTCTCTAATCTTGAAAACCATCCTGATATGTATCCGTACTTCCAGCCTCTGTACAAGTTCGTTGAAGGCTTCAACATGCTGCATCCGGACAACCCTATTCAGATTACAATGATTCTTCAGAGAATCATTGAGGATTGTTTTGTTGGTCTCAGAAACATCAGATTCAATATTCCTGACAACACAAAACAGGGCTCTGATACAATCTACGATATTCTGGATGAATGGACTGCTTACCGTGACGAAACTTTCGGTCAGCTTTACTGCGAACCTCTGAAGAGCCTTGTAAACTCAACTTATTCTCAGCCTGACTTTGCAATCTCACAGTATGGTAAGAAACTTTACACTTCCCTTCTGTGGCAGACAACTTATCACTTTATGCCTTCATTCAAATTCGACCAGCTTCTTCTTGAACACCCAAGTGATGAAAGCAAACACAAACCTCTTTTCCACAGAACTGACTTCACAAGAAAATACCTTACTCTGGTTGTAAATGAATGTGACAAGGCTGCAAAAACAAAAGAACCTGTAAAACTCATTGCAAACCCATGGGAACACTACAAATTCGATATTCCAAACGAAGTTTCGAAACGTCTTGATGTTCTTCTTGGCGGACAGAATCACAGTCCAAGTACTCACGCAACTAACGCAAACCTTCTTAAATATACTCTTTGTTTCATTGCCGTTCTGGACTGGTGGATCAACAATCCTGACAGCCCTGCATACGGAACAGACCCAATGCACGTATTCCGCGTTTCACCAGAAGACGGAAAACCTCTGTTCTCTGTTCCAGAGCGTTCAGACCAGAACAAGCTTTTCGCAGACGCTGTGAAAGCCGCCTACGCAAACAAAGCTAACTAATTGTGGTTTAGGAAAACTCGACCACCTTACGTTAAAAACACAAGCCCTGCAAATTGCAGGGCTTTTTTTATTTTTCTTTTGGAGCATCCCAGTCTACATCAAGGCTGCGCTCATCTTTATTGCGGATTCGCTGGTAAACGTAGCAATTCTTGCTGTGGATTACCATGCCTTTAAGGCGGGAAAGATAAGCCACAATAGGTTCCGGATATTTCGGTTCGCAGCACTTTGCAAAACTGAAGATGAAGTTCGAAGTATTTCCGATTTTGATTTTTTCAACTTTCGGAACGTTTTCTTCCTCTCCAGATTTCTTCTTTGTCTTTGGTCTGTGATGAACTTTCTTCTGTTCATCTTCAGGCTTTTCAACTTTTCTTTCATCAAAGAAATCAACGTTATTCTGTGTAAGCCAGGAGTGTATTCTCTGTCTTGCTTTTGAAGTCTTTGCAATCTTGTACTGGGCTTCGGTCGGATGAGCCTGAGGATTTGTAAGAACTTCAATAATCTGAGTATTCTGCAGAGGTTCATCAAGAGAAATGATTTTCCCGTTGGCTTTTGCACCTACGATTTTTTCTCCAACTCCCGAATGAATGGCATAAGCAAAATCAATTGCATTTGCTCCCTGCGGAAGATGAATAACATCCCCTCTTGGAGTGAACACATAAATTTCATCTTTCAAAAGATCGTTTTTCAGTTCGTTGAAAAAACCGTCATCAGAGAAATTGTTTTTCTTAAGTTCCTGCAGCTGATTGAAAATGCCCAGCTGACTTTCTGTTACATTATCCTTGTTTGTGCCCTTCTTGTAGAGCCAGTGGCTTGCAACCCCGTGTTCAGCCATATTGTGCATTTCTTTTGTACGCACCTGAATTTCCAGAGGTCTGCCCTGACACATAACGGTTGTATGCAAAGACTGATATCCGTTTGCCTTTGGCATGGCGATATAATCCTTGAAACGACCGTCCAAGGGTGACCACATTTCATGAACAATACCAATAAGAGTGTAACACTCTGTTGTTGTGTTACAGATGATTCGCAAAGCCAGAAGGTCATAAAGTTCCCCGGCTTCCACATTTCTTTTTTTCATCTTCTGGTAGATCGAATAGAAATGCTTTGCGCGACTTGAAATTGTAACTTCAATATTAAGTTTCTTTGCCTGCTCTGTAATTTTGTTTACAGCAGATTCCAGATAAGCAGAACGTTCATCCTGCTTCTGGGAAACAATAGCCTTGATCTGCTGGAAAACATCAGGATTTGTATACTTAAGACTCAAATCTTCCAGTTCGTTCTTCTCTGCCTGCATACCAAGACGGTCTGCCAAAGGAGCCCAGATTTCAATTACTTCTTTAGCGACTGCACGCTGGTCTTCTTCTGCATATTTTTTCAGATGGCGCATTTTGTCCAGGCGGTCAGCCAGTTTAAGCAGAATGATTCTAACATCATCAGACAAGGCAAACATCATCTTACGGATTGAGTCTGCCTGGAAACTTGTATTGGAAGCTTTCGAAAAGAAAGAAATTTTTGCGGCGCCTGCAACGATTGTAGAAACTGCAGGTCCGAATTTCTTTTCCAGATCTTCAGGTTTTACTTCGTCAGAAAGAGCATTGTGGAGAATAGCAGAAATGATTGTATCAGCATCAAGCTTGTTTCCTGCAAGGATAAGGGCCACGCGAAGGACGTGGACATAAGCTTCAGGCTCATTCCCGCAAAGGGAAATGTAATAGTCCCAGGCTTCCTGGATGCGGCTTTTGTCTTCTTCCGAAAAATAAGGTGCAGAAGCAAAAAATTCCGCCAGGAGTTCCTCCGGCTTGTTGATGTCACTTTTAAAAACTGCTTTTTCCATACTTTAAGTTTAACAATAAACGGCCTGGATTTTCCACTATTTTTTTTAAAGTATTTCTTGTATACTATATATTAGGGTGGAAAATTGAGGTATTGTCTACACTTCAATTCCAAAGGGGACAATCATGGCTTATGTAAAAAATCTTTTTGACTCGAACTTTATTCAGTATGCATCATACGTTATCCGTGACCGTGCTATTCCTGATATTATTGATGGTCTTAAACCTGTTCAGCGCCGTATTCTTCATACAATGCTGAAAACAGACGATGGCCGTATGGTAAAGGTAGCAAACGTTGTAGGTAAGGTAATGGCTTACCATCCTCATGGAGACGCTTCTATCTATACTGCCCTGGTAAATCTGGCAAACAAAGAAATCTTTATTGATAAACAGGGTAACTTCGGTAACATGTACACCGGTGACAGCGCTTCTGCGCCCCGTTACATTGAATGCCGCCTTCGTCCAATCGCAAAAGACATTCTTTACAATCCAAAAATCACCGAATACGTTCCAACTTACGACGGACGCGATACAGAACCTGTTGTATTCCGCGCAAAACTTCCACTCTGTCTGATTATGGGTGCCGAAGGTATTGCCGTAGGTATGAGCACAAACATTCTGAGCCATAACGTCCACGAAGTAATCGAAGCAGAAAAGAAATGCCTTCGCGGAGAACCTTTCCAGCTTTATCCTGACTTCCCTACCGGTGGTCTTATTGATGTTACAAACTACGAAGACGGACTTGGAAAGATCGTTACCCGTGCAAAGATGGATTTAAGTGACGACAAAAAAATCACTATCACAGAACTTCCATACGGTTCAACTTCAGAAAGCCTTACTGATTCAATTGAAAAAGCCGCCAAAAACGGAAAAGTTAAAATCGCTTCAATCAACGACTTTACTTCTAAATCTGCAAATATTGAGATTAAACTTCCACGCGGAGTTTATGCCAAAGACGTTGTAGATTCTCTTTACGCTTTCACAGACTGTGAACAGACAATCTACTGTAACCTTCTGGTAATCAAAGACAACATGCCTGTAAAAATGACCTGTACTCAGGTTATTGAATATCACGCAAAACAGCTGGTTGGAGTTCTTAAAGACGAACTGGAACTTGAAAAACGTGAACTCTTTGATAAACTGCACCTTCGTACTCTTGAACGCATCTTCATTGAAGAACGTATCTACAAAAAGATCGAAACACAGAAAACAGAAGAAGGCGTTTACAAAGCAGTTTACGACGGATTCAAACCTTTCAAAAAGGAACTGATCCGCGACATTACAGATGAAGACATCGACCACCTTTTGAAAATTCCAATCCGCCGCATTTCTCTTTACGACATCAACAAAAACCGTGAAGAAGTAAAAGCTATCAACGAACGCATCAAAGAAATCAATAAACTTCTTAAACACCTGGTTGAATATGCAATCTCTTGGCTGGAAGGAATTGAAAAGAAACTTCCTGCAGAAAGTCTTAAACGCATGACAAAGATCACAAGCATCAACACTGTTGATGTTAAGACTGTTGTTAAGCGTGACCTGTCTCTGAAATACGATGAAGAAAAAGGATACCTGGGAACAGAAGTTAATTCCGGCGATGAAAAAATGAAGGTTACTCCATACGACCGCGTTATTTACGTTCGTAGATCAGGAATCTGGTCTGTTACAGATACACACAAAAAACTCTTCATTGGACCGGGCATGTGGTACTGTGGACTTGCCGACAAGGAAAGTCTTTCAAAAGTCCTCTTCACTATCATCTACCGCGATCCTGCAACTCAGTATGTTTACATCAAACGCTGTAAGATTGCCGGCTACATCATGAACCGCGACTACTTCTTTGCACCGGACGACATGGAAGTGCTCCACGTTGATACTCGCAAAAACTTCAACTTCACCCTGAACTATGTTAAGAAAGGACGAATCAAAGTTCTTACTGAAAAGTTCAAGACAGACGGCTATGAAGAAAAATCTCTTAAAGCAAAAGGCGTGAGAATTGTAGCTAAGGAAGTTGAAAGCATCAGTGTGAACTAAGAGATGAAAGCATTAATTAAGTACGTTTCTTATGAGGAGACTATAAAAGGCTCGCGTTTTCTCTCGGAGCTGATTCCGTGTCAGGGGCAGGCTGAAGCAAGAGAAATCTTGAGGCAGCAAAAGGCCAAGTATGCGGATGCGACTCATGTGGTACATGCTTTCATTACAGGGAAAGGCGCCGAAGTCATGGGAATGAGTGACGACGGAGAGCCTTCTGGAACCGCAGGACGACCGGTTCTGGATGTAGTAAAAGGAAGCGGAGCTACAAATCTTATTCTTACTGTCACAAGATGGTTCGGGGGAACCCTTCTTGGAACCGGTGGACTGGTAAAGGCTTACGGTAATGGCGCCAAAGGCGTTCTTCAGGCAGCCCTTGAAGAAAATGCCTTTGAAGAACTCATAGAAAAATCAGAATTTGAATTTCACACTGACTACTCCCTTTTAAAACCTATAAAAAATCATTTCGCAGACTTCCATCTTTATGATGTTTCCGAAGATTTCGGAACTGATATTACCATAAGCGGGAAAATCCGCTGCGATGAAACAGAAGCCTTCTGTCACCTTCTTACTGAATTATCAAACGGCCGCATTTCTGTTACAATAGTGTAATGAACATTGCACTTTTTACAGAATCAGAAATCACCTCTCCTCTTTCCATTAAAGATGAGCGTGGTGAACACATTGTAAAAGTTCTTCATAAAAAAGAAGGCGACTCCTTCAAAGCCGGAATCATCGGCGGAATGACAGGAACAGCCGTAATTGAAAAAATCGAGAACAATTCCATTTTCTTTTCTTTCAAAGAAGAAGCTCCAGGCCTTCCACCGCAGCCTCTCATTATGATTATTGGTTTTCCCCGTCCTATACAGCTGAAAAGACTTTTAAGAGATATCGCAGCCCTTGGCGTAAAAGAAGTTCACTTAACAGGAACAGAGCTTGGGGAAAAATCCTATATGCAGTCTAATCTGGTGGAACACGGAACTGCCTACAAAATGCTTCTGGATGGAACTGTTCAGGCAGGAACAACTTCTGTGCCGGAATTATTTCTTCACAAGACTCTTACTGATTGTATGGAAGCAGTGAAAAAATCTGCGGGAGAAAACTTTCAGGCTCTTGCTTTGGACAACATCAATCCAAAGGGCTCCCTTGTAGAAATCCTTCGTGAAGACAAAACCAAAAGCCAGGATGATAAAATCATTTCTGTTGCCGCCATCGGAAGTGAACGGGGCTGGACAGATAAAGAACGACTTATGCTGGAAGAAGCAGGTTTTGTCCGCTGCGGAATGGGAAAAAGAATCATGAGAACGGAAACAGCGGCAACTGTGGCAGCCAGCGTAATTCTTGCAGAAAGAGGACTGCTTTGTTAAAATTATTGAACTTATGGATAACGCACGTATAAAAGAAATCCTGCTGGATCTAGCAGAAACTAACCTTGAATTTACAGTAACTCAGACCGGAAAAGAATCGACACGAGTAAACGGGCTTTATAAACCTGATACTCACGAAATTCTCCTTCACAATCAGAATTTCAAAACTGAAAATGAACTGATTTACACCGCAATCCATGAATATACACATCACCTGGTAACAGAAGAAACTCTTCTTGTTTCACCAGAAGGATTCATTCCAAACGCAAAAAGTCATACTCAGAAATTCTGGGCCAAGTTTGGCGGCCTTCTGGCAATTGCAGAAGAAAAAGGTTACTACAAACTGGACCTGACTGTTTCTCCTGAACTTAAAGAACTTACTGATCGCATTAAGACTGAATTTATCGAAAAGAACGGTCAGCTCATGACAGAATTCGGACGCCTTCTTGGAGAAGCCTATGACCTTTGTAAGGCTGCAAATATCCGTTACGAAGATTATTTGGACCGCGTACTTTGCATGCCAAGAAACTCCGCAAAAGAAATTCAGCGCGTTGCCCGCGTTCCTGTAAATCCTGCTATTGGTTTTGACAACATGAAGACTGTTGCCTGCATCAAGAAAGTAGATGACCGTAAAGAGGCAGAACAGGAATTGCTTTCTGGAAAAAGTCCTGCAACAGTCCGCGAAATGATGAAAATGAAATCACAGAAACAGAACCAGCAGAATGATCCTAAAACAAAGCTGGAAAAAGAAAAATCCAGACTTGAAAAGACAATTGCACAGCTGAACCAGCGTCTTGAATTCGTGGAGGAAAGCCTTGCAAATCTGTAAAAGACTTTTATGTGCCGGAATTCTTTCACTTTCTCTTTTCCTTCTGAACGGACAGACAATGCCAGAAATGCCAGAGTTTCCTGAAATCAGTGCTCCGACTTTAGGTTCAGGTTTTTACAAACCAAAGATTCCATATTATCCAAAGGCAAAAAATCCGACAACGGAAAGTGACAATTCTTCCGAAAAAGATAAAAACGAAACTGTCCTTACCGACGGCACAACAACTACAGATCTTCTTTCAAGTATTTTGAATACAAATGATTTCCTTACAGCACAGGACATCACTTCCCTTTCCAATGCAGGCTCTTTGTCTTCCCTTTCAGGACTTTTGGGAACAAGCACCTCTTCGGACAATCTTTCAAACAACCTTCTTCTTCAGCAGATTCTTCAGTCTCTTGAAGAACTTAAAGCAGAAAAGAAAGAGGAAATTACTGCAGGAACTACAGAATCCCTTAAGGTTCACGCTCCTTCAGTTCTCCGTTTCAAAATCAACAACTACAACATCAAAGATTCTCTTACAACTGTTTACATCAGCTCTCAGGAAAACGACGGTTCTTTCCTTATGACTGCAGACCGCCGTTACATTGCAGACAAAAAAGTCAGAAATGAAACTTTCTATCTGCTGTTCAAAACAAAAGAAAATTCTGGCAGCGTAATTACTTATGATGTAAGTCCTTCAATCAACCAGGACAGCAAAAACGAAAACTCATTCCTTTACAAACTCTGCTCACAGAAAAACCTTTCTGCACAGAAAACCGGAAACCTTGTTGTTCTTCGTTCTTCATCAAAGGACTGCGAAGCAGACCTTCTGATTGACCTGGACAACTAAATAATCAAACAGACAAAAAAATAACAGGAAGAACTATGACTGACGGATTAGTACAAATCGGACTGAAAAAAGAAGAGGCCGAAAGAATTGAACCTCTTATGGAAAAATACATCAACGAAATAATTCTTTTTAACTCAGCTTATAATCTTACAAACACAAGTGATCACGATGAACTTGTAGTACGTCACATTTTTGATTCCTTGTCTCCTTATACTACATTTGAAAAACTGTTTGAAACAGCTCACAACAATCCGGACTTTACAGTTGGAGACATCGGTTCAGGCGGCGGGCTCCCGGGCATTCCTTTAGCAGCAGCCTTTCCTGACGTAAACTTCTGTCTTGTAGAACGCATGGCAAAGCGCTGTGCTTTCCTTGAAAATGTAGCCGCAATTCTTGGACTTAAAAATGTTACTGTAATAAACAGCGAAGCCGAAAAAGTCCAGAAAGAAAAATTTGATGTAATCACATTCCGGGCTTTCCGTCCTCTTGATGACAAGATGACAAAAACTCTTCTTGGCATTACAAAAAAAGACGGTACACTTGCCGCTTACAAAGCAAAAATGGACAGCATCAAAACCGAAATGGAAGACATAAAGAAACTGGTTCCTGATTACGACCTTGTGAATCTTAATGTTCCAGGCCTGGATGATTCTGAAAGAAATCTTGTTCTGATCAAAAAGTCTTTATAAAATTTATTTTAAGAGCTTAAAATGAGAGCATTTGGAGAAACCGCTTTTGATGTTATTTACCTGACTACTGTAATCACTCTTGGTATTTAATGATCAAGAAATCAAAAAAAAGTTGGGAGAATATAAAAATCAGTGGACTTCTGCAGATGCAATTCCCGCAATTGGTATGCTTATGATTCCAAAAACCTGTGCCTATGTTCGGACAGTGGCCATTGGTTACATAGCATATACTTGAAAATCAAAAGAATAAAGATGATAAAGCAATCATTATTAATTACCTTACTTATTCTGCTTGATGTCCGTAGACCAGAAGAATATGCAGACGGACACATTCCAGGTGCAATTCAGCATACTAATGAATTAATGACTAAAAAAAACACAGAAGCTCTTTTAAAAGATAAAGATCAGAAACTTTACGTCTACTGCCGCAGTGGAAGACGCAGCAAAGAAGCCTGCGCAAAGCTTGTATCTTATGGCTACACAAACGTTATCAAAATCGGCGGCATATTGGATTACGCCGACAAGGTCGAAAGATAGTTTATCGTGTCATTTATATCATATTGACAATCATCTATATATTGTTTATCTTCTTTCATATAGATATTTATCTATATGAGGAGACTAATGACTGCTTTAGAAATCTCTCAGATCTGCAAAGCCCTTGGTGATGAAAACAGATTAAAAATCATCTCTCTTCTTACTGAAGGCGAAAAATGTGCCTGTGACCTTCTGGAAAAATTTCAGATCACTCAACCAACTCTTTCACATCACATGAAAATCCTTTCCGATTGCGAACTTGTAAAAAGCCGTAAAAACGGGAAATGGATGATTTACGAAATCAACTGCTGCCGCTTTAAGGAATTCAAACAGTACTTTGAGGAAATTCAGTGCTGGAAAGATAAACTGTCTTCAAGCGAAGAATGCTGTTGCTGTGGCCTTACGACAGAGGAAAAATAATTATGTGGAACTTCATTCAGAATCAGATTTTGGGAATGGCCTGGCTTAAATCCTGCGTTTCTGCTTTACTTTTGAAGCTTGGCATGAGCGAAGATTCAATCTGGACTCACACAATTACCTTCTTTGTTTATGATGTAATCAAAATCACAATTCTTTTGTGCGTGCTGATCTTCATCATTTCCTACATCCAGAGTTTTTTCCCGCCTGAGCGCAGCAAAAAAATCATGGGAAGATTCAACGGATTTGGAGCCAGAACTATTGGCGCCTTACTTGGGACAATAACACCATTCTGCAGCTGTTCTTCAATTCCGATTTTCATCGGCTTCACAACTGCGGGTCTTCCACTTGGTGTTACTTTCAGCTTTTTGATTTCTTCCCCAATGGTTGACTTAGGAAGCCTTGTACTTCTGATGAGTATCTTCGGATGGAAGATCGCGGTTCTTTATGTAATCTTCGGACTGGTGATTGCCGTGATTGGTGGAACTGTGATTGAACATCTTCATATGGAAAATCAGATTGCAGATTTTATTCAGAAAGCCCGCAATATGGAAATGCCTGAACTTCCAGAAATGAAAACCACAATTAAGGACCGGCTGAAAATCAGCTGGAATTCAATGTGTTCAACTTTCCGAAAAGTTTTTCTTTACATCCTGATTGGAGTTGCAATCGGGGCTATCATTCACAACTGGATTCCTGAAAACTGGATTATCAATTCACTCGGAAACAAAAACCCATTCGGGGTAATTATCGCCACCATATTTGGGGTTCCTATGTATGCCGATATTTTTGGCTGCATTCCTATTGCAGAATCACTTCTGGAAAAAGGAGCCCTTCTTGGTGTTGTATTAAGCTTTATGATGGGGGTTACAACTTTAAGCATCCCTAGTATCGTAATGTTGAGTAAAGCGGTAAAACCAAAACTGCTGACCCTCTTCATGATCATCTGCGTTCTGGGAATTGTAATTGTTGGATACGCCTTTAATATTTTACAAGGAATTATTTTATAAAAATAAACAGCAAAAGGAGAAAAAAATGGAGTTCATACCAGTAGAACCAATCAAATCAATAAAAATCTTAGGCCGTGAAGGATGCAGCAACTGTTCAAGAATGTTCCAGGACACAATTGATATTGCAGCAGAAAGCAATCTTGCTGCCGACATTCAGCATGTAACAGATCTTGAACAGGTTATGAAATATGGTGTTATGTCTCTTCCAGGGGTGGTAATCAACGAAAAAGTTGTGAGCTACGGACGGATCTTAAGCAAGAATGATATTAAACAGCTTTTGAAGCTCTAGGAAGCTTTTCGCTTACCATATTTTTGAGCGATTCTTCTTCACTTCAGATCTGATTTTTTTTAATTTCAGTTTTCTTTCTTTACTTGCCTTTGTAGGTTTTGTCGGCTTCCGTTTTTTGGGAATTACCAATGCCTGAAGAATCCGGTTTTCAATTCTTGCAAAGGCGATTTCACGGTTCCTTTCCTGATACCGTTCATCATCAACATCAAGAAACAGACAATCTTCTTTATTCAAAATGGAAGAAAGCTTTATTCTAAGTCTGTCCATTTCCTCTTCACTGATTCCACCTATAGCAGAAACCGGCAGAACAAGATGAACCTTTGTATTCACCTTATTAACATTCTGACCGCCATTTCCACCACTTCGGGCAAAGGTCATTTGAGAATTATTCAATATGGATTCGTGAAGTTTCAGTTTTTCCATACAGTCTATTATACTGAATAAAACAGAACTTTTGATTAAAGCAATGGTTTATTTTTAATAGACTATGGAAAAACTATCTGCTTACCGGTGGCATTTCATGACCTGCTACCGGTTCGGGATCTGTCATTGTAGCTCCGGCTGCAAGACGGATTTCCGGTTTCACCTTTGAGCCATTCTTAAGTGTAACCATTCCATCTTTATCTTCATCAGGATGTTTTCCGACAGGTGCGTTTGAAAGCATAAGCTTCAGACGGTTCAGCTGGTTTACTTCCGAAGAACCCGGGTCATAATCGATTGCCGAAATATTTGCTTCTGGGAAGCGGCGGCGAAGTTCCTTAATCATTCCCTTACCAGTTACATGGTTTGGCAGACAGGCAAAAGGCTGAACACAGGCAATGCTTGGTGCGCCTTCTTCAATAAGCTCAACCATTTCTGCTGTAAGGAACCATCCTTCACCGGTAATATTTCCAAGCTGTACGATATCATCAACACCTTTCATAAGTTTGTAAATACTTGATGGAGCTTCGAATCTGTTTGATTTCTTAAGGTATTTCTTCATCTTGTTGCGGTAAAGTTCAAGGAACCATACCAGAAGTTTTGCATTACGTTCTGTCTTTTTAGGGAATGCAAGTTCTTCATGACGGAAAATACCGGTTGCAAAAGTATAGAAGAAGAAGTCTGCCAGGTCTGGCATTACACATTCTGCTCCTTCCCTTTCGATTACATTTACAATGTCATTGTTTGCAGTTGGATGGAACTTAACAAGGATTTCACCAACAACACCTACGCGAGGTTTCTTGATTGGCTTCAGTTCCAGCCTGTCAAATTCCTTAACAATGTTCTTAAGAAGTTTGTGATATTTCCAGATGCTCAGAGAACCAGCCTGTTTTTCGGCAATTGCGGTCCATTTTTCATAAAGGGCATTTGCACTTCCAGGAACGGCTTCATATGGACGAACCCTGTACAGACAACGCATCAGAAGGTCACCAACCATAATGGCTTTAAGAAGACGGTGCAAAAGTCCAAGCGTAATTTTAAATCCAGGATTTTTTTCGAAACCCTGGGCCGAAAGTGAAAGAACAGGAATATGTCCCCATCCTGCATCATTCAGCGCACGGCGAATAAATCCAATGTAGTTTGTTGCACGACATCCACCACCAGTCTGAGTGATAATCAAACTTACATGGTCCAGATCATATTTTCCGCTTTCAAGGGCGGCCAGCATCTGACCTGCAACAAGAATTGAAGGATAACATGCATCGTTGTTTACATATTTAAGACCTGTATCAACAGCCTTTGGATCTACGGCATCAAGAATCACAAAACGATATCCGGCACCTGCAAAGGCTTTCTGAAGAATCTTGAAATGAATCGGAGACATCTGTGGTCCGATGATAGTATGGGTATACTTCATTTCTTTTGTGAAAATCTGACGCTGGTATGCAGAAGTCTTTACTTCGTAACGGCGTTTGTTTCTAAGTCTTTCTTTAACCGCTGCAATAAGAGAACGAATACGGATACGAACTGCACCAAGGTTTGAACCTTCGTCAATCTTGATGAGAGTATACATACGTCCCTTTGCTTTCATGATTTCATCAACCTGATCTGCTGTAACTGCATCAAGACCACATCCGAAAGATGTAAGCTGAACCAGTTCCAGAGCCGGCATTTCAGAAACGAACTGGGCGGCACGGTACAGACGGTTGTGGTAAGTCCACTGGTCAATAATGCGGAGTGGTCTTTCAATTTTTCCAAGATGAGCAACAGAGTCTTCTGTAAATACAGCAAGACCAAGACCATTGATCATTTCTGGAATACCGTGGTTAATTTCCGGATCCAGGTGATATGGACGACCTGCAAGAACAATACCCTGGGCACTGTTGCGAATCATTTTTTCAAGGGCTTCTTCCCCCTGCTTTCTTACATCTTCACGGAATTTTTCCTGTTCTGCCCAAGCTTTATCAACAGCAGAATTGATCTGTTCCTTTGTGAGGCTTGGAAAATGCTTGTGCATTTCTTCATAAAGGCGTTCTGCAAGTCTAGGTTTGTCATAGATTGGAAGGAACGGATTCATGTAAAGAATTGAATCGTCCTGGCGAAGAGCATCGATATTATTTCTGAGAACTTCAGGATATGAAGTTACGATTGGACAGTTGTAGTGGTTTCCGGCACCTGAATCTTCCTTCTGTTCGTATGGAGCACAAGGATAGAAAATGAATTTACATCCGGCCTGAAGAAGACTTTCTACATGACCGTGAGTAATTTTTCCAGGGTAACAAACGGATTCTGAAGGAATTGATTCCAATCCTTTTTCGTAAACCTTGCGGCTTGAACGCATACTCAGACGAACACGGAATCCCAGTTCATCAAAGAAGGTAAACCACAGAGGATAGTTTTCGTACATGTTCAGAACACGAGGAATACCTACATCACCCATTGGAGCATCTTCAGGTTTACGTGGAACATAGCCGAAGAGTCTCTTATTTTTCCATTCAAAGAGGTTTGGCATTTCTTCTGTTGCTTCTTCAATGCCAGTGTTTGCCTTGTTTGATGCATCAACAATCTGAACATCATCATCAAGATCAGCACCACGTTCACAACGGTTTCCTGTAATAAAACGGCGTTTTGCTTCAGGAGTTGTGAAAGTATTGATTGTAAGCATACAGTTGTTCTGACATTTTCCGCAGCGGCGGAGGTCCAGTTCAACTTTGAAGTTTTCAAGATCTTTAAGTGTTGCGATTCCAGATCTTACATCGTGAACTGTATCTTCCGGTTCACCAGGTTTTGGAGCTGTAAGGTCACGCCACTGGTCGTAAGCAATAAGAGCCGAACCGTAAGCACCCATAAGACCTGCAACATCAGGACGGAATACCTGAACACCGGCGATTTTTTCAAAGGCACGAAGAACAGCATCGTTATTGAAAGTACCCCCCTGAACAACAACCTTTGTACCGATGTCACTTGCTTTACGAAGCTTAATAACTTTGAACAGAGCGTTCTTGATTACGGAGTATGAAAGACCTGCAGAAATATCTGCTACAGAGGCACCTTCTTTCTGTGCCTGTTTAACACGACTGTTCATGAATACAGTACAACGGCTTCCCAGGTCTACAGGTTTTTCTGCCATAAGGGCGATTTTACTGAACTCGCGGATATCCATACCCATAGTACGGGCAAAGTTATCAAGGAAGGAACCACAACCAGAGGAACAGGCTTCGTTCAGCTGAATGCTTACGATGGCACCGTCCTTCATGCGAAGACACTTCATGTCCTGACCGCCAATGTCCAGAAGGAATTCTACACCAGGAACGAAGAAGTCAGCGGCACGGTAATGAGTGATTGTTTCAACTTCACCGGCATCAACTCCGAAGGCAGCCTGGAAAAGAGCTTCACCGTAACCGGTTGAAACGGCACGTCCAATATAACAGTCTTCTGGAAGAAGAGCATAAAGATCTTTCATAACTTTTACTGCAAGTTCAACAGGATTTCCCTGGTTGTGAGAATAGAAATCCCAAAGGATTCTTCCCTCTTTATCTACAAGGACCGCCTTTGTAGTAGTTGAACCGGAATCCAGCCCAAGGAAAACAGGACCATGTGTTCGGCTTAAGTCGCCTCGTTTTGCAACCTGTTCTTCATGGCGGATTGAAAACTCATCAAGTTCGGCCTGATTTTTGAAAAGCGGCTCAAGACGCTGAACTTCCTGAAGTTCGGCACCAACAAGATTTGAAAGAGAGTTTCTGAAACTTTCGATTGTCGGGAATACATAATCTGTTCCGTCTTCATTTTTGAATTTACGTTCAGCACTGAAGGCAGATCCCATAGCAACAAAAACTTCTGAATTATCAGGAATGATTATTTCATCATCTTTAAGCTTAAGTGTTTCAATAAAGCGTACGCGGAGCTGATCCAGGAAGTGGAGAGGTCCCCCCAGGAAGGCTACGTTGCCGCGAATAGGTTTACCGCAGGCCAGCCCCGAAATAGTCTGGCTTACAACTGCCTGGAAAATAGAGGCCGCAATATCTTCGCGGCGGGCGCCTTCGTTAATCAAAGGCTGTACGTCGGTTTTTGCAAATACACCACAGCGGGCAGCAATCGGATAAATCTGATTCATGTCGGCGGCAAGTTTGTTCAATCCGCCAGCATCAGTTTCAAGAAGAGCGGCCATCTGGTCGATGAAGGCGCCTGTACCACCGGCACAGGTACCGTTCATGCGCTGTTCAACACCGCCTTTAAAATATGTGATCTTGGCGTCTTCGCCACCAAGTTCGATTACAACATCAGTCTGTGGGATTATTTTCTTTACTGCAGTAGTAGCGGCAATAACTTCCTGAATAAAAGGAATGTTCAACCACTGGGAAACGGAAAGACCTCCGGAACCGGTAACTTTTACAGAAAGAGTCTGGTCTTTGCCTGCAGGGATTTTTGTTTCAATATCGTTAAGTGCTTTCTTTACAACATTAATAATTGTGCTGCGAATGTCTGCACGGTGTCTCTGATAGTCAGAATAAATAAGTTTATCACTGTCATCAAGGATTGCGATTTTTACAGTTGTTGAACCAACATCAATACCAACACGAAGAGGGACAACATTGTTTTCGGTCATAAAAAAAACGTCCTTTAAATAAGATAAATTCTCTAATATCTTAACATAAAGGACGTTTTTTTACTATAAATGTCAGTTATTATAGAAAATTACTGAAAACTGTAGCTGTCTCCAAGGATATTCCCCTCAAAAACAATCAGAAGGTTATGAATGCCTTTTATTTCCTCCTCAAGGACGGTCTCAACCTTCTCAAATGTTTCGCCTTTTCCCTGAATCACTCCGATTATTTTTCCTTCAAGAGAATCCTTTCGGAAAGTGATTTTCCCCTTTCCTTTTACAATAGCCGAAAGTTTTGTGCAGCCGCTTCCAAAATCCCCGTTTTTTAGCTGCAGCCAGGCTCCGTCTACGTCTCCCGACACAGCCATAAGGCCTGATTCTTCATTTCTTTCAAAGCTGATTTCGCGAGAATTGAAAATCTCGGAAAAAGGAGTTATTTCTCTTACATCATGATTCTTGATTGCGGAAACACCTTTATAGTTCCCTGTACAACGATTGATTTTCACCTTCTTTTCGTCCACCTCAAGTTCATTCACACAAAGGCTTCTGAATCCTCCTTCTGAACCAAAGGACTTCTGAAGGATCATGGCATGGTAAAAAAGATACCATTTTCCGTTGAATTTCTCGTAATGGGTATGGTTATTGGAATATTCCATGCCGAAAAGGCCAGGATTTGAAAAATAATCATCCTCATACACCCAGGAATCGGTATCCAGAGGAGTTTTTGTTGTCATATAGCACATGGAACAGCTGGTAGATTTAGGCGCCTCCAGAGTCCATTCAGAGCGTTCAACCCAGTTAGAATTGAAAGTATAAACATAGGTTCCGTTGATGAAGTTCAGTTCACTTGCCTCAAAAGAATAAGGCGCCTTAATCGGTACAATTTCTGAATCAAGGGAAACCATGTCTTTCCCAAGTCTTACAATTCGCATAGTGCCTGGCATTGCATCGCTTCCGTTGGTTCCGCCACCGAAAGTAAGCCAGCCTGTCCCCTTGTCGTCAATGCAAACTCCAGGATCAAAAGGTGCCGGTACCCCTTCCAGACCAGGAGTTTTCTGATCTACAATCGATCTGTCTAAAGGACTAGTCCATGGACCAAGGGGATTTGTTGCTGTAAGCACACCAACGCCGTATCCGCTGTTTGAAAAATAAAGATAGAAATGGGTTAGTCCGTCTTCCTCTACTCTTTTACAGATTGAAGGAGCCCAGGCAGCGTAAACCCAGGGAGCTATGGATTCAACATCAACAATTCCTTCATAACGCCAGTTCACCATATCATCTGTAGAGAAAACCTGGAAAGATTTGATTACTTCGTATGTATTTTTTTCTGTTTTTTCATACTGCTGGTGGTCATTGGTTCCGTAAACATAAAGGCGGCCTTCAAATTCCACAGCTGTAGGATCTGCGCAAAACCACTGATCAGAAATAGGATTTGCATTGATATCAGACTTAAACTGTTCTGAAAGAGACTTGATTTTTTCCATATCCTAAGAATAAACCAGAACTCGTTCCTTACAAACAGAAACTGAACAGAATATTTATAAGGATTTACTCCAAAAATTTGTTATTTTAGAGATTCTTCATGATTTCCGGTTTGATTCCCAAAGCCCCGGACAAAGCCTGAGCCTGATTCAAAGACTCTTCCCTGTTTCCAGCCCCTTTTCGCACTGCCCTGATAAGGATGTTTTTAGGAGTATGTTCCATATCGATGAATTCCAGCATCTGAACTGAATATCCGTTTACTTCAAGATATTCACCGCGAAGAGCATCTGTTACAAGAGATGCGAATTTTTCACGGAGGATTCCCCATTTCAAAAGTGGTTCAAAAGGTTCCAGAGCTGCGGGTTGATCTCCCGAGTCTTTTTTCATTGTATCCTGAATCTGAAAATTCACTTCATGCTGGCAGCAAGGCACACTTAAAATGGCCTTTGCATTCTTTTCGACGGCATATTTAAGGGCAAAATCTGTAGCGGTATCACAGGCATGCAGTGTGATTACAATGTCAGGGCTTTTTTCTCCTGAATAGGCAGAAATGTCCCCTGTAGAAAAGCGGATTCCTTCCAGCTTAAGATCTCCGGCGATTTTATTGCAGTAATCAATTACATCTTTTTTCAAATCCAGACCTTCAATTTCACATGGAATATGGCGGACTTCAGAAAGCAGATAGTGAACGGCAAAAGTAAGGTAGCTTTTACCGCAGCCGAAATCAGCAATGCGGACAGGATCCCCCTCTGCCTTTCCCTTGATTACTTCAGGCAGAACATCATTTATAAACTCCAGAAAACGGTTTATCTGGCGGAATTTGTCATATTTTGATGAAATCACCTTTCCTTCAGCTGTCATTACGCCGGTCAATACCAGGAACGGAACCGGATTTCCTTCAGGAAGCAGATAATTTTTCTTTTTTCCGGCACTCAAAAGGCGCTGAGTTGCAGTTCCACCGGTAAAAGCGCC
The DNA here is from genome assembly GCA_024402695.1 of Treponema sp. Taxonomy (GTDB): domain Bacteria; phylum Spirochaetota; class Spirochaetia; order Treponematales; family Treponemataceae; genus Treponema_D. Next base: position 24,494 of record JAKSTG010000003.1, on the reverse strand, counting down.
TTTTTCAGGCACATCGCTCTGATGCAGAGGCTTTTCCAGCTTTGTGATTTTCCCTTTCTTGTTGGAAAGATATGTTATTTCCTTTCCTTCTGTGCGGACAACGCAGTTTTTGAAGGTTTTTCCCGCGTGATTTTCAATAAATCCGGTAACTTCGGCTTCTGTCATTTTCCTGTGAAAAACCTGTTTTTCTGTGAACATTTCGCAGAAATATCTGGAATCCATGGAAGAAGCGGTATCCAGTCGGATTCTGATTTTTTTGTAAGGTTTTTCTAGAATTTCGGCTACGTTTGATACCGGTTTTGAAAAGGAAACGGAAAATATCATACTAACAATATATCATCATTTTCCTTCATCTACCACCAGCAGAAAGAGCATTAAGGCTCCACAATATTCTTCTATACTAACTCATGAAAAACTGATAAAATGAACTTTATGGGTAAGTCTATCGTATTTGTTAATCAGAAAGGTGGGGTTGGAAAAACAACTTCTGCCATCAATATCGGTGCATACATTGCGTTGGCCGGGAAAAAAGTACTGCTGGTCGATTTCGACTCACAGGGAAACATGTCTACTGGGGTTGGCGTAGACAAAGAAAAGCCTACAGTTTATGAACTTATGGCTGGTCTTGTTGAACCAGAACAGGCAGTAAAACACTCGCCTATCCCTAACCTTGATGCCATCAGCGCAAGTCTTGACCTGGCCGGTGCCGCAGTCGAACTGATTGATCAGGAAAACCGCGAATTCTTCCTTAAAAATGCCCTGGCTCCATTAAAAGAAATTTACGATTACATTCTTATCGACTGCCCTCCTAGCCTTGGAATTCTTACCCTCAACGGACTTGTTGCCGCAGATACAGTAATGGTACCTATGCAGTGTGAATACTTCGCACTGGAAGGAATTACCCTCCTCCTGCAAACTGTAGAAAAAGTTCAGAATACCTTTAATCCTAACCTTACAATCGGCGGAATCTTCTTCACAATGTTCGACAGCCGTACACGTCTTGCACAGGACGTTATTCTTCAGGTTAAAGGTTACTTCAAGGATGTTGTTTTCAACACAATCATCCCAAGAAACGTAAGACTTTCCGAAGCCCCATCACACGGACTTCCTATCTGTAAATACGACCCGGATTGTACTGGTGCCCGTAGTTACGAAAAACTTGCAGAAGAGGTGATTCGCCGTGGCTAAAACAACCGGATTAGGAAAAGGCCTGGACGCACTTATGGGTGCTCCGGCAGGCTCAAAAGCAACAGGACTTGGTGGAAACGCCTCTGCTGAAAGCATCATCAAAAAGACTACAACTAAAGCCAGCAACATTCCTGAACAGATTACTGTAGACGACAACGGAACTCTTTGGATTGATCCAAAACTTCTTAAACCAAATCCAAAGCAGCCTCGTACTGATTTCGATCAGGAAGCTCTTGAAGAACTTGCCGCTTCCATCAAAATCAATGGGGTTCTTGAACCAATCATCATTGAACAGTATGACCCAACAACTTTCTACATCATTGCCGGTGAACGCCGTACCCGCGCTTCCCTTATTGCTGGTGTAGACAAAGTTCCAGTTTCACTTCGCAAATACGACGACTTCAAAAAACTTGAAGTTGCACTTATTGAAAATATCCAGCGCGCAGACCTGAACCCAATCGAAGAAGCTCAGGCTTACTACAACCTTATCCAGCTTGGCGATTTGAACCAGGATGAAGTTGCAAAACGCGTTGGTAAAAACCGTTCAACAGTTGCCAATGCAATCCGTCTTCTGAAACTTCCTGAAGACATGCAGCAGGCTCTGGTTTCTGGCATTCTTACAGCAGGTCATGCCCGTGCAATCCTGAGTGTAAAGAATGACGCAGACCGCCGCGTACTTTTTGAAAAAATCAAAAACAACGGTGTGTCGGTTCGCGAAGCAGAAAACCTTGCAGAAACATACAACAACGGTGGCCGTGCCGCAAAAAAAGATGATCCGAAAAAGAAAACTACAAAAAAAGATGCAGACATCCAGCACTTTGAACAGGAAGTAAAAAATGTTTTCGGTATCAAAAATGTAAATCTTAAAGGAACAATGGAAAAAGGTGTTCTCGAAATTGAATACACCAGCCGTGCAGACCTGGACAGAATTTACAACGTAATTATCGGCAGCAAATAAAATCTTCAGGCGCTTATGAAACTCACATTTCTTGGAACAGGGACAAGCCACGGTATTCCGGTCATTGGCTGTGACTGTGCAGTCTGCTCTTCCACAGATTCCCGTGACCAGCGCCTTAGAAGTTCTGTTTTAATTTCCGACAAAAAAACAAATGTTCTCATAGACTGCGGTCCAGAATTCCGCATCCAGTGCATTAAGCATCAGGTAAAACATATCAATTCTGTTCTGCTTACCCACAGCCATGCAGACCACCTTCACGGCATTGACGACCTTCGGGTTTTCGCCTGCCTGCGTTCTAAAGATGATCCTAAAAAAAAGACTGTTGAGCCACTGAACATTTACGCAAACCCGGGAACTATTAAAGACTTCAAGTTCCGTTTTGATTACCTTTTCAAGCCTGTAATTCAGGGAGGCGGACGCGCCCTTGTAAAACTGAATTCCACAAATTCCTACGATAAAGAACATCCGCTGGAAATTGACGGACTTAAAATTGTTCCAATTCCTATGATGCACGGAACACTAAAAACAACCGGTTACGTAATTCAGAAAGGAAGCAAAACTTTTGCATATCTTACAGATGTAAGTTCCATGCCCCACTCTTCTGTAAAGCTTCTTCAGTCTTTCAAAAAAATTGACCACCTTGTAATTGACGGACTTCGAGTTCGCACTCACTCTACCCACTTCTCTTTTGAAGAGGCTCTTCACGTTGCCGATAAAATTAACGCACGTCATACCTGGCTTACTCACCTTTGTCATGAATCAAGCCATGAAGGCTGCAAGCAATGGATTTCGGAAAACATCTCCTCTTTTCCAAATCTTGAAAAGACAATAAAAAAAGGCGGAACTGTTGAGCCCGCCTTTGATGGTCTTATTCTGGAATAACTCCGACTAAATCTTCAGGAATGCTTTGTAGCACTCATAAGCCTGGGTAATATCTTCCTTTGAAGTGATTTCCCAGGGTGCGTGCATACTCAAAACTGCAACTCCGGCATCGATAACATTCATTCCATAGCGTGCGGCATGGTAAGCGATTGTTCCGCCACCGCCCTGGTCAACTTTACCAAGTTCGGCCATCTGATATTTTACTCCAGCTTTATCCATGCATCCGCGAAGTTTTGCTACAAACTCAGGATTTGCATCACTTGCTCCGCTCTTTCCGCGGCTTCCTGTATATTTGTTGAAGACTACGCCGCCTCCGAGGAAAGAAGAGTTTTCTTTGTCATAAAGTCCGGCGTTCATAGGATCGTAAGCACTGTTTACATCACTTGAAAGCATGTTCGAATTTGCAAGACAGCGTTTTACGATAAGTTCTGAATAATTCTTTTCCGATTTTGCAACAACTTCAGAAATCATGTTTTCAAAAAGGAAAGAAGCCATACCGGTTGCACCTACACTTCCAATTTCTTCCTTATCTACACAAAGACAACAGGTTGTTCTTTTTCCTGCAGGAACTTCAAGCATAGCTTTCAAAGAAGTGAAAGCACATGAGCGGTCATCCTGTCCATAAGAAAGGATCTGTGCACGGTCAATTCCCAGGTCGCGGGCGCGTCCTGCTGGAACAATTTCAAGTTCTGCAGACTGGAAATCAGCTTCTTCAATTCCGTATTTTTCATTCAGAAGTTTAAGGATGATTTTCTTTCCAGGATCCTTTTCCTTTTTTTCTGCCTTGGCTTTATCGTCTTTCTCTGCTTTTTCAGTTTTTGTTTTAGGTGTGTTAAGTCCTACAATAACATCAAGGTCTTCTCCCTTGATAATATCAGATGCCTTACCAGCCATCTGGTCCTGTGCAAGATGAGGAAGAATATCAGAGATACAGAAAACTGGATCGTCTTCATCTTCACCAATCACAACGTTTAATACAGAACCGTCTGTCTTACAGACAACTCCGTGAATAGCAAGAGGAAGTGCTGTCCACTGATATTTTTTGATACCGCCATAATAGTGAGTATTCAAATATGTGATGTTGTCTTTTTCATAAAGAGGATTCTGTTTTGCATCCAGACGTGGCGAATCGATATGAGCACCAAGAATGTTCATTCCCTTCTCAAGAGATTCTGAGCCAATATTGAAGAGAGCGATTGCCTTGTTCATTTTTACGGCATAAACCTTATCACCCTTCTTAAGCTTTTTCTTGTCGTCAATATTTTTATAGCCCCAGGCTTCTGCCTTTTCGATAATTTTGGCAACACATTCTCTTTCAGTTTTTGCTTCGCTGAGGAATTTTTTATAGTCTTCTACAAGTTCGTTATCAATCATTTTCCCATCCTTTATTCTGTTTCTTTTAATATACTAAATTGTCTGCCCCTGAACAAAAACACAATCTTCTTTAATTTCGATTATTTCTTTTTCATTTTCTTCTTCAGAAGCATTGAGTTTTGAAAGAATCAGTTCCCCGGCTCTCTTTCCTATTTCTCTAAGAGGAAGCTTCATTGTAGTCAACGGAGGATTCATATAAGCGGTGAAATTCTGTCCATCAAATCCTGCAACACCAATGTCTTTTCCAGGAACAAGATTATTGTCTCTAAGATAATCACAGAAACCTGCAGCCATATTATCGTTGGCACAGAAAACTGCATCAATATTTTTTGCCATCAGTTCAGCAGCTTTTTCATAACCGGATTTTCTCATCCAGTCCCCTTCCAGGACAAGACTGTCATCTGGAACAAGTCCTGCTTCGTTGATTGCTTTTTTATAACCGGTTACACGGCGGATTGTGTGAACACTGTCGGCAAGACCTGTAACCATCCCGATTTTTTTATAGCCTTTTGAAAGGATATATTTTGTCAGATCATAAGCAGCTTTTTCATCATTGATCAGAACACTAGGAATATCCTGCAAAGAAGATTTTGCGTAGGCAACTACTGCAGGAACCTCCAGATTTCCAGGGAACACTTCGACTTCTCTTGAATGAGCCGCAAGGAACACAATGCCATCTACTTTAATTGCAAGCATCTGTCTTACAGCCTGTTCAACAACTGCCTTGAATTCAGTTCCCGCATCAAAAATTTCTTTTGCATAAAGACGAAGGTTTTCAAGGAAAGCGCGGTAACCGGCCTGTTCACAGTAAGACATGATTCCTTCTATAAGTTCAGGCGAACTGAAGGCTGAAACATCTTCAATAATAATCCCGATAGTTTTCGATTTTGTACTACGGAGGCTTGATGCCAGAATGTTAGGCTGGTATCCTGTTTCGCGCACAGCGTCCATTACCAGCTTCTTTGTTTTTTCAGAAACATTTTCCTTTCCGTTAATTACATTGGAAATAGTCGCAATTGATACGCCACACTTAATAGAAAGTTCTTTCAAAGTAATCATTATTTGTTTTCCTTCTTTTCTTTTGCTTCAAGTTTTTTCAGAGCCTGGACTCTCTGAACAAGTGTAGGATGAGAATAATTCCACCAGACATAAATAGCAGGAGGATAAAGTTCACTTAAGTTTTCACTGTTCAGTTTAATAAGACCAGAAACAAGATGTTCTGAAGTTCCACAGACTTCCGCTGAAAAACGGTCTGCTTCATATTCATGTTTTCTTGAACTTATATTTCCAAATGGAGTCAGTATTTCTGAAACACCTTTCCATACAAAAGAAACCAGAGTAATTCCAATGAACTGAATCCACTTCAGATTTTCCGGATCAAAGTCAAACCCAAAACCGGTGTACAAACTTTCAATCTGCGAAAATTTATACAGAAGAAAGGCTCCGATGAAAATCATTGGAACAGATTTTAAAAGTCCTTTAAGGATATGTTTAAGCTTGAAGTGGCCCAGCTCATGACCAAGAACAGCCACCAGTTCATCTGCTGTCATCTGTTTTATAAGTGTATCGTAAAGAACAATTCGTTTGCTTTTTCCAAATCCTGAAAAATAGGCGTTTGAATGACCGCTTCGTTTTGAAGCATCCATAACAAAAAGTCCGTCACTTTTGAAACCGGTTTTCTGAAGCAGGTCTTCAAGTTTTGTCCTGAGCTCCCCTTCAGGAAGAGGTTCGAACTTATTGAAAAGCGGTGCAATAAATTTCGGATAAATAATCTGAACCAGAAGAACGAACAAAAGAAGAACAATACTTACGATGATCCACCAGGTTCTTTCAAAAAACACAAAGGCAAAGGTTACTGCAAGACTTAAAAGCAAAAGCGGAATAAATCCTACAAGAAGAGATTTTATCTGATCTGTTATCCACAGTTTGAAAGTCATATTTGAAAAGCCGAATCTTTTTTCAATTGAAAACTCCCTGTAGAGACTGAAAGGAAGTGAGAAAACTGATTCCGGAATATCAGAGATAATGCTAAAAATCAGATAGCAGAAAAAAAGGCTCCAGAAACTGTGAGGATATCCGGTCACCTTGCAGGAAAATTCAAAGACCCATACATAGAAACCGCAGCATACAAGAACAAAAGTCAGCACTGCAGAAAAAATTGCGTAAGGAATCCAGAACTTGTATTTTGCATTTTCATACTGAAGGATTTTTTCCAATTTTTCAGAAGAGAAAGTTTCTTCTGTTCCAGGAATATATTTTAAAACTTCAGGAATTTTTGCTCCGTTTTTTACACGGGATCTGTAATCCAGAAATTCAAGAACATTATTTACAATCAGAGTCAGTATTGATCCTGCAATAAAAACAAGGACAAAAGGATTTGAAAAACAAACTGAAAACATATTCTACTCTTCTACCGGTTCCAGCTCTTCGATTTCTTCAAGTTCACCGAAGTCATCATCTTCTTCAGAAATTTCTTCGACGATATTATTCATAACATTTTCAGAAGTCTGCTTAAGGAATAATTCAAAGAACTCATCTTCAGGAATTGGTTTTGAATAGAAATATCCCTGCAGATAATCACAACCAAGTCTGGTAAGCATGTTCACCATTTCCTGAGTTTCGATTCCTTCTGCGCAGATTTTCATATTCAGTTTATGGAGCATATCCATAATACCTACCAGCATAACATGGGCTCTTGGATCCTCCATTGCAGTCCAGATGATTTCTTTATCAATTTTGATCATGCTGAAAGGCATGTGAAGCATATAACTGATGTTTGCGTTTCCGGTTCCATAGTCATCAAGAGAACACATGAATCCTAAGCTCTTGAATTTCTCCATGTTTGAATAAAGCAGTTCAGGAGTATGAGCTGAAGCAGTTTCTGTAATTTCAAGATTCAGGATGCTCGGATCAAGGCGATAATATTTTAGGATTCCTTCAAAGGTTTCTGTAATTACAGTCTGCATACACTGCGCAACAGAAAGGTTTACATCAATCATTTTTACGCCCAGATCCTTCATACGGTGTGTTGCAAGGAAACGGCATACATCTTCAAAAACAAATTCACCGATACGCAAAATCGTTCCGTCCTGCTCTGCAATAGGAATAAACTCATCCGGGAAAATGTAATTGCCTTCTCTATCTTTCATACGTACCAAGGCTTCTGCACCGATTATTCTGTTTTCACTGATAGAAAAAAGCGGCTGATACATAACCTGAATACGGTTTTCTGAAATTGCAGTTTTAACCAGCTGTTCAACATAGCTGTATCGTCTGCGTGCTGAAATATCGATATCTTCCGCAAACAAAAGTTTTTCATTTTTGTAACGGCTGTCAGTTACCAGGGCATCAAGAGTATCGCGTATTGTCTGAATGCTATTGGCATCTTTCGGAAAGCGCATAACGCACTGACGGACAGAAGTCTTAACGTCAATGACTGAACTCTTCCATGATTTTCCGAACTGCTTTCTGATATTTGCTGTAATACGACTAAAAACAACAGAATCAGTATCAGGAACAACTATTGCGAAAAGATCATTTTCCAAAGTGAAAAGCTGATAGTTCGGGAAACTGGCCTTAAGGTATTCTGTAATCTGAACAAGAAGAACAGATACCCCTTCTGTGCCGAAAGTTGTGTGAAGGAAAGGAACGTCATCAAGGTGAAGAGCAATAATTGTAAAACGGCTCTTCTTCTTGAAATTAATTTCCATAAGAAGATTAAAAGCCTTTTGATTCAAAAGTCCTGTAATAGGATGCGTAATTACTTCGTTTATCTGAAGAGAAGTAAAGATCATGAGCAAACTTGCAGAAATAGCAAAATGCTGCATAAGAAGTTTTGGGAAAACAAACTGGATTACAATTCCGCAAAGGGTAATTCCAATAAAAGAAAAGATATAGATCTTATCCTGCATTGAAGTTTTTGCTCTGAATTTTACAACAACAAAAACTGCTATCAGAATCTGATAAGTCATTAAGAAATATAAAAGGAATACCCCATTCCTTCTGATATATTCTCCGTTTGCAGTAATATCAAAAATAAAATGATAACCAGGTGTAACTATAATTGCCAGAAGTTCGATTAATACAGGAGCATAAACCAAAATCTTCCAGGTATTTTTTTGAAGAAGCTCATATTCTTCAATAAGGGCAAAAGCATATAAACTGAAAAAGAAAGGAATACTACAGACACAAAGAAAATAAAGAGTATTCATTCCCCACAGGACTTCGATGGAAACGTGGATGAAACCGGAAAGTTCAAGAGCAGAGCATACATCCACAAGAACAGAACATAAAGTTGAAACACAAAGATACAGGAACATCCTGTTCTTCTGTTCCGGAAGCTTTTTATGAATGAAGAAGGCAAAGAGAACTATCAGTAAGTTGATGATCGCAGCAATGTCAAAGTTTACATTATAAACCATTGCAGACACAGAACTTTCCATAATGTTATATATTATAACGCATTAAATACCAATTATAAAGAAGAAAAAGAATTCTGTTAAAACATAAAAAAGGGATGTCCGTTTCCGGACATCCCTTTTCTTTCAGTCTTTAGAAACTACTGAAGTTCAGGCGATTAGTCATCACCGTCTACATTTTCGTAGTTTGTTTCTTCAGGCTGAGCAGCACGCTGTTCGGCTTCAAGTCTCTTGCGTTCAAGGATTTCTTCCATCTGGATATCCAGGTTCTTATCAGTTCCGTCGAAGAGCTTAACGTTCTTGTAGTTTCTGATACCTGTACCGGCTGGAATCATGTGACCGATAGCAACGTTTTCCTTAATTCCGTGAAGTCCGTCTGTTGCACCGGCAATGGCAGCGTTTGTAAGAACGCGTGTTGTTTCCTGGAATGAGGCTGCAGAGATGAATGAATCAACTCCAAGAGAAGCCTTTGTAATACCCTGGAACATTGGGCGTCCAACTGCTGGCTGTCCACCTTCAGCGATAACCTTGCGGTTTTCTTCATGGAACTTGTATTTGTCTACCTGCTGTCCGAAGATGAAGCGTGTATCACCTACGGAAACAATTTCTACCTTGCGGAGCATCTGGCGGATGATGATACCAATGTGTTTGTCATTGATGTTTACACCCTGAGCACCGTAAACGCCCTGGATTTCATCCATAAGGTAGTTCTGAAGTGCGTTTTCACCAAGAATTGTAAGAACATCCTGTGGGATTGGGCTACCAGCACAAAGCTGTTCACCGGCTTCAACCTGGTCACCATCACGAACAATCATACGACTCTTCAATGGTACAAGATGTTCAAACTTGTTGTTGAATTCGTCTTCAACGATAACCTTCAGTTTACCCTTTGCAATACCGTCAAACTTAACTGTACCAGAGATCTTTGCAAGAACACATGGTGTTTTTGGTTTGCGGGCTTCGAAGAGTTCAGAAACGCGAGGAAGACCACCAGTAATATCCTGAGACTTCATAGCCTCTTTAGGGATAGTTGCAAGTGTAACACCTGCAGTTACTTTCTGTTTGTCTTCTACACGGACAACGGCACCGGCTGGGAGGTAGTATGTACCAAGTCCCTGTCCAGCTTCGTCTGTAATAAGGATACGAGGCTGTTTAACATCCAGGTGGAGGTCTGTGATTGTACGTACAACGTTTCCTGTGTTAAGGTCTTCTTTTTCTGAAAGAGTAGAACCAGGAATAATGTCTTCGAAGAGTACGTAACCGTCGCTTTCTGCGATGATTGGTTCGTTGAACTGTTCGAATTCACCAATTGCCTTGCCCTTTTCGATCAGGTCGCCTTCTTTTGCAGAAATTGTAGAACCGTTTTCGATAACAATTTTCTGTTCTTTAGATACAAGGTAAACTGTCTTGTCTTTAACAAGAACTTTACCTGTAACGCTGGCGTTAATTTCTTTTGAACCGTGTTTAACGATTGGTGTTCCGCGCATAACACTTGCACCGTCTTCAACCAGGATAGAATCACCCTTTTCGAGTTTAACCTGATCCAGAATACGGATTACTGTCATGTGACCTTTACGAGTGAACAGCCAGTTGCCGTTCTTCAGTACTACGTGAGTACCTGTGATTTCCTTCATAAAGGCATTGAACTTAAGAACAATGTGGTTGTCTTCTGTTGACATTTCGGCAGCACCACCCGAGTGGAATGTACGAAGTGTCAGCTGTGTACCAGGCTGTCCGATTGACTGTGCGGCAATAATACCAACAGCTTCACCGATTTCAACAATCTTGTTGCGTGCCAGGTTCTGGCCGTAACATCTGATACAAAGACCGTGTTTAGCTTCACATGTAAGTACTGTGCGGAGTTTTACTTTTTCTACACCGGCAGCTTCAATTTTCTGAGCCAGTTCTGGTGTAATGTATTCGTTAACTTCACAGATGAGTTCGCCTGTAATTGGGTGAACAACACGTTCGATTGTGAAGTGTCCCTGGATACGATCTGCCAGGTGTACTTTAATGTCATCACCTTCTTTGATTGCAGCATAATCAATACCGTTGATTGTACCACAGTCTTCTTCGTTGATAACAACATCCTGAGCAACGTCAACCAGACGACGAGTCATGTAACCGGCGTCGGCAGTCTTAAGAGCTGTATCCGAAAGACCTTTACGAGCGGCGTTAGTAGAGATGAAGTATTCGATAACCGAAAGTCCTTCCTTGAAGTTTGCACGAATTGGAAGTTCGATAATTGCACCATTAGGCTTAGTCATCAAACCACGCATAGCGGCAAGCTGAGAAATCTGACCGCGTGAACCACGGGCACCGGAAGTGGCCATCATATAGATAGTATTGAAACCTTCTTTATCTTTGGCCAGGTTATCCATCATGATCTTTGTAAGCTCTTCGTTAGTCTTACCCCAAACAGCAATTGATTTGTTGTAACGTTCTTCTGCAGTGATAACACCGTGTGAGAACTGGTTAACAATTTCTTCAACTTCTTTGTTGGCTTTGGCAACCATTTCTGTTTTTTCTGCTGGAACGAGGATATCGTCCATAGAAAGAGTTGCACCGTATTTTGTGGCGTTTTTGTAACCACAGGCTTTTACTGCGTCCAGCATCTGAATTGTGAGCCATGGTCCCTTTGTGTGGTAAACATGTTCGATCATCTTCTTCAGAGATTTATCAGCCATCTGACGGTTTACGAAATCAACACCTTCTGGCATTTCTTCGTTGAATGCAAGACGACCAGCTGAAGTTTCAATAAGTTCGCCTTCTTTGAAGCTCTGTGTTCCCTGAGTAAATGATTCATCACCTTTAATCTTGAGAGCTGAAGCTTCAAATGAGTTATTTGGAGCAGGAACCTTAATAAGTGCCTGCCATTCGATAGCACCTGTTTCAGCAGCCATACGAACTTCGTCAACAGAACAGAAGCGTTTTCCTGTTCCCTTAGCGTTAGGTTTGATAGCTGTCATGTAGTAGATACCAAGAACCATGTCCTGTGATGGGAATACGATTGTATTACCGTTAGCAGGGTCAAGAAGGTTTCTTGCTGAAAGCATAAGTGTCCAACATTCCATCTGAGCAGCCTGTGTCAGTGGTACGTGGATAGCCATCTGGTCACCATCGAAGTCGGCGTTGAATGATTTACATGCCAGAGGGTGAAGTTTAAGAGCTTTACCTTCAACAAGTACAGGTTCAAATGCCATGATACCAAGACGGTGAAGTGTAGGAGCACGGTTAAGCATAACTGGGTGTTCACGAACAACTTCATCCAGAATTGCAAATACTTCAGGAGATTCCTGTTCTACAAGTGTCTTTGCTTTTTTGATGTTAAGAACTACACCCTTTTCAACCAGTTTTCTCTGGAGGAAAGGTTTGAAGAGTTCCAGGGCCATTTTTGTTGGCAGACCCATCTGCCACAGTTTCAGTTCTGGACCTACAACGATTACAGAACGACCAGAGTAGTCAACACGTTTACCAAGCAGGTTCAAACGGAAACGTCCTGTTTTACCTTTGAGGAGGTCAGAAATTGATTTAAGAGGTCTGTTAGAAGCACCCTTTACAACGCGCTTGCGTTTAGAGTTGTCGAACAGAGCGTCAACAGCTTCCTGAAGCATACGTTTTTCGTTGCGGATAATGATATCCGGAGCCGAAAGATCCTTCAGACGGCGAAGACGGTTGTTACGGTTGATTACGCGGCGGTACAGATCGTTAAGGTCTGATGTTGCAAAACGTCCACCTTCAAGAGTAACCATTGGACGAAGATCAGGCGGAATTACAGGAATTACGTCCAGAACCATCCAAGATGCTTTGTTTCCTGATGTACGGAAATCTTCAACGATTTTGATACGTTTCAGAAGACGTGCGTCAGATTTAGCACCCTTTTCGATCATCTTGCTGCGGAGTTCTGTTGCCATTTCGTCCAGATCAAGACCGTCGAGCAATGTTTTGATTGCTTCGGCACCCATATCGGCCTGGAAAGAGTTTCCGTAGTGATCGTAAGCTGTCTGATATTCTTCTTCAGTAAGCAGCTGATATTTTTTAAGGTCTGTGTCGCCCGGATCAATAACAATGTATTTTTCGTAGTACAGAACGGCACGAAGCTGAGCTACCTGAAGGTCCAGAAGAAGACCCATGCGGCTTGGAACAGACTTGTAATACCAGATATGGCTTACAGGTGCTGCCAGCTCAATGTGACCTGTACGTTCACGGCGTACTTTGAAATGAGTAACTTCAACACCACAGCGGTCACAAATCACACCCTTATAACGGATAGACTTGAATTTACCACAGTAACATTCCCATTCCTTTGTTGTACCGAAAATCTTTTCACAGAAAAGACCGTCGCGCTCCGGACGGAGTGTACGATAGTTGATTGTTTCCGGCTTTTTAACTTCACCATAAGACCAGGCACGAATTGTTTCTGGTGAGGCGAGTTTAATTTTCAGTGAGTCGAAATCCTGTACATCACGCATTTGTATTCTCCTTTTCAAAACCTGAAGAAGCTTTGTCGATAAGCTCCTGATCACGTTCTGTCAAAGCAATCTGTTTACCCTTGGCATCATAGATACTGAAATCCAGAGCCAGACCACGAAGTTCCTGTACCAGTACGTTGAATGATTCTGGAACTCCAACTGGAGATGAAGGATCTCCCTTAACGATGGCTTCGTAAATCTTCGAACGACCGTTCATATCATCCGACTTGATAGTCATCATTTCCTGGAGAGTATTAGCGGCACCGTAAGCTTCCAGTGCCCAAACTTCCATTTCACCAAGACGCTGTCCACCAAACTGTGCTTTACCACCAAGTGGCTGCTGTGTAACCAGTGAGTAAGGACCTGTAGCACGGGCGTGCATTTTGTCATCAACAAGGTGGTGCAGTTTCATGAAGTAGATAACACCAACGAAGATTGGGTTAACAAATGCTTCACCTGTACGACCGTCGTGAACAATCTGTTTACAGTTTCTTGGAAGACCAGCTTCTTCAAGCTTGTCTGCAATCTGTTCCTGTGAAGGTGACTGGAATACAGGTGATTCATAGAATTCGTTCAGGTATTTACCTGCGATTCCAAGTTCTGATTCCATGATCTGACCGATGTTCATACGAGAAGGAACACCAAGTGGGTTCAGACATACATCGAGTGGTGTACCGTCTTCAAGGTATGGCATGTCTTCGATTGGGAGAATACGTGCAACAACACCTTTGTTACCATGGCGTCCGGCCATTTTATCACCAACGCAGAGCTTACGTTTGTTAGCGATGATTACTTTAATTACTTTTTCAACACCAGGGTTCAGATCGTCACCTTCAAGGCGGCTCATCTGCTGGATGTCGATTACAACACCTTCAATTCCGTGTGGAACATGGAGTGAAGCGTCGCGAACTTCTTTAGCCTTTTCACCGAAGATAGAGTTCAGCAGTTTGAATTCTGGAGTTGTTTCAGTTTCTGATTTTGGAGCAACTTTACCAACCAGAATATCACCAGAGCGAACTTTTGCACCGATACGGATGATACCGTCGGCATCAAGGTTTTCAAGGGCTTTTTCTGAAGTGTTAGGGATATCACGAGTAATGCGTTCTGGTCCCAGTTTTGTTTCGCGGATTTCTACAGAGAATTCTTTGATATGGATAGAAGTATACATATCTTCGCGAACAACGCGCTGTGAAATAAGAACGGCGTCTTCGTAGTTGTATCCGTTCCATGGAACGAATCCTACCAGGATGTTGCGACCAAGTGCCAGTTCTCCGTTGAATGTTGATGGACCGTCAGCAAGGATATCTCCTTTGCGTACTTTCTGACCAACTTCAACTGTTGGGCGCTGGTGGTTACATGTGTCGTTGTTTGTTCCCTGGTATTTCAGAAGAACGTATTCATCAAGGATTCCGTCCTCCCCTTTCGAAGGCTGAACTTTGATGTATTCACTTGAAACGTACTTAACAACACCGTCGTGTTTTGCTTTGATACAAACACCTGAGTCGTAAGCAGATTTCTTTTCCATACCTGTACCAACGTGTGGTGGTTCTGGGAAAAGAAGTGGAACAGCCTGGCGCTGCATGTTACATCCCATGAGGGCACGGTTGGCGTCATCGTGTTCAAGGAATGGAATGTGGGCTGCAGAACAAGAAATTACCTGGCGTGGAGAAACATCGATGTACTGAACATCTTTAACATTTCTCTGTGTATAGTCACCGAGACGGCGAACAGAAATCATTTCTGTTGGGAATGATCCGTCAGCCTTAATTCCTGGGACTACCTGACCAATGTAGTATTTATCTTCATCCATAGCTGAAAGATATTCTACTTTGTCAGTTACCTTTCCGTTTTCTACTTTGCGGAATGGAGCTTCAAGGAATCCGTAATCGTTGATTTTTGCGTACATGGCCAAAGAAACGATAAGACCGATGTTTGGTCCTTCAGGAGTTTCAATTGGACACATGCGTCCGTAGTGTGAGTAGTGTACGTCACGAACTTCGAAACCGGCGCGGTCACGTGAAAGACCACCAGGTCCGAGGGCGTTAAGACGACGTTTGTGTGTCAGTTCAGCCAGTGGGTTGATCTGATCCATGAACTGTGACAGCTGTGAAGAACCGAAGAATTCACGGATTGAAGCTACGATAGGTTTGATAGAAATCAGATCCTGTGGCTTCATTGTGTCTGTTTCTTTCAGGCTCATGCGTTCTTTAGCGATACGTTCCATACGGCTGAAAGCAGTTTTCATCTGTACAGTCATAAGTTCACCAACAGAACGGATACGACGGTTACCAAGGTGGTCGATATCGTCAGTTGGTTCATCACCGATGTAAACTTCGATGAGGATTTTCATTGTGTTAATGATGTCTTCTTTGAT
Organism: Treponema sp.; assembly: GCA_024402695.1. Lineage (GTDB taxonomy): Bacteria > Spirochaetota > Spirochaetia > Treponematales > Treponemataceae > Treponema_D. Next base: position 8,828 of record JAKSTG010000003.1, on the reverse strand, counting down.
AAGAGTTACATCTTTAACATCTTCTTCGTAATCGAATTTTTTGTTCAGTTTGTAGCGTCCAACGCGACCAAGGTCGTAGCGGCGTTCAGAGAAGAACATAGAGTTCAGGTCTTTTTCTGCTGCTTCAACAGTCATTGGTTCACCTGGCTGGAGTTTAGAGTAAACTTCAGTAAGTGCGTCTTCTTTAGATGGTTCATTATCAACTGAACCTTCTTTTACAAACTTAACTTCTTCGCGTTCGAAACAGTTGATGATCATCTGTGAGTCAAGAGAAGGATTTTTTTCTTCTTTTGATCCAGGATTTTTACGTGCATCGAATTTGATTACTGTAATGCTTGTGATTTTGTTTGCAATCAGTTCATCGATGTCATGTGGGTGAAGGCGAACACCTGCATTGAAGAGGCGTTTTTCTTCTTCAGTTTCTGCATCTTTGATGATGATTGCGTCAGCCAGAACGCGGTCAACGAGTCCGTCGCGGCATTTCTGGTTGTCTTTTACATCAACTGTTTCTGTTTCGTAGAAGCAGCGGATGATTTCTTCACGAGTAGAGTATCCCAGGGCACGAAGGAAAATTGTACCAAGGATCTTCTTCTTGCGGTCGATTTTTGCGTAAATGAGTTCTTTTTTCTGGTCGATTTCGAATTCAAGCCATGATCCGCGGTAAGGAATGATACGGCTTGTGTAGTCACCTTTGTCGTGACAGAAAATAACACCAGGAGAACGGTGAATCTGAGAAACAACAACGCGTTCTGCACCGTTGATAATGAATGTTCCTCTTTCAGTCATGAGTGGAAGATCACCCATGTAGATGTCTTTCTGGAGGATTGCTCCAGTTTCGTGGTTGTTGAGACTGATCTGGGCTTTCAAAGGTACAGAGTAGTTCTGTCCTTTCTGTTTGCATTCAAGCTCAGTGAATTTCTGGTTTGGCCAGTCCAGTTCATAATGGTCGAATTCCAGGGACATATCACCGTTTGGACTTTCAATTGGGAAAATCTGTGTAAACGCTTCCTGAAGACCCTGATTCAAAAGTTTTTCACCTTTGTCCAGTCTCTCCTTCTGAAGGAAACTTTCGTATGATGATGTCTGGATTGAGATAAGATCAGGTACATCCATAAAGTTCTGAATGTCTTTACCAATGTACTGACGTTTGATGTTTTTTGTTTTTGCAAACATCAATTACTCCTAGAAATGTGTGCTCGTCATGAAGGCAGCTACGTGAAAAAACTTCTCACAGCACTGCAACCACGCGAAAGTCGGACAATTAAAGGCCGTCCGAAACCCTGTTTAAAATGGAAAAAATGGTGTTGCAAAAAACACCATATAGACAAAATGGGCTGCCCGCCTGGAGCACCCCATTTTGAGTTCAAAAAATTAAGCTATAAGCTTATTTTTTAGAAGCTTTACCACCGGCTTCGTCGATCTTTTTGATCATTTCGTCAGCATCAGCTTTGCTTACGTTTTCTTTGAGTGTTGCTGGAGCACCTTCTACGAGAGCTTTAGCTTCACCAAGTCCGAGACCTGTGATTTCACGAACAACTTTGATAACAGGAATCTTTTTAGCTGCATCGAATGAATCGAGTGTAACTGTGAATTCTGTCTGTTCTTCTTCAGCTGGAGCAGCTGCTGCTGGACCTGCTGCAACAGCTACTGCTGCTGTAACGCCGAATTTTTCTTCCATTGCTTTTACGAGTTCTGAAACTTCCAGAACTGACATAGCTGCGATTGCGTCTAAGATTTCTTCTTTTGTTGCTGCCATATTATCTTCTCCTATTATGGTCTTGCGGGTTTCCCCATTTATATTTTCCGTTTCCGGCGCCGCATTCAAATCAACTGATTTTATTCGGCCTTTTACACCGGACAGTCGACAGCTATGAAGTCTGACCGGTGATTTTAGTAACTAAGTTACTTTCAAGAAACTTATTCAGCTGCTGGAGCTGGAGCTTCTTCTGCAGGAGCGGCTGCTTCTGCTGCTGGAGCTGGGGCTGATCCACCTGCTGCCAGTTTGTCTGCGTAAGCCTGGAGTGTAGCGGCGAGTTTCTGAACTGGGCCGTTCATGGCAGACATAAGCATAGCGTAAAGCTGTTTCTTTCCAGGAACCTGTGAGTAAGCAGTGATTTTTGGAAGATCGTAATTTTCATTAGCGATGCTACCACCTTTTACTACGAGGGCTGGATTGTCTTTTGCGAAGTCAAAAAGAACTTTTGCAACTTCGTTAGAATCTTCTTTGGCCATTGTGATTACAGTTGGACCAGAGAGGTAATCTGCTACGTTTTCAACTTTCATTTCGTCGAAAGCGATTTTTGCAAAGTTGTTTTTGAATACGTGAATTTCAGCATTCTTTTCGCGGAGTTTGTCGCGGAGTTTTGTAATCTGTTCTACAGAAAGACCACGGTATTCGGCGAAAATGAAATCGCTGTATCCTGAGAGTGTTTCTTTAGCTGCTGCGATAGCTTCTGTCTTAGCAGGCTGTACTTTCTTTGCTCTGATAGCCATTATTCACCTTCCTTAACATTAACTGCTACACCAGGTCCCATTGAAGAACATACAGTTACAGATTTGATGTAATCTACAGATGCTGTTGTTGGCTTCTTGCGTTCGATTTCGTTTACAAGAGCATTAACGTTTTCTGTGATTTTTTCTGCATCCATTGAACATTTACCTACAGCAATGTGTACGATACCTGTTTTGTCTGCACGGTATTCTGTACGACCTTTTTTAAGTTCTGCTACAGCCTGTGCTACGTTTGGAGTTACAGTTCCTGTTTTTGGGTTAGGCATAAGACCTTTGCGACCAAGAACCATACCAAGACGACCTACATCTTTCATCATGTCAGGAGTTGCAACAGCTACGTCGAATTCGAGCCATCCACCCTTTACTTTTTCGATGTATTCTTCAGCACCAGCGTATGCTGCACCAGCATCGAGGGCTTCCTGAACTTTGTCGTCACGACAGAATACGAGAACTTTTTTCTCGCCTTTGAACTGATTTGGGAAAACCAGTGTATCACGTACTGTCTGATTTTTTTCAAGTTTGATTACGATGTGAGCTTCCACAGTTTCATCAAATTTTGCAAATTTCATGTCCTGAACCATTTTGATAGCTTCAGTTACATTGTATTTTTTTGACAGATCGTATTTTCCGGCAGATGCGCGGTAATTCTTTCCATGTTTCATATTACTGCTCCACCTCTACGCCCATTGAACGTGCTGTTCCGGCGATGATTTTTTTAGCTGCTTCGAGATCATTTGCATTGATATCTGGCATCTTTGTTTTTGCAATTTCTTCCAAATCTGCTTTAGACAGAGTTGCAACTTTGTTCAACAGAGGGTTTCCTGAACCTTTCTGAAGTTTGCAGGCTTTCTTAATAAGAACTGCTGCTGGTGGTGTTTTGAGGATAAATGTATAAGATTTGTCCTGGTAAACAGTGATAACTACAGGGATGATAAGCCCTTTTTCCATAGTCTTTGTACGGTCATTGAATTCCTGTACAAATTTTGGAGCACTTACACCGTGAGGTCCGAGTGCTGGTCCGATTGGAGGAGCTGGAGTAGCTGCTCCTGCAGGACACTGCAACTTGATTACGGCTGTGACTTTTTTTGTAGCCATTTTGTTTCTCCTAAAATTGGTGTAGATGGAGCATATAGCTCTTCATCTTAACGACATGCCTCTGTCCAACGGACTTGCACATCTCCCAAAAACAGGTTAGGAAGTGAGCGTTTGGGAAGCTCACACCTGATTTTGCTATGTAAAAGAATTATCTAAGCCCAGAACTTAGATAACTTTCTCAGCCTGAAGGAAGCTGAGTTCTACCGGAGTAGGACGACCGAAAATCTGTACTTCAACTTTAAGCATTTCTTTTTCGATCATAACTTCTTTGATTACGCCGGTAAATGTTGCGAATGGTCCGTCAGTAATCTTAACTTCATCATCCACATTGAATGACTGTTTAACATGTGCCGGTTTACCACCCTTAATAAGTCCCATCTTCTGGCGAAGATTGTCTGCTTCTGCCTTTGAAATTGGACGTGGTTTTTCATTTGGATTAGTTCCAACAAAACCTGTAACACCCTTGATGCGGCGAAGCTTTGCACAAGCTTCCTTCCACTTTGGCTGTGATGTAGGTGTTTCTCTTTCGTCTGTAAGTTCCAGACAAAGAAGAAGATAACCAGGCATGAAGTTCACTTTGCGTGACTTCTTTGTTGTTTTTCCGTCTTTTCCTACTTTCAGTTCTTCGATTGTTTCCATTGGAACATGAACTTCAAGTACTACTTCAGGATCCAGCTCTCTCTGATCGAGATACTGTCTGATTGTCTTTTCGATTTTGTTTTCATAACCTGTGAAGGTATGAAGGATATACCAGGATTTAGCCATTTAAAACCCCTACTCCGCTTATTTCATCAAAGCACGGAAAGCTTCTGTGAAACCGAAGTCCAGAAGTCCCAGCAGGACGGCAACAATGATTGTTGAAATAATTACAACCTTGAGAGATGCAAATACGTCTGTTTTTGAAGGCCATACAACTTTTTTAAGTTCAGCCTTGCATTCTTTGAAATACTGGAACATCTTTGCCATATACAAATCCTTTTATTAAAAAATACCCCTTCCAGGGCGTTTAGAATCCCTTTACAGGGGTATTAAAAATCACGGGCGGTAGGACTTGAACCCACGACAGCCGGTTTTGGAGACCGGTGCTCTACCAACTGAACTACACCCGTATATTTAGTCTGCCTAAGCAAATGCTTAAACAGCAAATACCAAAATGTTTTTACAGAACTTAAAGCTATTATTTAGCTTTGCATTCTTTGTGCATAATTGACTTTCTGCAGAATGGACAGTACTTGTTCTTTTCCATTTTGCCAGTAATGTTTTTGCGGTTCTTGTAAGTAGTATAGTTCTTACGTTTGCATTCTGTGCACTGAAGAGCGATGATTTCTACTGAACCCTTTTTCTTAGATGCCATGATATATCTCCTAAAATTAATTCTTAGAAAAGCATTTCCTAAAGCCCCCGTGCAGAATCGAACTGCAGACCTCAACCTTACCATGGTTGCGCTCTACCGACTGAGCTACAAGGGCAAGCAGCGAATCCCACAAAACTAACTGCAGGAAATATGCGTTTTATAAATATAAAGAAATCCACTTTTTATGTCAACAACGAAACTAAAAATTGAACAACTTTATGAGAAATATTATACTTTTTTTCTATGAATAACAACATCATTTCATCATCAAATAAAGAAACTGAAAAACTTTTTAACCGCTTCAAAGGTTATGCTGAAACCTATTCACAGAGCAATTCAGACCTGGCAGATGCAGGTACATTCCCTTCCACTCCACAGCAGAAAGATTTTGCCCTGAAACTGGAGGCTGAACTAAAGGCTCTGGGGATTGAAAAGGTTATCAGAACAAAAGATTTCTATATATATGCATTTATTCCTGCTTCAAAGGGCTTGGAAAAAGAAAAACCTGTATGTCTTATTTCCCACATGGATACCAGCGAAGAAACCAGCGGAAAGGACGTAAAGCCCCGAATAATCAAAAACTATGACGGAAAAATCATTACTTTCCCAAAAAGTGATTTCGTGCTGGATCCTGCAGAAGACAAATACCTGGCAAAAGTCGCAGAAAACCGGGAAACAATCATCACTTCTGATGGTTCTACCCTTCTTGGTGCCGATGACAAGGCCGGCATTGCAGAAATCATCACTGCGACAGAATATCTTCTGGCACATCCCGAGCTGAAACACGGACCTTTTGAAATCCTTTTCAGTCCTGATGAAGAAACAGGCCACGGAATGGACAAAGTACCTCTGGATCTTCTTAAGTCAAAATGCGCCTATACAGTAGACGGCGGCGATATTGGGGAACTGGAAAGCGAATGTTTCAATGCCTTTTCTGCCGAAGTGATTTTTACAGGCAAATCTTGCCATACAGGCACTGCAAGAAGCGGAAAAATGGTGAATGCAGTACAGGTAATGTCGCAGTTCATCACTTCCCTGCCACAGAACATGAAGCCGGAAACAACTGATGGCTATGAACCTTTCATTGCCCCTCTTGAAGTAAAAAGTTCCATTGAAAAAGCCGAAGCCTACCTGCTTCTCCGCGCTTTTAATATGGAAGAAATCGAACAGGAAAAGAAGCTGATCAAGACCCTGGCAGGCGCCGCAGCCGCCGCAAACAATGCCACAGTAAAGGTAAAATTCCGCCAGCAGTACCTGAACATGAAAGAAAAAATCATGGCGGACAAAACCGGAGTACTGAAAAGACTTGAAGAAGCCTACAAAGCCTGTGGAGTTGAAATTGTAAACAGCCCGATTCGTGGAGGAACCGATGGCTCAAGACTTACAGAAATGGGGATTCCGACACCGAACATCTTTACAGGCGGCCATAATTTTCATTCAAGAACAGAGTGGGCAAGTCTAAACCAGATGGCAAAATGCGCCGATGTATTAATCAGATTACTCTGTAAATAAGGTTATTTTATGCACGAATATATTATTGACGGCGGATTCCCAATTTCGGGAACCATTACAGCAAGCGGAAACAAAAATGCCGCTCTTCCATGTCTTACAGCTTCCCTGCTTTCTGCAGAACCGGTTGTTCTTCACAACATTCCTGAAATCCGTGATACACAGGTTATGCTTCAGATTCTTGAAGCACTGGGGGCCAAGGTAAAACAACTTAAGAAACACAGCTGGCAGATCGATGCCTCAAACATCACCTCTTCTACCCTTCCTGCGGAACTTACAAAAAAAGTCCGTGGTTCCATTGTTTTTGCGGGACCACTTATTGGAAGAACCGGAAAATGTGAAATGATGCCACCTGGAGGAGACGTTATCGGACGCCGCCGACTGGACACACACTTCCTGGCTCTGGAAATGCTTGGTGCCAACATCGCAGTAAACGGACACTTCAACATGACTGCAAACAAACTTGTTGGTGCAGACATATTCCTTGATGAAGCTTCGGTTACAGCAACAGAAAACGCAGTTATGGCCGCTGTCCTTGCAGAAGGCCAGACAATTATCCAGAACGCCGCCAGTGAACCTCACATCCAGGACCTGTGTAACATGCTGGTTTCTATGGGTGCAAAAATCACAGGAATCGGTTCTAACATCATCAAAATTGACGGGGTAAAAAAACTTCACGGATGCGAATATACAATCGGGCCTGATTACATTGAAATCGGTTCTTACATCGGTATGGCCGCCGCAACAAAAGGAAAAATCACAATCAAAGGAATCAGACCTGCAGAAATGCGGCCTCTGAAAAGTCACTTTGCAAAGCTTGGTATTTCATGGCAGATCAACGGTGATGAACTCACAGTTCCAAACACACAGGAACTGAAAGTAAACCAGGACCTTGGTGGAATGACTCCAAAAATCGACGACATGCCTTGGCCTGGATTCCCTGCCGACCTTACTTCAATCATGACAGTTGTTGCAACTCAGGTTGATGGAACTGTTCTGATTTTTGAAAAGATGTTTGAAAGCCGCATGTTCTTCGTAGACAAGCTGATTTCTATGGGCGCACGCATTACACTTTGTGATCCTCACCGCGCTGTAGTTTCAGGACCAAGCATGCTTCACGGCGACCACCTGGTTTCTCCAGATATCCGTGCCGGTATGGCCATGGTTATTGCGGCCCTTTGTGCTCATGGCGAATCAAGAATCAGCAATGTTTATCAGATTGAACGCGGATACGAAAATCTTGTTGAACAGCTCCAGAATCTTGGTGCCCACATCAAACGTGTAGAAGTCGAATAAAAAAAATTCAACATGAACCAACATCATTCAGAAACGGAACTTAGTTCCACAAGTTTCTGAATGTGAATTTCCATGATATCAAGGCAGTCTACCGGACAGTTATCCTTATTCAAAGCCAAAGGTAATTCTGTACAGCCTAAAATCACAGCCTCTATTCCACTTTCTTCCTGCATTTTTTTGATTACAGAAATCAAAGTGGAACGGGAGTCCTCTTTTACAATTCCATATTCCAGTTCATTAGCGATTATCTGATGTACGATTTCTTTGTCTTCTTTGGGAGGAGTAATTACTTCGATATTTTTTGCAACAAAGGCTTTGCTTAAATAATCCTTTTCCATTGTAAAAATTGTTCCAAGCAAACCGACTTTTTTATAACCTTTTGAAACGGCATACTCTGCAGCTGTTCCCGAAATACTGATAAACGGCTTGTTTGCCTTTGGCTTAAGGCTGTCATAAACAACGTGCATTGTAGCAGCTGTAAGTGCGATTATTTCTGCACCACCATTTTCCAAATTCTTTATACGGTCAGAAATGTAATCTGTAAGTTCAGAATATTTTTCGTTTGCAACAAGATTAAGGGCTTTAAACAAATCAATGCTTTCGATTGCTATTTCCGGAAATGCTTTTCCGTCTGCAAGCTTATTGAGCCGTGAATTTAATTCCTTGTAATAAACCAAAGTGGATTCAGGACCTGTCCCACCAATTAAACCGATTTTTTTCATAATAACCTCTCTCAAATCTATTTTTTTTAATTTGTATACTAATAATTAATTTTCCTCTCTGGTTTCCTGTAATGCGGAAAGGATTTCTTATTGTTTGATGTTTGCAAGAGTTTTATACCTTGCTTTTCCGCAGTTTCTTTCATTTTGTCATCATAAGTGAATAAAGGTAAAACCATCTGATTCAGCAAAAATGAGAGGACGCATGAATCATCAATTAATATATCACTCATGCATTTAACGTACAATTGTATAAGTTTGGAGTCAAGTTTTTGTAACTGTGATATTCAAATCAATCCTATGTTTAAATCAACCCAAAACCGTTTTCTTTGCCCGGATTAACT
>JAKSTG010000029.1 GCA_024402695.1 Treponema sp. | reverse complement strand
ATGGGTCTGACAGGATTCGAACCTGCTACCACCGGATTCGAAGTCCGGTGCTCTAATCCAGATGAGCTACAGGCCCTAAAGTTAAATAAAAAAGGGTGCCTGGTGGGGATTGAACCCACGACAACCAGATCCACAATCTGGCGCTCTACCGCTGAACTACAGGCACCGTGTTCTTGAATTAATCAAGTAAAGAGAATATACATTTTATTCGAAAATTGGTCAAGTCGATTTCTTTCTATTGACAATTTTTTTTTATTTGTATAATATTCTCTCATTCATTGAAAACAACCTGTTGTTTTCTGTGGCTGAAGAGGCCGACACTTGCGAGAGTGGTGAAATTGGCATACACACCAGACTTAGGATCTGGCGCTTCGGCTTGAGGGTTCAAGTCCCTCCTCTCGCACAAAACTTGAATTTTTTGCGGAAATAGCTCAGTGGTAGAGCGCCACCTTGCCAAGGTGGATGTCGCGGGTCCGACTCCCGTTTTCCGCTCGACGTTTTAATATCTGAAAACGCAGATACTTTTTGCGGAAATAGCTCAGTGGTAGAGCGCCACCTTGCCAAGGTGGATGTCGCGGGTCCGACTCCCGTTTTCCGCTCGAACAAAATGAACGCGGTTCAGTTTTTCTGAATCGCGTTTTTTTTACATATCACACATATTTCTGGGAGTAAACTCATGAAAATCACAAAAGAATTCGAAAAACTCGAAAAATGTGCTGTAAAACTTACAGTAACAGTTGCAAAAGAAGATGTAGAAAGCACATACAAAAGCGTGCTTGCAAAGTATGTAAAAAATGCCCAGATTCCTGGTTTCCGCAAAGGAAAAGTTCCTGCTAACGTTCTGGAAAGAAAATACGGTGAAGCTCTTAAAGCTGACACAATGAGCGAAGTAATTGATGCTTCATTCGGTGAAATCTTCAACGACAAAGACATCACAGAACGCCCACTCCCATACGCTCAGCCACAGATGGAAGCTCTTCCTGAATTCGATCTTACAAAAGATCTTACTTACACAGTAACTTACGATGTATTCCCAACAGTAGAAAACATCAAGTTCGACGGAATTACAGTAAAAGAACCACAGGTATCTGTAGCAGAATCTGACCTTGCAGAAGAACTGAAGAACATTCAGGAACGCAACGCAATGGTTGTAGACAAGAAAGACAGCGATGCAGCTGCTAAAGATGACATCGTAACAGTTGACTTCTTCGAAGTTGGAGACGACGGAAAAGAAATCGCAGGTTCAAAACGTGAAGACTTCACATTCACAATCGGTTCAGGTGCAAACCTTTACAAAATCGATGATGAAGTTATCGGTATGAAAAAAGGTGATACAAAAGAAATCACAAAAACATACGACAAAGACGACACAAATGCTGAACTTGCAGGAACAACAAAGAAACTTTCTGTAACAGTAAAAGCACTCAAACTTCGTGACCTCCCTGCCCTCGATGATGACCTGGCACAGGATGTAAACGAAAAATACAAGACTCTTGATGACCTGAAAAAAGATCTTACAAAGAACATGGAAACAGCAATGGGTCGCAGAATCAATGAACTTAAACAGAACTCACTTCTGGAACAGCTCGTTGAAAAGAACGCATTCGATATCCCTGCTTCAATGATCGCTGCAGAACTGGACGGACGCTGGAACATGATGGCTCAGCAGTTCCAGACATCACCTGCAGAACTCGAAAAAATGATCGTAGCTTCAGGACAGACAAAGGCCGGAATGCAGGAACAGTGGGCTGAAGAAGCAGAAAAAATGCTTAAGAGCCGCATCCTGGTTGACTCTCTTCTTAAAGAAAAGAACATCAGCGTAACTCCTGAAGAAGTTGAAGCTGAATACGGCAAAATCGCTGAAGAAGGCGGAATGTCAATCGAAGAAGTTAAGAAACACTATGATGATCCACGTTCTAAAGAATACCTGATCGACATGGTAAAAGAAAACAAACTTTTTGATGAACTTTACAAGCAGGTTAAAGTTTCTAAGGGTGACAAAATGTCATTCAAAGAGCTTTTCGAAGCCCGCTAATAACTGAAACAATCTTGAACGGGCTGTCTCTTTAAGACAGCCCGTTTTTTGTATATACTGATTAAAGATATAATTTAACATAAGCAAGGGAATTTTTAGTAAATTATAATTACTATGAATTTTGGAGAAAATCTAATGAAAGAACCAATGAATGCACAGATGAACACTCTTGTACCTTACGTTATTGAAAGAACCGGAAACGGAGAAAGATCTTTCGATATTTTTTCACGCCTCCTCAAAGACCGTATCGTTTTCATCGACGGTGAAATAAATGACGCAACCGCAGACCTTGCTGTAGCTCAGATTCTTTATCTTGAATCAGAAAATCCTGACAAAGACATCAGTATTTACATCAACTCACCTGGAGGAAGCGTTACTGCAGGTCTCGCAATCTACGATACAATGCAGTATGTAAAATGCGACATCCAGACAATCTGTATGGGACAGGCTGCTTCTATGGCCGCAATTCTTCTTGCAGGTGGAACAGCTGGAAAACGCTATGCCCTTCCGTCATCACGTGTTATGATTCACCAGCCTTGGGGTGGTGTTGAAGGACAGGAAAGCGACATTTCCATCCAGGCTAAAGAAATTATCAGACTTAAGAAACTTTCTATTGATTACTTTGCAGAACACACAAAACAGCCGGTAGAAAAAGTTGCAAAAGATCTTGAACGCGACTTCTACATGACCGCTGAAGATGCAAAGAACTACGGTATCGTTGACCACGTTATGGTCCGCCGTTCAAAATAAAGATATAAGGGATTAAAATGAAACGTTTTGGTAGTGATAGATTCTGTTGTTTTTGTGGCAAACCTGAAGATAAATCGAGAATCCTGGTAGAAGGACCTTCTCCTAATTTATTTATCTGTAACAAATGTGTTGCCGTTTGTCAGAGTATCCTCGAACAGCAGGAAGCAGGATTTACTCCTGTAGAACTTTCCGAAGTTCCTACTCCACAGGAATTCAAAGATTATCTGGACCAGTATGTTATCGGTCAGGATGAAGCAAAAAAAGTTCTTTCCGTTGCGGTATACAACCACTACAAACGTCTTTCACGTCTTTCAAAACCTGCAGCTAAAGTGGGTGAAGCAAATGATGACGAAGTAAGAATCGAAAAATCAAACGTTCTTCTCATCGGACCAACAGGTTCCGGAAAAACCCTTCTTGCAAAAACTCTTGCACAGAAACTTCAGGTACCTTTCGCAATTGCCGATGCCACAACTCTTACAGAAGCCGGTTACGTTGGTGAAGACGTAGAAAACGTTCTTCTTAAACTTATCAACGCAGCTGACGGAAACATTCAGGCTGCAGAACACGGAATCATCTTCATCGATGAAATTGATAAAATTGCACGTAAAAGTGAAAACACTTCAATTACCCGCGATGTTTCCGGTGAAGGTGTTCAGCAGGCACTTCTTAAAATCATTGAAGGTACAGTAGCTTCAGTTCCACCTCAGGGCGGAAGAAAACATCCAAACCAGGAAATGCTCCAGATCGATACAACAAACATTCTTTTCGTTCTTGGTGGAGCTTTCGTAGGTCTGGATGAAATCATCGAAAAACGTACAGCTGACCGTTCAATGGGATTCGGCTCAAACATTGGGCAGATGTCTGCAGAAGACAAAATGCTTCTCTTAAATCAGACAAGTCCAGATGACCTTGTTAAATTCGGAATCATCCCTGAACTTATCGGTCGTATGCCAATCACAGTTTCCCTCAAGGAATTACAGGAAGACGATCTTGTTCGCGTTCTTACAGAACCTAAAAATGCAATCACAAAACAGTTCCAGGCTTCCTTTGCAATTGATGAAACAGAACTGGTATTTGAAAACGAAGCAATCCGTGAAATTGCAAGTGAAGCAATCCGCCAGAAAACTGGTGCCCGTGGACTTCGTACAATCGTAGAAAAAATGCTTACAGACGTTATGTTCGTTGCACCAAACATGAAGGGACAGAAACGTTTTACAGTTACAAAAGACATTGTACAGAACAAAGTAAAAGATGTTGCTTCCCTCATCGTTCCTGTATCAGGAACAGCCGCAATTTCTGACGGAAGTCAGGCATCTTAATAAAAACATAAAACTTCAGGATTCGAGGGGATTTTCATCCCCTCGTCTTTTTTAACATAAACAAAGGCAGGTTATACAATGGCAACATATCTGGCAAAAGTTGGCGAACTTACACTTAAAGGAACAAACATCAGAGAATTTGAACAGCTCCTGGTTCGCAATACAAAAAAATATCTGGAAGGTCGCAAAACTAAAGTTACCCTCAGAGCAGGACGTATGTACGTAGAATGTTCCGATGATGAAGAGGACTGTAAAGCCGTTGAATTCTGTCTGAATCACCTGATCGGAATTGTTGGTTGGGCAAAGACCAGAACCTGTGAAAGAACTCTTGAAGCAATCAAAGAAGCTGTAATGACAGAAGCTCAGATTGCCGCAGACAAAGGCTGCAAAACCTTCAAGATTGATGCCCGCCGCAGCTGGAAAGAATTCCCTCTGAACTCATACCAGCTTTGCTGTGAAGCCGCTGGTCCTGTTGAATCCATCATGAAAGTTGATGTTCACAACCCTGACGTAATGATCTACATAGAAGTTCGCGAAACAACTTACGTTTACTCAACAGTAAACACAGGATGCCGTGGTCTTCCAGTTGGCTCATCAAACAGAGGTCTACTCCTCCTTTCAGGCGGCCTTGATTCTCCTGTTGCAGGATACCGCATGCTTCGCCGCGGTATGAGAGTTGAGTGCGTTTACTTCCATTCATATCCATACACTTCAGAAGAAGCCCAGAAAAAAGTTGAAACTCTCGCAGAAAAACTTTCCTACTTCGGAATCAACACATACCTGAACATCATTCCTTTCACAGATGTTCAGATGCGCATTAAAGAAAAAGCACCTGAAGCCTGGAGCACTCTTATGCTTCGCGTCTGCATGATGAAAGTTGCCAACATGGTAGCTGAACGTGTAGGAGCAGAATGTATCATTACAGGTGAAAGTCTTGGACAGGTTGCAAGCCAGACTCTCGAAAACATGAGCGTTACTGAACACTTTGCAGCCTACCCTCTTTTCCGTCCTCTCATCGGTATGGATAAAGAAGAAATCATCAAGGATGCATACTTCATCGACACATACGACACTTCAATTCTTCCTTACGAAGACTGCTGTGTTCTTTTCAGCCCAAAACATCCGGTTCTCCGTGGCCGTATAGAAGATGCAGAACGTATCTTTGCAGACCTGGATTGCGAAGAACTTTTGAAAGAAAGCTTTGAAAAACGTGACGTAAAAAGATTCACTGTTGAGAAAGTTGAAAAAGAAAACTAAAAAAAAGCGGTGGCCAAAACCACCGCTTTTTTATTTAACTGCTATTTCAAAAGAGCAAGAAATTCTTCTTCGTTTATAATTGGAATGCCAAGTTTCTGTGCTTTCACATTCTTTGAACTTCCGCTCTCTGTGTCGTTAGTAACAAGATAGCTAAGGTCTTTTGTAACGCTGGACTTAGCAGAACCGCCTGCTTCCTTTACAAGCTTTTCTGCATCCTGGCGTTTCATGGTTCTTAATTCTCCAGTAAAACAGAAAGATTTTCCTGCAAGTTTTCCGCCGCCTGTTTCCTTAAGGACAATTGTTCCGCTTTCAACAAGGGAACGCATTTCATCTCCGTATTCCTTAAGTCCTTCACAGATTGTATGAGCGGTGATTTCTGCAAAACCGTAGCAGGCTGCTATGCTTTCTTCTGTAGCATTAAGAATTTTATCAAGAGTCTCAAAACCGCAGTTGATAAGGTTTTCAGCCATTGTCTCACCGAATCCTTCAATATCAAAACCAGCCAGGAAAGTAGCAAGATTCATGTTTCTATGATTCTGAATTGATGCGTAAACTTTTCCAGCTCCCAGACTTTCTTTACCTTTATCAATGGCTTCATCTTTCAAAAAATATGGAACAAGTTCTTCTTCATTCAAAGAATAGATATCAGAAATGCACTTAAGTCTTTTATCCTTGAAAAGATTTTCTATAAGGGTCACGCCAAAGTCACGGATATCAACAATCTGCTGCCATTTAAGAAGCTGGTGAAGAATTCTTTTTTCACAGTTCTTGTTAGGACAGAAAAGGCGGCTGCCTTCATCCACAAGTTTTGTACTGCAACATTCACATTTTTCAGGGAACGGAACAGGACTTGTTACAGCTTCTTTTGAAGAAACCACGCTCATGATCTTTGGAATGATTTCACCGCGCTTTACTACAACAACGTGGCTCCCAATTTGAACACCAAGCTTTCGCATTGTGTCAGGATTTGCAAGAGAAGCTCTCTGAACTTTAGTTCCGTTAAGTTCAACCTCATCAAAGATGGCAACCGGTGTATAAGTTCCCCCGGAAATACTCCACTCAACTTCTCTTAAAACAGAAACCGCTTCTTCAAGGCTAAACTTGAATGCAATCTGTCTGTCAGGTCTTGCGCGAAAAGCATCGTCCAGATCAATTTTCTGTTCTTTAATTACAAGACCGTCAATGTCATATTCCAGAGTTTTTCTCTGTTCCATTACATATTCACGATATCTGATTACTTCTTCCGGGTTTTTACAGAAGCATAAAGGAGAAGTCTCAAAACCTGCTGAACGGAGCCAGCGAATTTTTCCTTCCTCATTTTCAAAAGGTGCCTTTCCTTTTGTAGCAAGAGCATCATAAGTTATGAGTTTAAGATATTCACTTCCTTTTCCGTCCTTACGTTTCATAAGTCCGTTGGCGGCATTTCTGCAGTTTGCCTTGTCAGAAAAATGTTCTTTATGAACAGAATGGGTCATGATAACTTCACCACGAATACCGCCGTTAAAATTCTGTTTTACTCCGTCCACATAAATTGCGGCCTGAACACCGTTCATCTTTTTTGCATTGGCAGTAATGTCATCGCCGATTTCACCGTCACCGCGGGTAACAGCGCGAACAAGATTTCCTTTTTCATACTGAAGTTCAAGGGATGCACCGTCCAATTTATATTCAACCAGGTACTGATCGTATTTATGTTTCAATGTCCATTCAAGGAATTCTTCAGGATTGGCGGCTTTTTCCTGGCTTCCCATTGGCATAACATGACGTACTTTCGCAAAGTTACCTGAATCAGCACCGACTTTATGAAGTATAGGATTCTGAGGATCAAGGCTTTTCAGTTCATCCCAAAGCTTGTCAAATTCAGCATCGGAAATTTCAGCTTCGCCATTGTAATAAGATGCCTGATATTTTTTGATAAGACTTTCCAGTTCTGAAACGCGAGATGATTCAAAAAGATCCATAAAGACCGCCTCCCTTTTCTTTAATTATACTGGAAAATGTAAAAAAAAACGCCCGCTTTCACGGGCATTTTCATTAAATCTTTTCAAACATAATTTCAGTGATTACACGGTCAGCGGCCTGGCCTTTTCGTTCAAACTTAGTCTGACTTCTCCAAGGCTGTTTCTCTGCATAACCGTCGTACCTGTTTTTAAGCCCTTCTGTAAGATTCAGTTCTTCAAGGGCGAATTCTGCATAAGGCAACCAGTCTGTAACAAAATACAGGTATCCTGATTTTTTCAGCTTGCTTGCAATAAGGTTTGTTCTTGGACGCTGAAGCATACGTCTTTTATGGTGCTTCTTTTTAGGCCATGGATCAGGAAAGAAAATATGGAATCCGTCTACTCCACCGTCGTCTACCATTTTATCAAGAACTTCAAGGGCATCGTATTCGATGATACGGAGATTTGAGAGTCCTTCATTTTCAATATGATTAAGAAGTTTTCCAACTCCAGGACGGTGAACTTCAATTCCAAGATAATTTGTTTCAGGATTTTCCTTAGCGATCTGCCAGGTGGCGTCGCCCATACCAAATCCGATTTCAATTACAACAGGATTATCATTTCCGAAGACTTCTTTAAAATCGAGTTTTTTGTCTTCATAAAAAGGAATGCACCATTTTGCGGAAAGTTCTTTATAGGCTCTTTCCTGAGCATCAGTCATTCGGCCCGCGCGCAGAACGAAGGTTTTCACCTCCCGGCGCAAAGTCAATTCCGTTGCGTTCTCCTTCAAATCCTCGTTCATTGTTTCCTGATTCATTTTCTGTATCCTTTACTTCTTTTTTGTAAACTGCAGGAAAAACCAGCAGTTCCTTTTTAAGAGCCCACACAGTCTTTATAGATTCTGCTTTCGGATATCTGCCCCAAAGGTCATCAGGGTTCAGATTATCACCTTTTTCTCCGTAATGCAGAAGAACTGAATCTCCGTCAAAGACTGCCCAGTTTTCAACGCCTTCATTTTTTCCACAGTAAGCGGCAGCTTCCTTTGGTGTCATCTGAAGAATATCACTCTGATAATTGATGTTCATAACGGTAGAATCTTCGTTTCCGTTAGAATCAATGTACCAGAGAATATATCTTCCGGCAGGGAAAGGTTTATTGCCAGGCATTACAAAATCTGTATACCCGGCATACTTCTTTTTCCCGGACTCAAATTTCAAGGGATTTTCACATTCCCATTTATAATCATTCTGAAGACATTCAAGTCTTAAACCAGCCGCTCTGTGAACATCCGAAGAAACATCAATAAAAACGCTAAGCTTCATTACAGGATGGTCATTTTCTGATTCAAACTCAAATACAGAAGTCCCCGAAACGGCACTAAGCTCAGGAAGATTTTGAGAACATGAGAATAAAATCAAAAAGAGAGGCGCTAAAAGAAAAAGAAGTCTTTTCATTCTGACTACTTTTAGAAGTTGAAGTTAAGGTTAATAACAGTAAGCTCACTTGTAGAGAACTGGTTTACCAGAGATTCAAACTTAACATTAACTTTTTTACAGGCTTCATCAAGATAAGAAAGATAATACAGACCAAGATCTGTACCTTCTTCACCGTCAGGAATATCACGATAGAAATCGATAAGAGTCTTTTTGTGAGAGTCGGCGGCTTTTGCGTTTTCAATGTTTTCCTTTACTTCCTGAAACTCATCATCCTTGTTGTAAAGAGTGATTGAAAGTCTTCCCTGCTTACCGATTGAAGAAGAACCACCACCAAGTTTCCATGAAAGGAATACAAGTTCGTGTTTTCTCTGAAGTTCTTTTACAATCTTGGCTCTTACTTCAGGGTCAAAAACCAGTGCACCGATATCATCAACGCCCTGATACATGTTGCGGGCTTCTTTACGGATATTTGTATTTTCGTTGTTAAGGGCAAGTTCCATTACCATTACGGAAATGTATTCTGCTACCTTAGATTTTTCCATGTAAGCATTCAGAAGATTACGGATTGCAATGAACATTTCATTTGCACCGTCACTCTTGTGGAAAAGAGTAATAATGTACCAGTTCATAAGTCCCAGTCTGTTCATGAATTTTTCAGACATGAGAAGGAACACGTTCTTTTCTTCTGAAGTATAATCCTTGTTTGACATAATGCCTTTCCAGATTGGGTCAAGAATAGCTTTTCTTGTATTGGCGATTATGTTTTCCTTATTCTGAAGGACAGCCCGAAGCTGACGTTCACTGATATTTGTTTTCTCATCAATAAGGTTTGAAGGATTTGAGCGGTTATGTTTTCTGACACATTCACAGCGGATAAGTGCCGAATAGATTTCGCGGTCAAACTGCTTATAAAGCAGCGAATAAACAATAACTTTAGAAAGATCCATTACTTCCTGACGGGAAGAAACGAATTCAGACATAGAAATTTCAATCTTGGAGATATAATCCAGGAGAATCATTCTCTGAATTGACTGAGGAGAAAACTTATTAAGAGAAATACCATATTCATCAACGTTGTCCGCAAGACGGAAACGAAGAAGTTTTTGGTTATGACTGATAAAATTTGAGGCTCCGTCTTCAGTTAAAATAACTTTTAACGGCAGTTCAATCATAAATTTTTTGTCAGAAGCACCCATTTAACCCTCAATTTCTACTATAATATTATAAACTATCCAACTTTCATTGTAAACAGTTTACTAATGCACTAAAATATCAGAAGATGAAGTTAAAGTCCTTTGCATTTCTATTTTTTCTGCTTTTTTTCTCTCTTCCAGGCTTCTCAAAGGACCTTTCCGGCACAGATATTCCACTTCAGCTTCCTCATGGAGCCGAACTTTCACACCAGGTCCAGAAATCTTTGGAATCCTCCGGCTTCAAAACAACCAAAAGCAACATTGTTTATTCCCCGGGAAACGACCTTCCCTACAATATCTCTCTTGTAATCAAAGGAAACAGCGTATCAGACACCGAAAACCTCAGGAACAAGCTGCTTTTTGTCATTCCTCAGGATGATTTTTACCTGAAAGCAGACTTTTATACTAATCTTCTTACTAAATTATCGGCAGAAACCTACGATTTCGACATTCATTTTTTACTGGCTTTTAACAATAAAAACGATTTTCCAGGTTTTCAGACCGTTTCTGCAGAAAATGCCTTCCTTTCGGGAATTGAAAATAAGCAGAATTATTCGGCAATTCTTTTCTCTACCGAAAATGACGATACAAAGGTCATTTCTGGAAGCGGCGGACAGATTTCCCCAACCTGGCTTGTAAAAGACATCTATAATGCAATAAACAAAAACAGACTCCTTAGTTCTTTCAGGTCCTGCTACATCAGCTTCCTTTACAAACAGAATCTTTTTGCTGAAACAGAACTGGAAGCATTTCTTACAGCAGGTATTCCCTCAGTTTGTGTAAAAACCTCCAGAAACCTTTCCCCTGAAAGCATAACTTCTTTCTTTATGGATTTCTGCTCCGCTTACGACATAAACAAAACCGTATACAGCGACACTCATTCCATTATGTTTACGCTGTTTCATAAAAGCATCTGGATCAGTGAAACTCACATTATTCAAAGCATTATCATTACGATTTTCTTTACTGCATTCCTTCTTATTCTTTACGGATTCCTAAACAAGAACCTTCATTTCAGAGCCTGGAAACGAATCAAGAAGATCTGGTTCTACCCTGTGATTGTTTTCATTCTTGCTGAAGGGGTTCTTTTCATCTACAAAAACCTTCTGAACAGTCTGAGCCGTATTTCCTGCGAAATATCTCTTTATACCTCAATCTGTTTCATTCTCCCTTTGATTTTCTGTAATATTTCACTCTTCTTTTTCACAATTCTGAAATTTACACCAAACTTCAAAAAAAGAACCATTGATTTCTTAACCTTCATTACAGCAAGCATAAACCTGTTTCTTTTCCCTCTTATCGATATTTCTCTTTACCCTATTTTCGTGGCAGAATTTATCCTTGCCTGGATTGCAACTGTATTTCCTCACAATTTCATTCATTTCTTTATTCTTCTGGCTTTCGAAATACCGTTTCTTCCGTTCCTTTCTCAATTTTTGAATAATACAGACGCAGCTCTTATTTCGAACTTAATAAGTAAAAGCACCGCTTTAAGCACTGCCCTTTTCTTAATTCTTATTCCACAGTATCTGAACTGTTTCCGAGTATTCACAGGAATAAATTTTTACTGGATCAGAAAACGCAGAAAGATGAAACGAAAGGATCTGAAAAACACAATCATCCTTACGTCTTTCCTTGTTGCTTTTGAAATTCTCCTTGTAGTCTTTCTGCCGGTTTCTCTTGGGCAACAAGAAAAACCTCTGGAGCTTATAGAAACAGAAGAAAACATAATTACCATCAAAAACTCTGAAAGAGACATTTTTGAAGATAAAATCCGAAGAGTGGAAATTCATTCTCAGAAAGAATTACTATCATGCGACATCAAAGTATCAGGTACGAATTCAAACCCGGTCCTTTTCAGCGACTATGAAAATTTTTCATTTGACTCAACTACAACTCTTTTCCCGCTTCCTTACATGCCACCTAAAGATATGGCCTTCACTTATGGAACAACAAGAAAAGAAACTTCCAAGATAACAATTACCGCAGTTTTCCTTGAAGACGGAAAATATTACAAAACTACAGTGGTCAGCCAGGAATAGATATGGATAGACAGCACTGGTACCTTCATGCAGATTTAGACGCCTTCTTCGCATCTGTTGAACAGCTGGACCATCCGGAATACCGCGGAAAACCTGTCATCGTTGGAGGTCTCCCTTCAGATCTAAGAAGCGTTGTTTCAACTGCCAGTTACGAAGCCAGAAAATTCGGAGTTCATTCCGCAATGCCTACAAAAGAAGCATTTCGTCTCTGTCCTCAGGGAATATATCTTCGCGGAAACCATCATCGTTATGAAGAACTTTCCTGGCAGATCATGCAGATATTTTCCCGCTTCTCACCGGATATCCAGCAGATGTCTATTGATGAAGCCTTCATTGATTTAACGGGAACAGAAAGACTTTTTGGACCACCAGAAGAAACTGCAATGAAAATCAAGAAGGCCGTAAAAGAAGAAACAGGTCTTACAGTTTCCATCGGTCTTGCACAGACCAAGTATTTTGCAAAGCTTTCTTCGGACATAAACAAACCCGACGGTTTTTACTTTATGAAGCCGGGAACAGAAACCGATTTCATGCTGTCACTTCCTATTGAAAAAATCTGGGGAATCGGTAAAAAGACTTCTGCCAGAATAAAAGAATCGGGACTGAAAACAACAAGACAGATTTACGAAACACCTCTCCCAACCCTTACATTTCTGTACGGAGAAAATACAGCGAATTTCCTTTACAACATTCTCCGTGGAAAATGTGACGACATGTTCGGAACAGAAGCAAAGTCCCATTCCTTAAGCAACGAAAGGACTTTCCCTGTAGACGTTTCTGACCCTTACGCCTGTGAAACAGCCCTGATGGAACTGGCCCATTCAGTAATGTTCAGGCTTCTCAGAGACAATCTTCATTCCCGTACTGTAGTAATTAAAATAAGATATGATGATTTCACTACTGTTTCCGCTAGACAGACCTATGAAACAGAAATCATCACACTGGATTCCTTCTTCGAAAAAGTCCGGGATCTTTTCTCAAACAAATATGACCGCACAAAAGGAGTCCGCCTTTTAGGAGTGGGTTTTGACAATGTTCACAAAGAAGAAACTACTTACCAGCAGGAACTTTTTGATGACGGACAGAAGAAAAAGCAGGCAGTCGAAAAAGCAATTCTTAACATCGAAAAGAAATTTCCTGACATCCAGGTTCACAAAGCAAGAATCATAAAACCAGGACACAAAGCCCTTGCAGGATTTTTGCTTTCTGCTTCTCTTTTTACATTTTCAACAACGTCGCTCAGGGCCGAAGAAAAAAGTCTTGTAGACTCACCTGACTATTTCACTCCTCCTTTGTTATATGAAAGTCCTTCACAGCTTTTCGATATTACAAAAGATGATTCAAAACTGGAATTCCTTTCCAGCGGATTCTGGAAAACTGAAATCATCGACAACTCTATTTTTTCATTCGGAAAAGACAATGCGGGATTTTCAGCCGGTGTCCCTGTCTTCAAACAGGAAGTGGACCTGAGTTTTCTTCTGACCTATAACAAGCAGTGGTTCTTCGAAACAAACTTTGCTGATGAATTCCGAAAGAACACAATTACCTTCGGATTTAAGGACGGGAATACTGTAAAAAAAGCACTTCTTTCAAACAGAAATATTATATATCCCTCAACCTATTCTTCGTCTGTTTTCAATGTCAATCCTACAGGTGGAGCAAATCAGTCTCCCGGCTTTTCCATGAACCTTCAGGGCGACAAATGGAAAGCCGATTTTCTTCTTCGTTACGACATGCTTTCTAGACGGGAACAGGTTTTCTACGGAAACAACCAGGTTTCAGATCTGAACATCTCTCCTTCTTCTTATATCCACGGAAGATTTTTTGAATTACCGGAAGGATATACAGACAAAATCAAAAGCATTTATGTGGAAGACAAAAATGGAACATACAGGTCTCGAGAAGGAAGGAGATTTAAAAAACTTGATGAATCAAAATATCTTGTTTCTTTAAACAAAAACATGATTTTCCTTGCAAAAGGCGCTGCATCCTATTCAGACCCGGAAAAGAAACCGTACATACTGATTTCTTTCGAAAATAAATCTGTTACAGAAAAACTTTTTACAGACCTTGGATCGTTTTCTGAAACAGGAACCTTCTTAGGAGACCTTCAGAAATCCTTCTCCGGCGAAAAAGAAATTAAGCTTGCAAACTTTTGTCCTGATTTATCAACTGAACTTGAAGGAGAAAAAGTCCTGATACTTCAGACAAAAAGAAAATTCTCTCCATTTGAAGCAGCAGCTTTTTTCACATTTCCAAGCGAAGCATCTTCGGATTACCAAGTCATCTCCCTTTCATCAGAGCTGGAACTTCCCGACCTTAAACTTTCAGAAACTGAAGATTTCGAACTTTTTTCTAAAAATGATTTCTTCGCAGACAAAAATACTTACATAAAACTTTACAACAAAGATTCTTCTACAGACATAAACTGGAGATTTCCTCTTTCCCAAACAGATCCTGAGATCTACCTTTTTGATGAAGCAGAAACAGATACAAGCATTCTTATAAGATCCTATGTTCCTGTCCAGGATTTTTCCATTCCAACTACAGCTTCTGGTGGCAGCGTTACCGTTACAATAAACGGATTGCCTGATCCTTCAGCAACTTTTAATCAGGACACTGGTATTGTTTCAATTTCCAAAGCTGTGTCTCAAACAGACCGCATTGTTATTTCCTGGAGTGAAGAAGAATCAAACCTTCTTTCAGGAGCTTTAACCGGAGCCGCAGGTTTCTCAACAAGTCTGACTCCAAATCTTTCCATGGATTTTGACATTACAAGTACCCTTCCTGTTTTAAAATCTTCAAAAAATGAAGATCCAGACAGTCTCAGAAAAGGTTATGTTTCTGCCAGCACAGGAATCTACTATAACAAGATAAATTTTTCTTTACAGAACAACACAAACCTGACAATTGAAAACGACAATATGTCGGGAGAAAAAATCATCTATACTCCGGAAGATCTGAAAACAAAAACCTGGTACAACTCTTCTACAAGCGGGTACAAAACCTTAGGGATTCCAGAACCGGAAAACTATAATCTTGAAGGAACCAGAAAAGCGGAAGCCGGAACTTTAACTGGAATCAAAGACAATAAAATTTCAGGATATGCCATCCCCCTCCGTATAGATTTTTCAGACTTCGCTGATTCCGAAACAGTATACACTTCTTGCGGGATTAAACTAAAAAACAACCTTTACGGTAAAACTTTCACAATTGCCCTTAAACCAAAATGGAATACAACTGTCACTGATCATTCGGGCTATAAGTTTTTCCTTCAGCTGGGAACTTATGCAAATGATGACGGCATAACAATCAACGAAAAAAACATACCGACCTGGGACATTACGGATAAACTTTTTTCTGAAGAAACTGAATGGAAGCAGATTACCGTCAATTTATCAGATGAAGAACGGGCCTTCTTTACAGGCTACCACGACGCAAGAATTGTCGTTATAAAAGAACCGGATGTATCCGCAGACAAGATCCAGGGAACACTTCTCATCGGTCCATACGAAACCGGTCTCCTTGATTCTCTTTCCCGTATTACCTGGAACTCAAAGGAAAACGTAGAAATTTCAGATTATTTCCAAAAAGAAAGCTATGCCTTCTTTAATAAGATCTGCATCAATTTCCGAATCAATGAACTTGAAGAGGTTCAGAACCTTCAGGACACAATTACATTCACCCTGTCAGATTCTGTGAACACTTCCATGAAACTGGAACTTTCCGAAAATCTCGTTTCATCACTTTCAAAAAGGAACTGGCACAGACTTGTAGTCAACAAATCCAATAAATCCATTTCCCTTGATGGAAACGAAGCCGATCCTTCCGACTATAATCTTTATATAAATGACACAGTCTCCCCTTCTAAAATCACCCTTTCTGTTAAAGGAACAACTGGGGGAGATATGGAAACAGGAAAAGTTTTTTATGAAGATTCAGATTCGGTTTTCAAAGCCCAGAACTATCTTAGAACCAGCTACACCTGGAATGACAGATTAAATCTTGAACTGATTTCACAGGCTGGAACTGCAACTATAAATGGAGAGACTTCGGCCAGTGCCAATGCCTACGGAATGACTTCTTATGCAGGTAAATATATAAAGACAAAAGTTGATGCTAAAATTGCAACCGGAGAAAGAGTTCTTGAAAGCGCAGGTCATGAAGTATCTACAGCCACACCTGTTCTTGGACTTTTTTCCTTCTCGGATTTCTACAGATTCAGTCCAGACACGAATGTATCAAACAGCGCTAAAAATGTTTCACTGGATCTGAAACGGATAAAAGTCCCTGTAAACCTTTCTGTAAAAGATACGCAGAAATCTAGTCTTTCATATTTTACAGAAAATTCTTCTGCAATTTTCTCTTTTAACACTAACTATTATTCAGGATCCATAGAATCTGTTTTTGACCAGAAAGTTGATACCGATTCGAAATCTTTCAAAGAACTTTTTGATAAATCCGAATACTTCAAAAACTACGGTAACTCATACGAAAATCTTTTTCAATTCGGAAACCCTAATGCAAAAGTAAGAAACATATCTTTCGCAACAAAAAATAAAATTCATCTTCCTAAGGACAGGGTCTCTCCGGAAATCGATTTTACAATTTCTGGAAAATACAAAAACTCAGACACAAATCAGTTTACTGACGAAGAAGCCTTTTCCCTTCAATTCCCTTTCAAAGTCCGAAAACAGAATTTCAATCTTGCTTGGGAAAAATCTACTCAGGGAAATATGGACATTGTCAAAGGCGGTTCTTACATAAAAGATTCCGAAGCTTTATTCAATAAACAGGACCAGCTTCAGGATTTTTACAAAAGTATTATCTTTGCGGACCTTTTTCTGCCGTCTTACACCAATTCCTATACAGGAGATTATTCTGTCAGATGGAATCGTCCTATGTTCAACAATGAAAAAGATTTCCTTGTTCCTGTATCGGTTTCTTTCAAGGCAGGACGGGAATACTTGATTTCTAATTCAGGTGAAAAAGATTCTTACCAGTTCAAACTGATTTCTAACAGTCAGGCTTTCAATCTGTTCGGACAGGAAAGCTCAAGAAAAATCTTTGACTGGTACAACACAGACGAATTCACTTCTTCTGTTGAAACAATTCTTAAGTTCCCTAAGACTTCTCCCAAAAACCTTACAGCATCCCTTTCCCTTTACGGACAGGCACTATTTTATATAAACAATGACTCCAGTCTTAAAACTTCAGGGGACCTGATACTGTCTTCTGGTTCTGAATGGGAAACAAGACTTTCCACAATTTTCACAAGTATTGGGAAACAGAGCATTCTCGCCTCCCTTACAGAATTACTTATTCCTGATAGTTCAGAAAAAAAGACAATTCTTAGAAAAGAAAGTCTTAACATTGACCTCGGAAAAAACGAAAGCGGCCTTTTCAGCCGCTTCGATTTAAGTCATAACTGTGAAGTTACTTTCGAAAAATACTATTCCCTTTACACAACTGGGGAACTTACATACAATCACTATGATACCCGCAATGATCAGATTGGTGTAACTCTGAGTCTTGGGATCAAAATCTCTTACTGAATATTTCCAGCATTGTAACGTTCAAGGAAGTTCTTTCTATATTCTTCAAAACGATTGTTTGAAATTGCATCTCTGATTTCATGAATCATATTGTGAAGGAAATAAAGGTTATGATAAGAACTGAGCATTGAGCTCAAGATTTCCTGTTCCTTGAAAATGTGACGAAGGTAACTTCTAGAATAAGTACGACAAACCTTACAGTTACATTCCTTATCCACAGGACCAGCATCATGAATAAAACGTTCCTGTTTGATTGAAAGCTGACCGTCGTGGGTAAAGTAAGCACCATTACGGGCGTTACGGGTAGGAAGCACACAGTCAAACATATCAACCCCGCAAGATACGGCGTTAAGAATATATTCAGGAGTACCGATTCCCATTACATACTTTGGTTTGTCATACGGAAGATTCTGACAGGTGTAGTCCATATAATGCATGAATTCTTCAGGTGGTTCTCCAACAGAAAGTCCACCAATCGCAATACCTGGCATATCAAGAGAAGCAACAAAATCAGCAGATTCTTTTCTAAGATCTTCAAAAAAGTTTCCCTGAACAATCGGAAAAAGAAGTCCTTTGTATCCGTTTTCTTCCTGCTGTTTTTCCCATTCCTTCTTTGCACGGATAAGCCAGTCTGAAGTCTGTTTAAGACTTTTTACAGCTTCCTTCTTATCTACACCCCAGCCAGAACAAACATCAAGCTGCATCTGAATATCAGAGTTGAACATTGTCTGTGTCTGTACAACACTTTCAGGAGTGAACATATGGTAGCTTCCATCAATATTGCTCTGGAAACGAACGCCTTCGTCGGTAATTTTTCTGAGTTTTGAAAGACTGAAAACCTGGAATCCGCCGGAATCTGTAAGGAAGTTTTTATTCCATTTAGAAAAGCCGTGAAGTCCCCCCATTTCCTGAATCAAAGGAGCCCCAGGACGAAGGTAAAGATGATATGTATTTGCAAGAATAATTTCAAATCCAATTTCATCAAGGTCATCTTTAGTAAGAGCTTTTACTGTGGCATTTGTTCCTACAGGCATAAATACAGGAGTCTGCACTGTACCGTGAGGAAGATCAAGGACCCCAGTTCTGGCTCTTGAGTTCATATCTTGATGAAGAATTCTAAAAACGCTGTTCATAAAAAATCCTTATGTATAAATTTTGTATAATTTTCAGTTCAAATAAACAGTGACTGATTTAAGTTCTTGCAAAGAACAGAAGAACAATACTGATTATGACAAACAACACTACAGGGCTCCAGGCTCCCGACAGAGCAGATATATATCCATACTGAGCCATAAGCATTGTGACCATCTGTGTAACGTAAAAAAGAACCGCTGCTGTAATAGAAGAAGCAAGACTCATAAGAAGAACGTTCTTTTTTGTCTTTCCTGTTAGTCCAATGGAAAGGAAGACAACAATAAAAATAATGAAAGGGAAAGAGAATTTCTTATAGTATTTGGAAAGTTCCTCATTGTAAGGAAGACCGGCCCTTTTCAAATGATCAATGTAGATTTTCGCATTCTTTACATCAATGTTTTCAATATCTACAGTATCTCGGCGGAAGGTTCCGTAAGGTTCGTTTATACGCTTCAGAAGTTCTTCAGAAACAGGAACCGAAACAAGACTTTCATCAACCAGATCATACTGCAAAGGTTTCTTGAAATCCCAAACTTCTGTTTCTTCATTCCAGGTTCCGCTTCCTGAATAAATAATAGACTGAACCCTTTTCTCAGAATCACGGAAAACTATATAAACAGTAAAAATACGGTGCTGTCTTTCGTTATACTCGCGGACAAAATAAAGGATATCTCCACCTTCAGCAATAACCGCAACATTGGAGTTATTGCTTGAGCTGCTTTCTTCAAGTACTTTTGCTTGAAGTTCAGTTTTCTGGTAGTAAGTGTTCACAACAAGTTTATCGTCAAAAACAAAAAGAGCAAAACTCATGAAAACCGAAAAAATCAGCATTGGCAAAGTGAACTTGAGCAAAGAAACCCCCGATGCAAAAAGAGCAAGAAGTTCATTGTTTGCATAAAGTTCACTAAGACAATAGGAAGAAGCAAACAGAATGGCCAAAGGAATTGAATACCATAAAGTTTTTGGAACATAAAGTTTCATGATTTGTAGAACAGTGCCCATAGGAACCTGGAAAGAAATATATTTCCAAAGGTTCATAAGAAGATCCACAACATTCAGAATAACCCCGAAGAAAACCAGAGCACCGAGAAAAACCGGAATGAATTTTTTCATTATATACCAGATTAACTTCATACCAGCCTACTTCTTCAAAATCACAAGATACAAACCAAGTCCGGCAACTGCCAGAAGAAGGTTTGGAACCCACATGGTTACAAAACCGTTGAGTCCGTTACGGGTTGAAAAAATCTGGCCCATAATCAAAAGAGCCCAGTTCAAAACACAGATTATAAGTCCAAGAATAAGACCGATTGTCTGACCGTTATGTTTTCCGAACATAAACGCAAGAGATACAGATAGAATTGCAAAGAAGACCGCAGAAAAAGGAATGGCAAACTTACGGTTGAAAATCATGTTGTAAGCATTAAGAACTCTTTTTTCTGTAGACCCTTCATCTTTCATTCTTTTGATTTCACGCCCAAGATCCAGCGATGTCATCTGGTCAGGATTCAGACTGCCTGTAAATCCAGAAACGACAGTAGTATCAAAAATATTGAACAGAAGATCTTTGGCTTCAAGAACTTCATAATCCCCTTTTGAATGATTATTAAAGGAAGCGATCACAGGATTGCTCATCTTAATCTGCATCATAAGGCCTGGAACCTTGTCATTAAGAACCTCAGATTCTCCTGCAATAATCAGTCTGTCATTTCCGCTTTTGTCAGCCTGAAAAAATACGATATCCGAAATATTCCTGTCCTTTACAGTTCCGATTACGATTTTAGAGCCGTTTAGATTTTTTACTGAGTTTGATTCCAGTTCAACCGAAGGAGTTGCCGAGAAGATTTCCTTTGAAAGCTTAGTTGCATTAATAGAACCAAGAGGAAGGAAATAGTCATTTACAAGAAAAGACAGAAGAGAAATAATCAGACCAAGAACAACGACAGGAATAAAAATGTAATGATATGAAAATCCCGAAGCACGGAAAACCAGGATTTCATTATCTGTCATCATTCTTCCAAGACACATAAGGAAACCTACAAAAGTTGCATAAGGTGCAGACTGTGCAATGATTGCAGGAAAATAACAAACCAGAAGACGCATTACGTCCCAAAGAGGAACCTTGCTCTTAAGAAGGTTTTCTGCAATCAGAAGAATCTGGTTTACGAAGAAAACCATAAAGAAGAAAATAAAGGCAATAGTAAAATACATCAGCAGTTCTTTCACAAGATACATAAGAACTACGTGACGGCCAAGTTTCTTTGGACGGTTCCTTAAGTCCGAGAGAAGTTTCAGAAATGATTTAGTTTTAGATGAGTCTTGTTCAGTCATAACTAAAGACCGGTGTGTCCGAATCCTCCACTTCCCCTTTCTGTTTCATTCAGTTCAACAGCAGGGACAAAAACACCTTGTGTTACAGGAGCAACAATAATCTGTGCAATTCGTTCCCCATTATTCACTGTAAAATCTTCCTGACCAAGATTTATCAGAATGATTTTCAACTCTCCGCGGTAATCACTGTCGATAGTTCCTGGAGTATTCAGAACTGTCACTCCGTTTTTTGCAGCAAGCCCGCTTCTTGGACGAACCTGGATT
Source organism: Treponema sp. (assembly GCA_024402695.1). Lineage (GTDB taxonomy): Bacteria > Spirochaetota > Spirochaetia > Treponematales > Treponemataceae > Treponema_D. The sequence goes on along the minus strand of JAKSTG010000029.1, from coordinate 12,536 downwards.
TCAAAGCCTTCAGGAATCTCAAAAAAAAGTCCTGTAGGAATCATTGCACTCATGCCTTTTTGGATGACAACAGGTTCTTTCAAAAACGCGCAGACATCGGCGCCGGCAGCCCCTTTTGTTTTATATTCTGGAAGATTTACACCATCTTCGCATTTTGTCTTAATTTCAATCTGCATAGCACTATTATAGTAAAAAAACGCAAAAAAAACACTGACCCGAAAGTCAGTGTTTTATAAAGTCTTCAAAAGAAAACTAATTATTCTTCAATTGCGTCTACATAAGACAGGTTAAGTCTTCCCTGTTTGTCTACTTCAAGAAGTTTTACAGGAATCTGCTGTCCTTCTGTAAGCACGTCAGAAACTTTGTTTACGCGTGTTTTAGAAAGTTTAGAAATGTGACAGAGACCTTCTTTTCCTGGAAGGATTTCAACGAAGGCACCGAAGTCCATGATACGTTTAACTGTACCCTGGTAGATTGTTCCAACTTCTGGATCTTCTGTGATTCCCTTAACAGCTTTTTTAGCAGCTTCTGCATCAAGACCGTTCTTAGAGTAGATTGTAACAGTTCCGTCATCATCAGTGTTGATTGTAACGTTGTACTGTGAACAAAGAGCCTTAACGTTCTTTCCGCCAGGTCCAATAAGAGCACCAATCTTGTCTGTTGGGATTTTCATTGTAAGGATCTGTGGAGCGTTCTTAGCCAGTGGAGCTGGTTTGTCGATACATTTTTCCATGATAGAAAGGATGTGCATACGGCCAGCGCGAGCCTGTTCCATAGCTTTCTTCATGATTTCAGTTGTAACACCGGCAATCTTGATATCCATCTGGAAACCAGTAATACCGTCTTTTGTACCGGCAACTTTGAAGTCCATGTCACCAAGGTGATCTTCTTCACCCAGGATATCTGACAGGATTGAGTAACGTCCGTATGGGTTGTCTCCTTCTGGTTCTGTAATCAGACCCATAGCAATACCGGCAACCATTTTCTTCATTGGAACACCGGCAGCCAGCATACAGAGAGTACCACCACAAGTAGAAGCCTGTGATGAAGAACCGTTAGATTCCATGATTTCTGAAACTACACGAATTGTGTATGGGAATTCTTCACGGCTTGGAACCATAGCTTCCAGTGAGCGGCGAGCCAGGTTTCCGTGACCGATTTCACGGCGACCAGTTGTAAGGCGGCCTGTTTCACCAACTGAGTATGGTGGGAAGTTATAGTGGAGGATGAAGTTTTCGCTTCTGTCTCCGTCGATATCATCGTATGTCTGTTCGTCCATAGCTGTACCAAGAGTACAAACAGCCAGAGACTGTGTTTCACCACGTGTGAAGAGTGCTGATCCGTGTGGAGTTGGAAGAACGTTGATTTCACATGTGATTGGACGGATTTCGTCAACTTTACGTCCGTCAACGCGAACACCTTCATCAAGAATAGACTTGCGGAGGAGTTTATACTGGATGTCGTCCATAAGAGCTGCGAAAAGTTTTGCCTGCATTTCATCAGCAAGCTGTTCAGCGTGGTTAGCTTTTACCTGAGCGATTGCATCGTGAATTGCGATACCGCGGCTGATTTTTGAATCTTTGAAACATGCAACTTTAAGAAGTGGTGTTGCTTCAGCTTCGATTGCTTCTGCGTTTTCAAGAGTTACATCAAGTGGGTTCAGTGGAAGTTTTTCTTTTCCACATTTTGCAACCAGTTCTTCCTGGAGTGCACACATGTCTTTGATGAATTTTTCTGCTTCAGCAAGAGCGCCAAGCATTACTTCTTCAGAAACTTCTTTTGCACCACCTTCAACCATTGTGAAACCGTCTTTTGTACCGGCAACAACGATTTCAAGGTCACCTTCTTCGATTTCTTTGAAAGTTGGGTTGATGATGTATTTTCCGTTCATGTAACCAACACGACAAGCTGCGATTGGTCCGTGGAATGGAATATCAGAAATACATGTAGCAGCAGAAGCTGCAAGTACAGCCAGGATATCCTGTGTGTGAACACCGTCAGCTGAAACACATGTTGGAACGATCTGAAGTTCGTGTCCGAATGAAGGTTCGAACAGTGGACGCATTGGACGGTCAATAAGACGGCTAACGAGAATTTCTTTGTCCTTTGGACGTGATTCACGTTTTACGAAACCGCCAGGAATTTTTCCAGCTGCGTAGAATTTTTCATTGTATTCAACTGTTACAGGAACGAAGTCCTGTCCTTCTGTAACTGAAGATGAAGCACAAATTGTTGCAATAATAGCTGCTCCGCCCCACTGAGCGTAAACACAACCATTAGCCTGTTTACCGATTTTTCCTGTTTCGAGGATCAGGTCGGCATCACCAAGTCTGTAGGTTACTCTTTCGATAGACATATTATTCTCCTACATATTTCACTGCATCCGAAATATGTTTATATTTTTTACCGCAGATAAACGCGGATAAACACAGATTTGATTTGAATTATTAAAAATTAAAAATGAACAATCAAATTAAAATAATTACTCATTTTTAATTTCTAACATAAACAAATACAATTATCAGCGTGAATCTGTGTTCATCTGTGGTTGATTTACAAGAAAAAGGCCCTGTACTTTTGAAAGTAACAAGGCCTCTTTTAAGAACATAAAACTACTTGCGGAGTCCCAGTTCTTTGATGAATGCACGGTAACCTTCCAGGTCTGTGCGTTCAAAGTAGCGGAGCATCTTGCGGCGCTGACCAACAACTTTGAGCAGAGCACGTTTTGCACCAGCGTCTTTTGGGAAACGCTTTGTGTGGTCTGTAAGCTGTTTTACACGCTGTGTCATAAGTGCGATCTGTACTTTTACACAACCTGTGTCTGTGTCATTTGCACCGTACTGTTTTACAGTTGTTGCTGTTGCTTCTTTTGAAAGTGCCATACTTTCTTCTCCTGATGGGACTCTTAATGAGTTGCCCTGGTAATATATTCACTCTGAACAAGCAGAGCGTTCTGCCTTTGCGGCCGCATTGTTAGTCATTTCGGGGAGAACCGAAAAAACTCCAGACACGTCCGTAAAACGACATACACCTTAATTATATAGAAATATCTTCCACTGTTCAACAACAGCACCTAAGAAAGAAGATACTCTGCAGTTTTCACATCTCCGACTTTTATAAGCTTACGAATCAAAGTGGAACTGATTCTCTGGCCTTCAAAAATAACCGGTGGAATAAAAGAAAACCCGATTCCATTGTCACGGCAGAAACTTTCGATCTCTTTCTTTCCGGTTCTCCCCCCGTCCCCAAGACGGAAATCTTCGCCTTCAACAAGATATGAAAGGTTACAGATATCTTTCAGAACCGAAAGAAATTCAATTCCATCAGTTGCCGCAATCGCAGGGGTAAAATCAATCAGAATACAGAATTCAAAACCCATTTTTTCGGCAGCTGAAAGTCTTTCTTCAAGAGACTGCAAGGGTTTATCTGCACTTTTGAACATAGTAAAAATGGAATCAGAAAAAGTTACAAGGCCCGGGCTCATTTTCTGCTCACGGGATTCGGAGAGAACTTTTTCAAAGAGTTTTTTGTGCCCCATATGGATTCCGTCAAAAACACCTATAGTAAGGCAGGTTTTTTCGGGAAAATCAGACTTTTTTAAGGAATTCCAGTTAAGAAGTTTCATAAAGTGTTTCTTTAATAAAGTATACTCAAATAAAAACATAATTGCAAAAGGGGTTAATCTGCATTAAAATACTTTAGTATAATTAAAGAGGTTTGAGCGCAAGCCCGCCCCTATCATTTTGGAGGAATTTAATTATTATGGAAAAGAAAAACATTGACTGGGCAAACCTGTCTTTCGGCTACATGGAGACTTCATACAGTTTCGTTGCAGAATATAAAAACGGAGCATGGGACGAAGGAAAACTTACAGACAAACACGAAATTACAATGAGTGAATGTGCCTGTGTACTTCAGTACGCACAGACTTGTTTCGAAGGTCTTAAAGCATACACAACAGAAGATGGAAAAATCGTTTGTTTCCGTCCTGACCTGAACGCATCCCGCATGAAGGATTCTTGTACAAGACTTGAAATGCCTGTTTATCCTGAAGACAAATTCGTAGAAGCCTGTAAAAAAGTTGTAGAAGCAAACAAAGAATGGGTTCCACCATTTGGAAGCGGTGCAACTCTTTACCTGCGCCCATTTATGTTCGGTAAAAACGCTGTTATCGGTGTAAAACCAGCTGATGAATTCGAGTTCCGTATTCTGGTAACTCCAGTAGGACCATACTTCAAAGGCGGAGCAAAACCAATCAAAGTTCGTATTTCTGACCTGGACCGCGCCGCTCCACACGGAACTGGTGACATCAAAGCAGGTTTGAACTACGCTATGTCACTTCACAACATTGTTGACGCTCACAAATGCGGATACGCAGAAAACATGTACACAGACCCTGCAACACATACATACATGGAAGAAACTGGTGGAGCAAACATCATCTTCTTCACAAAAGACGGTACACTGGTTACTCCAAAATCTGATTCAATCCTTCCTTCTATCACTCGCCGCTCACTGGTAACAGTTGCAGAAGAAGTTCTGGGAATGAAAGTTGAACAGAGAAAAATCGCTGTTGCAGAACTTGACCAGTTCGCAGAATGTGGACTTTGTGGAACAGCTGCAGTTATTTCTCCTGTAGGACAGATTGATGATCACGGAAAATCAATCATCTACAACGAAGGAAAAGATGAAATGGGGCCAAATGTAAAGAAGCTTTACGACACACTTACAGGAATCCAGATGGGAAAAATCAAGGGACCTGAAGGCTGGGTTGTTGAAATCTGCTAATAATCCTTAATACATTTTAGGACATAAAAAAAGACATCCTTTCAGTTGACCAAGTCTTCTGAACCGGATGTCTTTTTTTTTTACTGTAATTCGATTTCTTTGTAAAAAACATTCTTTCCTGTATTGATATCAAAACCTGCTATGGAATTATCCCATCTTAAGGCAAGAACTTTTTCATACAGGATCTTTGTTTCAAAAGGAGGATTGGAAAATCTGAAAGAATCATCAAGAGGTACAACTTCTTTTACCTTCAAAGATTCTCTGTCAATTTTTACGATACTTTGAAAATGGTTTTTCGAAAAATTTCTTTCTTCGTCTTCAGGACCACAGAAAAAACAAAGAAAACCTAAATCATTTCCCAAAAGGAAAGGATTCCGCGAAACGCAATACAAATTGAAATAATCTAATTTCAATTCATCCGTCATGCCTTTTTCCTTTGCAAGCACTTCCCTTTTCAAATCAATAGCCTGAACAATTTTTCCATCAGGCAAACTGTAAAAAGAAAGATAATTCATATCGCAGGCAAATAGAGCAAGAAGATTTCCCCAGACAATTGAATCAGAATAAGCCATTTTCGAATACAAGCTTTCTTCAAAACATGAAAGCTTTTCAAGTTTCAGGTCCGATAAATCATAAGACCAGAAACCTATCTTATTTTCTTCATTCTCAAAAGCAGGACTTGTAACAAGAAGAACTGAACCTTCATCAAGAAAATAGGGATCTCCCGTCAGAGCAAGAAGACCATCAAGATTGTTTTCTTGAGCCAGCGTTTTTCCTGTCAAAGAATCCACCACAGAAAAACCTGTTTTGCCCTGAACATTCATATTGTAACTGGCTCCTATAAGCCGGTTACCGCAAGGAAGAATCTGGAAAACATCAGGTACAGTTTCTGCAACATTTTTTACAGTCCCAGTCTTATCAAGAAATACGATTTTTTTCTCAAAACCTTTCTTGATTTTCCCGCTTACCGGAACCGCAATTGTTTCATCATACACATAAGGCTGATCCACAACAGTTTCAAAATAGACAACCAATTCCGGTTCCAGAGACGGAAGATCTAGTCCCACAACATAATGGCCGCTGGAATAAACCCATTTATTTTTCAAATCTCCCGATTTAAATGATTTCATCACTACAGACTTTTTCTGAGAAGAACAGGAGATAAAAAGAAATACAAAAAGAACCAGGAATAAAACTTTTTTCATATTAAATGTTGAAATGCCCGAAAGAATTTTCCGCCATTTGAGAGCTTGAACACTAACGGGCATTCCATCTTGATTTCTAAAGAATCAATAAACTATGATCTATCTCCGGCAAGATAGAAAGTATCACCGTCATCTGCCAGATCCTGTGGAGTTACATAAGCATCATACCAGTACTGTGTTGGTTCCAGGTTGATTCCCTGAGATTTCCAGCAGCGGTATACTACTTTAGAACAGTAAGCTCCATCATTGTTGTCTCTTCCCAGAAGAAGGTTATATCCTTTTCCATAAAGAACATTTACACCATAGTTGATTGCAGCTTCTGCTTTAGCCTTTGTTCTGTTTCTAACATCCATGATACAAACAGAAGAAGAGCCGTCTGCCCAGTCATAGATTGATTCCCAACCTACGGCACCAAGAAGATAAGCGCTTGTATTGTTGAGATATTTATCTGTTTTGTTTGAAGCTGAATAGATACAGCGGTTTGTTGATTTCTTTCTTGCATCATAAATACCGGCATGTTTCCAGATTCCAGGAGTAACCATGTTCAGCATTGCTGCAGAAGAACCGTTTGTGCTGCTTCCGTTTCCGTGGCTCAGAAGAACAGCGCCTGTTGGAATTGATGAATTAGGACCAATAAGAGAAGCACTGATTTTTCTTGCGCTTGTGCTCTTTGTGTCCATTACTTTCTGAACTTCTTCCAGGTCGTACTTTTCAATGATATCCATACAAGATTCATAAAGTCCGTTTTCTTTGAGAAGTTCAACAACAGCAGCATCATCTGCTCCTGTTGCCAGTGCTTCGAAACCAGCAGCAATAATGCTGTTACGGATTTCTGCCTGTTCTTCTGTCATTTCAGCACCAGCAGATCTGGCACCGGAATTGAAAAGACTATCGAAGTCTTTCTGAGCAGAAACAAGAATTGCGGCAGCATCATCTTTTGTAAGAGATGATGCTGGCTTTGAGATGTTAGAACAGCCTGTAAAAGCTGCCAGACAAAGGGCGGCCGAAACCACACACAAAAGGATTTTTTTCATAAACCCACTCCTTATAAGTTCTTAGCCGTCCATACGGACGACTGAGTTCATTGTAAGAGTGAAGTTCCTGAAAGTAAATAAAAAAGATTGTAAAATTCTAATATTAAACGTTTTATAGTACTCTGGTTACGGCACATTTAAGATATTCTGATGTTGGATATCCCATAAGAACCGGATGATCAGGACCTGCTCCACGTTTCTCAAAAATCTGAACACGTCTGTGCGAATCTTTTGCGGCGTGCATAATCATGTCATAGAAAGTATCAGTGTCAAAGAAATGAGAACATGAACATGTAACAAGAATTCCACCAGGAACAAGAAGGCGCATGGCTCTCAGGTTAATTTCCTTATATCCACCATAAGCTTTCTCGATTGTCTTTGCCGATTTTGTGAAAGCCGGTGGATCAAGGATAATCACATCAAACTTTTCACCTTTGTTTTCATAATCCTTAAGAAGTTCAAAAACATCGGCGCAGACAGCAGTCATTTTATCCCCTGCCTTATTCATGCGGATATTTTCATTTACCATATCAACGGCTTCCTGAGAAATATCAACTGAAGTTACTTCACGGGCACCGGCTTTATAAGCGTTGAGGCCGAAAGCGCCTGTGTGAGTAAAGGTATCCAGAACTTTTTTTCCGTGACAGAAACGCTGGATTTCCTTACGGTTGAATTTCTGGTCCAGGAAGTAACCGGTTTTCTGACCATTTACAATATCAACTTTAATCTTGATTTCATTTTCAGTAATTGTAAGAACTTCATTTCCTTCTTTTCCAATCCACTGGCTTACAGTATCAAGTCCTTCCTTGGCATTGATTTTTTCATCAGCACGTTCATAAATAAAATCAGGATTACAATGATTTTTAAGGCTCTGAAGAATTTCATTACGGAAAATATTACAGGCCATAGCCAGGAACTGAACTACAAGATATACCTTGCCGTCAGAATCACAATAGCGTTCAACAATCAAACCTGGAAGCATGTCAGCTTCGGCAAATACCAGGCGGTAAGAATCAGTGGCACTGTAATAAAGACGGCGGTAGTTTACTGCATCTGCAATTTTTTTATCGATAAAAGAAGGTATATCTTCAGTAACTTTATCAAGATGATCACTTGAAATAAGGCGGATTGTAATCTTTGATTTTTTATTCAGAACACCGGTTCCTAAAAAGCCGCCAGCCTTGTTACATACTTCAACAATTGTGCCGTCAGGAACAGTACAGTCTTTAAGAGGTTCATTGAGCCATTCCCCGTCTTCTGTTTTCTGATATTTCACATGTGAGATTTCATTATCAAAAACCCATAAGAATCCCTGAAGGATTTCTTTTTCTTCTTTTGCATTCAAAAATACGCGTACCATATTTATTTTTTTCCTCTATTATAATCCAAGTTTTTTTCTAAGCCCTGCTGCATTGTCAAAACAATATGTATCAAGTCCAAGACTTTCCGCTGCAAGACAGTTGCCTGCTTTGTCATCTGTAAAGAAAGTTTCTTCCGGTTTTACACCTTCCGCTTCAAGAATCACCTTGAAAAAATCTGTGCCGGGTTTCGACAGGTGTATTTTATTTGACGCATAAGTATTGTCAAAGAAAACATAATCCCCCCGTTCAATATGTATTTCATAATGACTCTGGATTGTGTTAGTTCCAGCAACGACTCTGCAGGATGGATCTCTTCTTTTCAAATCCCTGATAATTTCAACAGTCTCTTCGAGCAATTCAGGATGAAAAAGCATGCGAAAATAATCGAACTCAATATTAATTCCTGAGTTCTTTTTGAACAATGCCCAAAATTCATCATTGGTAAGCCATCCGCACTGCAGTTCTTCCCAAATATCACGTCCTTCTTTATCAGGATCAGAAGAAGGTATTTTACATAACTCATAAAATCTATCTGAAGAAATTCCAAGTCTTTTGAAAACCTGTCCGTAATCAAAAGTAGAAGTTACTACACCACCAATATCAAAAATATAAAGCATGACGTTAAGACTACTCGTTCATACCTTTTTATTCAATACTAAGTATTTATAAAAAAAATTTACTTTTGAAACATTTTTGAGTAAATTTTGTTTATAAAGCATAAATATTTTAATGGAATTTTAAAATGAACGATAATTTAGAAACTGATTTCCATACAGAAAACATCCCGTCCACAATGACCACTGAAATCAGCCATCCAGATGATTTTTACAAAATGGCTTTTCAATTCCAGCGAATAATGATGGTTTATGAAAGTGCTATAAAACAGATAGAAACAAAACTTGATATCCTGAACAAAGAATATAAAATTTCTGGAAACAGAAATCCTATCCAGACAGTAAAATCTCGAATTAAAAGCCCTGATTCAATTGCTAAAAAGCTTGAAAAGAAATCTCTTCCGGTTACTTTCGAAGCCATGATAGAAAACCTGCATGATATTGCAGGTGTCCGTGTTATCTGCCCTTATATCGCCGACATCTACACAGTAAGAGACATTCTTCTTAAACAGCCGGATCTGACGCTTCTTGAAGAACACGATTACATTGAAAATCCTAAGGAATCGGGATACAGAAGCCTCCACATTGTTATTTCCATTCCGGTCTACCTGACAGAATCAGTTCAGAACGTAAAAGTTGAGATTCAGTTCAGAACCATCGCTATGGATTTCTGGGCAAGTCTTGAACACGAACTGCACTACAAAAACAAAGCAAAAGTCCCAGATTCGGTTCGTCGCGAACTTTTCAGAGTGGCTGAAACTATTGCAATGACAGACAGAGAAATGCAGGAAATTGCCTTTGAATTAAGAGAACTGGAATAGAACTTTAATCTGAAGCCAGTTCATGAAGACTGTCGTAAGGATAGAGATCACCGATTGTTGTTGTAACGAGTTTTTCCAATGAAGGGCCAAATACAACTGGTGTATCCGCAGACGCAAACTCAGAAATAACCTGACGGCAGGCACCGCATGGTCCAACAGGATAGTCAGAAGCAGGCGTAGCGATTGCAAGGGCCTTGAAAGTAAGATAGCCCTCAGAAACAGCTTTAAAAACAGCGGTTCTTTCGGCACAATTTGTCAGGCCGAAGGAACGGTTTTCCACATTCACTCCGGTAATAACAGTCCCGTCTTCCATAAGAAGTGCCGCTCCAACAGGAAATTTAGAATAAGGAGAATAGGACTTTTCAGATGCTTTCAAAGCCAAATCAAATAATTCCTTCAGTTCAACCATTGCTGTTTCCTTTTTATTTATTTTTTCTTCAATATAGTATAACATAACTGTATATATGAAAAATAAAAAAATTATCTTTGCCGTTTTATTTGTATTATTCTTTACAATTTTATATCTGATTCTTGCAGCTCTCCCACTTGGAGAGGAATATCATTTTGAACCTGAATGGGAAACCAGTATTCTTAATCCCGTTGAAACTTCAGATTCCGGCAAAAGTTACTTTTTCAAGTTATCAAATAAAATCGGTTATTTTGATGAACATGGACATGTAACCAAACTGATTAACATACCTGAAAACAGCAAAGCTTCAATTTCAGAAAAATATTACGCAACCTATCCTTTAAATGCAGCAAATACAGAATTCTTCACTGCCGACGGAGATATAGCCGGATCAATTACAGAAGCCGGATTTCCATTCTTTGTAAAGGATTCAATTTTCGTGTTTCTCCCGGGTGGATGCGGTTTTTCAAAATGTGATTCAAAAGGAAATACACTCTGGACCTACAACGGTGTAATGCCTATTACAGCATTCTCTTCAAAGAAAACTTCAACTGCTGTAGGAACTGCCGACGGAACAATCAAAGTTTTCAATACAGAAACCGGAGAAATGACTCTTGAATATGCACCTGGCGGAAGCGATAATCCTGTAATTCTTGGTCTGGACATCACTGATGACGGAAACTACATCGCTTCAGTTTCAGGCCAGGCCCGCCAGCGTTTTGTTCTTGCAAGAAAAGAAAATACACAAGTTAAAATCATTCACCATAACTTCCTTTCAGATGATTATTCCACACAGTGTGTAGTTCATTTCACAAATGACGAAAAATCCGTATTCTACAACTACAAAAATGGTGTAGGCATTTTCAACATTGATTCAGAAAAAAGCACTCACATTAAAGAAAAATCAAGAATTATCTCAGTAGAAGAAAGTGAAAACCTTCTTTTCTTTATGGGAAAAGACCAGCAGAATTATACAGTTTACCTAATTGAAAAGTCTAACTCTCTCGGAGGAAGTTTCAACTTTACCGCTGACTCAGCTTTCATCCGTTCCGATAATGACAGTCTTTACATCGGTAAAAACAATTCACTTTCAAAAATCACGATTACAAAAAAATAGGAATTAAACAATGAAAAAAAGCATAACAACAGCAATTCTTATTTCGCTTTCACTTTCTGCATTTGCATACGACTGGCCATTGTCCATGATTAAGCCAGAATCAATAAAATCTTTCTTTGCTCAGAAACGAGGAAGTACAATTTCAACTTCGCTTCTTCTTGAACAGATTCCTGAAAAAGGTAACGAAGAAAACAATATCCCAGAAGTAAAAGCCTGCGAAAAAGGAAAGGTTCTTATTGTGCTTTCTGATTTTTCCGATGACAATGATTTCTTCCCTTCAACACTGGGCCAAGCAGTTCTTATTTCCCACCCAGATAACATGATTTCGGTTTACGGTAATTTGGAAAAGGACATTGTGAATTCTTTCGAAAATGCAGACCAGGTAACTTCAGATACAGTTCTTGGAACAGTTGGGAAAACAGGCTGGTCTGATTACAACAACACCCTTGAACTTCAGATCATTGATACAAAAGAAGCAATTGCCATAAACCCTCGTCTTCTGCTTCCTCGCGTAGAAAAAGAGAAATCTTTCCCTCCTGCAGAAATCATCGCAGAAAACAAAGATGGAAAACGTTTTGACCTTAATCTGAACAGATCTTTCCTTTCCGGAAATTATAAGTTCTACCAGAAAAGAGATGAAAACCTGGTACCTCTTAAAGTAAACATCAGCGTAAACGGAGAACTGGTAGACGAAATCGAATTCAACCGTATAAACCAGAAAAACAATGAAATCTTTATAACAGGAATAAACAAAAAATATTCTGTCATGAACCTTTACCCGGATGACAAACTTTTCCTTATTGGAGAAGCTCGCATTGCAAAAGGCAAATCAATTATTTCCTTTGAAAACATCAATTCACTTGGTGAAAAACGACTGGTCAACTATCAGGTAAATGTTTACTAATTCAATCAATTAAAACTAAAAAAAGAGCTGCTTGAAAAAGCAGCTCTTTTTTGTTTATAGGCGTCCCCGCTCAGTTCCTTCGCGGTCGGCGTGACTCCGGACTCCGCGGTCATTGCCGCTCCGGTCCTTCGGACTGCCCACTCCGTGGTCACCCTCCGTCTGCCTGACGCAGCCTGCGGCTAAATCAAGCCCTTTACAGGCCCCTCCTCAAGCGCGACAGAGATTGTCGCGGTTAAATAAAAACAGCGGCCCGGGAAGGCCGCGTCTCAGTTAAATAAAAAAA
>JAKSTG010000028.1 GCA_024402695.1 Treponema sp. | reverse complement strand
ATTGAACGTGGTGAAGACCGCGAAATCTTCAAAGAAACAATGAAAAACCTGGGAATCGACACTCCACGTTCAGGAATCTGTCATTCTGTTGAAGGCGCTGAAAAAATCGCTGAAGAAATAGGATTCCCACTGGTTGTAAGACCTGCTTACACAATGGGTGGACAGGGTGGTGGTTTCTGTTACAACGTTGAAGAACTCCGCACAATCGTTTCTAACGGTTTGGATCTTTCTATGACACATCAGTGTTTGATTGAAGAATCAATTCTTGGTTGGGAAGAACTTGAAGTTGAAGTTGTCCGCGACGCAAAGAACCAGATGATTGCAATCTGTTTCATCGAAAACATTGATGCTGTTGGTGTTCACACAGGTGACTCTTTCTGTTCAGCTCCATTCATGACAATCGACAAAGAACTTGAAGAACGCCTTAAGAGAGACGCTTTCAAGATTGTTGAATCTATCGGCGTTATTGGTGGTACAAACGTTCAGTTTGCACACAACCCAAAAACTGGCCGTGTAGTAATCATCGAAATCAACCCACGTACATCACGTTCTTCTGCTTTGGCTTCTAAAGCTACAGGTTTCCCAATCGCTTTGATTTCAGCAAAACTTGCTTCAGGTATGACTCTGGACGAAATCCCATACTGGCGCGACGGAACTCTGGAAAAATATACTCCAGGTGGAGCTCCAGACGGAGACTACGTTGTACTGAAATTTGCACGCTGGGCATTTGAAAAATTCCGCGGTGTAGAAGATTCTCTTGGAACTTCTATGAAAGCTGTTGGTGAAGTTATGTCTATTGGTAAGACATTCAAAGAAACTTTCCAGAAAGCTATCCGTGGTTTGGAAAACGGACGCCCTGGTCTTGGTTTTGCAAAAGACTTCAACAAAAAATCAGCTGATGAACTTTGCGAAATGCTTAAGACAGCTTCATCAGAAAGATACTTCCAGCTTTACGAAGCAATCCGTAAAGGTGTAAGCCTTGAAAAATTAAACTCTATCACACACGTTAAAGAATACTTCCTCCAGCAGATGAAAGAACTTGTTGATTTGGAAGAAGAAATGCTTAAAACTCCAGGTTCAGTTCCAGCTGACGATCTTCTTATTCAGGCTAAAAAAGACGGTTTCTCTGATAAATACCTTTCAAAAATCCTCAAAGTTTCTGAAAAAGCTATCCGCGACCGCCGCAATGCACTTGGAATTAAAGAAGCTTGGTTGGCAGTTCCAGTATCAGGCGTAGAAAACGCAAACTACTACTACTCAACATACAATGCTCCAGATACATCAAAAGCATCTGACAACAAAAAGAAGATTATGATTTTGGGCGGTGGTCCAAACAGAATTGGTCAGGGTATCGAATTCGACTACTGTTGTTGTCATGCAGCAATGCAGCTTAAAGAAATGGGCTACGAAACAATCATCGTAAACTGTAACCCAGAAACAGTATCTACAGACTACGATACATCAGACAAACTTTACTTTGAACCAGTTACAACAGAAGATGTTCTTCAGATTTACGAAAAAGAAAAGCCAATGGGAGTTATCGTTCAGTTCGGTGGACAGACTCCACTCAACATTGCACGCGAACTTGAAGAAAACGGTGTAAACGTTCTTGGTACTTCAATCGACTCAATCGATGCTGCCGAAGACCGCGACATTTTCCGCCACATGATGGACAAGCTTGGGATCCCAATGCCGGAATCTGGAATGGCTGTAAACTTTGAAGAAGCAAAAGAACTTGCAGACAAAATCGGTTACCCAATCATGATCCGTCCTTCATTCGTTCTTGGTGGACGCGGTATGGAAGTAATCTACGACGAAAACACTCTCCGAGAATACGTTGCAAAGGCTGTTGGTGTAACACCAGACCGCCCTCTCCTTATCGACCGCTTCCTTAAGAACGCTCTTGAATGTGAATCAGACGCCCTGGCAGACGGAACAAACGTTTACATTCCATCTGTAATGGAACACGTAGAACTTGCAGGTATTCACTCTGGTGACTCTGCTTGTGTAATTCCACCAGTTTCTATTCCAGCAGACAACCTTAAGACAATTAAAGAATATACAACAAAGATTGCACAGGCACTCAAAGTTACTGGTTTGATGAACATGCAGTACGCTATTGAAAACGGAAAAGTTTACGTAATCGAAGCTAACCCACGTGCATCTCGTACAGTTCCACTTGTATCAAAAGTTTGTAACACACAGATGGCCCGCCTTGCAACTCGCCTTATGCTTGGTGAAACAATCGAATCACTCGGTCTTAAAGACAAAGTAATTCCTTACCACGGAGCAAAAGAAGCCGTACTTCCATGGGCACGTTTCCCAGGAGTTGACCCAATCCTCGGACCAGAAATGCGTTCTACAGGTGAAGTTCTTGGTATGGCAGAAAGCTTCCCAATGGCCTTCTACAAGTCACAGGAAGCAGCAGGATCTGAACTTCCACATGCTCCAGCAGCATGGGAAAACAAGAAAATCCTCCTTTCTCTGAGCGACAAAGAAAACCAGAAAGATCAGGTTCTTATGGTTGGTAAAACACTCAAAGACCTGGGATTCACACTGGTTGCTACACAGGGAACAGCTGATTTCTACAATGCAAACGGAATCAAATGTGAAGTTGTAAACAAGATTGGGGCTGGTCGTCCAGACGTTGTAGACATGATTATGAACAAAGAAGTTTGCCTCGTAATCAACACACCAAAAGCAAAACGCAACTACGCAGAAGACCGTAAGACAATCCGCAAGATGTGTCTGAAATACAAAGTTTCATACATCACAACTCTGGCTGGTGCTGTTGCTGCAGTTCAAGGTATTTCAGCAGTAAAAGGCGGAAATGGTGGTGAAGGAAGCGTTCGTTCATTACAAGAATATCACTCAATGGTAAAGTAAATTGCTGAAATACCGTGCGAGTTTTGCTGGTTTTTGCGATAGCAAAAATGGGAGCCTTCTGCGACCAAAGCGAAACTCGGTAGTGAGCGTAGCGAACGTAGGTATCGCTGCTGTTAAGAACGGTAATGGAGGCGAAGGCGGAGTTAAGTCATTGCAGGAATACCATTCTTTAGTAAAATAGTATTTTAGATTTGCAAATCCGCCTGAGCCGGTGCTAGTTTTGGCAGCATAAGCTGACAAAACTAGGTAAGCAACCGTTAGGTTGCGACGAGAGGGAGGCGTAAAATCTCTCCAAGAATATCATTCACTTGTAAAGTAAATTGCTGAAATGCCGTGCGAGTTTTGCTGGTTTTTGCGGTAGCAAAAATGGGAGCCTTCTGCGACCAAAGCAAAACTCGGTAGTGAGCGTAGCGAACGTAGGGGAAAGCCTTCCCCTGCGGCTGCACTTCGTTGCAGCCTACCCCTTCTCCTAGGGGGACGCAACAAGTTGCTTACCCCCTAAAACCCCCGTTGGTCAATTTTGACTGGCGGGATTTTTTTTGCCCAAAGTAAAACGTTTTAAAACCTAAGGGCATTTCCTTAAATATCTCCCAAAGCCCCTTTTTGAAAAGGTTATTGTTTGACAATTGATTTTTTCAAACTTAACATTTAACTAACACTAATTATAAAAGTTACCGGTATTAAAAATTAGAGTTAAAAAAAAGCTAGGAGGAGAAAATGATTAAGTTTAAATCATTGATTTTGGGAGCAGGCGTTCTTGCAATGTCGCTCTTCGCAACAGCATGTAGTAATAACAGCAACAGTCCAGTAAGTGAACCTACAGGACCTATAACAAAGGAAGTCACACAGGCTGATTTTACTATCGAACCAAATGCCGGAAGCTGGGCTTATGTAACTTACAGCTTATCTGAATTTGCAGCCAAAGAAGTTACAATCGATTTTTCTTGTGATATTGAAGCCGACAACAAAACTGGCAAATCTGAACACTTTATGTGGCAGGTAAACTGTGACGGTTATCCTGTTGTTGCAGAATTTGATGTTGAATCAGGCAAATCAAACATCAAGGTAGCTGGAAAAAATGCCAGTCCTATAAAAGTTGGAAACGGAAACGTTCTTTACATGTCTACTAATAACTCAAGTTATGATATTGAGTTCAAACTTACAAATATCAAATATACTGTAACCTACCAGGGTAAAAAAGAAACAGCAAAACCAGCAAAAAAATATCCTACTGATATTTTCACTGTAGCTGATTCAAAAATCGCAGACTTTACTGCAGCTAAAGTTTTTGATGGAAGCCAGGTTTCTGACATGGTTTTCAATGATGATGGAACTGTAACTTATGTAGCAAGTGCAGCTGGTTCTGGAACAGGAGCTGTATTCTATATTAAAGATAAGGACTCTGTAATCAACGCTTCAAACTATGAATCAGTTGATATCGAACTTGTATGTAGCCCTGTAACAGGAGCTTGGAAAGATGGTGCTGCTAATCCAGGATTCGGATTCCGTCTTTACACACCGGAAGCAACTGGTTTCTGGAGCGGATTCGAAGATATCGAATACTTCGGTCTGGACAAAGAATATGGCACTCTTACATACAATATTAAAATAAAAGATGAATGGGTTGCTAACTACAAAGACAGCTGTGACAATGACGACATCATGGGATTCGCCCTTAAGTTCAACGCTTATGAAAATGGTCATGACGAAAGCGATCAGCTCAGAGTTCAGATCAAGAAAGTTCAGTTCAACAAAAAAGCTGGTGCTCCAGAAGACAAAAAAACTGATGATGGTTTGACAGATGCACAGAGAGGAACTGTAAAACTTATCAGCTATCCAACTCATGACTATGTTAACCTGAATGAAGATAAAACAACAAAAATTGATTACGAAAAACCAGCTTATGTATATCTGCCAGCAGGATACGATCCAGAAGACAAGGAAACAAAATACCCGGTATTTGTTCTGATGCACGGATTCGGCCAGAACTGGACAACATGGGGTCTTACAGATAAAGGAACTGGTGGAAAGATTAAAGGTTACATGGACCGCGGAATGGCTTCTGGTGAAGTAGAAAAATTCATCCTGGTTGTTCCAACAGGTGTTGCAGATTCTTCTTGGAAAGACATGTCTGGCAACAGCTTCAACGGATACAATGCATTTGGTCCAGAACTTAGAGACGACCTTATTCCTTACATGGAAGCAAACTACAATGTAAGAACAGACCGTGACGGACGTGCTATGGCAGGTCTTTCAATGGGTGGTGGACAGACCTTCAACATCGGTATTGGTCAGTGTCTTGATATGTTCAGTTACTTCGGAGCATTCTCTGCCGCAACATTCACAGGTTCAGCAGAATATATGGCTGGAGTTGATGAAGCTTTTGATGCAGACCTTAAAATCCATCAGCTTTACATGATTTGTGGTGATGCAGACTCAATGGTTTATGGTGGTTTCCAGGATTATATAGCAGCAATGCCTAAGTGGGATAGAGTTGAAAAATTTAATTCTGAAGTTTACCCAGGCGGAACACACGACTTCCCTGTTTGGTACAGAGGATTCAAACACGTAATTCCATTACTGTTCAAATAATAAACAGTAAACAAACTTATAAAGGGGATGCCAGGCATCCCCTTTTTCTTTTCTGGGGCATTTCCCGTATCTTTTGAAAACCGAAAATCCTTATAATTTATTGGACTTTTTTTATGGCATCCCTCCTTTTATGTGTCATACTTTATAAAAGGAGTTGCTATTATGAATAAAATAGAAGAAAGAAAATCTACCGCCGTTATCAACGTAACAAAAGACGGTAAACCTGTTGCAAATACAGAACTGCGCCTTCGTCAGACAAACCATGAATTCCTTTTCGGATGCGGGGCTTTTGACTTTGTTGGAAAAGCAAAACTTGAAGCAGACGAAAATCCAAATCCTGCAGCAATTGCAAAATATAAAGAAATCACAGATAAATGGCTGAAAGTATTCAACTACGGTACCCTTCCATTTTACTGGGGACAGTTTGAACACGAAGAAGGTCGTCCTCTCACAGACAACCGTATGGCTGCCGCAAAATATCTTAAAGCTCACGACAAAGAAGTAAAAGGACACCCACTCTGCTGGCACACAGCCTGCTGTGACTGGCTCCTTAAATACGACAACAAGACAATACTTGAAAAACAGCTGGGACGTATTCAGCGTGAAGTTGAAGGATTTAAAGGCGTTATCGACAAATGGGATGTTATCAACGAAGTTGTAATCATGCCGGTTTTTGACCGCTACGACAACGCCATCACAAGACTCTGTAAAGAACTGGGCCAGGTTGGAATCGTAAAGACCATGTTCGACCAGTGTGTAAAATACAATCCTGAAGGAACCTTCCTTATTAACGATTTCAACATGTCAGAAAAATATGCTGAACTTATTGAACGCTGTCTTGATGCAGGTGTACGCATCGATACAATCGGACTTCAGAGTCATCAGCACCAGGGATACTGGGGACGTGAAAAACTGGAAGAAGTTCTTGCCCGTTTTGAAAAGTTCGGAATTCCAATCCACTTCACAGAAAACACTCTGGTTTCAGGACCTCTCATCCCACCACACATCGTGGACCTTAATGACTGGCACTACAACGACGACGATTCAAAACCTGAATTCGAAGAACGCCAGAAAGACCAGATGACAGAAATGATCCGCATTCTTTTCGAAGAACACCCTCTTGTTACAGCTCACACAAGCTGGGACTTCATGGATGGTATGTGGCTTAATGCTCCAAGTGGAGTTATGCGCCGCGACGGAAGCGAAAAACCTCTGTACACTGCTTTGGACAATATGATCAACAAAGAATGGCACACAGAAGAAAACATCAAGACTGATGAAAACGGAAACGTAACTGTAAAAGGTTTCAAAGGAAAATATGTGATTGAAACTTTAAACGGTGAAAAAATCATGGATGTTAAAATCTAAATCATACTTGAATATAGAAAACGTTAATCCTTTATAAGATTAACGAAAATAAAAAAGGTGATTACGTTTGCAGTAATCACCTTTTTTTTTACATCATCGGCCCTAAGATCTTGAAGCACCATCCTATAAACCTTTTTGTTTTCGAAATCTTTTTATACTCGTCTATCGTAATCTGATGACACTGAGAAAGCACATTATTGAAATCCTCTTCCATTATTGCAGTCATGTTCGTGTTCTCAAGATAAACGCCACATTCAAAATGATGAAACAAACTCCTGAAATCAAGATTTACTGAGCCCACTGTAGCCCTGCAGTCATCTGAAATAAATTCTTTAGCGTGAATAAATCCCGGCAGGTATTCGTAGACCTGCACTCCGCATTCAATCAGTTCCTTGAGACATACACGACCGACGCAGAAAGTAATAAAATGATCCGCCTTAGCAGGAAGAATCATTTTTACTTCCACTCCTCTACTTGCTGCAAAACAAAGAGCTTCCTTCAAACCGTTATCGACAATGAAATAAGGAGTCGTAATGTGAACATACTTTTCTGCCTTGCCCAGAATATTCATGTAGATATTTTCTGCAAGGTCTTCGTTATTTAACGCATCATCCCCATAAGGAATGGTAATCCCGTTTTCTGGAAATGAAGTTTCGGTTTTCTGGAAAAACCAGTCAGTATCTTCGGAACGGTCTTTTTTTCTTGTAGAAATATTCCAGTTTTCAAGAAACATGCCCGTGAAAGTTTTTACGGCAGGCCCCTCGATTCTGATTCCCGTATCTTTCCAGTAATCAAAACGGGGATGAATATAATTCATATATTCATCTGCAATATTCACGCCACCTGTATAGGCAATTCTGTTATCGATTACTGCAATTTTTCTATGATCACGGTTGTTCTGATGTGTGGAGAAAAAAGGAACAATCGGAAGAAAAATAACTGCGTTTATTCCAAGAGAACGAAGGTACTTCAAATTTCTTTTAGTAGAAAGAGCTATAGAACCAAAGGCATCGAACATCATTCTTACTTCAACCCCTTGTGAAACTTTCTCTTTTAAAAGTTCTATAAGCCGTTCAAAAGCGCTGTCAGGATATAAAATGAAAAACTCAAGGAACACATAGTTTTCCGCATTTTTTATATCTTCCAGAAGTTTCTCAAAGAATTTTTCACCGCTCTCCATAAAGTCCAACCGGCAATTTTTATATGAAGGGAAGTTCCCGAACTTCTTCAGATAAACCGACATATCACTTTCTGAAAAAGAATCTCCAGTGAAATACTTCTTGTTTTTTTCCTTTACTGTTTCTAATTCTTTTTTAAGCCATTTTCCTCCACCGTTATTGTGGTAAAGGATATAAAGAAAGATCCCCAATACAGGAAAAAGAACTACAGGAAAAAGCCAGACTAGTTTGAACTCATTTTTCCCTGAACTGTTGGCAAGATAAGAACAGAATGCAGCAGAAATAATAACTGTACCTCCCAAATAAATAGAGATATAGGGAGTAAGCCACTTCAAAAAAGAAAACAAAATAATGCCCTGAATGCAAAGACCTAAGAGAAGATAAAAGACCTTGTTGTAAGCAAAAATCGAAACAAATTTAGAACGATTCTTTTTATTATTCATGGAAGGTAATTCTATAGAATATTAGTCGATTATTCAAAGAATAATTTGTTTTATTGACATAAAACAAGTTTAAAAAGTATGATTTGTATAACTTTTTAAACTAGTAGTACTTAAGGATTTTTCATGAAAAAAGAAAAGAAAGCACCTAAAGGGAAACATGCCTGGACAGCCACTGTAGGCGAAAAAGGACAGATTGTAATTCCAAAAGAAGCCCGGGAAATTTTCAACATCAAGCCGGGAGATACCTTGATTCTTCTTGGAGATGAAAAAAGGGGCATTGCCATTCCACCTTCAAACATGTTTACAGAAGTTATGGCAAAAGTTTTCCCTTCTGCAGAAGCCTCGGAAGATGAAAACGACGAACAGGAGGACTAATCATGAATACAGTTCTTGAAATTAAAAATCTCTGTAAGAAATATCCTTCCTTTGAACTTAAAGATGTAAGTTTCTCCTTGAAGGAAGGAAGCATTATGGGATTCATCGGTCGAAACGGTGCCGGTAAAACTACTACAATCAAAAGCATTCTGAACTTTGTTCATCCTTCTTCTGGTTCTATAGTTTTCTTTGGGAAAGAGATGATTGGAAACGAAGATGAAATCAAGCAGCTTATCGGATACGCACCTGGTGGCATAAACTACTATCCGATGAAAACTCTCAAAAAAATCACAAAAATCACAAAGAGTTTTTATTCTTCATGGAACGACGAACTTTACGAAAAATACATGAAAGCTTTCAAACTGGACGAAAACAAAAAGCCTAAGGAACTTTCAGAAGGTATGAAAGTAAAATACAACCTGGTGCTTGCTTTAAGCCACGGTGCAGAACTTTTGATTCTTGATGAACCTACTTCTGGTCTGGACCCCGTTTCCCGTGATGAACTTCTGACAATCTTTGAAAAACTCCGTGACAAGGGAACTTCAATTCTTTTTTCAACACATATTACAAGCGACCTGGAAAAATGTGCCGACTCAATCACTTACATTAAACAGGGACAGATTGTTGATTCCTCATCAAAGGAAGATTTCATCAGGAACCAGGGAGATGGATCTCTTGAAGAAATAATGGTCCGTCTGGAAAAAGAAGAAATTGATATTTAAGGAGCCTGTCATGAACAAAAGAAATTTACTGCTGAAAAAAGAAATGCTTCTTACAGCATCACCAAGATCCTACGTTTTTATTGCCTTTGCTTTTATGGCACTGATTCCCCAGTACCCTATTCTTCTGGGAGCTTTCTTTGTATGTCTTGGAATCTTCGGATCTTTCCAGGCTTGTCGTGAATCAGGAGACATTTTCTATACTGCCATGCTGCCGGTCGCAAAACGTGATGTAGTCATCTCAAAATACATTTTCACTGTTGCAATCCAGATGCTTGCCTGGATCCTTATGTTTGTTCTGACTCAAATAAGAATGACCTTTCTTGCCGATGTTGTTCCGTATTCAATCAACACACTGATGAATGCAAACTACGCATACCTTGGCTGGAACCTTATGATCTTTGCAGCCTTCAATACAATTTTCGTAGGAAAGTTTTTCAAGACCGCATACAAACTTGGAATCCCATTTCTTCTTTTTGGAATTGCAGCAACTCTCATCATCACCATTGGAGAATCTCTGCACTTCTTCCCGGGAATGGAAAGCCTGAACGACACTCACTTTGCATTAAGTCAGCTGTGGGTACTGGCTACTGGCATCATTCTTTACCTTGCAGGAACAGCAGCCAGCCTGGCAATTTCCATCAAGCGATTTGAAAAAATAGATTTGTAAAGGTTTACCTGCGCCTGCGCCCTTTTGCCATAAGGAAAAAGCGTAGGAAGGTAATACAAGAAGAAAGTGCGGCCGCAACATAAGTCATAGCGGCAGCACCAAGAACCTTTCGTACATCCCGCAGTTCTTCTTTATCCATCACTTTATTTTCTTTAAGAATCTTAAGGGCACGGTTTGATGCATTGAATTCAACCGGCAGAGTAACCAGGTAAAACACCATAGATGCAGAGAAAAGTGCCAGCCCTACATCAATAAGAATTTCACTCCAGTAATACATGCTTTCCATCTGTGAATTGCGTACCAGTCCCGGAAGAGCAAGTCCAAGAATAGCGATAAGAGGTCCAAAACGGGAACCAAAATTTGCAGGCACTACAAGGGCGCCGCGAGTTTTTACAGGAAGATAGCCCTTTGCATGCTGAATTGCGTGTCCTGTTTCATGAGCTGCAACCCCAATAGCCGCAATGGAAGTTGAATCAAAAGTACTTTCGCTTAAGGAAAGAATCTTGTTTGTAGGGTTGAAATTGTCTGTAAGATGACCGGAAATCTTACGGATTTTTACATCTGTAATTCCGTTACATTTCAGAAGATATGCCGCTGCCTGAGCACCTGTAATTCCGCGCTTAGAAGTTACTTTGTCATACTTGGCAAAGCGACTTTTTACCGAAATCTGTGCCACAAGACTCAAAACAGCCACCAAAATGGCAGCAAAATAAAGAAAATAAGAATAGTCCATATCCTAATTTTACATCATTTTTTGTAAAAACAACAAATAAAACGCCACTTCATCATCTTTAATTGTGTGTTTTTCTTCTATAATGTAAAATATATTCTATGCGCAAATTTAGTTTTACTGGCGGAGTATTCCCGCCTGAAAGAAAGGAACTTTCACAGAACTGTGCAATTCAGAATGTGATGCCTTCTTCAAAAAGAGTTTGCATTCCCGTTACTATGGGTGGTGCACCAAACCAGGTCCTGGTAAAAGTTGGTGATGTTGTCAAAAAAGGACAGCTCATTGCAAACGGAAATGCCTTTATGTCTGTTCCGGTTCACTCTTCAGTTTCCGGAACTGTAAAAAAAATCGGACCTGTTTTAAGTACAGCAAACGTTGATACTCTTGCAGTAGAAATTGCATTTGATCCGGCTGCAGAAACAGAAGAGACAGACTACATGCCTGTTCTTGATCCGTTTGTCTGCGACAAGGAAACAGCACTTAAACGTGTTAAGGATGCAGGTATCGTTGGTATGGGTGGAGCTTCCTTTCCTACCCACGTAAAGCTGAATCCTCCTCCAACAGCCGAAATCGACTCGGTAATTCTGAACGCTGCAGAATGCGAACCTTATCTTACAATCGATGAACGTACACTTCTGGAAAATCCAGATAAAGTAGTTGATGGTCTTGCTATCGTTATGCAGATTACAGGCGTTCTGGAAAAACCAAACGGATTCGGTTACATCGGACTTGAAGAAAATAAACTTCACTGTGTTGAAGGACTTCAGAAAGCCATTGATAACAAGAAATACTCTGACGTAATCTTTATTAAAATCGTAAAAACAAAATACCCACAGGGTTGTGAAAAGATGCTTACAAAAGCCATCCTGAACAGAGAGATTCCTACAAAAGGACTTCCTGCAAATATCGGCTGTGTAATCTGTAACGTTGGAACTGTATGTGCAATTTCTGACGCTTTCAGACTTGGTATGCCTCTTATCGAACGCCCTCTTACAATTTCTGGCGGCGCCGTAAAAGAACCTAAAAATATCCGCGTTCCTGTAGGAACAATGGTTAGCGACCTGATCGGAGATGTCATTGAAACAGAAGGAATTGCAAAGATTCTTTCTGGCGGTCCAATGATGGGCTTCTCTATGACAAATGCCCAGTTCCCGATTACAAAAGGAACAAGCGGTGTTCTTTTCCTTAAGAAAGAAGAAATCGCAATTTCAAACGAAGGACCTTGTATCAACTGTGGTATGTGTCTTAAATCATGCCCTGTTCACATTGTCCCTGCCCTGGTTATTCGTCAGATTGACGCAGGTAATCTGGACAAAGCCCTGAACATGGGACTCATGGACTGTATCGAATGCGGAAGCTGTACATTCAGCTGTCCTGCTAATATTCAGATTCTTCAGCGCATCCGTGTTGCAAAAAACAAGGTGCGTGCAAAAATGGCCGCAGACAAAGCAAAAGCTGATGCTGCTAAAGCAAAACAGGAAGGAGGTAAATAATGGCTGAATCAGACAAAAACGAAATTTATCTTTCATCTTCACCACATTTCCATTCACCTCTGACTACATCAAAAATCATGTGGATGGTAGTCATTGCACTGCTTCCAATATGTGCAGCCGGTGTTATTATTTTCGGACTCCGCGCTCTGGATGTACTCATTCTGAGTGTTTCTTCTTGTGTTCTTTTTGAATTCCTTTTCAATACAATTGTTTACGGAAAAAAAGAACCTGAAAAGAAATGGACAATCAAAGACGGTTCTGCAGTTATTACAGGACTTCTTCTGGCTTGTACTCTTTCACCACTGGTGCCATTCTGGCAGGTAATTCTTGGAGCCTTCTTCTCAATGGTGGTAATCAAAGGATTCTTTGGTGGTCTTGGACAGAACATCTGGAATCCAGCTCTAGGCGGACGTGCATTCCTTTTCATCTGTTTCCCAACAACAATGGGAGCACAGTGGCTTGATCCTGCAACAGATGCAGTTTCGGGAGCTACAATTCTTTCCCAAGCTTCACAGTTCACTTCTTACTGGGACCTTTTCCTTGGTCGTCAGGGAGGATGTATCGGTGAAACAGCTGCCATCTGTATTTTGATTTCAGGACTCTTCCTTATCTCAATTAAAATTATCGACTGGAGAATTCCACTTTCTTTCATCGGAACTGTAGCCCTCTTCACCCTGATTTCAGGTGGCGATGTTCTTGCTGCAATTCTTAGTGGTGGACTTTTCCTTGGTGCTTTCTTCATGGCAACTGATTATGTTACAAGTCCTGTAACTCCATGGGGTCGCGTAATCTTTGGTGCAGGTTGTGGACTTATCACTTTCCTTATCAGACGCTTCGGTGGATACCCTGAAGGAGTTATGTTCTCAATCCTGTTCATGAACTGTATTTATCCTTTCCTCAACAATATTACTCCTCGCATTTACGGATACGGAAAGAAGAAAAAGGAGGCAAAGTAATGAAAGAGATTCTTAAACTGGGACTCGTTCTTTCTATTTTTGCTGTAGTTTCTTGTTTTGCGCTGGCAGTAGTTAATAACTTTACTGCACCAAGAATTGCAGCACACAAAGCCGCCAATACAGCAGCAGGCCTTAAAGTGGTTTTTGCAGGAGCTGACAGTTTTGAACCTGTTTCAGGTTTTGAAACTTCGGTTGGATCAACAACAATTATGGAAGTTTACACAGCCGTAAAAGGCGGAGAAAAAGTGGGAACTGTTGTAAAAGCAACAGGACCAACTTACGACAAAGTTGTAATGCTGATTGCCTGCGACACAAACAAAAAAATCACAGGTGTTAAATTCCTTGAAAACACAGACTCTCCGGGATTCGGACAGAAAGCTTCAGAAGAAGCCTTCTATGGTCAGTTTGCAGGAATTGACGGTTCAAAACCTGTTGTAATGGGAACTGACTTCGAAGCAATTTCCGGAGCCACAATTACATCAAAAGGTGTTGAAACAATCATCAACAATGCTCTGGGGGTGATTAAATAATGAGTAACTTAAAGATTTTTACAAACGGTATCGTAAAAGAAAATCCACTCCTCGTTTTGAGTATTGGACTCTGTTCTTCCCTTGCCGTTACTACCAGCGTATTCAACGGACTTGGTATGGGTGCTGCCATGACTTTCGTTCTGCTTATGAGCGAAATCATTATCAGCCTTTGCAGAAAAATCATTCCTTCTGCAATCCGTCTGCCATGTTTCATTATTGTTATTGCTGCTTTCACAACAATCGTTCAGCTTATGCTGGCAGCATTTCTCCCTTCCCTCTCAGATTCTCTTGGAGTTTTCCTCCCTCTCATTGTTGTAAACTGTATCATCATGGGACGCGTTGAAAGCTTTGCTTCAAAGAATTCTGTAGGAAAAGTTATTCTGGACTCTTTCGGCATGGGTATCGGTTATACATGGGTTCTGGTTGCTATCTCTATCATCCGCGAACTTCTGGGTGCCGGTTCCTTCTTCGGAATGGAAGTTATTCCTGAAGCTTACAGACTTAGCGTATTTACATCTGCTCCAGGCGGCTTCATCGTATTCGGTCTTATGATTGCAATTACAGAAGGCGTAAGCGGTGCAGTTGCAAAATCAAAAGCAAAAAAAGCTGAACCTGTAAAAGCAGAAGAACCTGCAGAAACTCCGGTTGAAACACCAAAGGAGGCTGAATAATGCCAACACTTCTGAAAATCTTTTTAAGCGCAATGCTTATTGATAACGTTGTCCTCGTTCAGTACCTGGCCCTGTGTCCATTCGTTGGTATGACAGGCGATACAAAGAAAGCCTTTGGTATGGGCGTTGCAACAACCTTCGTAATCATTCTGGCAACTGTTGTTACTTATCCGATTTACTACGGTATCCTGGTTAAGTTCAATGTTGAATTCCTTCAGACACTGATTTTCATTCTGGTAATTGCCTCTCTGGTACAGCTGGTTGAATTCTATCTTAAAAAGACTTCACCTGCCCTGTATTCATCAATGGGTGTTTACCTTGCTCTGATTACAACTAACTGTGCTGTTCTTGCAGTTACACTGAACTGTATCTCAAAGAACTACAACTACCTTGAATCAATTGTTTATGCTCTTGGTTCGGCAGGCGGATTCATTCTGTCTATGGTTGTAATGAGCGGAATCCGTGTTCGCCTTGAAACTTCCAACATTCCAAAATTCCTTAAAGGAAATGCAATCCTCTTTATCACTGCAGGACTTCTTTCCATGGCATTTATGGGATTCAATGGACTTATCAAATAAGGAATAAGTAATAAGGAATAGGGAATAATTGGGTTGTTAATTCAGAAAGTTTTATGGGCTTTCGGGAAGAATAACTGAATATGTTAGTATATTAGGATTTAGAAATGAGTATTATTATTGCAACTGTAATTATTGCTTTTGTGATTGCCTTTGTTCTGGGAATGCTTCTGGGATTCTTCAAGAAAATTTTTGCAGTTCACGAAGATGAAAGAGTCACAAAGCTTAAGGAAGTTCTTCCAAGCGGAAACTGTGGTGGTTGTGGATATGCAGGATGTTCTTCTTATGCGGAAGCAATTGCACGTGGAGAAGCTCCACTCAATGCCTGTACCGCTGGTGGTGCAGCCGTTGCTCAGGCAATTGCCAAAATCATGGGTGGCACTGCAGAAGTAAAAAGCTATATGGCTGTACTTGCCTGCCAGGGCTCAAAAACTTGCGCTGCAAGCCGTGGAACTTATACAGGAGTTCCAACTTGTGCCGCTGCAGCTCTTTCCGTAAACGGAACAAAACTCTGTGCCAACGGATGTGTCGGATTCGGCGACTGTGTAAAAGTTTGTAAATTCGATGCCATCTACATGGGTGAAGACGGACTTCCAAAAATCGACAAAGAAAAATGTACAGGCTGTGGCGCATGTGCCAGAACCTGTCCTCACAAACTTATTAAGAAAATTGATAAAGAGCGTAAAGCTCCAATGGTTCTTTGTTCCTGCGTAAGCGACAAAAAACCAGACGTTGTAAAGAACTGTTCTATGAGCTGTATCAAATGTTCAAAATGTGTTCGTGAATGCCCTGAACAGGCTATTAAAATGGAAGGCGGTCTTCCAGTAATCAATGAAGAAAAATGTACCGCCTGTGGAACCTGTGTAACAGGATGTCCAAGAAAGGTAATCAAATTTCTTGAAAAATAAACATTAAGCGAAACGCTTTTAATCCCGGGTAAAAATCACCCGGGATTTTTTTTGCTCCACTCCTCTTGGAGCGTACTTGAAACATGAAGATGAAGAAAAGAGGTGTATCAAATTGAAAACGGGACGCAGCGAATCATGGCACAGGGGCATCCCGCAACGAAGTGAGGACACATGCCCCTAGTGACGTGTATTCGCGATGCTAGGACCCGTTTTCAATTTTATTAATTTACTATAAACTAAAAGGACTTCATATTTATAAGGGAAGAGTTATGCCAATTAAAGTACAATCAGATTTACCAGCAGTACAGACTCTCGAAAAGGAAAACATTTTCGTCATGACCGAAAAGCGTGCGGCCACACAGGATATCCGTCCGCTTAAGATTGCCATCGTAAATCTGATGCCTACAAAGGAAGTTACTGAAACCCAGCTTATGCGCCTTCTTGGAAACACTCCTCTCCAGATTGAAATCAGTCTGGTACGTATGGAAAGCCATGTTTCAAAGAACACAGGAAAAGCTTACCTTGATAAATTCTACATTCCATCCTCTGACCTGTACAAACAGAAGTTTGATGGAATGATTTTTACAGGGGCTCCTGTAGAACAGATTCCTTTTGAAGAAGTTGATTACTGGGACGAACTCTGCAAGATTATGGACTGGGCCCACGACAATGTATTCTGTTCACTTTACATCTGTTGGGGAGCAATGGCAGGTCTCTACCATTTCCACAAAATCAACAAGAAAATCGTGAACAAAAAATTCTCCGGAGTTTACTACAGCAAGAACCTTAAACCAAAAGATCTTCTGGTTCGCGGTTTTGATGATTTCTTCCCTGTTCCTACTTCCCGCTGGACTACAATCAAAAGTGAAGACATCAGAAAAAACAAAAACCTGGTTCTGCTGGCAGAAAATGAAGAGACCGGTGCAACTCTTGCAAAATCAAAAGACAACCGCGCTGTCTTCATGACAGGACATCTGGAATACGACACTGATACTCTTGCAAAAGAATATTTCCGTGATCTTAAAAAAGGAATGGATATTGAAAAGCCATTGAACTACTTCCAGAACAATAATCCTGACCTGCCTGTAATTTCAACCTGGAGAAGTACGGCTCACCTGCTCTACTCAAACTGGCTCAACTATTACGTTTACCAGGCAACTCCGTTCGATCTTGAATCAGACTTTTCTTAAAAAAATAACCCCGGATGAAAATCCGGGGTTTTTATTTATAAGCCTAAAGCTTAATCAAAATTGTAAGTTCATGTTTATTGTAATTCAAATGCACAATCTTTGAATTAGGGATTACGGCAAACTGTTCATCAATCATTTTCCAGTCGATATCCCCCTGCATTTTAATTGTACAGATAATGTTCTTTGTCATGCCTGAATCGATCCATTTGTGAATCCATTCAAGAAGGCGTTCAGGATAACAGATTACATCACTGAACACCCAGTCTACAGGACCAATATCTTCCGGCTTTAAAGTAAAGGCATCGTGAGCCTGGAACTTTACCAAAGGATTGCTCATAAGTTCAGGAGCAAGTTCTGCACGGTCTACTGCATGAACCTGAGCGCCTAAACCGACCAGAACCCAAGTCCATCCGCCAGGGCAGGCCCCAGCTTCAAAACACTTCTGACCTTCATGAGGCAATTCTTCGCCGTAAAAAAGATTGAACAGAGTCAGGCTTTCCTGAATCTTAAGATATGCTCTGCTTGGAGGATTTTCATGATCTTCCACCCAAGTGATTTTTCCGGCAGGAATATAACTTGTGGTCTTTGCGGAACAGATCATAGTGTGTTCATCAATAAGTGTATAAAGCCCGATTTCGCTCTGAGGGATTTTTACAGGGAACTTTCTGTCTTTAAGGTTGATGTAAGGAAGTTTTTCCTGAATCAGCTGAGCACGGCGAAAACAGGTGTACTGATAAGGCGCCCAGTTTCTCTGAATCTTTTTAAGTTCGCCTGCGGCTTCACCTATAGAATCAAAGTGAACTATAAAAGGATCTTCCATAACTGTGCGGGCAAAATATGGAACTACAGCATCCGCACCAGCAGGAAGTTTTGCGTTTTTAAGAGAATCTTTTGAATAGTAATAAAGGTCTCCGTAGATTTTATCTGCAACCGGAGATATTCCGAAACGGTCCTTAAGTTCGCTTTCAAGGAACCCTGATTTTTCTGTAAAAGAAAGGAAGGCTCGTCCGTTTAATTTCTGGATTGATACTGACATAGTTTTCTTGGATGGTTATATGATTTCAGGATAAATATCTTCTTTGTCTGCTTCTTCCAGTTCAGCAATATAAGCCTTGTAGCGGTTCTGATCAGGAGAGAACATTGCCTTGAAGCCAACTTCTGTTTCATGTTCTACTTCGCGAACCCACTGAGGCACGCATACAAGAACCAGAGGTGCTTCTCCGATTTTTTTTGCAAGAGAGATCTTAAGCTGATATTCATTCTGGGCTTCAATATCAATGGTAACAGGAACCGGAAAATGAACCTTAAGTCCTGTTTTACTGATATTTATAAGGCTGCCTGGCAAAGCACAAAGTTCCTGACAGTCAATTTTTCCCATATCATCGTAGCGTTCTGCCACTCTGTTTTCTTTCATCTCTCTTATTATCCCTTAAAATCTTATTTTTTTCCACATTCTGTGCAACAAACTATATGAATGTGTTTGCTGCCATCCCGTTTATTAAAAAGTCTGGCAATAAGATTTCCATCCAAAGGGACTTCTTTGTGGCAAACAGGACAGATACGGCGAAGTCCCTGCTCTACCTTAGGGTAACAGTGGATGCACCCCATCACAATACAGCGCTGGTCAGGTACATCCATAGGTCTGTAAATTTTTGTAAAGATATTATCGCCTCTTGGAAGAGGCATATCACACAAAGGACATCGTGCAAAGCCAGGACCTTCTGTTTTTTTTACAAGCTTCTGACTGCCGGCAGTTTTTGCTCCTGCAATGCGAAGATAAATCCAGCATAAAAGAACAATAATAACAACTGCCACAATTCCAATCAGAAGGTAATCAAACATAAAGCCCCGCTTTTCTATTCTGTTTCTGCGAAACCTTCATTACCAAAAAGAAGCTCTTCGTATGTAGGATATGGACGGAATTCCATTCCCCAGAGAGGTTCAATCTGATCTGCAATTTCGCGAGTTTTTTCCATAAATGGAATTACTTCATCTGCATAGTAACGGGCCTTTTCCATAAGGTCATTTTTTGTCTTTGCAGCTTTGTACATTTCTTCGAGAGTTTCAGAAGCATCGTACAGTTTGTCTGCAAGACCGGCCAGTTTTTTATACAGCTTTTCTACTGCCTTAGACTGATAGATCTTCTTGTGGAAGATGTCTCCAAGAACGTCCATGTATTTGAATGTTGCAGGGAGAATATCTGCACGGATCATTTCCAGCATTGTTCCAACTTCGATATTCAGCATTTTGCAGTATTTTTCAAGTTTAACATCGTAATGGTGAACCATTTCTTCTTTTGTATAGATTCCCATTTCGGTATAAAGCTTGATGTTTTTCTTTTCCAGATAGTGTTCAACAGCATCTGGAGTTGTGCGGTAATTTTTCAGTCCGCGTTTTTCTGCTTCAACTTTCCATTCAGCTCCGTAACCGTTACCGTCGAAAAGGATTCTCCAGTGTTTTGTGATTTCGCGTTTGATCAGAGTCTGGAGATCAGCATCGAAATCTTTTGAACCTTCAAGTTCATCGGCAAAAGCTTTAAGTGCATAAGCCAGAATTGAGTTCATGGTTGTATTAGGACCGCTGATAGAAAGACTTGATCCTACTGAACGGAATTCAAAACGGTTTCCTGTAAAGGCAAATGGTGAAGTTCTGTTACGGTCTGTTGAATCCTTTGGAATTGGAGGCAGAACATCTACACCGATTTCAATCTTTTTGTTTGAAACAGTGTCCAAAGCCTTTCCTGTCTTAATTGATTTCAGAACGGCATTAAGTTCGTCTCCCATGTAAATAGACATGATTGCAGGAGGAGCTTCGTTTGCTCCAAGACGGTGGTCGTTTCCGGCAGAGGCAACAGAAATGCGGAGCAGATCCTGATATTCATCTACTGCTTTCATAACGGCAGTAATGAAAAGAAGGAACTGTGCATTTTCGCGTGGTGATTTTCCAGGAGCGAAGATATTTTCCCCTTCGTCTGTAGAAAGAGACCAGTTGTTGTGTTTTCCAGATCCGTTTACTCCTTCAAAAGGCTTTTCGTGGAAAAGACAAACCATTCCGTGCTTACGGGCAACCTTTTTCATAATTTCCATAGTAAGCTGGTTCTGGTCAGCAGCCAGGTTTGAAGTTGTAAAGACAGGAGCCATTTCGTGCTGTGCAGGAGCGGCTTCGTTATGTTCTGTTTTTGAGTAAATGCCGAGCTTCCAGAGTTCAACATTCAGGTCTTCCATGAAGGCTGTAACTTTTGGTTTGATTGCGGCAAAGTACTGGTCATCCATTTCCTGACCTTTTACAGGCTTTGCACCAAAAAGTGTACGTCCTGTCATGCGAAGGTCTTTACGGGCATTGAACATTTTTTCTTCTACAAGGAAGTATTCCTGTTCAGGTCCCATTGTTGAAGTAACATGTTTTGCGTTGCTTCCAAAAAGTTTAAGAATACGAAGACACTGTGTATTCAAAGCTTCCATTGAACGAAGAAGCGGTGTCTTTTTATCAAGAGCTTCACCTGTATATGAACAGAAAGCTGTTGGAATACAGAGCGAGTGATCTTTTACAAATGCGTAAGAAGTTGGATCCCATACAGTGTAACCGCGTGCTTCGAAGGTAGAACGGCTTCCTCCGCTTGGGAAAGATGATGCATCAGGTTCACCTTTTACCAGTTCTTTTCCTGAAAAATCCATAATAACAGTTCCGTTACCTTTTGGTGAAAGGAAACTGTCGTGTTTTTCGGCTGTAACCCCTGTAAGAGGCTGGAACCAGTGAGTAAAATGCGTTGCACCTTTACTGATTGCCCAGTCTTTCATGCCGTGAGCAACCTGATTAGCAAGTTCAAGATCAAGCGGTGTTCCACTGTCGATTGTGGCCTTCAGACGCTTGAACACATCAGCTGGAAGGAATTCTTTCATTGCCTTCTCATTAAATACGGAACTGCCAAAGAGCTCCGGAACATTCATTTCTGACATACTGTTACCCCATAGTATGAAAAAAAATAGATACTTTATTTTATCGGAAATCGGCTTTTTTTGGAATTGACCGTAAGGATTTTTCTGATTGCCATATATTTTTACCCGTGGCACAATATATTCATGGAAAAAGAGATTTTAACAGTGGATGTAAACATTACTGGATTCGAAGAAGTAAAAGGAAAAAAAGGCGAAGCCTGCATGATTTTATTTAATGGCACCGCCGAAGGATCCGGCTTCAAGGGAACAATTGGGCCCAGCGCCGCCGACACCCAGAAGCAAGACTACGGGAAGGAACGATTTCTCAGCGCCCGCTACATCCTTACAGGCAAAGATGCCGACGGAAAAGACTGCCGCATTTTCATCGAGAACAACGGCGCCTTTGAAGCAAACGGCGACATTACCACCCACCCTCTTATTTACACCAACTCCGAAAACCTGTCATGGCTGGAAACTGCCGACATCTTCGGAAAAATCGAAGGTAAAGAAGGCGGAGTTTTAATTCATCTGTTTCAAAAGTAAAAATTAAGTATTCAGATTCTTTTATTCTGCTTTTGTTAATCGGATAATTTTATGAACCACATGGAAAAACACGGTGAACAGAAGTATTCCGAAAGCAATGGCTCCGGCAACCAGTCCAGTCTGAACTGCATAATCTGCCGCAAGGCTTTCGTCTTCTGCCACCACCGCACTCATTGCATAATACAGGCTGCTTCCTGGAATTAAAGGAACAACGGCAGGTATTACAAAAACTGTTCTTGGAGTTTTACAAAGGTTTCGCACAACTTCCGAATATGCAGACGCGAATAATGTAGCAATCAGATTTGCAAAAAAAACATCCAGTCCGAAATGAACACAAAGAAGATAAACAACCCATGTTGCTCCGCCACCAATACAGGCAGCAGGCAAATGTCGGCGTTTCATCTTAAAAATAATTGCGAAGCCCAAAGAACCTAAAAGGGCTGTGAAAACCTGGATCACATAAGACATCATAAAATCTTACCTCCAAGAAAAACAGCCAGAGCAAAACCACAGGCAATTGCAGCGGCCTGAATTAAGGCTTCAAGTAATCTCAAAGTGCCCGAAATAGTATCTCCGGCAAAAAGGTCGCGAAGAGCATTGGTAAGGGCAATGCCAGGAATCAGCAGCATAATTGAACCAATCATTACTTTATCAACATTTTGGCATAAGCCGATCTTTTTAAGGAACAAGGCCACAAAGCCTGAAAGAATCGAGCAGATTAAATAAAAAATCAGCTGACTGTTCCAGATCTTGTTAAGCTTTTTATTAAAGAAGAAAATCACTGCTCCACAAATAGCCGAACAAAGACCATCCATAAAGTTTCCACCAAAGAAAACTGCAAAGGAACCAGAGGCAAGAAGATACCCAACCAGCTCCAGCACCGGATGATAAACCGACTTCTGGCAAGCCTCTTTTATTTGAGCTTCAAGTTCAGGCAATTCAGGTTTTGAATTACAAAGCTGAATAGACAATTCAACCAGTTCATCAAGTTTTCTGAAATCCGTATTGTAATGATTTATTCGACGGGTCTGGGTAAATGAATCATCATTGCGTTTCATAGTAACAACAATGCTGGAGGTAATAACAAACACATCAGTTTGTTGAGCACCATAAGCCGCACAAACATTATTGATGATTTTTTCTACATGATTTACATCTCCCCCACATTCCAGAATCTGGGAGCCCAGGTCTATGGCAGAAGACAACAATCTTTTACTTTCTTTTTCTATGTCCTTCATGAAAGATAACCCGTTAATTATATAACTGATAATAACGAATAATTATTTTTTACGCGATACAAATATTATTACATTTATTGCAAAAAGCGAAGGCAAAGACAAGATTGCTGATATTTTTACAAAAACAGCAAACGACGAAGAAAACCATGCAAAGATGTGGCTTAAGGAACTGGACGGTCTGAAGGACACAGAAACAAATCTTAAAAATGCTGCAGACGGTGAAAACTATGAATGGACAGACATGTATGTTCAGTTTGCAAAAGAAGCCGAAGAAGAAGGTTTCACAGAACTGGCAGCAAAATTCCGCGCAGTTGCAAAAATCGAAAAACGCCATGAAGACCGCTACCGCTCACTTCTGAACGATGAAGATTCAAAAGCACAGCTTAAAGACAGCACAGTAAAAATCTGGGAATGTCTGAAATGTGGTCACATTGTTGTAGGACCAGAAGTTCCAGAATACTGTCCGACATGTAATGAATACAATTCATACTTTGAAGTAAAAGAAGACAACTACGACCTTATCCTTACATGGGGCCGCTAATTTTCAATGTCCTGAAATCTAAGGACATAAACATTTTTTACTTTTTTAAACAAAAAAGACTCCGCATTACGCAGAGTCTTTTTTGTTTCAGTAATCAAATCTTATTCAGATTTATTATTTTAATACCACTCTATCAAGCTTCCAGATGTCGCGTACGTAATCTTCGATTGTACGGTCTGAAGAGAACTTGCCGGCGTTTGCAATGTTGATGATTGCTTTACGTGCCCAAGCCTTGCGGTCTGCGTAGTCAACGGCGATTCTTTCCTGAGTCTTGATGTAAGATTCAAAGTCAGCCAGCAGGTAGTAAACGTCTGGGCGCTGTCCTTCAACACCGTAAACCAGAGAATCGTAAAGTTCCTTGAAGATCTGGTGTGTTGGGTCGTATGTGCCGTCAACCAGCTGGTTCAGGACTTTTGCCAGAGCAGGATTTCTGTCCATGTATTCCTGTGGGTTGTAAGAGTGTTCAGCTTCCATCTTGATGATTTCGTCAGAAGTAAGACCGAATACGTAAGCGTTTTCTGCACCTGCTTCTTCAACGATTTCAATGTTTGCACCGTCCATTGTTCCAAGTGTCAGAGCACCGTTGAGCATGAACTTCATGTTTGATGTACCTGAAGCTTCAAGTCCGGCTGTAGAAATCTGTTCTGAAACATCTGCTGCAGGGAAGATTTTTTCTGCTACAGAAACACGGTAGTTTTCTACGAATACTACGCGAATCTTTCCGCGAACGCGGCGGTCATTGTTGATGCGTTCAGCAACTGTGTTAATCAGTTTGATGATTGATTTTGCACGGCGGTAACCAGAAGCGGCTTTAGCACCAAAGATGAATGTACGTGCAGGTGGATTGTAGTTTGGATCTTCTACAAGTCTGTTGTACAGATACATGATGTGCAGCACGTTGAGGAGCTGACGTTTGTATTCGTGGAGACGTTTTACCTGAACGTCGAAAATGCTTTCTGGATCAAGGAATTCGTTCTGCGCATGTTTCAGGAATTCAGCAAGAGCCTGTTTGTTTTCCTGTTTGATGCGGAGGAATTCGTCGATTGATGCTGGATCGTCAGCAAACTTTTCAAGTTCCTTAAGTTTAGAAAGTTCTTTTTCCCATCCATGTCCGATTCTGTCTGTAATGAATTTTGAAAGTTCTGGGTTGGCGTTAAGAAGCCAGCGGCGCTGTGTAATACCGTTTGTCTTGTTGTTGAACTTTGCAGGATACAGTTCGTACCAGTCTTTAAGTTCTTTTGATTTAAGCAATTCTGTATGAAGAGCGGCAACACCGTTTACGCTGAAACATGCGTGGATTGCGAGCCATGCCATGTAAACTTTATCGTTGTGGATAATAGACATGTGCTGGTGTTTTTCGTAATCGTTTGGATATTTCTGGCGCAGTTCAATAAGGAGACGGCGGTTGATTTCTTCAACGATCTGGTAAATACGTGGAAGGAGTCCCTGGAAAATCTGGATTGGCCATTTTTCAAGAGCTTCTGCCAGGATTGTGTGGTTTGTGTAAGCAAAAGTTTTTGTAACAACATCCCATGCTTCATCCCAACCAACATTGTAATCATCCATAAGAATGCGCATAAGTTCAGGAATAGCAACTACAGGGTGAGTATCGTTCAGCTGAATAACGTGAAGGTCTGGGAACTTTTTGAAGTCTGTTCCGTAGTCTGCAACGTAGTGACGTACCAAATCCTGAAGTGAAGCAGAGCTGAAAAAGTACTGCTGCTTAAGACGAAGTGCTTTTCCGCTTGGTCCGTTGTCGTTTGGATAAAGAACACGGCTGATGTTTTCTGCACTGTTCTGGCGTTCAACAGCACGGTTGTAATCCATGTTGTTGAAAAGCTGCAGGTCAAATCCGTTTGGAGATGATGCTTCCCACAGGCGCAGTGTGTTTACAGTTTTTGTATCAAAACCAACGATTGGCATATCGTATGGAGTTGCGATTACTTCTTCTGCATTTTCAATGTAGAAACGTGGCTGTCCGTCAGGAGTTCTTCCGTAAGCGATGTTTCCACCGAACTTAACTGTTACCTGAAGGTCTGAACGTTTTGTTTCCCATGGGTCACGGTGTTTGAGCCAGTTGTCAGGATATTCAACCTGGTAACCGTCTTCAATTCTCTGTTCAAACATACCGTATTCGTAGCGGATACCGTATCCATGTCCAGGATAATCCAGTGTTGCAAGGGAATCCAGGAAACATGCTGCAAGGCGACCAAGACCACCGTTTCCAAGACCTGCATCTGGTTCTTCATCTTCGATCATATCAAAGTTGATGTTCATTCCCTGAAGAACTTCTTTTACAGCATCTTTAATTCCACAGTTGATAAGGTTGTTTGAAAGTGCACGTCCCATGAGGAATTCAGCTGATAAATAGTAAAGCTGTTTTGTTGGCTTTTTGGCGTATTCATTGCGTGTAGCCATCCAGTTTTCCATAATGATTTCACGTGCCGAAGCTGAAACAGCGTCAAAAAGGTCGTGTGAGTTTGCCTGGCTGATGTCTTTTCCGTACTGGCGGCGAAGACGTCCCGAAAGGTTCTCTTTAAATTTTTCTGCGTCAAAAACCATAGTTTTCTCCTTTAAAATTATTTACTCATTAAGATTGTTGAACTTCCTGTTATCAGAACATAACGTTTCTGATCCATAAGAAGTTCTTCCGTTCCGGCTTCACAGAAGTCGGCCGGACTTTCAAATGAAGTGTCCGCAACTCTGTACCAGTTTTTTCCGGCAGGGAGTGTAGGCAAAGTGATTGTCAGGTCGTAAATATCCATGTTAGTTGCAATGTAGAAATCACTTTTTTCACCTGAAAGTTTATAACTTAAGAAGCGGTCCATTTTTCCCCATTCAGGGTTCTTCCCGTTTCTGTCGTACCATGTTATTTCCGGAGCAGTTCCTTTTTCAAAAGTATCCGGGAAAAAGTCTGTGCGGCGGAAGCAGCCATTGTTTTTGCGAAGGGCAATAAGTTCTTTTGTAAAGCGAACAAGGCCTGCGTTTTTTTCTGCCAGAGTCCAGTCGAACCAGTTCAGCTGGGAATCCTGGCAGTATGTATTATTGTTGCCGTTCTGAGTGCGGCGCATTTCATCACCGCCAAGCATCATAGGAACCCCCTGGCTTGTCATCAGATAAAGCATAAAGTTCTTTATTTTCTTGATACGTAAATTTTCAATTTTCGGATTTACAGTATCTCCTTCATAACCGTGATTCCAGCTCACATTATCATCTGTACCGTCACGGTTTTCTTCTCCGTTCTCTTCATTATGTTTGTAGTTATAACTTACAAGATCATTCAAAGTAAAACCGTCGTGAGCTGTAATAAAGTTTACTGAACAGAGAGGACTTCTTCCGTCATGATTGTAAAGATCGGAACTTCCTGCAACACGGGTTGCCGCTTGAGTTGATGCAAAATCATCACCGCGAATAAAACGGCGGATGTCATCTCGAAACTTTCCGTTCCATTCACTCCATCTTCCGCCAGGGAAGCCGCCAACCTGATAAGCTCCACCACAGTCCCAAGGCTCTGCAATAATTTTTGTATTTCTTAGAACAGGATCTTCAGAGATTTCGTTTGTAAGCGGAGGATTTGAAGGAATGTGTCCGTTTGCTTCGCGGGTAAGAATTGAAGCCAGGTCAAAACGGAAACCGTCAACGTGCATTTCCATTACCCAGTAGCGCAGACATTCAATGATAAATCTTCTTACTACAGGATGATTGCAGTTCACTGTATTTCCACAACCCGAATAGTTCATGTAATACTGCTGTTCACCTACCGGCAGACTGTAATAAACACTGTTTTCAAATCCACGGAAACAGAATGTGTAACCGTGTTCATTTCCTTCTGCAGTATGATTAAATACAACATCAAGAATCACTTCGATTCCGGCTTTATGAAGAGCCTTTACCAACTCCTTGAATTCACGGACTGAACCACCAGGAGTTTTATCAAAAGCGTAACTTGTTTTCGGAGCGAAAAATCCCATTGTGGAATAGCCCCAGTAGTTTACAAGTTTTTCTCCCGTTCTTGGATTTTCGTTGCCGTTTTCGTTTTCATCAAATTCAAAAAGAGGCAGAAACTCAACAGAAGTGATTCCAAGATTTTTAAGATAGTCGATTTTTTTCTGGAAGCCTTTATAAGTTCCGCGACCGTCTTCCGCAGACAGCCCCGAAGTTTCCGAAGCGGTGAACCCCTTTACATGGGTTTCATAAATCACAGTTTCATTCAGCGGATAATTGAGAGGTTTGTCCCCTGCCCAGTCAAAAGACTTGTCATCCACTACAACACATTTTGGAAAATCAGAAAGATCCTGAAGCTCACCGTTCTGAACACCGGCCAGTCCCAGTTCCCGCTGCTTGTTGTAGGAACGGAAAACAGAACCCGTTGTCAGGGCTTTTGCATAAGGATCAAGAAGATATTTCGTGAAATTAAAGCGATGACCTTTTGGCGGATTATATGGACCGTCTGCACGATAAAGATAAAGAGTACCTTCGCCTTTTCCTTTTATGAAACAATGCCAAATATCACCTGTCTTGTTCTTTTCAGGATCGAACTCATAGCTTTCAGATGGAAGTTTGTCGTCTGCTTTTTCAAAGAAATAAATCACCATGCGGGTAGCGTTTCTTGAATAAACGGCAAAGTTTACTCCTCCGTCCATGAGTGTTGCGCCGGACTGCAGAGGATATCCATTCTGTACAATAAGTTCTGACATAATAGAAAATTATAACGAATTTAGGGTGGGAAATCCATATTTCTAGAGATTTTGGAGTTTGCATAAAAGTTTTAGAAAAGCCGGAACATTTATTATTTTTACTAAACTTTTCTCCAACTAAACCGAAGATTTACGTAGGGAACAAAATCCCGCGGAGAAAAAGATGACTACTTCAATTGGAAATTTAAACCCTTACTCATACGGCGCCGGAGCTTCGAAGCTTTATGTTCCAGTAAGCAAGAATTCAGTCCTCTATTCTCACTTTGACCACGTTTCAGGCGTTGCCGCAAAAAGCGGACAGGATGGAGTTTCAATCAGCAAAATCCAGATTCTTAACGCCATGATCGAACGCCTTTCTTCTATAAAAAATGAGCCTGCAAAATCTTTCACTAACATCAGTGATGAAACTGCAGAACAGCTCATCAAAGACTTTCAGTTCCAGATTAAGCAGGCTGTACAGACCGCACCCCAGTTCATGGCAGGAACCATGCCTCAGGCCGGTGAAGTTTTCAGCTTTATGGCTTAATTTTTCTGATTAACGCCAAACAAACCACAGACAAATTGCTGCAGCCGCTGTTGTAAGCACTGTAAATGGAGCGGCAATCTTCAAGAATCCGCCAAAATTTACAGGATGACCTTCATCTTTAAGAATTCCCATTGCAACTACATTAGCCGAGGCCCCGTAAGGTGTCAGGTTTCCGCCAAGACAGGAACCAATAAGCAGTGCAAACATGAAGAGTTCCGGCGCAATGTTCATCTGGGCGGCCATATTACCGGCAACTGGCAGCATAACGATGATGTAAGGAACGTTATCAACAAAGCCGGAAATCAGGATAGAAACCAGAAGAATCAGGATGAAACCTGCAAGTTTGTTTCCGTTTGTGATTCGGCCAAGGAAAAGTGCCAGGTCATTCAGAAGTCCTACTTCGCTGATTGCTCCAACCACAACAAAAATGCCCATAAGGAAGAAGATTGTTTCCCAGTCCAGGCCCCAGATCAGTTCCTTAACTTCGGCCATAGTTTTTTTCTGGCTGAAAATGTACCAGATTACGCCCAAAATACCCAAAGCAAGCACAAAGCCGCCGGAAATGTAAGTTAATCCGTCGCTGAAGAAAGAGATTACGGCAAGGCCAAAAATCATGCTCAAAAGCAGAATGAAAGGAACCCAGCTGATAATCGGTTCTTTTTCAACTTCTGACTTGTCCTTGTATTTTGCAAAGAAACAATAGAAGAAAAGACATCCAACCAGAAGCCCTGCCTGAATGAAGAAGAAAATAGAGATTTTTCCCTGGCTGATAAAGAAGTCGTTGAAGGTATAACCCGAATATGATGCAAAAATCATGCTTGGAGGATCGCCTACAAGAGTTGCGGTTCCTTCCAGGTTAGACATAACTGCAAGTCCAATCATAAATGGAACAGGATTGATTTTAAGCTTTTTGCTGATGCTTAAGGCAATAGGTGCCATTACAAGAACAGTTGCTACGTTTTCTACGAAAATAGAGATAATGCCTGTCAAAGCAAGAATCATTACAACGGCGATTCCAGTAGAACGGCAGGAACCGACTATAGCATCGGCAATCAAAGCAGGAACCTTTGAATAGAGGAAAAGAGCCGCAATTGTCATGGCTCCTACATAAATCATCAGAACATTCCAGT
Source organism: Treponema sp. (assembly GCA_024402695.1). Lineage (GTDB taxonomy): Bacteria > Spirochaetota > Spirochaetia > Treponematales > Treponemataceae > Treponema_D. The sequence goes on along the minus strand of JAKSTG010000028.1, from coordinate 5,464 downwards.
TGATCAGGTTATCCAAAGTATGTGTAATTGGAAACCAGACAGAACCGTCAGAAACTGCAGAAGAAAGCCCTGGTTCCAGTTTGAAAATCTGTCCTGGAAAGCACATTCCCAGAACCAGAAGACAGAGAGCTGCCGCAGTTGTAAACCATACCTTTTTATCCTGGAAAATGATTACCAGAAGATACATTACAATGGCCGCAGCCAGAACAATAAGTTTTAGTGAAGTCATAATGTAAATCTAAGTAAAATATCTGATTAGGTCAATAAAAACTATACATTGCAAAAGCCTTCAATTTCACCGATAATATAATGGATTACAAAAAGGGTTCCACATGTTTTATAAGATTGAATATGACATTTCCGCCTCAATTTTCCTGGTTATCCTTCTGCTCAGCTGCCTGAACCAGAAAAGATTTCCCACTCGAAGCTCAAAAACTTGCACTTTCCTTATTTCGGATACCCTCATATTCACTCTGCTGAACATAACTACTTCCCTTACGCTGGTAAAATTTCCTGAGCGCTACATCATGAACGGTACCCTGTCCATGATTCAGGCAATCTTCACTAACTTTTTTGCTATTTTCTTCTATATTTTCACTCATACTACAACTCACCAGTCAAACAGGATTTCGCCTAAGTTCTGGCGATTCCTTACCTGGGTTGTTTCAATCGAAATGATCCTGATTTTATCTACACCCTTTACTCACTTCCTGTTTATATATGACGCAGACACACCTTACACCCACAGTTACGGCTACATTGAACTTTATACAATGTCCTTCCTGTTTATGGGTGCCGCACTTCTGGAAGTTATTAAATACAGAAAGCGTCTTTCAACAGGCCGCGTTATGGTTGTTTTCATATTCATGCTGATTACTCTTATTGCGGTAATCCTCCAGATGATTTACCCTGCCCTGCAGCTTACAAGCCTTGCCTGTGCAATTTCGGTATTCAGCGCCTATATAAGTCTTCACAGTCCAGGATCCTATTATGATTTTTCAACAGGAACCCTGAACAAAATTGCCTTTAAAGAGATTCTTTTTTCTCGCGAACAGAAAACCACAAAATCAGCAATCATCCTTAAAATGACAAAAACAAATAAGCTTAAGGATGTTTTTGGAATTGAAGGCCGCTACCATATTACACGTCAGTTCATGAACCGGGTAAAGGAAATCTGTGAAACAAAACACGTTTATTATCTCTTCAACGATACTTTTGTAATTCTCTTTGACAAATCCGGGGTAGCTGAAAAATACGGTAAAAAACTCCGTGAACAGACACTTACTTCCATGAAGATTTTCCCTTCGGAAAATACAGAGAACTCAATCAACTATATTATTTCTGCAAGAATCAATGTAATAAATGATTTCGCAATGCTTCTGCGCAGCGAAGACGGCCAGACCGACTACACCTCAGATGAAACAATTGCGCTTATAAACTACATTGCCTCTTTAAGACAGCCACACCACTACACTGTAATTGATCAGACTGTAGTTTCAGAATTCAAGGAAAGAATCAGACTTCAGCGCATCGTTGAAAACGCAATTCTTAAAGAATCTTTTGAAGTTCACATGCAGCCTATTTTCTCCATCAAGCAGAATGCTTTCGTTGGTGCAGAAGCCCTTCTTCGCTTAAAAGATTCAGACGGTTCATATATTCCGCCACTTTCTTTTATTCCCGAAGCAGAAACAAACGGCGACATTCTTAAGATCAGCGACATCATGCTTCAGAAGACCTGTGATTTCATCAATGAAACAAAGCTTTTTGACAAAGGCATTCAGACCGTAAACATCAACCTTTCAATGATTCAGTGTATGTACGACGGAATCATTGATCATATCTCGGACATTCTTTTCCGTAACCACATTTCTCCAACTCTCATTCGTTTTGAAATTACTGAATCTGTAGCTGTAAACGATGAAACTCGTTTCACAAAACTTCTGGAAGAAATGACAGAACGCGGAATCGAATACGCCCTTGACGATTACGGAATCGGATATTCAAATACTTCACAGATTCTTAACCATCCGTTCTCGGAAATCAAATTTGACAAAAGCATCATAGATTCCCTTGCCTCCAGCGGAGAAAATGAAAACGCCATCCGCTATCTTTTTGAACTGGCAAAAGAAAAGAAAATGATTTCTCTGGCAGAAGGAGTTGAAACAAAAGAAGTTTATGAGCAGCTTAAGAAAATCGGCTGTGATATGATTCAGGGCTTCTATTTTGCACATCCTATGTCGGCTGATGAATTCGTAAAATTCCTGGAAGAACATAACTAAGCTTTCAGAACATATAAAAACTTAAGGAGCCATTATTATGGTAATGTACATTATTGCAATCGGACTTACAGACATTCTTATGATTGCTGCAGGACTTATCTGGGGTCGCCCTCTTCACGGCATGAGCACACTCTATGTTTTCCTGGCCTCTATCGGCGGGACTGTCGGAGTAATTGCATGGGACGGACTCTGGGCTTTCATTATTCGCCGCGCTTTTCCTGAAAAGTGGTTCAACTATGAAAGAAAAGGTTATTTTGATGTTCCAAAAGCAGAATGCAAGTTCTATGAAAAAATCGGAATCAAAAAATGGAAGGACCATGTTCTGGAACTGGGTATGTTCACCGCTTTTGACAAAAAAGCCATTTCAGATCCTGACAATCCTGTTTATATGGAACGCTTCATCCTTGAAAACAACTACGGGGAAGTAATTCACCTTCAGAATGCCATTGTTGGAATCGCAATGATTGTTTGTTTCCCTCTGGAATATTTCTGGTACTTCAGTTTCCCTATTATTTTTGTAAACGCAGTGCTCAGTCTTATGCCTTACGCAATCCTCCGTTACAACACTCCACGTCTTCAGCGCCGCCGCCTTATCCTGGTTGAAAAAGCCGCAAAGAAAGCAGCCCAGGAAAAATCAGAATAGAAACTATCCGCGGTGATTTCAAAAATCAAGTCACCGCTTAAAACAAAAAAAGCGTGAGATTCGCAGTTTTCTGCAAAGCTCACGCTTTCTTTTTTTATACGGCTTAAACCGAAGATTTATACCGATCCAGTAATTTTTGCGATCAGAGCCATACGGGCAAACATACCGTATCTTACCTGTTTGAAGTATGCAGCTCTTGGATCATCATCTACTTCCGGAAGAATTTCGTTTACACGTGGAAGAGGATGGAGAACAATCATATTGTCCTTTGCTTTCTTCATCTTGTCTTTATCAAGAATGTAGCTGTCCTTAAGACGGATATAATCCTGTTCATTGAAGAAGCGTTCCTTCTGAACACGGGTCATGTAAAGAATGTCCAGGTCTCCGATTACAGAGTCCAGATTTTCTGCCTGAATGAACTGTGCTCCCTTTGGTTCCAGTACGTTGTGAACCATATAATCTGGGATTGTAAGTTCTTTTGGACTGATGAAAACAAACTTGTTGTTTGGATAGCGTACCATTGCTTCTGTAAGAGAATGAACTGTACGTCCAAACTTAAGGTCTCCACAGAAACCGATTGTTTTGCCTTCTGTTGAACCAAGAAGCTGGCGGATTGTCAGAAGGTCTGTAAGAGTCTGTGTTGGATGGTAGTGTCCACCGTCACCGGCATTGATTACCGGGCAGGCTGAATATTTACTTGCAAGAAGAGCGGCACCTTCTTTTGGTGTACGCATTGCAATAACATCAGCGTAAGAAGAAACTACACGAATTGTATCGGCCAGAGTTTCACCTTTTGTAGAGGAGGTATAGCTTGCATCAGCAAAACCTTCTACAGCGCCACCCAAACGGAGCATTGCGGCTTCGAATGAAAGACGGGTTCTTGTACTTGGCTCAAAAAAAAGTGTCGCAAGAATTTTCCCACGACACACATCATTATAATTAGAAGGATCAACAATAATCTGTTCTGCCAAAGAGCAGATTTCATCGATTTCTGAGATTGTAAGATCATCCGGCTGGATTAAATGACGTCCTTGTAACATAGTGATATTATTTTAGCAAATTTTGATAGATTTTGACATAGTCTCCGACCGATAATGTATGAAAATTATGAAATCCGAGCCAAAAGAAAGAACTATTGACGAAAACACCAGGCTGTTTTTGCTTGCAGGTCCAATTTTTGTAGAATTGCTTCTGAATATCCTCATTCACAATGCGGATACTGTTATGCTGGGCCGTTTTTCACCTGTTGCCGTTGGTGCCGTCGGAAATGCGAACCAGATAATGTTCCTTTTCATCGTAATGTTCAACGTTATTGCAACCGCAACAAACGTTATCGTAGCACAGTATCTTGGAGCCAAACAGCTCGACAAAATGAACCAGATTTACACCCTCAGTTTTGTTGTAAACCTGGTAATCGGAATCGCCCTTTCTGCATTCCTTTACTTTGTAGGCCCTTTCCTCTTCCGTCTTCTTAAAGTTCCTGAAGAAATGATGCCTGACTGTGTAGCCTATACCAAAATTGTAGGCGCATGTCTTTTCCTTCAGGCAGGCTTCAACGTTATGGTTCAGATTCTGCGCTGTAACGGCTACACAAAAGTTGGAATGTATATCTCCATCTGTGTAAACCTGCTGAACATTCTGGGAAACTGGCTTTTCCTGTACGGACCATGGAAGGTTCTGGGACTGGGTGTAAAAGGCGCCGCAATTTCAACATCCTTTGCCAGAGTCGTTGCCCTGGCCGCTGCAATCATAATCTTCTATATTCTTAAGATTGGTAAACTGAGTCTTAAGACTTTAAGACCTTTCCCTTTCAATCTTTTATGGAAAGAACTGAAAATCGGGCTTCCTACAGCCGGTGAAAACATGGCCTATTCTCTGGCACAGACAATCCTCTTTTCTTTCATAAACCCAATGGGAGCCGCTGCCGTAAACGCAAAAGTTATGGCACAGTCCCTTATGAATCTGAACGTAGCTTTCTCCAACTCGGTTGCAATGTCTACTCAGATTATTACAGGCCACCTGATTGGTGCCGAAAAGGAAGATGCCGCATACCGCCGTGTAATGCGTTCTCTGTTAATGACACTGCCGGTAACACTTGTTCTTGCAAGTACAAACTGTTTCTTAAGTCCATGGTCTCTGAAACTTTTCGGAGCAGATGCTGAAGTAATCAGACTTGCACGTCAGGTAATGATTGTCGGCATTTTCATGGAACTTGGCCGAACCACAAACCTGATTGTTGTAGGCAGCCTTAAAGCCGCCGGCGATTATATCTTCCCTGTTGTAATCGGAATGATTTCAATGTGGATTATTGGAATAAGCGTTGGCTATACAGGCGGCGTAATCTTCGGACTTGGGGCAGCCGGTGTATTCATGGGAACCATGGCCGACGAATGTATCCGAGGTTTCATAGTTGTAGGCCGCTGGATAGGCGGCAAATGGCGAAACAAATCTGTAGTTGAAAAATAAGTTAAATAAAAAAAGCCGCAATGTGAAGTGCACCCCTAAAGTTGGACAAATAAAGTTCAATTTTAGGAGGTGCATT
>JAKSTG010000027.1 GCA_024402695.1 Treponema sp. | reverse complement strand
ACGCGTCCGTGTCTAGTCCAGATTCCCTTTTTTATGCAAATTTTTCACTTTTTTTAAACTTTTTTTTCATTCTTAAATAAAAAAAAATCCTGCCCTAAAAGACAGGATTTCAGTTGTTTTATTCAGATTTTACCTTTATTTATCAGAAGCCTTACCTTCCAGGTCTGAAAGAGCTTTTTCTTTCTTTTCGATTTCAGCATTAATGCCCGAAATCTTTTCTTTTAAGGAAACAACCTTTTCGTTGGAAGCTATACCTTCCGGAAGACTGTCAATAAAACCGAAAACGATTTCACCTAATTCCTCAAAAGCTTCTTTCTTCTGAAATTCAAGCTTATTCATTTCAATTTTCAATACAGTTTTATCACTGAATTCCTGAATGGCATTTCCTGCTTTGTTCATTGCCACTTTTGAAGCTTCGGCACTTTTCCCGAACAGGTCTTTCATTTTTTCTGCAAAATCCATAGGTCACTCCTTATCTTCAAATATATTAAAAAAGAACAGATAAAAGCAAATAAAATCAGAGAGCTTCTGTAATTGAGTTAATGATATTGAATTCACTTTTAAATCCAGTTTCTGTCAAAGCACGAAGAGATTCGTTTGACATAGAAAGGAAGTAAAGCTTGTTTCCAGCATCATTAGCATCGTTGAAAGCCGCCATAAGAAGTCCAAGTCCTGAACTGTCCAATTCGACGAGCTGAGACATATCAAGTACTACGTTCTTTTTAAGCACGTTTTCATATAATTTATTTTCAAAGTCACCAAGAGTATAAGAACTAAGACCACCCTTCAATTCATAGAATCTGTAGTTGGCCCCTTCACGTTCAGTAATTGTAAGCTGTTCCATATTCTTCCTCGTTCAAATTAAAGTGTAAAATCATCCGGAAGTCCAAAAGCTTTCGGATCGAACTCAAAATCAAGTCCAGTTGCATCAGAATTCTTTGCTTTTGAGATATCTTCCACAAAGAAATCATCTGCGGCTTCAGTTGCTTCAACAGCAGCTTCCGAAACCGGTTCTTCAGGGATTTCTGTTTCTGATACAGGTTCTTCTGCCGCCGGACTTTCTGCTGTTACTTCTTCATCTACCTCAGGAATTTCAAAAGCGTCTCCACCTTCTGCAAAAGCCTGAGCAGAAGCCATGGCAGCAAGAGCTTCAGGTGGTAAATCAGCATCAAGTCCTGCAAAATCAAATGGAGCTGGGGCTTCAGGTTTCTTTTCCTCTACCGGAGCTTCAACAACTGCTTCTGATGTTGCCTCTTCTGGAGTATCAACAGGATTTTCAGAAGGAATGCTATTCTGAACTGAAGATCCTGTTGACTCTTCCATTGCTTTATTCAGTTCTGCAAGTTCTTCAGGTGTTGCGAATTCAGCACTTGTCTTGTATTTAAGAACAAAGATCGAAACATCGTCTTCCATTTCTTTTGACATGAACTTTCTGAGTCCTTCAAAAGTAAACTGGGCCATACGCTGTGCAGGATATGTAGAGTTATCAAGCAAAGCCTGAGATACACGTTCACGTCCGTATTTTTCACCACGAAGGGAATGAGAACTAATGAGACCGTCAGTACATGAAAGGATAATATCACCACGATTCAATTTTGTAGTTTTTACAGACAGATAAGGAGTAATATCCTTAACGAAACCAAGAACGTGTCCTGTACCCTGGATTTCAATTACGTTGTTGTAAACCTGTGTGTAAAGGAACATTGTAGGAATACCACAGTTGATGTAGTACATAGTGTCGGTTTCAAAATCAATAAGAGCAAAGAGACCGGAGAAAATTGTTCCTTTTTTGAGTGATTCACGGATAAATACGTTTACTTTTGCAACAAGTTTCTTAAAATCATGGGTTTCAGCAAGGTATGTACGAATAATAGACTTTAAGATAACCATGTTCATGGAAGCGGCAATACCACGACCAGAAAGGTCACCAATTACAATAAGGTGACGGGTGTCTGTAAGGCGAACCAGATCGATAAATTCACCACCAATGTTGTGAGCCGGAACCATCATGTAACCGACGTCTGCTTTATGGCTCTTGATATGATCAATATTATCCTGGATAGATGTAATGATCTGACTGGACATACGAAGCTCACGGTTAACTGTAGAAAGAACTTCCTTGTTGGAAATGTTTCGTACGTAGTAACCGAATACGAAGAAGTAAGAATAAAGCTTAACGAAAGCGTTTTTATCGTAATCTTTGTAGTGGTCTCCGGAAAGCTTTCTTCCAAGGGTAATAACACCCAGGAGGTTATGACCTTCGTTCAGGAGAACCATACAGTCGAATTTTCCCTGTTCAAAGATTTCTTTTAAAGGTTCACGGATATTATCATATTCATGAAGGTCATCGATTTCAGAGTAAATTACAACAGAACTTCCGTTGTTCAAAAGAACATCAAATACTGTTGAGCTGGAAGGCATTGTAAAGTTGGAGTTGTTTGATGAATAAGCAGGAATCAGTTTTCCATGACCATCATCAACAAGGATTCCAAGAGAAGAACATTCAACGTTGTTTTTGAAAACGCTGAACATACGTTCAGTAACGGCATCCATTTCACCGGTATAGTCAATTGAAGCCAGACCTTTTTCGAAGTTTGATTCATAGTCGTTGGTTGCAGCCATAGAACCGTACATAATCCAGTCCCAAACTTTCCATGAGAAAATAAGACCACAACCTGAAACTCCGATTACCAGGATTTCATAAATACCGAATCCAGGTTTATTCATTGGTTCCCACAATGCACACATAACACCAACAAAAATAGCTGGCACAATGTAAGCTACGATTGCACGAACAATATTGAAGAAAAAACCTCTTCCCGAAGGAACAGACTTCTTTTTAAGTGCCTGATAAACCAGAACAAAGAAGGCCAGATAATAATAAATGAAAAGGAAAGAGAAAGCAGGCTGGAACTGGTTTACAATACGGATAAACAATACCAGAGCCCACATAATAACAAGAGCTTCAGCAATCAATACTGCTTCATACTTCTGAAGTGCTGTTGCATTTCTCTCTCTGAGAATGAACATACACAGAACACCGATTGTAGGAAGAGCATAGTAAAAAATTGCATAATAAAGAGTATCCCAGGCCCAAGGGAAGAATTCTCTGGCAGGTCCCGAGAAAAGATAGTTTGATCCAATGTGAAGTCCTCTTTCATAATTCAATTCAAGGGAACGGAACTGCTTGAATACGATGTAAAGTCCTATCAAATAGAAAACAATTCTGAAAAATCCTATGAAAAAGCTTTTTTTATTAGCCCCGATGGAAATAAAAGAAAATGAAAGGGTAACAAGGAAAATTGATTCAAGAGCAAACATGAGCTTAAGCATCATAGTTGTCATGGAATCAATCCACACATGATGGAAAATAAGGGTAAGTGTGAAAACCGCAGCTTCAATAGTCAGAATCAGGAGAGAAATAACAAGTCCCCCACTCTGGTTTGTTACTGTCTTGATGTTTTTGTCTACAATTTTTGTCATAAAGGCCAGTATTACTACAGCCAATGCATTAAGAACCATGTAAATCATATTAGTAACCTACCTTTGCAATCATCATTGTAACGTCATCGTGAAGTTTCTTACCGCCATTGTATTCCATAATAAGATCCACGATATCTTTAACGAACTCTTTAGGAGACTTTGCAGCCCCACTCTGAAGAGTTTTCTTGAAAATTTCTGTATCACCAAGTTCTACACCGGCATCATCCATAACTTCCGATACACCGTCAGTTGCCATAAGGATTGTATCACCACGGAAAAGGCGTTTTTCTGCAACCTGGATGTTTTCCAGATCCATATCAAGGATACCTACAACCGATGCGTTTGATGTAAGAGGCTTCATGCGGTATCCGTCCGGAGCAGGTGAAAGAATAACAGGGTCAGACATGGAAGCATTGATATAGCGGATCTTCATTTCCTCTGTATCTACGATTCCAAGGAAAATAACGGTGTATTTATCCTGAAGGTGCATTCCTTTAATGGCTTTATCGATAGCCCCCAGTACACCGACCAAATCTTCCTTGTTTTCGATAATCTTAACGGTGTTCATAACCAGACCCATGATAAGGGCGGCAGGAAGACCTTTACCGGAAACGTCCCCAAGCACCAGAAGTGTTTTATGTTCATTGATAGGAAGTACTGAATAATAGTCACCAGATACGTTTACCAGAGGGCGGAAATATGTAGCGATCTGAAGTTTTGGGATTTTAGGCATTTCTTCAATAACAGGAAGGAAGGACTGCTGTGTATTTGCCAGCTGTTCCCACTCTTTTGTTGTAGAAGAGATTTCCTGAAGTGTAGAAAGTGTGTTTGAACGTGAAATGAAACGCTTGAATTCCTCGAAAAGGCGGTTATAAACATCAGGGTCAAAAAGTCTTGTATAACGACAGAATACATAAAGATGAATCTGCTGATAAACAATGAAGAATCCGCGGGACTTTCTGTGGTTTGTAGTAACACCAAGGTGACGGTCGAAGTAATTGAAGGAATCAGGCCAGTCTTCAGAGAAACTCAAGAAGAGCTTGTCACGGATAGAATCTGTTGTTGTAAGTCTGTTAGGACTGTTGTAAAGGATATAATTTTGCTTTCGTTCTACCAGAAGAGCCGCACAGTCAGCCTGTTTTTCAAGATATTCTGAAATAGCAACGTAAAAGTCATCAAGTGTGTAACAGAAACGAAGTTTTTCAATAAACTTGCTCAGAATTTCAGTTTCACCTGACTCGATAGTCATCTTGCGGACTCTTGCAAGGACACTCTGTCTAACCATATTTGCTGCATAGGCAATAAGGATAAAGAAAACGCCAGATACAAGACAAATTTCAAAGATTCCAGCTCCAGAGGTTCTTCCAGGAAGCAATGTAAGCATAAGGACTACATAAGCAACAATAATCAGAATGTTTACAGCAACAAGAGCTACACGTTTACTAGTTTTGTACATATCCACCTCTATGTAGACAGATTATAAGTCTACCTATCATATCATATATTCGGCAGAAATGGAGAAAAAGTTAAGAGAGGCGTCTATAAATAGAAGTTATGGGCTTTAAACTAGCTGTTCAGCTCAGAAAGCTTGATGAGATCAGGTTCTGATGTTGGTTTTTCAGCATCCATGTAGGCCTGAAGCAGCTTTTTCTGTTCTGAAGAAAGTTTAGATGGCACCTTAACCATGATTTTTACGTAAAGATCGCCTTTGCGTGAAGTTCCGGTATATGGAACGCCCTCTCCTTTTATGCGGAGAAGTTTTCCATTTGAGGTTCCAGGAGCAACTTTAAGAGCGATTTTCTTGTTATCAAGGGATTCAATCGTAATGTCACATCCAAGAGCAGCCTGTGAAATAGAAACAGGAACAGCACAGTAAAGATCCTGGCCGTCGCGTTCAAAATAAGGATGTTCTTCAACATGAATTACAACAATAAGGTCGCCTGCAGGTCCGCCATTTGCGCCGGCATCTCCCTGACGTGGGATTGTAATGCGTTTTCCTGAATCAACTCCAGCCGGAATTGTAAGGGAAACTGATTTGTTTTTGTTTGTAAGGCCTGTTCCGTGACAAGCTGAACAAGGATTTTCGATTACTTCACCCTTTCCACGGCAAGATGGACAAGTCTGCTGAATACGGAAGAAACCGTTTCCCTGAGTAACCTGCCCCATACCGTGACAGGTTCCACAAGTCTTTTTGCCTGTACCACCTGTACCGTTACAGGTGTCACAGCATTCAGCATGTTTGAAGTGAAGATCTGCTTTTGTTCCGTAAACTGCATCACGGAAGGAAAGATTAAGATCATAGCGGAGACTTGCGCCGGCCTGAGGTCCTGAAGAAGACTTTCTGCGGGAACTTCCTCCGCCACCGAAGAGGTTTTCGAAGATATCTCCGAATCCTCCGCCCATTCCTCCGAAAAGGTCTGAGAAATCCTGGTAAGCGTGAGAATATCCGCCGCCGCCCTGACCCATTCCGTCAAGACCTGCGAATCCGTACTGGTCATAGATTGGACGTTTCTGGTCATCAGAAAGAACTTCGTAAGCTTCTGTAGCTTCACGGAATTTTGATTCTGCTTCCTTGTCCCCAGGGTTTTTATCAGGGTGATATTTTACAGCAAGTTTTCTGTAAGCTCTTTTAATATCATCTTCTGAAGCACCCTTTTCAAGTCCCAATACTTCGTAATAATCACGCTTTGCCATTTTCTAATTACTCATCCTTTACTTCGAAGTCTACGTCGTCAGCGTTTCCTTTGTTGAAACCGCTTGATTTTGCAGAATCAGCACCAGCATCAGCGCCGGCAGCACCTGCGTCTGGTCCTGGCTGAGCGCCTGCTCCACCCTGAGCAGCCTGCTGTTTGTAGAGTTCTTCGGCGATTTTGTAAGATGCCTGCTGGAGAGCTTCTGTTTTGGCTTTTACATCAGCAACATTGATTGGTTCCTGAGCGATTGCCTGTTTGAGTTCAGCGGCAGCGGCTTCGATCTTTGCTTTTTCTACAGGATCAACTTTGTCTCCAAGGTCTTTCAGTGTTTTTTCAACTGAGTAGATCATAGAGTCTGCATTGTTCTTAACATCTACAGCTTCACGCTTTTCTTTATCGGCAGCAGCGTTAGCTTCTGCATCTTTTACCATGCGTTCGATTTCTGCATCAGAAAGTCCTGAAGAAGAAGTAATCTGGATAGACTGTTCTTTTCCTGTTCCCAGGTCTTTTGCAGATACGTGAACGATACCGTTGGCGTCGATGTCGAATGTAACTTCGATCTGTGGAACACCACGTGGAGCGGCAGGAATACCTACCAGGTCAAAGTTTCCGAGTGTACGGTTCTGGGCAGCCATTTCGCGTTCACCCTGAAGTACGTGGATAGAAACTGCAGTCTGTCCGTCGGCAGCTGTAGAGAAAATCTGTGATTTCTTTGTAGGAATTGTTGTGTTACGGGCGATAAGTTTTGTGAATACACCACCCATTGTTTCAATACCAAGTGAAAGTGGAGTAACATCCAGAAGAAGAACGTCTTTAACGTCTCCAACAAGAACACCACCCTGAACGGCTGCACCAACTGCAACAGCTTCGTCTGGGTTTACTGAACGGTTACCTTCTTTTCCGAAGATTGATTTAACAATTTCCTGTACTTTTGGCATACGTGAAGATCCACCAACCAGGAGAACTTCATCGATGTCTGAAGCTGAGATACCTGCATCAGCAATAGCCTTAAGACAAGGTTCTTTTGTTGCTTCAAAGAGGTTGTCTGTCATCTGTTCGAACTGAGCACGTGTCAGGTTCTTCTGAAGGTGTTTTGGACCTGTAGCATCAGCTGTAATGAATGGAAGGTTGATATCTACTGAAGTCTGGTTAGAAAGACCGATTTTTGCATTTTCAGCTGCTTCACGGAGACGCTGCATAGCCATAGCATCACCTGAAAGGTCGATTCCAGAATCATTTTTGAATTCAGAAATGAGCCAGTTGATGATTGCACGGTCCCAGTCATCACCACCAAGCTGTGTGTTACCGTTTGTTGATTTTACTTCGTAAACACCGTCAGCCAGTTCAAGGATAGAAATATCGAATGTACCACCACCAAGGTCGTATACGGCAACAGTTCTTTCTTTAGACTGATCTTTACCGAATCCGAAAGCAAGAGCGGCTGCAGTTGGTTCGTTGATGATACGTTTTACATCAAGACCTGCGATTTTACCGGCATCTTTTGTAGCCTGGCGCTGAGCATCGTTGAAGTAAGCTGGAACTGTAATAACAGCTTCTGTAACTGTTGTTCCAAGGTAGTCTTCTGCAGTTTTCTTCATCTTCTGAAGAACGAAAGCTGAGATTTCCTGTGGAGAATATTTCTTTTTGTTACCTGCTTCGTCAATTTCGATACGAACATCTGCACCGTTGTCTACTACAGTGTAAGGAAGTTTTGTTGCTTCTCCTTTAAGATCACCGTATTTAAGACCAATAAGACGTTTTGCAGAATAAACTGTGTTTTTTGGGTTTGTAACCATCTGGTTTTTTGCTGGAAGACCTACAACGCGGTCTCCTTTTGCTGTGAAACCAACGATAGATGGAGTTGTGCGTCCACCTTCTGAGTTCTGGATTACAACTGGTTCACCGTTTTCCATAACGGCAACACAAGAGTTTGTTGTACCAAGGTCAATACCAATAATTTTTCCCATTTCTATTTTCTCCTATAAAATTAACTGTTTAAGGGCCTATTCAGGCTTTACTACCATTACTTTTGCGTGTCTGATAACACGGTCTTTAAGTTTATAACCTTTAAGGTAAACTTCACCAAGTTCTTCTTTTTCTACGGCACCAGGCATCATTCCGATTGCTTCGTGAAGGTCAGGATTGAACTCATCCCCCTTTGCACCGTAGCTTGAAAGGTTATACTTGTTTTCAAGCATTGAAACCAGGCTTGAATTAATCATTTTGATTCCGTCTACGATTGTCTTTGCGGCTTCATTGTCTTTTGCTGCATCAAGTGTACGGTCAAAATTATCCAGGCTGTCCAGAAGATCTGAAAGAAGACCTGCGTTTCCGTATTCAAAAGCTTCCTGCTTTTCTTTGATTGTACGTTTTCTGTAGTTGTCGAAGTCTGCATACTGACGAAGAAGTTTATCGTTCAGCTCTGCATTTTCTTTAAGAAGGGCTTCGTATTTTTCTTCGAGAGTCGGCTCTTTCTGTTCTTCAGCCGGTGAATCTGTTTCTGCTTCATTTACTGCAGCTTCAGCTGTTTGTGGCTCAGCTGATTCATTCTGTGATTCTGCAGTTTCGTTCTCAATGTTTTCATTCATATAGTAAAAAATACTAAAAAAGGGTAAAAATCGTCAATATAAAATGAAAAAAAAGTTTAACAACGGTATTCAATATAGCGTACACGGCCTTTCAGAACACAGTCTTTAACCTGTTTTTCCCGCTCAGTGAGGGCCGAAGTCCCGGTTTTTACCTCAACAAACACAATTTCATCTACCTGGTTATTTTCACTCATTCCCGAAAAAACAACCAGATCCACCGGTTTTCCAACAAAACGGCAGTCCCCGGCATTATACGGAAAACCGGGAAGAAAAGGCGCAATCTGTTCAGCCACCTGACCGCCTATAACGGCCTTGGATCTTTTAACCGCATCTTTACGGATTTTACGGGTTTTACCGGCAGTCACAAGAAGTCCAAGAACAAGCCCTGCAAGAAAAAGCAGGCAAGCTGCAAGGATGTAACCAAAAAGCCGGTTACTTGTTAAAAATTCAATCATTATAGAAGAAATATACCAGAATTTGCCGATAAATGTTACAGGAGTTTTAATATGAAGAAAATCCTTTTTACAACAGCCCTCCTCCTTCTGGCCGCAGAAGCCTTTTCTGAAGGAGTTTTGTTCCGTTTCAAACACAACAAAGGAGATTCCGCAAGTTACGTTTCGACTGTTCATGAAGAAGTTCTGGTAAACGGAAAATTCAACCACAATGCAGAAATCATCAACCGAATTTCGAGCCAGATCAAAGATGTATTGAATGATGGCACTGCCGTGATTCACGCAACATACATGACCACAGAGAATTCCCAGTCCTATTACTCAAATCTCCAGTGGGGCGAAGACTTTGAAAGCAACTTCAACAGAAAAATCACCGGAGAAATGGACATTGGGGAAGAATATTTCATGCCTACAGTAAGAAATGTTCCAGTTTTCCCGGATCATCCGGTAGAAATAGGAGAAACCTGGACCGCAGATGGCCACGAAGCCGAAGACCTGCGCCAGACTTTCGGAGTGGATAAACCATACCGCGTCCCTTTTACGGCAAGATACAAATACCTTCGTGATGAGGACACAGACGACGGCAAAAAGTTCAATGTAATCAGCGTGAACTACACTTTCTATTATGAATCCCCTGCTACATACATCGACAACTACAGCATGCCGGCTTCAACTATGGGAAACTCGGCAGAAACCATCTGGTGGGACAACGAAAAAGGAATAATCGATCACTATGAAGAAGATTTCAAAATCATTATCGAGACCTTCGCAGGTGATATTTTCACTTTCCGTGGAAAAGCGGGCGCACAGGTAACTGAATTCAAAAGTCTGAACAACGATTACAACCTTAAACTCATTGAAAAAACTGTAAATGACCTGGAAATTGACAACGTATCGGTAAAGAAAAGTGATAATGGACTTACTATCAGCCTTGAAAACATTCAGTTTGAGCCGGATTCTTCAATCCTTATGGCATCTGAAAAGCTTAAGCTTAAGAAAATCGCCAGCATTCTGCTCCAGTTCCAGAACGATCTTCTGATTACAGGCCACTGTGCAGAACGCGGAACCGAAAAGAACCGACAGATTATTTCGGAAGACCGTGCAAATGCCGTTGCAGACTTTCTTAAAAACCTGGGAGTCCGGGACGATTACCATATTTACACAACCGGAAAAGGTTCAAGGGAACCTGCCGCTTCCAACGCAACTGAAGCCGGAAGAGCCAAAAACAGACGTGTTGAAATCACTATTCTTGATTGATTGCTTGATTGATTAAATAGTTTGATTTTTCAAGACCTTTAAAACTTAAAAGCCGCCTTTCTGAAGGCGGCTATTTTTTGTTTTTAGGTTACCCTAGTTATTGCGGGTCCATTCAATGGCCATCTGTCTAAGTTCAGCAGATGAAGCGCAGTGAAGTTTTACCTTGATGTTTTCTTTGTGGGTATCGATTGTTTTGATGGAAAGATTCAGTTTTGAAGCGATTTCTACAGTTCCAAGCCCTTTTCCGATAAGAGAGAAAATCTGAAGCTGGCGGTCAGAAAGATTAGAAACAGAAGAAAGAGTATCTTCTACTTCAAGTTCTTTTCCCGAATTGAAATCTTCGATGCGGGCCTTTTCTTTTTCACTAAGGTAGATTTTTCCTTCCATAACTGTACGGATGGCATTAATTACCTGAGTTTCAGCTTCGGCCTTCATGATATAGCCTTTTGCTCCGGCTTTAAGTGCGCGTTCAGCATAGTAACGTTCATCGTGCATAGAAAGAACAAGAACGGTTGTTTTTGGTGAATAAATAAGAATATCTTTAATAAGATCAAGACCGTCTTCCTGTCCAAGGTTAAGGTCTACGATTGCCAGATTTGGAGCATGTTTCTGGATTGTATCCAGAGCTTCGTTGCGGTTCTGAGCCATTGCAACAACTTTATATTCCTTCTGGGTTTCGATGAGCTGAGCAAGCCCTCTCGAAAAAAGCGGATGATCATCGATAATTAAAACTGAACTAGCCATAAATAAATCATAACATAAAATCGCTTTTGGTGGTATAATAAAGTGTAATATTAATTAAGAAAAATCCCCTATGAACGAAAAATCACCTGAAATCACAAATAAAAAACACGTAAAACTGGCCCTTGTACTGAATATTCTGGACGAGGAATACCAGACGTCCATTTTTTCTGGAATCAAACACCGTGCAAAAGAACTTTCCATAGAGATAAACTGTCTTCAGCATGAAAATGCCCTTATTGCACCGAACACACTCATCACTAAGTTTCCGGACAAATCTTTTCTGAATGTTGACGGTGTAATCCTTCTTACCTCGGTTTTCTCTGACTGCCCTACTCTTCAGGACAGCAAATCTATAAAAAAACTCTGGCCTGGCATTCCTATTCTTTCAGTCGGACAGCAGATCAACGGAATTCCATCCCTTTCCATCAGGTCTCTCAACGCCATGGAAAAACTTACAAAACATCTTCTGAACCATCACAAATACAAGAAATTCCTGTATATGTCAGGTCTGGAAGACCATGTGGATTCAAAGGAACGAAAGGAAATCTTTGAAAAAATCCTCCAGAGTAAGATGAAAAAGGATCCGGAACTTTCTTATGACTGCATTACCGGTGACTTCAGTGAAGTTATTGCCCGCGAACAGCTGGCTGCCTATATCGATACCCATAGAAACACTCCGGCCGACGTAATTGTCTGCGCCAACGACAACATGGCCCTTGGTGTCTACAAATACCTGAAATCCCAGAACGGCCGCCATCCATGGAGTAAATGTGCCGTAACCGGATTTGATGATATTCCTCAGGCCGAAATGGAAATTCCGGCCCTTACAACAGTCCGTCAGCCCCTTTCAGAGATGGGTATCAAGGCTGTAGACTACATGCTGGAAATCCTTGCTGGAAAAGAAAGGGATTACCAGGCCTATGTTGAATCAAAACTGGTTATCCGAGAATCCTGCGGATGTAAAGTGAAAAACGCAAAGACCAAGTTCCATTCTGAAAACCAGATCACCACAATCCAGAGAAAATTCTTCCGTTCAGAGCAGTTCTTACGCCAGATGAGCCATATTGCACAGCAGCTCAACTCCTGCAGCCACACTGACGGACTCATGTATACAATGGATTCAAACCTGGCCCTTCTTGGCATTGATGATTTTGCACTTTATGCCTTCCCGAATCCTTTTACCGATGTAACTCCAATCAACTCCCAGAAACTTAAGGCAGAAGAACTTTTCCTGCGCCGGGACGGAAAACGCGTTACACAATACGGAAAAGTAAAGACAGGAACTTTCACAAACTTCCTTGCAAAACTTTCGGATGAAACCCCGGGAACTCATGTCGTAAAACTTCTTCATGCAACCGACGGAATTGTTGGCTGTATCATTTATGACGGCCCTATGGTAATGCATCCTTACATCTGTTCTATTTCCACTAACATTGCACAGACAATTCTCCGTCTTCAGACCATGGCAAAAACTGAAAAACATTCCTTCCAGCTCGAAAAAGCCGTAGAAAAACGTACTAAAGAACTGATCGAAGAAAACAACCGCCGAATTGAAGTAGAAGCCGAAGTTTTGAAAATTTCAGAAATGGAAAGACAGCGTTTCAGTACAGACCTTCACGATGACATATGTCAGCGCCTTGCAGGCCTTGCCATGCTCTGCCGCTGCTATTCCACTTCAGAAAAACAGATTACCCGTGAACAGATGGTGGAACTGACAGAACTGATCACCGACACCCTTCAGACAACCCGACAGTATGCCCATAACTCCTTCCCTGTAGACCTGGATTCTCTTGGTATGAAGGACAGTTTGAGTAACCTGTGCAACACTTTTGCGACCCAGTCAAAATCGGAATGTGACTATCAGTGGAATCTTCCGGAAAACAGAATGTTTACAAGACCACAGGCAATCAACATTTTCCGTATTGTTCAGGAAGCCCTGCAGAACACAATGAAACATGCCCGGGCAACAAAAACCAGCGTAAAGATTTTTGTTCAGAAAAAAGACGTGATTATCAGAATCACAGATAACGGACAGGGAATAGCAAACTCGGGGAAAAGCAAAAGAAAGGAAGGAATCGGTATGAAATCAATGCAGTACCGTGCAGACCAGATTGAAGCCGATTTCAGAATCAAGGAAAACTCTCCTTCTGGAACAATAATCGAAATTGCTCTGAAGGAAGAAAAGCTCCAGAAAAACTGATTTCTATTCTTTCGGGAAAATGCCGTCATTCTTTATGAGGATGCCGGCGGTTTTATAGGAAAATCCCTGCTGGATCATAGCCGCAATCAGTTTATCCCCGCTCTTTCCTTTACGGACAAGCTTTTTATAGCATTTTTCAGCCATTTCCATTTCGCTGTTTTCATTAAAAAACTCATCAAGTGCTTTGTTTGCGGTTTCTTTACCGATTCCCCGACCAAGAAGTTCAGTCAGAAGTTTTGACCTGCCTTCCGCGTGATTGATTTTGCGGGTATTAAGCCAGGAACGGCAGTAACGTTCATCAGAAAGATATTTTACTTTTTCAAGATAATCCAGGGCAGGATTTATATATTCTTTTTCGTAGCCTTTATCCAGAAGTTTTTTTAATAGCCCTGCCCTATACTGTTCACTTCGGGCCAGATAATCCACGGCCTTACATTCACAGGCAGTAATAAGACCTGCATCAAGGATTTCGGAAGAATGTTCTTCGTTGAATTCAACTGCGGAAAAAAACTTTTCTTTTGAGAGAGTCTTCAGATAATCAGGCCGCATAAAGAAAGCTCCGCCTTCAGCCGAAACCACACGAACGAGACCTGATGAAGTAATTTCCGTAGAAAGAATTTCCATAAAATAAATATACTAAAAATCCAAAGGGTTTAAAAGAAAAAAATCCGCGCCGTAAAGGACGCGGATCTTTTTATGCAGCGTAAGCTGTATATATCGTATTCTGAAAACTAACGTTTTGAGAACTGGAAGCGGCGACGAGCACCTTTCTGTCCGTACTTCTTACGTTCAACCATACGAGAGTCACGTGTAAGATATCCGTTAGCTTTAAGAGCTGTGTGTGCATCTGGATCGTACTGTGTAAGTGCACGAGAGATTCCGTGAAGACATGCAGCAGCCTGTCCGTTCAAACCACCACCACACACGTTGATGAGGATGTCGAACTTGCTTTCGTTAGATGTAACAACCAGTGGCTGACGAACAACCTGAACCTGTTCTTCAGAGAAGTATTCTTTTACATCTTTACTGTTTACAACGATTTTACCTGTTCCTTCACGAAGGAATACGCGAGCAACAGCTGTCTTTCTTCTACCTGTTCCAATAGCAATATTTTTTACCATAATAATTACTCCTGACTCCTAATTACACTTCCAGTGGCTGTGGATTCTGTGCTGCGTGTGGATGATCTGCACCAGCATAGATTTTAACATTGTCCATCATAGCGCGTCCGAGACGTCCGTGTGGAAGCATACCAGCGATAGCCAGTCTGAGTGGATCACCAGGGTGTTTTTCATTCAGTTTTTCGAATGTCTGTGAGCGGAGACCGCCAACAAAACCTGTGTGGTGGTAGTAAATCTTCTTTGTTTCTTTTCCACCAGTTACAGCAACTTTGTCTGCATTGATGATTACAACGAAATCACCACAGTTCTGGTTTTTAGCAAATGTTGCTTTTTCTTTTCCGCGAACGATTGCAGCTACTTTTGCAGCAACGCGTCCCATTGGTTTTCCGGCTGCGTCAATAACGTACCATTTGCGAGCCTGTTCGTATTCTTTAACGAAAATGGTTTTCATATTACCTAATCCCTTAAATTAGAATTTAATCAATAAATTTTTGTGTACCGCAGAATCTTTGCATCTGATTCCTTGATACTAATTCGCGATGAGCAGTCGCAAATTATTACGGGGTAATAAAATATATAATTTTTTTACTCAGTATGTCAATTACCAGAGGCAGTTTTCTGAAAAGCTTATTCAGCTGATTCTTCGCTCTGTACTTCTTTTTTTGCTTCGTTTTTATCCTTAATGTCTGCAATTCCGATGAATACACATACAAGACCTACAAATGCAGCAAGAACAGGAAGGCTTCCTTTCAGGAAGTTGATTACATCTGCTCCCCAGGCAAGAGGACATGCAGGAAGAACTGCAAATACTGTAAAAGCAATAAAAATAATTCCCATGATTAAAGCGAACATAGTTTTCTCCTAAATAATCTCTTAAAGATTGCTTATATTGTAAAAGTTAAATTGATAATTGTAAATTATCTTACTGCTATACCGCTTTTTCGAAGGTCATCCTTGATTCCACCCACTGTATAGCCCATTGAGTGAACCATTGAAGCTATAAGGGCTGCATCAGCCTTCCCTTCTGTAAGTACATCTGCCAGATGCTGTGGAGTTCCGCCACCACCGGAAGCAATTACAGGAACCGGAACAGCTTCTGCAATCATCTTTGTAAGTTCAATGTCATAACCGGTTTTCATGCCGTCTGCATCCATTGAGTTCAGAACGATTTCTCCGGCACCAAGACTTACACCTTTTTTTGCCCATTCCAGAGCATCAAGACCTGTATCTACACGGCCTCCATGAATGGTTGTTCCATATCCGCTTGGTTTTGTAGGATCTTTGCGGACATCCATACCAAGAACAATGCACTGGTTACCGAAAATGCGGGCACCTTCAGTAATAAGTCCAGGATTTTTTACGGCTGGACTGTTGAGGGAAACCTTTTCAGCTCCAGCAAGAATTGTATCTCTGATATCTTCGATTGTATTGATACCGCCACCAACACAAAAAGGAATAAATACCTGTGAGGCAACCTTTGAAATAAGGTCCAGAATAGGACCACGCCCACGGGCAGAAGCGATGATGTCGTAAAATACCAGTTCATCAACACCCTGGCGGTAGTATTCTGCAGCCATTTCTACAGGATCCCCGATATCAACATTGTTCTGGAATTTAACGCCTTTTGTTGTACGTCCGTCTTTTACATCAAGACAGACAATCACTCTTTTTTTCAGCATGATGAACCTCCGCAGAAGTTTTTAAGGATCTGAAGGCCCGGAACTCCTGATTTTTCAGGATGGAACTGGCAGGCAACAACACTTCCGCACTGAACAACTGCAGGAACCTGAACGCCGTAATCGGCATAAGCCTTGATTACAGTTGCGTCTTCAGGGCAGATCACATAGGAATGAACAAAGTAGAAATCCGCTGCTTCAGGAACCTTGTCAAAAACATAGCTTCCTCCGTTTATGCGGGAAAGATTATTCCATCCCATATGAGGAATCTTTTTAACAGCTTTTTCTTCATCAGAAAGAAGATTGCCAAAATGACGGATTTTTCCTTTTATAAGACCAAGACAAGGTGTATCACCTTCTTCAGAAAAATCAAAAATAATCTGGCTTCCAAGACAGATTCCCATAAGGGGCTTTCCATCGGCTGCCCATTTCTTCAGAAAGTCATCAAAACCCGTTTCCTTAAGCTGAGCCATGGCATAAGCGGCATCACCTACTCCAGGGAAGATCAGTTTTTCACAGTTCTGCAAATCAGAAGGCTTCTGGGAACGGATATATTCAATTCCAAGGCTTTTCAATGCTCTTTCAACACTTGTAATGTTTCCGGCATTATAATCTACAATTCCAATCATAGTCGGAATTATATCAAAATCATGGGTTTTCGACATTATAATTTATACAATTTAAATGAAGTAATACTTTATTTTCTCCGATAAAGAAAATATGAAACACTTTAAGGAAATGATGTCCCTTGTACTTGGAGTTCTCAAAGATTACAGAGTCATTATTACTCTCATTGCATTTCTGCTTGTAATAATGATTGCGGGATTCATTGCAAACTATACTAAAAAGCCGCCTAAACCAAAAAAGAAGAAGAACGCTCCTATTGTGGTTCAGCCACAGCCTGAAGCTCAAACAGAAGAATCTGCAGAAGCAGGCGAAGAAGAAGCCACCGAATAGCAGTTTTTCCACAAGAACCTGTCTTTTTTTATTTTCCCTCCGATTTCCAGATCCTGTATAACTTCCTGGATATCGGAATGGGTCCATATCTTTCTTTTTATTTCCTTTACTGATTTTTTATTGAATCTTTGAAAAAGTTCCTGTTCCAGAAGTTCAGGCGTATAAAAGTGCCTTCCGAACCTGACAAGTTTCAAGGCAAGGTCATAATCGGTTTCTTTCTTTTTGATTTTCATTCCTTGCCTGATTTGCTCCCGGTCATTGCATAAATCGCAGCCTGAACAGACCGCCTTCTCAGCGCCAAGGGCATCAAGCAGGACCTGTCGCCGGCAGTCCGTAGTTTCCGCAAACTGCCTTAAAGCCGCCTCACGGCTGCCTTCCGAAAAATGGGAAGTCTTCAAAGAATCCTCCGGGCTCCATAAAAGAATAGCCTTTGCGATACTTCCGTCTCTCCCACCCCGTCCCGCTTCCTGGATATACGCTTCAGCGGTCTGGGGTGGATCCAGGTGAACCACAGTGTGAATGTTCTTCTTATCGATGCCCATGCCGTAAGCGCAGGTCGCCACCAGCACTCCATCCTGGCTGTCAAAGAACCATTTTTCAATTTTGTCTTTTTCTGGCTTTTCAAGACCGGCGTGATAGAACCTGGAAAAATCATTTCCAAAACAGGCGTTCAGCTCCCGGCTCATTTCTTCAGTTCTGTTACGGGTACCCGCAAAAATAATCAAAGGACGAAGTTCACGCACCGCCAGCATAAGTGCTTCCTTTTTCTTTGCTGCAGCGTAACGGACAAAGTAATGAATATTCTGTCTGTCAGCTTCACTTCGGACAACATGAGCTTCACCCTTAAAAAGAATTTCCGCAATGCGAGAAAGAACCGTAGGAGAAGCTGTTGCCGTAAAGGCAGTTATGACGGGAGGATTCAGTTCTTCAAGAATTTCTCCAAGAGTAAGGTATGAGGGCCGGAAACTGTCGCCCCATTCGCTGACACAATGAGCTTCGTCTATGGCCACATGACAGACTTTCAGATCCTTGATTTTCTGCAACAAGGCTTTATTCTGAAGAACTTCAGGATTTGCAATGATGACCTTTGCCTGCCCCGACTTGAGTTTTGAAAAGGATTCTTCCCTTTCTTCGGTGCTTTGTCCTCCGCGGAACATGACCGCCTGTAAAGAACCTTCCGTCATTCGCCTGTACTGGTCCGCCATAAGAGCAATGAGAGGATAAATGACAATTGTAATGCCGGGAAGAACAACGGCAGGAACAAGAAAACAGAGAGATTTACCGGCCCCTGTAGGAAGAAGGACAATCTGTTTTCCTCGAAGAAAGGAATCCTCATTTCTGTAAGGATCTTCCTTGTTTTCCGAGTTCTCAGACGGGACTTTTACGCGTATATCAAAAGCTTCAAGAATATTTGCAACTACCATACGCTGCCAGGGAAAGAGGTATTTGATTCCGAAATTTCTATAAGCCGTTCCTGCTACAAGATCTGATTCATAATCAATTTCTTCTGAACTGATTTTTTCAACATCACCCATACCTTAATATGTGTTTATTTTTACAAAACAGGAAAAAGCAAAAAAAAACTTCTTACGGAACCTTAGATTTCTCGCAAGAAGTTTTCATAAAATCAGATTGTCAGATTAGGTAAGATACTTAGTCTCCGAAGCGGATATCCTGCCACAGAGTATTGTATTTATCCAGACCTTCACCGATGTCGTTTTTAAGTTCACAGTTGTCCATCATTGAAGCTTCGTACATAGGAGTTGTTGTTACGTACTCGCTGGCCGGAAGGTTTACGAAACATGGGAAGTGGAATGCATCCAGGAATTTTGCGTAAACTTCAGGACGATGGATATAGTTGATGAATTCATTTGCCAGGTCAACATGTTTTGCACCTTTAAGGATTGCCATGCTGTCAAGGTAAGCTGGTCCGCCTTCCTGTGGAATAAAGAAGTCGATTGTTTCTTTCCACTTGTCTTCCGGAACTTCACCAAAGATTACTTCTGCATAACCCTGACAAAGCCAGAAATCACCTGAAGCAAAAGATTTTCCAAAACTTTCTGCATCGAATTTAACAAGGTTTGGTTTCCAGTTCTTTGAAACAAGATTTGCAGCGGCTTTAAGTTCTGCGTCATCAAGAGAATTTACACTGTTTCCCTGAGTTGCAAGAGCATCACCCATAACTTCGCGCATGTCGTCCATCATTGTTGCGTGGCCTTTGAACTGTTTGTCAGCAAAGATGTTCCATGTACGTTCATATTTTCCGCCAGGAACCTTAAGCTTGTTTACAGAAACGCCTGCTGCTCCAAAATAGTAAGGCATACAGTATGTAAGACTTGGATCAAAAGTCATTTTTTCAATACATTTTGGATTCAGGTTCTTTTTATTTGTCATTTTTGACTGATCAAGAGGCTGAAGCATTCCCTGTGCAATCATGATGCTCATGTAATCCTGTGAAGGAACTACAATGTCATAACCTTTTGCACCTGCACGAAGTTTTGCATACATTTCTTCGTTTGAAGCATAGCTGTCCACTTTTACAGTGCAGTTAAACTCTTTTTCAAAGTCGCGGAGAACTTCATCAGGAGTGTAATATGTCCAGTTGTACAAATAGAGAGTATTATCGTCCCCACCACAGGAAACGAAACCAAGACCAACTGCGCAAAGAAGTGCAGCGAACAATACACGTGTGACATTTTTTTTCATAAAAAACATCCCTCTAAAAAAATATTAAGAATACTATTTACTGGCGGCAAAAGATTTGAGACTTTTGCGCAGAATGATAGTGAAGATACAGATTACAAGAATCAGTACAAAGCTCAGTGCATTGATTACAGGACTTACTCCGAAACGGATCATACTGTAAACATACAATGGCAGAGTTGTACTTCCTGGTCCAGAAACCAGAG
Source organism: Treponema sp. (assembly GCA_024402695.1). Classification (GTDB taxonomy): domain Bacteria; phylum Spirochaetota; class Spirochaetia; order Treponematales; family Treponemataceae; genus Treponema_D. The sequence goes on along the minus strand of JAKSTG010000027.1, from coordinate 17,714 downwards.
CTGTAATGACATAATCTTCAAGAGACATTGTAATGCTCATCATGAATCCGGAAATTACACCAGGCATAATTGCTGGAATAATAACCTTGAAGAGAGTCTGTTTTTCGTTGGCTCCCAGGTCATGACTTGCTTCAATAATCGAATAATCAAATTCATCTACACGGGCGCTTACCATAAGGTAAACGAAAGGCAGACAGAAAGTGGTATGAGCAATAAAGATTGTAAACAGACCAAGACTCAGTTTTACTGCACTGAAGAAAATGAGCATAGAAACACCCATGATAACTTCTGGAAGAACCATTGGCAAAAAGCTGATAGCCTGAATGAAATTACGTCCTTTAAACTGATACCATTTAATACCAATAGCAGCCAGGGTTCCGATAACTGTAGCAACAAGAGATGAAGTTACGGCAACAACCAGAGAGTTGAAAAGAGACTGCCACAAAGGTTTTGAATCAAAAATCAGTTTTTCATACCAGATGAAGCTGAATCTTGTGAAGTTGGTGTCCTTTGATTCGTTGAAGGAATAGAAAATAATCACAAAAAGAGGAACAAAAAGGAAAACCAGAGAAAGAACCAGCACCAGATTTGAAAAGCTGAAATGTCTGTTACGTTTTTTCCACTGACGTTTAGCATGTCGTGCATTTTCAGAGGTCTTGCGTTTTTCGCCGAACTGTTTGAAAGGATTGTACATTACTGTGCCCCTCCCTGTGGAACTGAAGAAGTAGTTGTGTCTTCAGCAATATTGTTCTTTTTGTTCAGCTGGGCTTCCTGTTTGCTTGTAGAAAGCATCCAGAGAATTGCTCCCATAGAAACGATTGTAATAACCATAGAGAATGCAGATGCAAGTGGCCAGTTGCGGACTTTCTGTACCTGGTCAACGATGATGTTTCCAAGCATGTAAGAATCTTTTCCACCAACCATCTGTGGAACTGTGTAGTTACCAAAGATTGGAATGAAAGTGAAAATCAGCGCACTGATGATACCGCTTTTTACACCAGGAATAAGAACCTTAAACATTGACTGAGGTTTTGTTGCACCAAGGTCGCGGGCAGCTTCCAGAAGAGAAAAGTCAAAGCGGTCTACGGCTGTGAAAATAGGCAGAATTGCATAAGGAAGATACATGTAGATACTAACAAGAATAATTGCTCCCTTTGTGAACATAAACTTGTGTGTTGTATAAACAGCATCCTTTGAGAAACCATGGAACAAGTTAAAGAAGAAACGGAAAATATCATTAAGAAGTCCGTTGTCTCCAAGAATTGTCATCCAGGCGAAAATACGGATAAGTGAGTTTGTAAGGAACGGAATGATTACAAGTACCAGAAGAAGAGTCTGGTGTTTGCTTCTTGCCATGGCGTATCCGCAAGGAAGAGCAATAAGGATTGTAACCAAAGTTGAAACAATTGTGATCCACAGTGTACGGAGGAAAATCATTCCGTATGCGGCAGAGAACATCTGTTTGTAAGCTTTAAGTGTAAACTTTGGCTGAACACCACCGTAAACATCACGGGTCATAAATGAATATGCAACAATGATTACCAGTGGTACAACAAAGAAAACACAGAACCAAAGACCCATAGGCCATCCGTAAAATGGACCTGGGTTCGGTTTCTTATATTTTTCAGTCTTTTCTGATTTATCTTTCATTACTATTTCTCGATATCTTCTACGATGTAGCCGTCTTCAGCGGCCCAGGAAACGTAAACTTCATCCTTCCATTCAATTGAAGGACCATCATCCATAAAGTTCTTGTGCTGCTGGAATACTTTGAGCATGGCTCCGTTTTCCAGTCTGATGTAGAACTTTGTCTGGTATCCTGTGTAAACAGGTTCCTGAACAACGCCTTTGAATACGTTGATATCTTTACGTCCCTGAACATCCGGAATTTCAGTTGTAATACGGATTTTTTCAGGACGGATTGTGAAGGCTACTTTCTGACCAGGTTTTGTTTCTTCGTAGTCAGTGACCATCATATATTTATCGCCTTCGGCAACTTCAGGTGAGTCTGTTGGAAGAGGAGCCTGTTTTCCGAGTGCTGGAACAGAACAGGTTACCATGTATTCGTCATTTCCCTTTGCATCTTTACATGGTGTACATTCTGCTACAGTTGCTTCGAACAGGTTTGTTTCACCAATAAATTCAGCAACGAACTGAGTTGCAGGACTTTCGTAAATTTCAAATGGAGTTCCAATCTGAAGAACATTACCTTTGTTCATAACCGCAATACGGTCTGAAACAGCAAGGGCTTCACTCTGGTCATGAGTTACATAAATGAATGTAATTCCGATTTTGTCGTGAAGATTGTCCAGATCAATGAGAAGATTTGAACGGAGTTTTGCATCAAGAGCCGAAAGTGGTTCATCCAAAAGAAGAACTGAAGGTTCATTAATAAGAGCGCGGGCAATAGCTACACGCTGTTTCTGTCCTCCGGAAAGCTGATTAGGCTTTTTGTTGATATGCTGATCCAACTGAACCAGATGAACATATTCACGAACTTTCTTATCGATTTCATCCTTTGGAAGTTTCTGCAAACGAAGAGGGAAAGCTACGTTTTCATAAACTGTCATATGTGGGAAAAGAGCATATGTCTGGAAAACAGTATTTGAACCTCTTTCATTAGGTGCATAAGGAATGACGTTTTTATCGTCAAACAGAATAATTCCGTCATCAGGGAATTCAAAGCCGGCAATCATGCGAAGCAATGTTGTCTTGCCGCATCCAGAAGGTCCCAGCAGAGAGAAAAACTCACCTGGGTTGATAGTAAAATTGATATCGTTCAAAGCGACGAAATCGCCGAATTTCTTTGAAACGTGATCAATGGTAACCTGACATCCTTTCACTCAAGTAACCCCATATAAAAAAAATAATCTGCGCAGAACGCGCAAAATAAAAAAAAAGGAAGGTCTACCTAAGCAACCTGCCTTTTTTTATTTTAATAATGAAAAAATAAGGTATATGAATGAAATAGTCAATAAAAAAACTGTAAATAATTTAAATATTAAAATCCCCAGATTTGACCATCTGCATCACTCGGCATACGCCAATCCCCGCGTGGACTTAAGTTTACAGTACCCACTTTTGCCCCATCAGGCATGCAGGAACGTTTAAACTGCTGGCTGAAAAAGCGTTTATAGAACTTTTCAAGCCATTTTTTGCGGGTTTCGGAGTCATATTTTGTGCCAAGTTCCGATTTTTCGGCCAGAAAAGCCGTTTTTTCAGGTGAAAAACCAAATCGGAGCAGATAATACAGGTAAAAATCATGAAGTTCGTAAGGACCAACCAGGTCTTCTGTTTTCTGGCTGATTTTACCGTCTTCCGGAGGAAGAAGTTCAGGACTTACTGGAGTATCAAGAATATCGCGTAAAACTGCAGAATATTCACTTTCCCCTGCTTCATCTGCAAACCATTCAACAAGGTAACGCACAAGAGTCTTTGGAATTGAAGAATTAACTCCGTACATGCTCATGTGGTCTCCGTTATAGGTACACCAGCCCAAAGCAAGTTCCGAAAGGTCTCCTGTTCCAATTACGATTCCGTTGGTCTTGTTTGCAATATCCATAAGAACCTGGGTTCTTTCACGGGCCTGACAGTTTTCATAGGTAACGTCATGAACGTTTTCGTCCTGCCCGATATCCTTCATGTGAAGACGTACGGAATCCGCAATACGGATTTCTGAAAGCTCAGCCCCAACAGCCTTTGCAAGAGCACAGGCATTGTTGTATGTACGGTCTGTTGTACCAAAACAAGGCATTGTAACGGCACGAATAAGGTTTCTTGGAATTGAACAAAGGTCAAAAGCTCTGGCGGTTACCAGAAGTGCCAGTGTAGAATCCAGTCCCCCTGAAAGACCGATTACTGCAGATTTGCAGTTAATATGGCGAAGTCTTTTTGCAAGGCCTTCTGCCTGAAGCTGAATAACGCTTGCACAGCGCTCTGCCCTTTTTACTTTGTCCGAAGGAACGAAAGGATGTGCATCAATGTAACGGTCAAAAGTCTTTTTGAAGGCTTCTGTATCTTCACCTTCCAGAAGGTTTATTCTGATGAAAATGTAATCTGATGAATCTATTGTAGCCGCACAGTCTGCGAAAGTTGTTGTGTGGCGGCGTTCCTGGCAAAGTCTTTCAATATCAATATCAGCAAAAACAGTATCACCCGAAAAAAGCGGACTTTCTGCAAGAACTGTTCCATTTTCGCAGATCAGGTTATGCCCCGAGAACACCATATCCTGAGTTGATTCACCGTTTCCGGCATTTGCATAAAGATATGCACAAACACTGGTTGCTGAGCGGCTTTTTACAAGATTTTTTCTGTAATCTGCTTTTCCGATAATTTCGTTTCCGGCAGAAAGATTTGCTATAACCGAAGCGCCTGCCAGAGTGTGCTTTACGGACGGTGGAAGCGGAACCCAAAGATCTTCGCAGATTTCGCAGCCTACGCTCATTTCAGGTTCATCTTCATCAGAGATGAGGATATTTGTTCCCATAGGAACATCTTTAAGATCCCGTGAAAGATCCACCAGTCTGGTTTCGCCTTTAAACGGAGTAAACTGGCGGCGTTCATAGAATTCAGAGTAATTTGGCATGTAGGATTTTGGAATAAGAGCAAGCACATCCCCATGAAAAAGGACTGCAGCGCAGTTGAAAAGTCCATCATTCTGAGGAACCGGGAGTCCTACAAAAATAAGGGCTCCAAGTTCAGAAGTTTCATCTGCAATATCTTCAAGAGCTTTTACAGCGGCTTTCTGGAGGGTTTTCTGAAGGAAGAGGTCTCCACAGGTGTAGCCTGTAATACAAAGTTCAGGGCAGACTATAAGTTTTGCGCCTTTATCTGCGGCGTCTTTTACAGAAGAAATGATTTCAACTTTATTTTTTTCAGGGTTTGCTACTGTCACCTTAGGACTGCAGCAGGCTGTCTTTATAAATCCGTACATTTTTCTTTCCAAATGCAGGCGGCAGAACCGCCTGTAATTTCTATTTCAGAAAAGCTTCAACTTTTTTTGCAGCTTCATCAAGGTATGGGCAATCAATGCCTTCTACATCTCCGGCATCAATATGAGCCGATGTAGATTCTTCCATTGGAATGCGGGCAAGAACCGGAATATTGTATTCTTTTGCGATTGCTTCAATATTACTTTTTCCGAAAATTGTGATTTCTTTACCGCAGTCAGGGCATTTTACATAACTCATGTTTTCAACTATTCCAAGGATTGGAATGTTCATCATGTTTGCCATTTTTACTGCTTTTTCCACAATAACGCGAACCAGCTGCTGTGGGCTTGAAACGACAATAATTCCATCCACAGGAAGACTCTGGAATACTGTAAGAGGTACGTCCCCTGTTCCTGGTGGCATATCAACAAACATAAAATCTACGTCTTTCCATTCAACGTCTGTCCAGAACTGTTTTACAGCTCCACCAATTACAGGACCACGCCAAATTACAGGATCACTTTCATTCTGAAGCAGAAAGTTCATGCTCATGAGCTGGATTCCTGAATCTGTTACAACAGGAAGAAGACAGTCTTCGCCTTCTTTTGCTACAGCACGCTTGTCACCAACTCCAAAGCTTTCAGGAATTGAAGGTCCAGTAATATCAGCATCAAGAACTGCTGTTTTATATCCGGCCTTGTTCAATTTACAGGCCATAAGACTTGTTACGAGAGATTTACCTACTCCACCTTTTCCGGAAACGATTCCTATTACCTTCTTAACGCTTGCACCTTCGCGAAGGTGAGCTCTCAAATCACGGCTTTCACATGATTTTCCACAACTTCCACAGTTGTGATCGCAATTTTCTGCCATTTTGTACCTCTATATATAAAGATAATAATTATTTACTGAATTGTGTATCTTGCACGACTTGTTTCTGTTTCAAAAACGTCTACTGCATAAAGCTTGATTGCATTTGGCGAGTTTGCAGAAAGGTCCAGGTTATGATTTTCTCTAAGTTTTCCAAGAAGTCTGTTGTAAATATATTCTGCAATACGTTCAGCACTTGGATTCTGGTCAAAAATAGGATTGTCATTCAGATTTGTATGATCCAGTTCCTTGCAAACCTGACGAAGAGCATCCTTAAGAATAGAAAAATCCAGGAGCATTCCCCCTTCATTCAACACAGAACCGGAAACATGTGCATAAACTTTATAATTATGCCCATGAAGATTTTCGCATTTTCCGTGATAATCTCTCAAAAAATGGGCGGCCGCAAAATCAGCTTCAACTCTTACTTCGTACATTCAAAACCTCACAAACTTCATCTATTATTTCATCAGGTGTAGATGCACCTGCCGTAATTCCGATTTTTTCAAGTCCAAAAAAAACTTCAGGAATCTCTCCTGCATTTTCAATATGAACCGCATCCCTGCAGTGACTTTTTGCGCTCTGAAAAAGCCTGATTGTATTGGCGGACTGCTTACCGCCGATCACAATCACTCCGTCCACTTTTCCGCAAAGTTCCAGTAGAGCATCCTGCCGTTCTTTTGTTGCAGGACAGATTGTATTCAGAACTTCCAGGTTTTCAAAGCGCTCTTCCATGAAGGAACGGATTTTTTCAAACTCCTTTCCGGAAAAAGTAGTCTGACTGAAAAGAACAATCTTTTTGTCTCCGGAAGCATTCTTTCCTGCAAGTTCCTTTGCATCTTCCAGGTTTCCGATAAGGTGGAAATTCTTTCCGCCGTAACCGGCAATGCCCTTTACTTCCCCATGCTCCGCGTCTCCCGTAAAAACAATCAGATTATCACGATTCTTTTCCGCGATTTTCTGGCTGGCTTTAACTCTCGGACAGGTAGCATCGATTATCCTGCAGTTCTTGGCTTCAAGGCTTTTCACGATCTCAGGCGGAACTCCGTGAGCACGGATAAGAACCGCACTGTTTTCCGGAATCTGTTCAAGACTTTCTGCAGTCTTCATGCCGGCTTTTTCAAGCCTTTGCAGAGTAGTTTTGTTATGAATCAAAGGCCCCAGAGAATATACCGGGCAGTCTGTATTTTCGGCAAGAGCCTGTTCCGCCTTTTCAACGGCACGACGGACACCGAAACAATAGCCCATAATGTCTGCTTTGAAGATTTCCATAACAAAACTATTCTACTATAAATCAAAGTTAAAAAAATATCCCGCAACCCAAGACAGCATTCACATAAAATGCAAATACCTGCCAAGCTGCGGGATTATTTACTTCAAAAAAGCTTATTCAGCGTCTGCTTCCTGAGCTTTTTTAAGTGAGTGATGTACACCGAATTCTGGTTTCCAGTTCTTACGGCAAGCCATAATGAATGAGCTGGAAATGAAGATTGAAGAGTACATACCACAAAGAAGACCTACGATCAGAGCAAGTGAGAAGTCTTTGATTGTTCCTGTTGTGAATACGAACAGAGCAATAACAGCGATGAGTGTTGTTACTGTTGTCAGGATAGAACGAACAAGAGTATCGCTCAGTGACTGATTCAGGATTTCTTTGAAAGACTTAACATTTTCCATCATCTTAAGGTTGTAACGGATGCGGTCAAGAATAACAACTGTGGCGTTGATAGAGTAACCAACGATTGTAAGAACAGCAGCCAGAACAGTTGTAGAGAATTCCATCTGAGTCCAGATAATGAATGTCATCATGATAAGTGTATCGTGAATAAGAGCGATTACTGAACCAAGAGCGAAGTCCCAGTGGAAACGGATTGCAGCATAAACCCAAATCAGAAGAACTGTCAGAATCAGCATAAGAATTGCTTTTCCGGCAATTGATTTAGAGAATGAAGATCCGATGAAGTCTGTTTTTACAACAGCAACATTTTCTTTTCCGAACTTATTGTAAAGAGTGTCTTCAACTACAGACTGAAGAGCAGCCTGTGTAGAGTCTCCGTCAACTCCCATACGAATCTGGAAACTTGTGTCTGTTTCTGAACCAAGCTGTTTAACAGAGATTCCGCTTACTCCAGAAAGAGCATTGCGAACATCGTCTGAAGATGCTTTAGAAACACCTGCAGGGTAAACATAGATTGGTGTAGAAGAAAGAACGTTTGTTGCTGCTGAGTTCAGGAAAGAATTGAAAGTAGTAACTGAAGCATCTTTAGCAGACATTTCAACACCTTCAATTGAGCTTACTGCTGAAGCAAGAGCACCCATGTTCTGGTATTCATTGAAACTGTATGTGTAAGTAGCGTTTTCAGCACCAGTTCCGGAAACAACAACTTCCATATCTGATTTAGAAAGGTTTACAGCAACTTTTGCAGGTCCTGTATAGCTGAGTGAAGCTGATGGAGAAGAAACACGAACTTCTTCGATAAGACCAGGTTTGAAGTCGATACCGAAGTTGATTCCTTTTACGAAAAGTCCTACCAGACCGAACAGGATTACAAGTGAACTGAGAATAACTGAAGGAACAAAGCCTTTACTGAAATTAATTGTCTTTTTCATTATTTAATCCCCCAGCCGATGCTTACTTTCTTTGCCTTAAGAACGTCTGAATCAAAGTCGAAGATGAGACGTGAAACAAAGAGTGCTGTGAATACAGAAGACAGAACACCGATTGCCAGTGAAACTGCGAATCCCTGGATAGCACCTGTTCCGAGAGCGGCAAGGAACATAGCAGCGATGAATGTTGTAATGTTAGAGTCGAGGATTGCCCAAAGAGCGTTGTCAAATCCCATTGAGATAGCAGCTTTGCGGCTCTTTCCGGCACGAAGTTCTTCCTTAATGCGTTCAAATACGATTACGTTTGCGTCAACGGCCATACCGATTGTAAGAATCATACCGGCAATTGATGAAAGTGAAAGTGTGTAATTGAAAGCAGAAAGAATAGCGAACATGATGTAAAGGTTCAGAATCTGAGCAACAACTGCATTGAAACCGGCAGCCTTATAGAATACCAGCATGAATGCAAGGATAAGTCCCAGACCGAGGAGGATAGCCATGATTCCTGAGTGAATAGCTTCTTCACCGAGGGATGCACCGATAACCTGCTGGCTTTCTACAGAAAGAGGAACGTTGAGCCAAGCTGTCTGAAGTACTTTCTTGATGTTGTTTGCTTCATCAAGGCTGAATGCACCTGAGAGAGCAACTGATCCACCAGTAATTGCAGACTGGATTCTTGCGTTAGATTTGATTTTGTTGTCGCTTACGATTGCAAGGTAATCACCTACGTGAGCACCTGTGAATTCAGCGAAGATTTCAGCACCTTCTGTATCCAGGTTGAAACAAACCTGAAGCTGTCCTGAGAATTCGTCATTGCGAACATCTGCAGTTTTAACGTGCTGACCGTCAAGAGCGATTTCTTTCTTTACAACAATGTAACCTGTTCTTTCATCAAGACCATAAGCATCTTTTGTATATTCACCCATTACTTCACAGTCTTCAGGAATGATTGAAGGATCCATGAGTTCACCGATTGCATTGAATGTTGTTGCAGGGTGCTGGTTATAATATGCATTGAAAGCTGATGTTGCTTCCATATCTGTAAGACGGAAGTTCAGAACACCTTTACCCATAATCAGAGTATTGATTGCGTCTGCCTGAGCAGCACCAGGGATTTCAATATAGATGCGGTCTTCACCCTGCTGACGAACAACAGGAGATGTAAGTCCGAAACGGTCGATACGGCTTGTAAGGTTTTCAAGGGCATTTGCCATAGCTTCTTTTTTGAAAGCTTCTGCGTTTTCTGTAACAACAGAGTCTCCCTGTGAAGCAAGAGCGGCATCAAGGTCAGCACGAACGATAATGTTCATACCACCAGAAAGGTCCAGACCGAGTTTTACAGAGTTTTCGTAGCGTTTCTTTGCTTTGAGAATTCTTTCACGGTAACGTGTCTGGAAAATGTCCATGAAGGCTGTTTCAGAATCGAATACTGTAACAGCTTCTTTGATTGTCATGGCCTTTGGCGCTTTCTTTCCGGCCAGTTTGTATTCTTTTGCAGCTTCCTTTGCAACCCAGGCATAATCTGCAGGGAGTGCGCCATCAGGATTAGATGCAACAAGACCTTTGAATGTGCGTACATCTTCAGCTGCCTGAACAGTAGCGTAATCTTTAATGTTTTCTGTAGAACCAAGAGCCAGAGCCTGTACTTCTTTTGGAGTACGAGCATACCAGCTGATTGAAGGCCACAGGAAAACAAAACAGATAGCGAGAACAGCAAGAAGAATCACTAAACGTGTTCGTTTGTTCATTTTGTTTTGTCTCCAGTTTTTAATTTATTCTGCTGATTCTGAAGCTGCAGGAGCTTCTTCAGCGTTAGCTTTCTTGTTTTTTTTGGCTTCTTTGGCAGCTTTCTTTTCTGCAGCAGCAGCTTCTTTAGCTTCCTTTTCTGCCTTTGCTTTTGCTTCTGCTTCAGGATCGATTACAGAAGAAATAGCTGTGCGGTTGAATTCAATTTTGCAGTCGTCATCAACTTTTACAATAATTGTGTTTTCTTTTACAGAAGAAACAACACCATGGATACCACCAATTGTTACTACTTTGTCACCCTTTTTAAGAGCTGAAAGCATTCTTTCCATTTCCTTCTGTTTTTTGTTCTGTGGACGAATCATGAAAAAATACATGATTACGAAGATCAACAGAACTGGTAACAACATACCAGTAAGACCGCCAGAGGCAGAAGCCGATGCAGCCTGTAAGAACGGGATAAAAGACATATTTAATCCTTCCTGTATATTTTTTTAGAATCTGAGAATTTAAAAGTTAATTTAAAAATCAGTCTAATAATTATAACGAGTAACCGGATAAAAATAAAGCAGAATTTTCAACCTATAAGACTATTGAAGGCGTTTTGTAAGGGATTCGTTGAGTTTTCTGAAGGTAGAATCGTTAGGATTCAGGGCTACTACCTGTTTCAGATAGTACTGGGCCTTTTTATAATCTTCCTTAGAAAAGTAGATTTCATAAAGGCGGAAAAGGGCATCGCTGTTTCGTGGGTTGGAAATAAGGCTGTTGCGCAAATCTGAAAGACTGGCAGCCTCGGTTCCCTGAAGGAAACTTCTTCTATAATAGAGATAACTTTTCATCTTCTGCGAAGAGGTTTCCAGAAGAGAATTGATAAGTGTAAGGCTCTGGTTTTTGTTTCCGCCGGCAATCTGGGCAAGGATGTAAGTCTGAAGGACTGTTTCATCCTGAGGATTCTGTTCGTATGCCTTTGAAGCAGTATTTACAGCCTCCCCTGTTTTTCCAAGCTGAAGACAGATTTCTACATGTTTGGCAACGATATCCGAAGAAAGAGTTTCCTTAAGGGCAAGTCGGTGACTGATTTCATAGGCACTTTGCCACAGACTTCGGCGTTCCAGAGCATTCAGCGCATAAACAAGAGCTTCCTCGTTGTCAGGATCCGTTTCCAGAATTCGGGAAACCAGTTCATCGGCATATTTTCCGGCTACAGGAGCGTCAGTCATGGAGGCAATACGTGCAGCAAGAAGCAGAGCCGGCTGATTGTCCGGATAAAGTGAAAGAGTTTTTTCTATTGTTTCAGTTGCAAGAGCTGTATTCTTTGACCAGTCCAGCTGAACCCGGGAACGGAGCAAAAGATATTCTGCATTGGTGTCATTCTGGCGGGCATACATATCAAGCAGAGTTACGGCATGGATATAATCTTTCTTTTCCATAAGGATTTTTGCGCGGAAAAGAAGGAATTCCAGATTGTTCGGCATCTGCTGAAGACCGCGGCCTACATAAGTTTCGGCCATGTCATAGTTCTTCAGGGCAAAAGTGATTTTTGCATTAAGACGGAGAAGATCCATGCTTGCAGGATTCTTTTCAAGAAGAGCTTGAGAAATCTCGTAGGAAGATTCATATTCCTGAAGTTCATATTTAATTGATGAATAAAGGAAGGCAATTTCATAAACATCATGGTTCATTACATAAAGCTTTTCAAAAATCTGCTTTGCCGATGAATATGCCTTTTTCTGCATCAGATAAAGTCCTTCAAGATAATCAAGAAGAACAGAATCTTTTCTATATTCACGTGCTACATCAAGAGCGTTGCGGCACTGATCAAGATCGTAATCAGAAAGCCCCTGGTCATTTGTAAGCACAAGGGCCGGAAGGATGCTTGTAAGGAAATCTGTGTTTCCCGTACTGGAATCGAAAAAGCCTTTACGAGCAAATTCGATGGCGCCTGTATAAGGAGACTGGAAATCAATTACAGGAATTTCAAAAGAATAGGTTTCAGAAGGCCATACAAGAGCAAGAACTTCAAGACCTACATAGGCAAGAACTTTTTCATTATCTTTATATTCAGAATCCTGTTTTCTTAATGCAGTGAGCCCTTTTATAATAGAAGAAGGTGAACCGTTTTCTATATCTGAAAGAATGCTTTCGTCGATTTTTGTGAAATACTGGTTCTTTTTCTTTGGAATTGAAATCTTTGTTCCGGTAGAATCAGGATAAGCTGCATTCTTATCCCCCTGCCCCGGAATCTCACTTTCTGAAACAACAGCTATTTCTTCCTGAGCGTTATTTTTTGAATTCTTTTTGCGCTTGGAGGCACAATAAATTTCCGGAGGGAAAATAACTTCTCCAAAGAGAACAATAGAGAAAACTAGAAATTTACAGAGAGATTTTCCCGTCAGTTTCATCAATCAGATATCATATCCTGTCAATCTTCGTTATCGGCATCTTCTTCCGGAATGACAAGTTCTCTGTGTGTACTCTGAACAAAGTAGAGAACCACAACAGCAATTCCTCCGAAAAACAGAAGGAATGGTCCCGTAATGAACACAAAAGAAGCAAAAGACATTTTTATAATATCGAGAGAGAAAAGTAAGAATACGATTCCAAGAAATACCATCACCATTGAAGGCACAAAGTAATTAGGTCTGATTTTCTTGAATCTGTAGATGCAGGAAAGGAAGAGAGAGATTGCACAAATAAAAAGGAAAACAGGCCAAAGCTCATGCCAGCCCAAAGTGGTAATATCACGGGTTACGAACACAGAAAAACAACCGCTTAACCCCAGCATTATTCCAGTAAAAAGCAGATGAGATTTCTTGAAAAAGGCCACAGAGAAATACGTAATGAGCATTCCGGAAATAGTAATAAAAAAGGGCCAGAACTGGAAAAAATGATCATGATTATGTTCGATTGCGAACACAAAAAGAAGAAATCCACCAAAAACAAAGAGAATACCGCATGCAAGAAGGAAATTTAAAAGTGATGTCGGGAGCCTTTTCATATCATCAATTATCATACAAAATCCTATTATTTACAATATAAATACCTTATGATAAGTTTAGTCTGTATGAAAAAAATGTTATACATACTCCTGGTTACACTTTGTTTTTCTCTCTTTTCATGTGCAAAACCTGATGAAACCATTCAGAATGTCCAGGAAACCCAGAAACAGCTCGAAATCCTTCTTCAGGACACAAATCTGAGTCCTGAACAGAAATACGCCATTGTAAACCAGATGGCAAACAATCTTCTTCACACAAAAGATTTTCACGGAACAATCCTCTTCCTTAATGACTGGGTAGAAAACAATCCGGAAGACAAATACAACGCCTACTGGATGCTCATGACAGCCTATTCCTACCTTTCTTTGAACGCTGAACCGGTTGCCGAATACTATTTTGACCGTATTCTGCGCCAGTATTCTGATCTCCTGGTAAAAGGAAAATCCATTCACTTCATCTGTCTTCAGAACCTTATTCAGATCAGTAAGACTCCTAAAAACCGAATCAAATATTTCAACGAACTGATCAACCGATTCCCGAATGACATCAACAAAACAGAACTTTATCTGCGACTTGCCACAGAATACGAAAAAGACAGTCAGTGGAACCTGGCCCTCAAAACCTCTGAACTCTTTTTAAACCAGCCGGATGCTACAACTATCCAGATTCCGGGCGAACCAGATGCATATAAGAATGCACGCCACCTCATTGACTTCAACAACTCCTCAAAAGACTGGACTTTTGAAAGCCTGGCGGAACTTGAAGCCGCCGTAAAAAAGGCAATCCGCAACTATGACTGGAGAAGGCTGGACAAATACCGTTCACAGGTTAACTTCTTCTCAATGTCATGGAAACAGGACGAAAACGACGCCAACTCCCAGACAGAATTCAGTATGCACGATTACATGCGCGGAAACCGCATCCGCTTTGCAGAAGAACTGGATGAATCATCAAATGAAAACGAAGCCTATCTCCGTACCTGGGGATGGAGTACTTACGTAAACACCTGGTACCTTTATTTCAGAAAGGTAAACTTCCCTCTTGATCCGGATATCAACGGTAACTGGGAATGGGCAGGTATTTACTTTGGAAACAAGCTGTAATGAGACTCCGTTCCAGAATCCTTCCGGCTATTTTTATCTTCTTTTCTCTTTCTTTTATTCTGAACGCACAGGAAGCTGAGGTTCCGGTAACCGATACAGAAACTGAAGCATTACAGGCAGAAGCAGAAACTGCTGAAACCGACGAAGAATATGTGGCTGAAGATGATGGAACCTTTTTCCCCCTTATTGCGGAATACACAGACAGACCTGAAGTAGAAGCCTGGCGTAAATATTACCTTTCCTCAGAAAAAAGGGTCAAACTACTTCACGATATCCTTGAATATGCCATGGAATACCGGCTTTTTGTCCGAAAAACAGTCCAGGACCGTCAGGTTCCGGGAGAACTGGAGTATCTTCCTGTAGTTGAATCCGGTTACAAGACTTCGGCAAAGTCAAAATCAGGGGCTTTAGGAATGTGGCAGTTTATGGAAAACTCTGTAAGACCTTTCCTTACCCTCAACGAATATGTAGATGAAAGACTGGATCCATGGAGATCTACTGAAGGCGGACTTTCTAAGCTTCAGGACAATTACAAGGTCTTCAATGACTGGCTTCTGGCAATCGGTGCCTATAACTGTGGCGTGGGAGCCATGAGCAAGGCCATAAGACGCGGCGAAAGCAGAGATTTCTGGTATCTTGCAGAGAACGGATTTCTTTCTTCCCAGACAAAAGAATATGTACCTAAACTCATAGCCATTGCCGACCTGGCTTTGAACTCGGATTACTACGAAATTGATCTTCCGGACCACAGCGAAGAATTTGAGGTTCTTGCCACAGAACGGGACGGAATTTTTGATTATGTACAGGTTCAAAAACCTTATTCCATCAGCGAAATCGCAAGAAACATGAGAATTGATGAACGCCATCTTAAACGTCTGAATCCAGCCCTTACAAAAGGCTTTACTCCACCGGCAACAAAATACAATATCCGTGTTCCTCTTGGAATGAAAACCACCTGTGAACAGGTCATAAGCGAGCTTAAACCTATTGAATTCCCGTTCCAGTACAAGGTTGTTCAGGGAGATTCCCTCTGGTCCATCAGCCGCAGATTCGGAGTCACCGTTCAGGCAATCTGTGACACAAACGGCATCCAGGAAAACGCAATCCTTAAAATCGGAAAAATTCTCTACATTCCAAGCAAATAAATGCCGAAAAAGAAGTGATGAAAAGACTTAATTTAGTTTGTGTTTTACCGCTTCTCTTTTGTGCGGCTTTAAGTGCCCAGACCATAGAATCAGTTTCAGAAATTGACTGGACAACAAAGACTTTTACTTCAAATATCACTCTTGATACAGTTTCTGCTGGCCTTATAATGCCTTCGGGTAAAAAAACTGCAACAATGCAGCTCAGAACAAAAACTCCGGAACTGATTCAGCGCCCTCTCCTTACCCTTTTTGTAGACAACAGAGAAACTCTCGGCGACCAGGTTGTTCTGAACAACATTACTCTTGATTACATTGCCCAGGTAATTGAAGACGGAAAAACAACTCCGGAAATCCTTTCCCACGACACAAAGAAACTTAAGACAACAAACACCCTGAACATAGATTCAATCTCATCAGTTTTCATCAAAAACAAACTGGGATACAAACCGGAAACTCCTGTAACAGATATTCCTTCGCGCCCTTATTCAGGTATCATCATCGATGCCCGTGGAGCACGTCCTGTTCACGGAGAATACGTAAAAAGTGACATCTATCCTTCCTTCTTCCCTACAGTCTGGGATGAAGAAATGAATGTGGTCTACGAAAAGAACATGGTTAATGCCTCACAGGCTCTTTCAAAAGGAATTGTCAGATATGATTATTCTGATGATTTCCACCGCTACGAAGACACAATCGGCTATGATGCCCTTTATATCCGTGCAACTCAGGTTTATGGAAGAAACAGAACAGATCCTGTAATCAAACATTCTGATGCCCTGAAAATCCTTACTGTTCCGGAAAACGTAAAACTTCTTAACGAAGGAAAAGTCGTAATCCTTCTGGACAAAGAAAACCTTATCTACAAAGTAACGGCTCCTCAGAAAGACAAGGAATACTACGTAAAATACAACACAGTAAAACAGTACATGTACGAAAACAAGGTTGACGACATTATTGTCAGCGACAGCCTGAACGGTATTCTTTTCTCTGTCGACCTTAAATTCTACCCTGACTCTGATGTTCTTCTTCCTGGAGAATCAAGCCGAATCCGCAAGATCGCAGAAATGCTTGGCGAAATCATCAACGACAACAGCTATACAGTTCTTGTAGAAGGCCACACAGCTGATGTAGGAAAACCTGTAGGACAGCTGAACCTTTCAATTGAAAGAACAAGAACCGTTATGAACAGCCTTATTGCGGAAGGACTGGACAAGGAACTTTTTACCTACAAAGGTTACGGCGGAACAAGACCTGTGGCAACAAACGCTACAGAAGAAGGCCGTGCCCAGAACCGTCGTGTAGATATTACCGCCCGTCCAAGAGCCACATATATCCAGCGAGACTGGTAGTTTCTCAAAAAAGCTTCAAAAAACCCTGATTTTTCTTCTCGAAAACGATTTCAATTGAAAAATTCCTATTGAAAAATTTGTTATTCACGTTAAAATATATCCAAAATCTCCATTTTAGAGGTATATGAATGAAGAAAACAATTTTTTTACTTAGAACAGCAGCTCTCCTGTTCATGACCCTTCCACTCTTACTTACCGGCTGTAGCCCTTCAACTTCAGGCGGCGGAAACAACAACAATCCAGCGGGAGAAAATGAGGGCAATAATAATCAGAACTCAGATCAAAATGCGTTTTCTGATTACACAAAAGAAATTGACTGCTCAGAAAAATCATGGGAAATCCTTACTGAAGACCTTTCAAAGTATGCGAACAAAGAAGTAAAGATTACACTCTCAACAAAAATCGGACTGGTCCACAGCACAAACAACAATTACCAGGTTAGTTTGAATTGGCAGATAAACCACAAAGTAGAGGGAGCTGCCGCTTATCCTGTTTTATTTTCAACTGAATTATCCAATAAGTGGACAACAGTTTCTGAAACAAAAACAGTAACACTAGGCGAAGATCCAATTTTCTATCTTTCAACTTATGGAATCAAAGAAGATGATTTGAAAGCCCTGACTGTATATCTGAAGGATTTCAAACTTACTGTAGTTCCAACAGATACAGGAACAGATGTTGATCCTGTTGATCCTGTTGATCCTGTTGATCCTGTTGATCCTGTTGATCCGATAATTCCAGATAATTCAGCCTTATGGACTGACGAAAGTGTTCCTTCCCTTAAAGAAACATATAAAGATATTTTTGATTCTATCGGTATTGCTTGTGAATACTCATCATGGAACGGAATCAAAGAACTTTCAGTGAAAGAAGTCCGTGATGGCATCGCAAAGCACGCTGACTCAGTTTCTATGGGAAATGAATTTAAACCAGACGGTTTCTTTGGTTGGCAGTGGACTGGAACTGG
>JAKSTG010000026.1 GCA_024402695.1 Treponema sp. | reverse complement strand
TTTGTGAAAATATTCCGCTTCGCTTCATATTTTCACGGACTCACGAGTCCTAAAAAAACAAAAAAGCCGCAGTTTTTCCTGCAGCTTTTTCTAAAAAGGTTGTGTTATTTAAGCCATTTTGCATTCATATCGAAATACTTTTCATCCGGACTGAAAGCAGGATGTTTTGTATCTTTTTCGCTTAAATTAGGAACTATATCCTTCACAGGCCATTCAATGCCAATTGTAGGATCATTCCACATGAGTCCACCCTCACCTTTTGGATCATAGAAATCTGTACATTTGTAGGCGAAGGTTGCAGTATCAGTCAGAACCATGAATCCATGGGCAAAGCCTTCCGGGATGTAGAACTGATTCTGTTTTTCTGAATCAAGAACAACTCCGTAATATTTTCCGAAAGTCGGAGAGCCTTCACGGATATCAACAGCAACATCATATACCTTTCCGGTCATAGCACGAACAAGTTTTCCCTGAGGATGCTGAGTCTGGAAATGAAGTCCGCGAAGAACTCCTTTAGTTGAAAAACTCTGGTTATCCTGCACGAATTTCATTGTAAGACCGGCATCAAAGAAATCTTTCTCGCTATATGATTCGAAGAAATAACCGCGTGCATCACCGAAAACCTTAGGCTGGATTTCGTAAAGTCCGGGAAATTCAACACCTTCTTTAGTAAGACACTTTGTAAATGTAAAAGGCATACTATCTCTCCGCAATGAATTTAAGGTAACGGCCGTAATCTGTTTTGTAGCCAGCAGCCATTTCAAGAAGCTGGTCTTTTGTAATCCATCCGTTGCTATAAGCAATTTCTTCAAGACAACTTACATAAAGCCCCTGACGTTTCTGAATTGTGGCGATGAAGTTTGAAGCTTCAAGAAGACCGTCATAAGTTCCTGTATCAAGCCAGGCCATTCCGCGTCCCAAAAGTTCAACAGAAAGCTGTTCTCTTTCAAGATATTCATTATTGATTGAAGTGATTTCGATTTCACCGCGTGCAGAAGGTTTTACATTTGCTGCAATATCAACAACATCTTTTGTATAGAAGTAAAGACCTGGAACTGCATAGTTTGATTTTGGCTTTGCAGGTTTTTCTTCAATGCCAAGAACTTTTCCGTTTGC
This sequence comes from Treponema sp., assembly GCA_024402695.1. Lineage (GTDB taxonomy): Bacteria > Spirochaetota > Spirochaetia > Treponematales > Treponemataceae > Treponema_D. The sequence continues at coordinate 37,421 of JAKSTG010000026.1, read as the reverse complement.
ATCAAATTCAACTACTCCATAAGCAGTTGGATCAGCAACCTGGTAACCGAAGATAACGGATCGGTTCTGTTTTTCAACAGTTTCTTTAGCACGTTTAAGAGTAGCTGTAAAACTCTGTCCGTAGAAAATATTGTCTCCAAGAACAAGAGCTGCATTGTCCCCTGCAAGAAATTCTTTTCCAATGATGAAGGCATCAGCAAGTCCTCGAGGTTTATCCTGCACTCTGTATTCAAAGTGCATTCCAAGCCAGGATCCGTCTCCGAAAAGTTCTTCAAAAACAGGAAGATCACGTGGAGTAGAAATAATCAGTACTTCGCGGATTCCTGCCAGCATAAGAACGCTGAGAGGATAATAGATCATCGGTTTGTCATAGAGAGGCAGAATCTGTTTTGAAACTGCTTTTGTAATCGGGTATAAACGGGTTCCGCTTCCCCCTGCAAGAATTATTCCTTTCATTTTACGCAATAAACTCCTTGGAAATTCTATTTATTAGTTAATTTTAAACTGTTTCAGAAGACTGTCAATGGTACCTGTTGTTTCCTTGGTTGTCTGGGCAAGACTCTGAACATTCTGGGCGCTGTCGTTGATGTCTTTTGCACCGTTAGCCATTTCATCCATGCTGCCGAGAATTGTATCGGAAATCTGTGTTACGTTGGCCATTTCCTCTACAACTTTTCGAACACCGGTTTCAAGAACTTTAGATTTTTCATCTACTTCAAGGGACTGATTCTTCATGTCTGAAAGAGCCTCGAAAACCTGCTTTGAGGCTTCTTCCTGTTCCTCCATTGATGAAGAAATCTCTGTCATGATTGTAGTTGTATACTGGATATTGTTTACGATCTGATCGAAAGATTTTGCCGATTCCTGTGTATCAACAACAACGGCCGAAATTGTGCCTTTAATGCCTTTAAGGTCATCTGCGATTTTCTTTGTCTGGGCGGCCGAATCTTCAGCCAGTTTTCTGATTTCATCAGCAACAACGCTGAAGCCTTTTCCGGCTTCTCCCGCATGTGCCGCCTCGATGGCAGCATTCATGGCAAGAAGGTTTGTCTGACTTGAGATCTGAGAAATGATTGAGTTGGCATCATTAAGACTTGCAGACTGGGCTTCAATCTGAAGAACACTTTTATTAACCTGATCAAGTTTTCTCTGTCCGTCTGCAACGCGGGAAGAAAGTTCTTCAAATCCTTTAGCAAGTTTCATTACGTTTTCAGAAACAGAACGGATGTTTGCCAGCATTTCTTCAATGGAAGCAGAAGAATTATTGATTCCCTGATTTTCTTCATCGATGAGTTTTGCAAGTTTATTCACTTCTTCACCGGAAGAAATAAGAACCCCTGAAGTATTTCCAACGCTTACAGACTGATTTTCACTCTGATGTCTTACCCCTTCGATGTTTGCCATAATCTGCGAAATTGCGCTGGCACTCTGTTCCGAGTTCAGACTCAGATTATCAACAACGTTAAGAAGCTGATCCTGAGCCTGTACCAGCTGATTAATGATGGTGTACAGCTTTTCGATAAATGCGTTCACATCACAGTAAATCAAATCGAATTCACTTTTATGTTTTTCTTTTACAGGAAGACGAAGAGTAAGATCTGCTTCATCTGTATTAAGAGATGCGATTGTATGATTAAGACTGCGAAGTGGTTTTGAAAGAAGTGGCTTAAAGATAAGGAAGTAAAGGAGAACAAGAACCACAAGAGAGAAAATTACTGCAAACGGAATTACAGTACTGAAGATAGAGAAAACCAAATCTGTGATTACAGTAACTTCAATTCCGAGGAAGAGAACACTAAGTGGAGATTCGCTGTTGTCTCTTAATGGAGTGTAAAGGGAAAGATATCTTTTTTCACCGATTTTCAAAATGTCAACGAAATCAGATTCGTAGGTTGCCTGATCGATAATTTTTTTATTGTCGATGGTTGTTCCCGCCATTTTATCAAGGGAAGTTGCATAACGTTTGTAACCGTCAAAAAATGTAAAATCACAGGCGGCAGTTTCAGCAACTTCATTTACAAAGCCACGGGAAGAAAGACGGTTCACTGCGAATACTGCAGTCTGAACTTCATCTTCAAGATCTGTTATAGGAGAACCGGAAACGATGAAAACATCTGAACCAACTTTTAGAAGATCCAGATATTTTTCTCCCCTGAGAACTGCATCAAGAATTACAGGACTGATTTTAAGGTCATAGTTTGAGTTCTGAGCAACCGGCATATAATCTTTGTCGTAGATGATGTACCCGTCAGAGTAAAAAGAGTTCTTCATATTGAAAAGAAAAGCTTCAAGAGCTTCTGTATCTTCGCTATAAACATCCCAGTTTTCTCCGCTTAAGTTTCTGGAAATGAATTCCCCCTGCATTCGAAGTTCGGTCCTTTTTGTTTCAACAAGAGCAGAAAGCTGTCTCTGTTTTGCATAAAGCTGTGTTGAGAAATATTCCGTAAGTCCTTTTTTTGTATTTATACGGACTGTCAGGAGAATAAGAACAACAAGAAGAGCAAAGATGAAAACAAAACTCAGAAGAAGTCTGTTTATGATAGACGAGAAGAAATTAACCTTAGAAGTAACAGTTTTTTTATCTGACATAATTAACATTATATCAGATAAAAAGACCTTTTACACTTACGATTTTTCTTAAATCTAGCGGTTGGAATAATTGGCAGAAACCCAGTTTTTGTAGTCGCCTGAAAGGATGTGGTTCAGCCATTCAGTATTGGCAAGGTACCAGTCTACAGTTTCTGCAAGACCTTCTTCGAAAGTCATTTTGCGTTCCCAGCCGAGTTCTGTCTTGATTTTTGTACAGTCAATGGCATAACGCTTATCGTGGCCTGCACGGTCTGTAACATGAGTAATTGTCTTTTCAACTTCATCTACAGATTTGCCGGTTCTGGCAGCAGTAAGTTTGATAACTTCATGAAGCAGTTTGATGTTCTGCCATTCGTTTTCGCCACCGATATTGTATTTTTCCCCGGTACGGCCTTTTTTAAGAATGAGCCATACTGCACGGTTGTGGTCTTCAACATAAATCCAGTCGCGGATGTTATCACCCTTTCCATAAACAGGAAGATTCTTTCCGTCACGGATGTTTGAAATCATGAGAGGAAGAAGTTTTTCTGGGAACTGGTATGGACCGTAGTTGTTTGTACAGTTTGAAAGAGTGATTGGCATGCCGTAAGTATGGTAGTAAGCCATTACAACATGGTCACTGGAAGCTTTTGAACTTGAGTATGGGGAACGTGGATCGTATGGAGTATCTTCACGGAAATATCCTGTATCTCCAAGAGATCCGTAAACTTCATCAGTTGAAATGTGGTGGAAAAGAACACCGTCACGCCAGGTTCCGTCTGCGCTTCTCCAGTAGTTTCTGGCAACATCCAGCATAGTGAAAGTTCCCATTACGTTTGTTTTCATGAAAGCTTCAGGACCAAGAATTGAACGGTCTACGTGGCTTTCTGCAGCAAAATGAACAACAGTATCAATATCATACTGCTTGAAAATACGTTCGATTTCGGCACGTTCACAGATGTCTACTTTTTCGAAGAAGTATCTTGTTCCTCCGAATTTTTCTTCAACATCTTTAAGGGACTCAAGATTGCCTGCATAAGTAAGGCAGTCTACATTTACAACAGTTCCGTCAAAACCAGCATCGTTGAAAAGGTCTCCTTTGGCAGTAGACTGTCCGAAGAGGTAATGTATAAAGTTAGAACCGATAAAACCGGCACCACCGGTTACAAGGATATTTTTAAGTTTACGCAATTTATTCTCCTGTTTATATATTATCAAGTTTTATTCCGGCTTCTTCAAGCATTTTATCCGCTTTACGGTAATATCCCCTGTATAGAAATCCCTTGAAACCTTTCAGTTCAGGAAATACCGGATTCTGATTTTTCAGCTTTTCTGCAGTTTCTTCTATATGATAACTTCCATTGACCCGCCAGCCATTAAGAAGTCCTATACTGATTGCTTTGGTTGGACAGCCGAAAGAACAGGAAACGCAGAGAACACAGTTTGTTCCGAAAACGTATCTGTCCTTCTTTTTGTCAAAGTGAATGTTTCCAAGAGGGCAACTGTTCACACATTTATTGCACTTAAGGCATTTTGATTTGTCCGCATGCATGGCTGGCCCCTGAACCTGTGCATAGATCCAGAGAATTCTTACAACAGGAACAAACCAGTACTTCAGTGGACAAACTCTTACATTTTCCCTTTTTCCTTCAGATATTTCCTTACAGTGAAGTTTTATGAGAGCTTTGGCATAAACATATTCACCGCTTACCATCTGTTCTGTATGGCGGAATATCATGTTGTAAGGCATTACATAACGGCGTTCAGAAATCACGTCGTAATTTTTATTAAAGAGCTTCGGTAAAAGTTTCTGGGAGGCGTAATCGTTAAGGCCAAGCCCTTCCCCGCTGGATTTCAAAATGAAACAGGTTTTTTTTTCCTTAAGAGAAGGAAGCTGCTTTACAAAATCGTTCATTACCTTTGGAGCATTGAATCCGTGAACAGGAAAACCAAAACCTACAAGGTCAAATTTTTCAGGATCAGGATAATCAACAAAGGCCTTGTCTTTCATTTTGATCTGAAAGATTTCTGTTTCTATATCGAGAGATTCAAAATATTTTTTGTAATGATCAGCGCAAAGCTTTGTGTTTCCTGTTCCGGAAAAAACGTAAATGACGCAACGCTTCATCAGAGTTTCTCCACCGGAACCAGAAGATCATCATCTTCCTGTTCACTGTAAGGATAGACCTTATCCTTCTCGTCTTCTCTGTGGCTGTCATACCAGACCTGACCATAGAAAGGAACATGTGGTGAAATTTTATCAAAGGACCAGTCAGGAGCTTCACAGCATTCAGGACACCAGAAACCGGCTTTAAGAATTGTATAAGGACGGGCTGCAAAAACATGACCGTTATGACATTTCCAGTTTATGCGGGAATAAAGATCACCTTTATGCATTTCTGTACTTTCCACAGAACCACCACGGAAAGCGGCGGCAGACTTCATATCAGAAATGTCCAGTTCTGAATCGGCTTTTGATTCGTCATAGCCATGGTCCAGACGGAAGCGGTCAGCTTTGCTTTCATCTTTCAGATCGGCAAAATCTACAGAACCATCCGGAGTCTGTCCCTTTGAAAGAACCGGAAATTCTTTCCAGGTCTTTGGAAGCTCTTCAAGGGCTTTTCTTCCTCCAAAGAAGGCATCGATTCTGCCTTCCTTGTTTGTCTTAACCCAGTTCATAGGAGCATTTGAATTTTTAAGAAGGCGTTCAATGGCAAGTTTTCTGATTAACACAGACGGAACGATGGCACCAAGTTTGTAATACCAGAGTTCTTTGGCCATACGACGCCAGTAGTCGGCACTGCTTTCAGTTCTGTAATGAAGCCAGTCATCAAGAACATGACTGTCTGTATACCAGACACCATGGAAGTTTCTCGGAATGTTCCAGTAAGGCTCAAAGAATTTTTCTGCATTTGCCCCCATAAGTGCAAAGCCCTGGTTGAAAGTATCGTAACCTGTTTCGCGGCAGGAAGCACCGCCACCGATGTTATAATCCTTCTGCCAGAATCCTTCCAGTTTTCCTTCCAGGTCAAAATCAACCAAGTTCTGGATACAAAGACCAGAGTCTCTGTCAGTACACCATTCCAAAGGCGAGTTCCAGCAGGTGTGGAACATAAGCCCGTCGTTCATGTTGTTTGCAAGAAAGTATTTATGATAAACAGCTGTCTGACGAAGGATTACCCAGTTAGGAATATCACTTTCCAAAACTACCCGTTCTCCCTTAATTTTGTAGGCCGAATAGTAATCGTATGGACTGGACATAACCGGATCCCCCATGCGGGCCCAGAGATGTTTGTAGTTACGGTTTCCGTAAACTGCAACAGTGGAAATATGAACCAGTTTGATTTCCTTTTCGCGACCGCTTTCGTGAATGGCACGAACTACATTTTCTGTTCCGGTAAGGTTTGTGTCTTTTGTATTTTCCGGATTGTGGTCTGATTTTGGAGGAATTACAGCTCCGCAATGAATCACGTAATCACAACCAGTAACGAACTGTTCTACTTCATCGTAGTTTTTCAGATCGCCCCGGACTATTGTGATTCTACCCTTGCCCTTCTTCAGAAGGCTTTTGAAAAAAGGTCTGTATCTTTTTACTCTGTCATAAATAAAAAGCCTGAGCTGGTAATTGTTTTTTGAAGAAAGAAGATGGGCGACAACTTCGCCGCCCATTGCACCGTCGGCGCCTGTAACGCCGACTGTAATTGTATTTTCACCCATAGGGTAAATTATTCCATAACCCACCAGTCTAATTCAAGACCGTTAGAGAATACGAAATAAAGGTTATGATCACCGGCTTCAATGGCTGAAAGTTTTTCGGTTACCTCTGTCATGGAATCAGAATCAAAGCGGATTTCACAAACAGGCTTAATGTCTGCAAGTCTGTTTGAATCAACCATTACATACAGAAGTCCCTTACCTTTTCCGCGTACAGTGATTTTTTCTGCAGTCTTTGAAAGATCCATCTGCTTAACCATTGTCCATCCGCCGATTGTATCTCTTGTTGCAGCCGATACAGTCACGTAAGGATCCCCTGTCACATAGTTGTACTCAAAACCTGAACCTGTTGCCAGAGTTGCAAAAGAAGTCTTTACAAATGGAGATGCCTTTTTGATCTGAGGAGCTCCGGACTTAGTTCCCTTACAAACAGCGATTGTTCCATCTGCTTCATTCATTTCAAGAACATCAATATTGATATTGCGGCAGTCGCCTTTTACACCGAACAGATTGTGCAGGTCATGTGCCTGATAGATCATGTAATATTTGTCACCGAACTTTTCGATGTGAGAATGGTTGTTACCGTACCCCATTCCGAAAGCACCTGTATTCTTAAAGAAAGAGCCGCCGTTTTTCCATGAATCAGCAACCAGAGGGGTCTTGCTTGTCATGTAACACATTTCTGCGGCAGGCTGAATATCCCATGCAGAACAGTAAGAAAGGACGTAAGTTCCGTTTACATAGTTCAATTCATTGGCTTCGAAGTGATTTGGAGTTGCAGGAAGTGCCACAATGCCGGTTTCCATATCAAGGCTTACCATATCTTTTCCGAGTTTTACGATTTTACAGTTGTCGTGTCCAGGGCCGCCGCCAAAAGCAAGGTATCCGTCCCCTTTATCATCAATACATACTCCAGGGTCAAAAAGCCAATCACATTTTCCAAGACCTTTTACACCGCGGCTGATAAGGGCTTTTCCTACAGGATCCTTCCAAGGTCCCAGAGGAGATGTTGCTGTCAATACCCCGATACCGTTACCGCCATTGGCAAAATAAAGGTAAAAGTGAGTCAGTCCGTCTTCTTCTACACGGGAAGCAATAGATGGAGCCCAGGAATTACCCGCCCATTTTGCGATTCTTGAAACAGGGATTTCTCCGTGGAAAGTCCAGTTTGCCATATCATCAGTAGACATTACGGCAAGAGTGTTTATATACCCGTAATTAACTTCTTCGTCCTTTTTAAGGTTCTTATACATCTGATGGTCGTTTGTACCGATTACGTATAATCTTCCTTCATAAACTACCGCTGTAGGGTCAGCACAGTAAAAGTTTGGCAGAACAGGATTGTTGTTGTTCTCCCATTTAGACATCACATTTGATACAGTATCGATAGTAATTTCTGACATAGTTGTCTCCATTGAGTTTTTATTGTTTTCCTTGAGATTTTCTGATGTTGCACAGGATGCAAATACCAGAGCCGCAGATACTGCCACGGCATAAAGATATTTCTTCATAGTTAAACGTTTAACCTACCTTCAAAAAATATTCTATCAGTTAAATGCCTTAATGTGTATATCTAGTTATTTTCCAGTTTTAATGAGAAATCATCAGCTATTTCAAAGACTTTGTTCTTTCCCTCCAGTGGAACCGCAAGTCTTGTGGAATAAAGCTGAAGAGTCTTGATTTTATGTGCTTTCTTGATAAGTTTATTCAGTTTGAAGTTTCCGTGGCTGTCATCCCCGATAATCGGACAGTTATTCTTTGAAAGATGTATACGGATCTGGTGCATACGGCCGGTCTGAAGCTCCAGTTCTATCTGGGAAATCATGATTTTTTCGGCTTTTTCCTGGCCGTCTTCCCCAGTAACCTTGCATTCCGCCTCAAATTCCGACAGAACCCTGTAATTTGTTACGGCAACCTTGTGTTCCCCGTGCTGAATAACAGTATCGTTGATCACGCCCTTCTTCTTGGAAAGAGTCCCGAAACAGTAGGCTGTATAGGTCTTCTGAACCTGTTTTGAGGAAATAAGCTTGGTCCATTTGGAGGCTGCCTGGGGTGTCTTTGCTATGATCATAAGCCCTGCAGTATCTTTATCAAGGCGGTGAACCAGGTAAATCTTCTGACCGACCTGCTTTGCAAATTCCTCATCCAGAGGATGTGAGATTCCAGCTCCCCCTTGTACCGAAACACCGGTTGGTTTGTTTATGATATAGATTTCGTCATTTTCGTATAAAACAGGTACCTGAGTCATACGATAATCTTAATGTATAAGGAAAAAATAATGAAGAAACTTACAGTACTTTTACTTTCTCTTTTGCTTGCCGCTTCCCTTTCTGCCGAAATAATCGGCGATAAAGCCCTGAACTATACCCTTGATCTACCTGAAGGTTTCTATATAGAACAGGCTGACACAGAGAACAACTCATACCTTTTCAAGCACCAGGGAACTCCGGTACAGCTTATTGTAAAAGTACAGGAAAAAGAGAATTCCTCTGCTTTTGATGTCCTTGAAACCGCCATGTCAAAGCTTAAAGCAAAGGCTTCCTATGACATGGTCAAATGGGAAGGAAACGAGTGTTCAGTATCTTCATTTGATATGACTCTGGACCAGGACTATTCAGGCTGGTCAGTAACCGCACCTCTTGAAAAACCGGATACCTTTATTTCGGTTATCGCATATTCCCCAAAGGGACAGTTCGAAAAATGCCAGCAGTTCATCATTTCAATACTCAATTCCCTTACAGTTTCAGATATTACTTCAAGAAATCCCGGAGTTTTCCTTGCCTATGCCTTCCCTAAAGAAGGTGACAAAACCGTAAACCTGACAATAAACGGAAAAAGAGTGACAACTACCATCGACAAATCTGATGAAGACGCATCCCAGTTCCTGGTAGATATGGAATTCGGAGTTCTGACTCTTTACGGAAACCATCCTTTATGGAAAGAAGCCTGGCAACGCTATTACAGACTTGTTTTCCGTGACAATTTTGGCCGCCTGACACGGGTTTCTGACGATATTTATGCAAAACTGTACAAGGAATGCATTAAAGCCCGCCGTGAAGATCCTGACACAGAATATGTTTCCCGTCTTCTGACATGGACACAGGGATTCAACTACGAAAGAAACCAGACAAAGAACTCTTCAGACCTGACTCCTCCTGTAAAAGCCATCTGCGGAAAAGGCTCAGACTGCGATTCAAGAAGTCTTCTTCTTTGCTGCATAATGCAGGAAGCAAACATAGACTCCATTCTTCTGATTTCCAGAGAATTCAGCCATGCCATGTGTGCCTTCGACGTAAACGGAATGGGACAGAGATTTGAAACTAGTTACGGAAGTTATCTTATGTGTGAGACTACTGCCCCGGTAACTCCAGGCATGATTTCGGCGGAGCACCAGGACAGAAGTAAATGGATTGTTGTTGATTGATTACAGGAAATTAACCCAGTAAAAGTTCGTAAACTTCGCGTTCTGTTTCTGCATTAAGCATTTTTTCACGAAGTTCTGCGCTTTTGAGCATTCCCGAGAAGTGAGAGATTGTTTTCAGATAGTATGAGTGCTGGTTATAGGCTGCGGCGATCATGAAAAGCAGCTGAACCGGAACGTCATCAATTGACTGATAGTCTTCAACAGGCTTTTTACAAACCCCAACAGCCATAACAAGGTCAGTTACAGAGGAAAGGCGAACGTGTGGAATAGCAATTCCGCGTCCGATGGCTGTAGACATAAGGTCTTCACGGTTCATGATTTCCTGAGTAAGTTCCTGGGCATTTTTTACCTGCGGAGCGGTAGCAAGAACATCAGCAAGCTGTGTAAGAGCATCACGTTTTGATGTATGGTTGATGAATACCACTCTGTCCGGTGAAAGGATGTTTTTTACCTGTACAACAGTTTCGTTCTGTTTCTGAAGATCTGAAGAAAGACGGGCATTAACCCAGTTTTCAACTTCTGTTTTCTTGAAGCGCCATACTGTTCCGATTTTGCCGGCTGGAATTTCTCCTTTCTGGGCCCAGTCATAAACAGTTCTTTCTGATACGCGAAGGTATTTTGCTACTTCTTCAATTGTAAGGATATCCCCATCCATCTAAAACCACCTTAACAATGTAATATTTTTGAAATCTTTACGGTATTTTGCATTGATTACGTTTTTTTGTCAACATTTTATTTTTTATAACATTTTATTCCTGTAAAAACCTGCTAATTGAGAATGAATACAAAATTTGATAAAATAAAAATGTTTTATTATCTTTATATTAGCACGATTTTCAAACAAATCATTGGAGTATATATGGCATTGCTTGATGTTCAGAACGTTTTTTCAGGTGTTGAAGACAAGGAAATCCTTCGCGGATTAAGCCTGCAGATAAATCCGGGAGAAGTTCATGTTCTTATGGGACCTAACGGAGCAGGTAAATCTTCTTTAGGTAATACCCTTATGGGAAACCCTGTATATAAAATGACTTCCGGAAAAATCATTTTCGACGGAGAAGACATTTCAGATTTCTCAACAGACAAACGTGCCAAAGCAGGCCTTTTCATGAGTTTCCAGGCACCTCTTGAAGTACCAGGAATCTCCCTCGAAAGCTTTATCCGTGCCTCAATCCAGAACAAGACAGGTGAACACGTAAAGCTTTTCCAGTTCCAGAAAGAGCTGAAACGCTGCATGGAAATCCTGAATATGGACGAATCTTACGCTAAACGCGACCTGAACGTAGGTTTCTCCGGAGGAGAACGCAAGAAGAGCGAAATCCTTCAGCTGCTTATGCTCAAACCAAAGCTTGCCATTCTTGATGAAACAGACTCAGGTCTTGACGTTGATGCTGTACGCACAGTTTCAAAAGGAATCGAAGAATACATGAAATCTGTAGGCGGATCCCTTCTGATCATCACCCACTCTACAAAGATTCTTGAAAGCCTGAATGTAGACTACACTCACATCCTTGTAAAAGGACAGATCATCAAGACCGGTGACGGAAGCCTTGTAAAAGAAATCAACGAAAAAGGATTCGAAGCTTACCTCGGAAAATAAACATGGCAGAAAATAAGACAGACGTTAAAGACATAGATCATTCACTTTACGACTTCCGTTACGAAGAAAACGAGAAAGACTTCTACCGCATGGAAAGCGGTCTTACTCCGGACATCGTAATGAAGCTTTCAGAAGAAAAAGGCGACCCAGAATGGATGCGCGAATTCCGTCTGAAATCATTGGAAGTATACAATCAGCTTAGAACACCTGATTGGGGTCCGGACATTTCGGAACTCCACATGGAAAACATTGCCACATACGTAAAACCAAAGACTGACATGGCAAACACCTGGGAAAATGTTCCGGATGACATCAAGGATTCCTTTGAAAAGCTCGGTATTCCTGAAGCTGAACGCAAAAGTCTTGCCGGGGTTGGTGCCCAGTACGACTCGGAACTGGTTTACCACAATGTCCAGGATGAAGTTCTTAAACAGGGCGTAATCTACCTGGGATTCGAAGAAGCCCTTAAAAGCGAAGAATGGGGACCAATGGTAAAACATTACTTCATGACTCTTGTTACTCCTAAAGACCACAAGTTTGCAGCCCTTCACGGCGCCGTATGGTCAGGCGGATCCTTTGTTTACGTTCCAAAAGGTGTAAAACTTTCATTTCCTCTCCAGTCTTACTTCCGTCTGAACGCAAAAGGTGCAGGACAGTTTGAGCACACCCTTATCATTGTAGATGAAGGCGCAGACCTCCACTTCATTGAAGGATGTTCCGCTCCAAAATACAACGTGGCAAACCTTCACGCAGGATGTGTAGAACTTTTCGTAAAGAAAGGCGCCCACTTGCGCTATTCAACAATCGAAAACTGGTCAAAGAACATGTACAACCTGAACACAAAGCGTGCAAAGGTTGATGAAGATGCCGCCATCGAATGGGTTTCGGGAAGTTTCGGATCCCATGTTTCATACCTTTATCCGGAAAGTGACCTTGTTGGAAAGAACGCCCGTTCAGAATTCACAGGGGTTACCTTCGCAGGAAACGGACAGAACCTGGATACAGGGGCCAAAATGGTTCACCTGGCACCTAACACAAAGTCTGTTATTACAACAAAATCCATCTCTAAAGGCGGCGGAACTTCAATTTACCGTTCAGCCGTATATATCTCAAAAGAAGCCGTTAATTCAAAGGCTTCTGTAAGTTGTCAGAGCCTTATGCTGGACTCAGAAAGCCGTTCAGACACTATTCCTGCTATGCAGGTAATGAACGATTCCAGCGACGTTGGACACGAAGCAAAGATCGGACGTATTTCTAACGATGCAGTCTTCTACCTTATGAGCCGCGGCATTCCTGAAGATGAAGCCAAGAGCATGATCGTTTCAGGCTTTGCAAATCCTGTAAGTAAAGAACTTCCTCTGGAATACGCAGTCGAGATGAACAACCTGATCCGCCTTGAAATGAAGGGGGCCATGTAATGAGCACATTAACATTGAACAGAATTCCTGCAGAAACCTGGACCTGGCTCAAAATGAACAAAGCCTGGGTTGATGAAAAAATCGACAGTGACCTTTCTTTCGAGAACGCTGAATACAAGATCGTTTCAAAGCCTGAAAGCGTAAAAATCCTTTCAGAAAAGGACCTTAAGACTTCCCTTCCACAGACTGTTTCTGCAGTATTCGCAAAGACATCTGAACTCGGAATCCAGTATAAGGAAGTAAAGGAATCTGGATCAGATGAGATTACAATGGCTGGTGAAAAACTGGTGATTGAAGCCTCAAAAAAAGAGACTTCACCTGTTGTGATTCACCTTGAACCAAAAGGAAATACAGCATCCTGCCAGATCATCCACGCACTTCCTGATTCTGAGGTTACCGTGATCCTCGTAACAAAAGCAGAAAAGGCTTCAGGTGTAAACTTCATCCGTACAAAATGTCTGGCTGAAGAAAACTCAAAGATTCACCTTTGCAAAGTTCAGCTTCTTCCTGAAGGATTCTGCCACGTTGATTCCACAGAAAATGTCTGCGGAGAAAACGCAAAAATCAAATTCACAGAACTCCAGCTTGGAGCAGACTCTGTTTACACAGGAGTTCATACGAACCTTTCTGAATACAAGGCCGCCTACAAAAGCGATACTGCCTATTACCGCAAGGGAAACCAGAAAATCGACATGAACTATGTCTGTGCCCACGGACCAAAAGGTAAAAAATCAGAATGTTCCATGGCAGTTGCCGGAACTCTGGTTGATGAAGCCTTGAAAACTTACCGTGGTACCATCGACTTCAAACGGGGTTGTGCTGGCGCCAAAGGAAACGAAACAGAAGATACTCTCCTCCTTTCTCCAAAGGCAGTAAACCGTTCAGTTCCTATCATTCTTTGTGATGAAGAAGACGTTGAAGGAGAACACGGAGCCTCAATCGGACGTCTTAATGATGACATGCTTTTCTACATGGAAAGCCACGGAATCAGCGAAGAAGAAGCATGTGCTCTTATGGCTCGTGCAAAAATCAATGCGGTAAACGCAAAAATTCCTGACGAAGAAACCCAGAACCTGGTTGAAAACTTCGTTAATTCATAAGCGAAAAAAGGTAAAACTTAATAAAAATCAATTTACAAAAACTGCTTTGGAAAGATTTTTCTGAAGCAGTTTTTTTTTATTTGACCTGCAAAAACTATCATTTTGTATGATTTTTATAAAACGTTTTACTAAATTCCTATCATTTTGTAACAAATTAACTATTTGCAAATGAGAAAACCTGCCTCATTATAATAATCAGAAAATCCAAAAAAAATTATTGGAGAAACCCAAAACACAAAAACATTATTTCTGTAGGAGGAAATTATGAAAAAATTATTGGTTCTGGTAGCTGCTCTGACAGTACTCGTTGCCCCAACTTTTGCAAAACCTAAAAAGGCTAAGAAAGCAAAAGCAAAAACAATCAAAGTTGGTATCATCAACAATGACCCTAACGAATCAGGATACCGCACAGCTAATGACCGCGACCTGAAAGCAAAATTCACAAAAGACAAGGGATACGAAGCATCTTTCGCATACTCACTTAAAAACGATGAACAGATTGCTGCTGCACAGAAATTCATCCAGGACGAAGTAGACTACCTGCTTCTTTCAGCTGCTGGTACATCAGGATGGGATTCAGTTCTCAAAGATGCTAAAGCTGCTGGTGTAAAAGTTATCCTTTTCGACCGCACAATCGATGCTGATCCTTCACTCTACGCTGCATCTATCGTTTCTGACATGGCTCAGGAAGGTGAAACAGCTGTTGCATGGCTCAAAGGACAGAACCTTAAAGAAGTAAACGTTATCCACCTTCAGGGTGTTATGGGATCTGCTGCACAGATCGGACGTTCAGGAGCTCTGGACAAAGAAGTTGCTGCAAACGCAAGCTGGAACATGGTTACTCAGCAGACAGCTGAATGGAACGCAGAAAAAGCACAGCAGATCGTACAGGCTGTAATCGATGCTAAAAAACCATTCAACGTAATCTACGCAGAAAACGACGACATGGCTAAGGGTGCTGTAGCAGCTCTCGACAAAGCTAACATCTCTCACGGTGTTGGAAAAGACGTAGTAGTTATGGGATTCGACTGCAACAAATGGGCTCTTCAGGAACTCAAAGCAGGAAACTGGAACTACGACGGACAGTGTAACCCATTCCAGGCTGACTACATCATCAGCATCATCGACCAGATGGAAAAAGGACAGGCTATCACAGAAAAAGTTATCATCATGAAAGAAAAAGGATTCGACGCTGCATCTATCACAGCAGACGATGTTGAAAACTACGGTATCTAATTACCTGTAATCTTACATAAATAACTTGGGGCTGCCCAAAAATAATATTGAGGGCAGCCATTTTTTTATCCTTTTATTTTTTACGGAGGAAAATACCTATGCAGAACGACATTGTTTTACAGATGCGTGGTATTTCTAAATTCTTTCCGGGCGTAAAAGCTCTTCAGAATGTAGATTTCACACTTAGAAAAGGCGAAATCCATGCCCTTATGGGTGAAAACGGAGCCGGAAAATCTACTCTTATTAAAGTACTTACAGGTGTTTATCAGAAAGATGCCGGTGAAGTAAAAATCGAGGATAAACCGGTTTTAATCCGTTCTCCTCAGGATGCCCAGAATGCAGGCATCTCTACTGTTTACCAGGAAATCACTCTCTGCAACAACCTTACAGTTGCAGAAAACATATATATCGGACGAACAAAAAATTCTTTCACCAACTGGAAGAAAATGAATGAAGGGGCTGGAAAGATTCTGGAAGAACTTCAGATTCCATGTAAGCCGGACCAGCAGCTTTCAAGCTGTTCAATTGCCGTTCAGCAGATGGTTGCCATTGCCCGTGCAGTGGACATGGAATGTAAGATCCTGATTCTTGACGAACCAACCTCTTCCCTCGACGAACAGGAAGTAGCAAAACTCTTCAAGCTCATGCTGAACCTGAAGGCTAAAGGTGTTGGAATTATTTTCGTAACACACTTCCTTGAACAGGTTTACGAAGTATGTGACAGAATCACAGTTCTTCGCGATGGACAGCTTGTAGATGAATACCTTATTGCTGACTGTCCAAAAGTTGTTCTTGTTTCAAAGATGCTGGGAAAAGAACTGGACGGACTTTCTAAAGTTAAGAAACCGGAAGGAATCATGGAACACTCGGAAGAAGAAGTTCCGGTTTATGATGCCGAGGAACTTTCCGCAGTTTCAAGAATCAAACCTTTCAACATGAAGATTTACAAAGGCGAAGTAAACGGATTTACAGGACTCCTTGGTTCAGGACGATCTGAATGTGTACGCGCCATTTTCGGTGCAGACAAAGTTACTTCGGGAAAAGTAAAGATCAATGGAAAGGAAGTAAAAATCACAAAACCTATCCATGCCATGAAGAACGGAATCTCTTACCTTGCCGAAGACAGAAAACGTGACGGTATCGTAGGTGATCTTTCAGTTCGCGAAAACCTGATTCTTGCCCTTCAGGTTCTTAAAGGAATGGGACGCCCTATTTCAAAAGCTCAGGCAAAGAAATTCACAGAAGAATACATCAAGCTTCTTGATATCAAGACTGCTTCTACCGAAACTCCAATCAAGGCTCTTTCCGGCGGAAACCAGCAGAAAGTTATTCTTGCCCGTTGGCTTCTGGCAAACCCACAGTACCTTATTCTGGATGAACCAACCCGCGGTATCGACATCGGTACAAAACTGGAAATCCAGGATCTGGTTCTGAAGCTTGCAAAAGAAGGAAAATCGGTTACCTTCATTTCTTCAGAAATTGATGAAATGCTCAGAACCTGTTCACGCCTTACAGTTATGCGCGACCTTAAAGTGGTTGGTGAACTGAAAGGTGAAGATCTTACTCAGACAAAGATCATGGAAACTATTGCGGGAGGTAAAGAATAATGGCAGGCGAAAACAAATTCAAATCATTCATCAAAGGACTGCTCAAAAACCAGATCGTAATTCCTCTGGCAGCACTCCTTATTCTTGTAGTAATCAATCTTATTGCTGACCCAAGCTTCTTCAAGATTTCCCTTGGTAAATCAAGTTCAGGCTACCCTGTTCTTTCAGGTTACCTTATCACAATTCTTGACTATGCTTCGGAACTGGCAATTCTTGCCATCGGTATGACTCTGGTTACAGCAGCTTCCGGCGGACAGGATATTTCCGTTGGTTCATGTATCGCCATTGCAGGTTCTGTAATCCTTCGCGTTCTCTGTGGAGACGCAGGTGCTCACCCTGAAACAATGCAGCATACAATCTTCCTGGCCTTCTTCGTTGCCCTTTTGGTTTCAATGGCCTTCGGAGCCTTCAACGGTGTTCTTGTTGCTTACTTCAAAATCCAGCCGATGATCGCAACCCTGATTCTGTTTAC
Organism: Treponema sp.; assembly: GCA_024402695.1. GTDB lineage: Bacteria > Spirochaetota > Spirochaetia > Treponematales > Treponemataceae > Treponema_D. Next base: position 20,282 of record JAKSTG010000026.1, on the reverse strand, counting down.
AGCAGGCCGTTCAATTGCCGCATGGATCAACCACAACGAACTTCCAATCATCAAAGATGCAGTATTCAGTTACTTCGGAAACTTCATTCCGGGTATCGCACTTCCAACTCCTGTATTTATTGCAATCCTTTGTATGATCCTTACCTGGCTTGTTCTTAAGTTCACAACTCTTGGACTTTATGCACAGTCTGTTGGTATCAACAGTGCCTCATCAAGACTCAACGGTATCAATCCTGAAGTTATCAAAGTAATCACTTATGTAATCATGGGAATGTGTGTTGCTGTTGCAGGTCTTATCAAAGTTTCACGTATCCAGACAATCAACTATTCAGTTGTTGCTACTGACATTGAAATGGACGCCATTCTTGCAGTTGCCCTTGGTGGAAACGCTCTTTCAGGCGGTAAGTTCAACATGTGGGCTTCCATCCTCGGTGCCTACGTAATCCAGTTCCTTACAACAACTCTCTACAAGTTCAACGTAATGTCTACTGCCCTTCCTGCTTACAAGGCTGTCGTAGTTATTGTTCTTGTTGTAATGAGTGCACCTGTTGTACGCGAAAAAATGAAAGCACTTGGAAAAATGATTTCTGACAAAAAAGCAAAGAAACCGGTTGCAGTGGAGGCTAACTAATGAAAAACAAACTTAAACCACAAAAACCACTTACAAACAAAAAACATTTTTCAGATTCGAATCTGCTTCTGCTGATTACAATCTGTGTATTTGCAGCCATGTACCTTTTCGCAATCATTTTTCTGGGAAAAGGTTTCAGAAAGCCACAGGGATTCTTCAACCTTCTTAATGACAATGCAGCCCTGATCATCCTTTCATGTGCCTTAAGCCTTGTTATGATTACCGGAGGAATTGATATTTCCGTAGGTACTCTTACAGCCCTCGTTTGTATGAGCTGTGCGGTCTACCTGGACAAGAAAGGCGGAAACGTAGGTTGTGCCATTCTGATTGCCCTTGGAATCGGTCTTGCTTTTGGTCTTGTACAAGGATTCCTGGTTGCCTATCTTGAAATCCAGCCCTTTATCGTAACTCTTGCAGGTATGTTCTTTGCAAAAGGTATGACAACAATTGTAAATGCAACTCAGTTCAACGTTCAGCACGAAGGATTCCAGGCCTTGAAATCAACCCGTATCTACGTACCATTTATGGGAAGCTACAACAAACTTGGAGACTGGGTTCCGGCCTATGTTGAAATCGGAGTTATCGTTGCAATTCTCGTAGTAATTGCACTCTTCGTTCTTCTTAAATGGGGAAAACTTGGACGCCACTTCTATGCAGTTGGTGGTAACGCCTACAGCGCAAACATGCTCGGTATCAACGTAAAACGCACAAGATTTCTTGCACACGTTATCTGTTCTTTACTGGCAGGTATCGGTGGCTGGGTATACTTCATGCACGTCGGTTCAGGATCTCCTAGCCACGCTGCAGGTGCAGAAATGAATGCTATCGCATCTTCGATCATCGGTGGAACAATGCTCACCGGTGGTGTTGGAAATATTATCGGAACCTTCTTCGGAGTTATTTCTCTTGCCACTATCAAGAACATCGTTTCTTCTCTTGGTCTGGATGAAGCATGGTGGACAAACATTACAGTTGCTGCAATGATCTGTATCTTCCTTCTTGTTCAGAGTCTGGTTCTTTCCAGAAAAAACAAGGATTCTGTTTAGTCGACGAAAAAAAAGCGAAGCAATGCTTCGCTAATCCTCCTTATGTCACGCCGGATGCTTAAGTGTAAGATTAAGCATCCGGTTTTTTTTGCTTTCTGAACTGAAGAGGTGAAATACCGTTGGATTTTTTAAAGGATCTGATGAAGTTTTCACAGGCTGTAAATCCGCAGAGTTCTGCAATTTCATTTACGGTCATGTCTGTTGAAACAAGAAGATCTCTGGCTTTAAGATCAAGGAAATTACGAACATCATCTGCAGGTGAAATCCCAAAATGATCTTTATAAAGATTTGTGAAATGACTTCGGGTAAGGCCAAAATCATCAGCCATAAGGTTTACATTCCACTGCTCAGGATTCTGCTTTACTTTCTTCCTGAGAATACCTAATTTGAAATTGATTTCATTTTCCCGCTTTATTTTGCTTGAAGAGAACCTGCGGATTTCGGCAAGCTCACTCATTACATTTGCACAGGCTAATCCAATGGAAGTAGACTGGTCAGTAAGTTTCTCTGTAAGGGCCCAGGTAATGAATTTCATCTGGGTTTTATATTCATTTGAAGGATTTATATAGAAGATTTCATCAAAAGGAAGGTCTACGTTGAAAAAAAAGTCTTCGTCAGCTTCAAATTTTATATAGTCGTAAACCAGCTCACCTTTCAAGGCTTTGTAAAACTGAGGTGTGCCGGATTTGTATATAATACAGGCATTTTCTTCTGTCTGAACATCAATTCCATTTAAAGAAAGAACTGCGGGACAGTAAAAGTGGAGAAAAGTAAATTTTGTTGAAACATGAGGGTGATCAAAACAAAAGCCCGGTTCTTCGTCTTTTTTATAAAACCCCCCAACGACAGTTGCACTCACATATATATTTTACTTTGAAAAAAACAATAGGGCAAATTATTTATTAAACGTTTTTATAATATATTTTTTTTCAATACCCGGTATATTCTTATTTTTTGCATATTATTGTATATTATAGATATGGACGCCAACAAATACAGAAAGGATTTTCCTTTTTTCTCACAGAATCCTGAAAAAGGACTTGTATATTTCGACAACGCAGCAACTACTCACAGACCTTACCTTGTAATTGATGCAATGACCCATTTCCATGCTACACAGAATGCAAATCCTCTCCGTGGCCTTTATACCCTTAGTGAACGTGCCACAAAAGCCTACGAGGATGCCAGAGCAACAGTAGCCGCATTTCTTGGAGCCGGACGTCCAGAAGAAATCATTTTTACAAGAAATACTTCAGAAAGCTTGAACCTGGTTGCCTATACCTGGGGAATGGACAACATTAAAGAAGGTGATGAAATTGTTGTTTCTATCATGGAACACCATTCAAACATCTGTCCATGGCAGATGCTTTGCCAGGCAAAAGGCGCAGTCCTCAAGTTCATGGAATGCGATAAATTCGGAAATCTTCCAGAAAGCGAGTTTGAAAAAATCACTCCAAAAACAAAGATTGTTTCCTGTGGACACGTTTCCAACGTTCTTGGGATTACAAACCCTGTAAAACGCCTCGCAGAAATTGCACACAAAAACGGTGCCATTATGGTGGTAGACGGTGCCCAGAGCGCCCCACACTTCAAGATCAACGTGCAGGAAATCGGAGCTGATTTCTATGCCATCTCAGGTCACAAATTCGGAGGTCCAATGGGAATCGGTGCCCTTTACGGACGCTATGAGCTTCTGGACAACATGAGTCCTTTCCTCCGTGGCGGTGAAATGATTGAGTACGTTACCCGTGAAGGAGCAACCTGGGCAGAAGTTCCACACAAATTCGAAGCTGGTACTGTAAACGCCTCAGGTGCCGTAGGAATGGCGGCTGCTATCCGTTACCTGAACAATGTAGGACTTGAAAACATCGAAGCTCATTGTGATCATCTTGCAAAGATCATGATGGAAGGAATGAAAAAGATTCCTTATATCACCCTTCTTGGAAACGAAGATCCTTCAAAACATTCGGGAATCGTTACTTTCACTGTTGAAGGTGTACATCCTCACGACATTGCAAGTCTCTTAAGTGATGAAAACATTGCCATTCGTGCCGGACACCACTGCGCACAGCCATTAGGAAAATATCTTGGAGTACAGTCTTCAGCCCGTGCTTCAATGTATCTTTACAATACAGAAGATGAAGTTGCCTACTTCCTGGATAAAATAGCCCAGGTTCGCAAATGGTCAGGATACAAAGACTAGGAGTCATAAATGGATACAAAAGAACTTTACAGAGAAATCCTTAACGAACACAACATCAATCCGGTTCATAAATCCGAAATGACTTCACCTTCCCTCACCTGTAACGGTGTAAATCCATCCTGCGGAGATGAAATCACCCTGAACATCAAGTTTGATGAATCAGGAGAAAAAGTTGCTGATGCCAGCTTTACTGGAAGCGGCTGTGCAATCAGTCAGGCTTCTGTAGATATGATGGCTGAACTGATTATCGGAAAATCAAAGGAAGAAGCATTAAAACTGGCAGAAATCTTTGACCGTATGATCAAAGGAACTGTAACAGACGAGGAACTGGAAAACCTGGATGAAGCTGCCGCTCTTCAGGACATTTCTCACATGCCGGCCCGCGTAAAATGCGCAATGCTTGGCTGGAGAACCCTCAAAGAAATGCTGGGGGTAAAGTAACCCATCTTGAAACAAAAAGGTATTTAGTATAATATAAATATCACTTGGCGCTTTAGCTCAGCTGGATTAGAGCATGTGCCTTCTAAGCACAGGGTCGCCTGTTCGAGTCAGGCAAGCGTCAATAAAAAACCGGAAGTTCAAACTTCCGGTTTTTTATTTTAACTATATTTTTTTTACAATTTAACACTAACCATGACACCATTTGGAATTATGGCAAAGGAAGTATTATCGTCTTTTCCAACCTTAAGTGTATGCAGCCAAGGAACAAGGAAACCAATTCCAGTACCAAGAACTGCCCCTGCAATTACGTCAGTCGGAAAATGGCATCCTGCGGCAATACGGGAACCTGCAATACAGGCAGCCAGAGTATAACTTCCGGCTCCCACAACATATTTCCAGGGACTGTCCGGGAAATATTTGCTGAATGTATATGTAGTGAAAGTAGCGGCGGTGAAGCTCATTGTTGTATGGCCCGAAACAAAGGAATTGGCCCAGTCACGGTCATCATAAACATCCTTTTCTGGGATTCCATCAAAATACATATAAGGACGAGGACGATAAACACCGATTTTTATAGCCTCTTTAATACCCTGTGCAAGGAGCATGGTTTCTGCATACATTACCGTAATTGTATCCCATTCATCCATTTCGGTAGTCAAAAGAACAGCTGGAAGAGCAAAAGATGAAATAAGAGCAACATCACTTACTTTATCGATTGTGTGGCTAAATTTCTGTGCGGCTTTGCGGTCCAGTCCGTTCAAATCAGAAAGAAGAAACTTTTCTCCTTTGTATTCCGGCTGACCGATTTTCAGTCCTTTATCCAGAATCAGATCAGTTCCGTAAATTCCAAAACCTGTTCCAAGAATAAGGGAATCATTCAAAGGATCAAGCTGAAACACATCTCCTTTTCCGAAAATATCAGTTTTATCATAAGAGAAACAACTGGCAGCAAGACATGCCAGAATTGCAAAAATCAAAATCTTTTTCATTCAACAAGCTCCTTAATTATTCTGCCTAATTCTTCTGAAGAAGAACCATAGGTTTTTCCTTTCCTGCCTTATATGAAGGAATGAAACTTACAACAAGCGAAAGAACGAGAGTTGCAAGAACAATTACAAAAATCTGTCCTAAAGGAATATCTACCGGAATCTCTGAAAGATAATAGGCAGGATCCATAAGCTTAATATCACGAATCTCGGAAAGCGGAACCCCTTTCAAAAGATTAAGCATTCGTCCAAACCAGTTCACAGTTCTTTCTGCTGCAGAAACAAGACTGTTGGCATTAACGGCAAACAGAAGCCCCACAGGAAGACCTGTAAGGATTCCTCCGGCTCCACAGGCAAGACCTGTCAAAAGGAAAGAAAGTGTAATGCCGGAATTAGAAGCACCGGTACTTTTAAGAATAGCAATTTCTTTTCTGCGTTCCATTACAAGCATAACAATGGCAGAAGAGATATTAACTGAAGCAACAAGAACAATAAGAATCATGATGAAAACAAGCATAACTCTGGTAGAAGAAAAGTTTTCAAATTCAGCTTCATTCATTTCGCTCCAGGTATATACATTAGCGTGACGGCCTACAACCTGCTCTACATCATTTCTGATTCGATTCAATTCCGAAGAGAACGCATCTGTAGTTTCAATCATCAATGAAAACTCTGCAGTATTCAAAGGAATAGATTCATAGGCCGTATCAACAGGAACAAAAACCCAAAGGGCGTCAAGTTCCTGGTAACCCGAACTTACAATTGCTGAAACCTTGAAGGAAGTCAGTTTAGGAGTAATAGTATTTTTTGTTCCGGTTTTTGTAGTGATAAGACGGAAAGTATCCCCTGCCTTCAGATTCAAAGTTTCTGCAAGTTTCTGTCCTACAATGGCATTTTTCTCGCCAGCAACAAAATCAGCGACGTTTCCGTCAAGAACATTAAAAAGTGAAGCAAAGGATTCATTGGTAACAAAAATATCAGCCGGCAAAGCACGGACCTGAGCACCGGTTCTTTCTTTTTTTCCACCGGCAAGAGCAGTAAGAGAAACCTGATGATATACTTTTGTAACTCCCGGAACTTCTGCAATCTGCTTTGCAAGATCTGCGAAAGTAGATTCCCGCATTACATATTTTGAGTTTCTTGAAACAAGGGCCTCAAGGTGACTTGAAGAAAGTCCTATAAGACGTTCAGTCATGCCCTCAATCATTCCGTTAGTTACAGTAAGAACCACAACAAGAGGCACAATGGAAAGACCGATACAGAGAAGTGCCCCAAGCATGCTTCTTCTTGCAGAAGATCTTTTTTCTGCCTTTGGAAAAATCAGGGACTTTGCAAACATCAGTGACGCTTTGAGTTTCATTTACTTTCTTTCCAGCCTTCCATTTTTGATTGTAAAGATATTGTCACCTTTCTGCGCAAGATTCATATCATGGGTTACGAGAATAAGAGTCTTCTTATACTGTTCAACCATTTTAAAAAGCAGGTCACCAATTGATGCAGCATTTGCAGGATCAAGATTTCCTGTAGGTTCATCGGCAAGGATAAGACTTGGATTATTTATAAGACTTCTTGCTACAGCAACTCTTTGGCGTTCACCACCTGAAAGCTGACTCGGAAGATGATTTCTGCGTTCATAAACTCCTACGTCATTAAGGAGTGCTTCTGCTTTTTCAATGGCTTCTTTTTTTGAAACTCCAGTCATATAAAGAGGAAGGTAAACATTTTCAAGAGCATTGAAATCTTTAAGAAGATAGTGAAACTGGAAAATCAGACCAAGGAACTTGGAACGATACTCACTTACTTCACTTTCAGAAAGAGAGGTTACATTCCATTTTCCGGCCATGACAGTCCCAGTTGTTACAGAATCGATTCCACCAATGATATTAAGAAGAGTAGATTTCCCACTTCCGGATTCTCCCACAATAACGTTCTTTGTCCCCTCTTCTATTGAAAGATCCAGATTCCTGAGAACAGTAAGTTTTTCGCCGTCTGAAACATAAGTTTTTTCAACACCAGAAATTTTAATTATCTCACTCATTGTGAAGAACCTCCGCAACAGTCATTTTAAGTACATTACGGCTGGCAGCCCAGGAAGCAATGAGCGGAGCTGCCACACCAAACAAAGTAATCCATAAAGTTTCGCCGAAGAAAATTCTTGATGGAATATTTCCGTAAACGGCATACATAGGATTCTCTGTTACATAAACCAGATTTTCTGGATTTGTAATTGCAGTCAATACATAAGAAACCCCGTACATGAAACGGGAAGCAATATCAAAAACTGTCTTAGAATTAACGCTGAGGAAAAGCCCAAGAATCATTCCAGGCACGGCACCTTTTATGCCTGTAAGAAAGCCCTGGAGAATGAATATAGATTTGATCTCAGAACTTTTTCCACCAATGGCAGAAAGGATGGAGATCTCGCTTCTTCTTTCAAAAACAAGACGGCGCATACCGTTGTAAATATTGATTCCGACTACAATAAAGATCATAGCCACAAGAAGAAGAAGCATATTCTTTTCGATACGAAGGGCACCGAAGAAAGTCTTGTTGTATTCACGCCAGGAAAGAATTTTTACATCAGGAAATTCTTTTTTCATTCTGTTGATAATCAGCTGATCATCATTGGGATTGTTCAGTTTAACTCCAAGAACTTTTGAAGCTTCTTTCCCGAAATATTTTTTTCCCGCATCAGAATTGATGAAAACAAAGCTTGAGTTTATGTCAGCATAACCGGTCTTGAAAACTCCTTTTACTTTGAAAAGGCGGTCAGAACTTAAAAGCTGAACGTCATTGCCTCCGCTTAAGGCAAAGAGATTGATTTCTGAATTGAGTCTGGCACTTACATCCCGTGCCATACCCGAACCAATAATAATGGTATCCGGTTCCGACAAATCAAATTCACCGGCAATCATTTCAACCTGTTTTCTGAATCCAGGATCCTGTTCATAAACATCACTGTCTATGGCGCGTATAAGGGCTACACTCTGTTTAACTTTTGTTGTAGTCACAAGGCTCTGGGCTTCATAAAAACCAGAGACGCTTTTAATTTTTTTATTCTCTTCGCAGTAAGCACGTATTTTTTTTTCTGTCTCTTCATCAAAATCAGAAATGCGAATGTGGTATGAAGAAACTTCCATAATGGCATCGATAAACTTTCTCTGAAATCCGTTCATTACGCTCATTACCACAATAAGCGTCATTACCCCAAAGCAAATTCCAAGAGCTGCCAGTGCCGAAGTAACCCGGCTTCGACCTTTACGGTCTACTCTGGAAAAACGTGAGGAGACAGAGAATATCCATTTGTATCTGTTTAATTTATCACTCATATTCTTTGGAACGCAAAAGATTTCCGTTCTGGAAATATTCGTCTTTCACTCTCCTGTCATTAACAAAATAAGATTTAACTGTATAGCCGGAATCAAAGACCAGACTATTAATATAAGTCCCTTTTGATTCGTAGGTTACGCTGCTTGTAAGTTTCCCGTTTTCATAAAGCTCAGAATCAGGAGGAATCTCTTCGTTCTCATGATATTTTAGTTTCTTTTCCTTCAGTTTACGTTCAGAATATTTGGAATAGTTTTCGTCAGCGTATTTATATGAAACCTGATTTTCATAAATCAGTCTGTCCTTATTGTCATATTTCCAGGCTTTGGAATAAACAAGATATGGAACTTTTTCCGGAGCCTGATTTTCTTTTGCAGTTTCAGAAAACTTTACAAATTCCGAGGAAGACGGAAGTCCGTTTTCTCCGTAGGTTACAGATTCTTCTGATTCTTCACTTATAATTTTTTTTGAAAGAATTCGTCCTGAAGTTTTTCCATAACTGAAAAGTTCAATAGTAACCGGCTTTGATTTTTTTGCGTCGGAAATTAACCAGGTCTCTTTTTTCACAAGCCGCTGATACTCATCGTAATATTCACGAACTGCCTTTGAATCCGCTTTGTTGATGATTACAGTCTGAGTATTTCTTTCTTCGGGAATAAAAACTTCATCTTCAAAAGTCATAAGTCTGAGCTTATTTGAAGAATCAGAATATTCTTCAGAGAAGGCAGAGAAAGAGACCAAAGTAAAAAGAATCAGTATTCCGAATAATCTTTTCATTAATTCAAAACCAGTTCGCTAACATATTTCTGGGCATCGAAAGGAGCAATATCTTCATAATGTTCTCCGGTACAAACCAGAGCTACAGGAAGTCCAAGTTCTCTTCCGATGGAAACGGCTACACCACCCTTTGCAGTCGAGTCATATTTTGTAAGGATGATTGCATCCACATTTACAGCTTCATTGAAAACTTCAGCCTGGCGCAGTGCGTTCTGTCCTGTAGTACAGTCAAGAACAATGATTTTTTTATAACAGCCCTCATCTGCCTTGCTCTGACAGATACGGTCAATTTTCTGAAGTTCCTTCACAAGGTTTTCCTTGTTGTGGAGACGACCGGCTGTATCGGCAATTACCAGTCCCGGACCTTTTGAACGGACTGCATCGGCTGCATCAAAAACTACAGCAGAAGGATCACTTCCATGCTGATGGCTTACAACACGAACACCAACTTTCTCTCCATGGAAATTAAGCTGTTCAATTGCGGCGGCACGGAAAGTGTCACAGGAAGCCAGAACAAGATTTTCAATCCCCTGTTCTTTATAAAGTTTTGCCATCTTAGCAACACTTGTTGTTTTTCCGGCTCCGTTAACCCCAAGTACCATCCATACGTTTACTTTTCCGGGAACAACTTCGAGTTTTGTTTCTTTTACATTTTCAAGAAGGATTTTCTTGAGTCTTTCCGTAATATCAGATTGAGAAACAATTTTTTCTTTTTTGCAGATTTTCTCAAGTTCATCTGTTATTTCATAAGATGTCTTTGCACCAATATCACTTTCAACAAGAACATCGGTAAGGTCTTCGAAAAAATCCTCATCTACAGCCTTTGAACCGAAAAGTGATTTTAATTTTGCACCAAGTCCCATATTTATCCTCTTTATTTTCCGTTTACAGGCAAAACTGAATCAGCTGCCTTAAGATATCTCGTAAGCTCAAATATAAACCATCCACCACAACCAATGCTTACACCAGCCATAGCAAGAGATGATATTCCCCAAATATTGGCTTCTTGTCCAACTTTCGCGTTCTTTCCGCCAGAAGCAACAAAGGCGTTCTGCGTAAGATTATAATTTCCGTAAGTGAACACAGTTCCAAGAAGCGAGCAGAGAAAAACGCTGTAAGATGTGTACATCATTTTTCTGCGGTTATCTATGTAATCTGCTTTATCAAAAAGCTTTGGTTTAATTGTTACAGTTTCATCTTCTCTAATGAGTTTTTCCGGAATAAAGAAGAAGCCCTGGCTTCCATCTTCACTTACAAAACTTCCAAGAATTTTTTCACCATTGATAACAATCGAAGAAACATTTTCTTCGACTGTAATTTCACCGGCCGGCTCTCCGTTTACACTGAAGGAACCGGTTATATTCCCCGGCACCTTAATATTTAATTTCGTAGAAGTAATATTTTTCATATCAACGGAAACCTGATAGGTTTCATTTCCGCTGAAGAAATAACTTGTTGATGCAGTACGGAATCCCGGTGCATCAAAACGGATTGAATGAACACCGGAATCCAGAATAAAGGAATTGGAAAAATCTTTATGCACCACATCATCAATTACAAAAGTGATATTGTCAGCAGCTTCCTTCGGTGTAATTTCAAAAGAAACTGTAACAGGCAGAGAAGAAGCAATTACAGGAGAAAGAGCATTTGCAATGTTTCTGGAAATAAAATCGGCATCGGAAACGCTTCCAACTTCGGTCACGGTGAAAACTGATTTTCCTAAAGGATAAACGTAAAGATCAGCTGTGACCCGCATAAAATCATCCATGATCCGGATATCCCCGGTCAAAAGACCTTTGATACCGGCTGACTGAATGCTCTTCACAAAATCTCTGTCAGTATATTTTTCTTTTCCTTCAACAGAAGAGGAACTCTTGTAAAAGTGAGAATCACCGGAACCGTAAAAAGAAACAGTCTCTTCCGAAAGACTCTGATCTTCTGTAGATACAAGACCTTTGAAAAGATTCAGATATTTTGCAAGTTCACCGCTTTCTTTTTTTTCAGAAACCGAATTTCCTTTTTCAAGTGATTTCTTTTCGGCTTCTTCCAATTCCTGAAGATTCTTGCTGATTCTATCACGCAGGTCCTGGATCTTTTTATCTTCGGTTTTTATCTTGCTTTTAAGCGCAGAATCAGACAGGTCCTGAAGCACAAGAGAATCACGGGTTTTTACTGCACTTTCAAGCTGAAGGAAAAGAGAAATTCTATCAGACTTCATTTTCCATGAAATCCGTGCGAATTCTTCTTCCGGTGAAATCACTCTGGCTTTCCCCGAAATAAGATTATCCAGAATCTGCTGAGGAATCAGTTCTCCTAAAGCCTTCCCCACAGAACTTTCTTTGTCATTAAAACCAAAAGTAGCTTCGGAAGAAAAGTTATCGCAGGCAAGAACCCACTTTACTTCTTCCGAAAAAAGATTCGGAAGAAAGCAGAACAACAAAAGAGAAATTAATAATTTTACTGCTGAAAAATTACATGTCCTCATCATCATCAGAATCGAGTCCTTCAGAAGCAAGGCCCTTCCACTTTGCAACAAGGTAAGAGTTCATGAATTCATCAAGGTCACCGTCCATAACGGCCTGAACATTTCCCACATTGAATTTTGTGCGGTGGTCTTTGACCATTGTGTAAGGACAGAATACATAAGAACGAATCTGGCTTCCGAAAGAATTGTCTTTCTTTTCGGCGGCAAACTTTTCGTTTTCCTTTTCTTTTTCAGCCCTGTAGTATTCGTAAAGTTTTGATTTAAGGATGCTCATACAGGTTGCACGGTTCATAAGCTGTGAACGTTCACTCTGACAGGCAACGACAATTCCGGTAGGAATATGTGTAAAGCGAACAGCCGAGTCTGTTTTATTAACATGCTGGCCGCCTTTACCGCCTGCACGGTATGTATCAACACGCAGATCTGCCGGATTGATTTCAACTTCAATGGAATCATCAAGAACAGGGAAAACATAAACAGAAGCAAAAGAGGTATGACGTCTTGCGTTTGCATCAAATGGACTGATACGTACAAGGCGGTGGATTCCCGACTCCCCTTTCAGGTAACCGTAAACAAAATCCCCGGAAATCTGCATTGTAACAGATTTGATTCCGCCTTCGGCTTCAAGCATATCAACAACTTCAAGCTTATAGTTATGGCGTTCAGCCCAGCGGGTATACATTCTGGAAAGCATGAAAGCCCAGTCACAGGCTTCTGTACCACCGGCCCCTGCATGGATTGAAATGAAGGCATCGTTGCCGTCAACTTCACCGGAAAGAAGATTCAATACATTGAGTTTCTCAAATTTTTCCTTGCAGGAATCGTACATCGAATGAACTTCATTTTCATCGGCTTCATCTCCTGATTCCTCGGCAAGTTCATACATTGCTTCAAGGTCATCAATCTGAGCCATAAGTTCTTTCCAAGGTTCAACACGATTTCTGAGTTTTCTGATTTGAGACATGATTGACTGAGCTTTCTGCTGGTCATCCCAGAAACCAGGAGCTTCAGTCAATTTATTTTTTTCGTCTATTGATTTGTAGATGGCGTCAGAGTCAAAGACGCCCCCAGACATTTGAGATTTCGGATTTTAATTCTTCGATAGGTATACGGATTTCTTCTAACATAACGCTTTATATTATAGTAGAAATACCGGAATATGAAAACAGAACTAGCCGCAAATCTCGGAAAACAAAGCATTTACGTCGATTCCGGAAATAACTTCACCTTTCTTGTAATGGCTCAGCATTCCGTCTCTTCCACCGCTCAGGTGTTTCGAAGTAATACCATGTTTGATTGAAATATCAGCTTCCATAAGTGCCGAAAGATGGTCTGCAATGCGCACCAGTCTTCCGTCAACAGGATTGAAGTCATTTGTATTGTAACGGTTGTTCAGATCTTCCCAGGAAACTTTTACCACTACCCCGTTTTTGCAGAGAACTCTGTCAGAGAATTCATCGCTGGTGTAGAAAATCAGTTCATCCTTGAAGAAGTCTTCCATGAGTGGAACCAGTTCTTTGTCTACAATTTCATCTTCGATTTTCTTAACGATGTTAGGAAGATCATCTGTAGCCTGCTTAACCGGAGAGATGATGTCACGGGTTACGGCTTCAGGAAGATCATGGAAAAGACCAGAAAAGAAATCGTTGATTATACGGCGGTCGCACATTCCAACATTGATTTCACGTCCAAGAAGAAGTGTCATTATTGCAACAAAGTAGCTGTGTCCAAGAACAGAAGTTGCAGGAACGCGAGGAGTCTGATTCCACCTGGTCTGGAAACGAAGCTGTTCAATTTTCAGAAGGAAATCAAAAACTTTCTGATGACTTATGAGCATCTGAACGCCTTCAAGGTCCATTGACTTCTGGAGATCGGCTCTCAGTTCTTTTTCGATTTTTTCAACTCTGACTTTTTCGTTTACCACAGAAAGCATTTCAAGTTCACGGATTGTCGAAAACTTGTGAGCAGCCTGGTAAATCTTCATTGAAAGCTGTTTGTCTTCCGGTAATGGAATTGAGCCTGCCTTCTGCCCGATATAGATTGTAAAAGCCGAGAAAAGATCTTCGTCGTTTATGAGGGAACGATACTGGTTCAAAACCCATTCATTAAGTCGCATATATTCAGCAGGATATTCCTTCATGATCATCTGCTGAACCGGAGCTTTAATATCACAGAGTGCAATTTTTTTAAGAAGGTCAAAAAGTGAAGCATAGATGATCCATTTCCAGTCTACGAAGTGACCTTTATGCTCCTCATATTTCCCGATGATATAGGCCAAAACCATTTTTTCTCCGGCCTTGTCCATTTCTACAAGTTCAAAAGGACGAACCAGATCGTTCCAGCGCTGAATAGAGAATCCTTCAAAAATTTTTAATGCAAGAGTTTTGTTCATGATAGTTTTCCGGAATAAAAAGTAAGGCTAGTTGCTTGAACCGGCTTTCTGGTCGGCATCCATTTTGTCTTTCCAGACCATTGCCTTTTTCTTGATTTCTTCTGCAGATGTTGTCTGTCCAAGCACAATGTTCAGACGGTGAAGAGCAAGAAGATATTTGATACCGTTGCGCATATCATCAATACGGCGTGAAGAAAGTTCGTATTTATCACGGTAACTTGAAGCACTCTGTTCCATAAGTCTCATGATCAGACGAACATAAAGAACTGTTGTTTCATAGTTCTGAGATCTAGGATCAAAATAATCCTTTACGGCAACTTTTGTATCAATAAGATTCTTTGTAACTGTGGCAAAACGACCATCCAGTTCAACAAAAGACCACTTCCACTTACTGTTGTCACCAAAAGCTTCCTTAAGCATTGTGATGGCCAGTCCCAGTTTGCGGACAAGCAGATATCTCTGAACCAGCGGCGTATTCTTGATTTTTTCGTGATATGGAACCAGGTCGCTGTAAGGCATGTCAATTGTTGCGGTTACAACATCCTCAAGGTAAATAACAGCTTTATAAAGCATCTTACGGGCATCATTGAGAGCATCGTTGTTCTTTACTTCCATGAGTTTCAGAGAAAGACTGTTCTGTGCCATATAAAGAGTTGCCACATAGATTACATCTTCACAAAGAGAAAGCTTTTTGTATTCAGAACCAAGGTCTCCAGGGTGAATTGTATTCAGGATTGTCTTTTCTTTTTCGAGAGTGGCGGTAATCTTTTCTTCATAAGGACGGATGGCTTCTTTAAACTGAAGTCTTGTCTGTTCTGAAATTTTTGCCATTAATTTCCTCCGGAATATTTCTGAAGAAGAGAACGGGCATGTTCAAGACTCTGTTCAGTATCTGCATCTCCCGAAAGCATTCTGGCAATTTCACGAACTCTTTCATCCCCTGCAATTTCATGCACATGAGACGAAGTTATGCCTTCGGACACACCTTTCTCTATCTTAATTTGATTATCGGCATAAACTGCGATACTCGCTAGATGTGTAATGCAAAAAATTTGCCTGTTTTTTGAAAGATTTTTTATGTGTTTTCCGACACTTACGGCCACTTCTCCGCCGATACCAGTGTCAATTTCATCAAAAATAAGGGTTCCGGTCTGGTCACTTTCTGCAAAAATAGTCTTAAGCGCCAGCATAACTCTGGAAAGTTCACCGCCCGAAGCGATTTTTGCCAATGGCTGTACAGGACTTCCCGGATTGGCAGAAATAAGGAACTCGATATTGTCGATTCCATAAGGACCGCACTTCTGTGTTACCTCGCTTCCAGGCTTTTCTGTAACATTTACGCAGAATTTTGTGCCTTTCATTCCCAGTTCCGAAAGGATTTCCTCCACTTCATTTGAAAGAACAAGAGAAGTTTCCTTTCTTTTCTTTGAAAGCAAGGCTGCTTTCTGGAAAACCGCCTTTTCAAGGGCCACAATTTCTGCCTTCATCTTGTCTTTGCGGTTATTTGAGTCGGAATTCAGATCAATATACTCTGAAGCCCGATCAAAATATTCAAAAACCTCAGAAAGAGGTGCATTTACCGAAGAGGCATACTTCTTTTTCAGGTTATAGATTAGGCTCAGGCGTTCCTGAACTTCTTTAAGTCGTTCAGGATCAAAAACCAGGCTCTGGGCGTAGGAAGAAAACTCTTCCGACAGGTCAGAAAGTTCATAAAAAGCTGCTTCTACCCTTTCATCAAGAGGTTTAAGGCTTTTGTCCAGTTCTGTAAGAACCGAAGATTCCCGTCTGATTTTCTTCAAAAGAGGAACTACCGAACTTTCCTCTTCAGAGAACATCTGGTTCAGCTCTGTAATTCCTGAATATATTTTTTCGAAAGAAGAAAGACGGCTCTGTTCTTCTTCAAGAGTTTCGTCTTCTTTTTCCTTTAGTTTGGCGTTTTCAATTTCAGAAACGGCAAAGCGGAACATTTCCAGTTTTCTTTCCCTTTCTCCGTCATCAGAAATCAGGGCTGCAAAAGCCTTTCTTCTGGCAACCAGGTCTGCGTACATGGCGGTAAAAGCTGAAACTTCAGCAGTAATACCAGCCTTTGCATCAAGGAATTTTCTGTGTTCAGCCACCTTCATGAGAGACTGATGTTCATGCTGACCGTGAATATCTACGAGAAACGAAGAAAACTGGCTTAAGTCTGCCCTTGTAACAGGAGTTGAACCAATAAAAGCCCCGGATTTTCCGTTGTCGCGGATAAAACGTCTCAGAATAACGCGGTTGTTTTCAGGTTCAATACCGTGAAGCATAAGCCACTGGCCTGCGCTTTCCGGCTCAACCTCTTCAAGGTCGCTGCCTTCTTTAGGTGCAGCTGAAAAGTCAAAAGATTCCAGCTCAGGAAGCCAGAAAGTACCTGTAACGGAAGCTTCATGGCTACCAGCTCTGATCTGACCCACTTCTGCTTTGCCGCCCAGAAGGAAACTCAGTGCACCAATGAGGATTGATTTACCGGCACCGGTTTCTCCCGAAAGAACTGTAAAGCCTTCACGGAATTCAAGATAATTCTGATCGATAAGGGCAAAATCTTTTACCGATAAATCCTCAAGCATTAGGACCTCCCGACCAGTTTCTCTTGGAAAGCAAAGCCTTATAGAAATTTTCTGTTGTACAATAAACAAGCAGAGCCTTGTCTGCGGCCCTGCGAACTTTTACCACGTCATCTTTCTGAAGCGGACAGACTTTCTGACCGTCCGAGGTAAGAACTATATCCTTTGTACGGCTTTCTTGAACATCTACGCTGATTTCGCCTTCAGGATTCAATACGATTGGACGTGCAGAAAGAGAAAATGCGTTAATTGGTGTAAATACAAAAGCATCCAGTTCCGGGTCAATGATTGGACCGCCTGCAGAAGAAGAATAACCTGTCGAACCGGTTGGAGTACTGAAAATTACCCCGTCAGATTTAAGCTGAGTCAGTTTCTGGTTGTTATAGGATACTACAAGAGAAATTGTCGAAACTGCTTCCCTTGCCGAGATTACGATATCATTAAGACCGATACAGGAAGAAACAATCTCTCCATTTCGGATAACTTCTGCGCTTACAAGACTTCGTTCAGCCACAGGTGCCTTTCCCTTCAGGAAAGTTTCAAGACATTTTTTCCATGATGCCGGCTGAACCCCTGCAATAAAACCGAATTCCCCAAGATTTACAGGAAACACAGGAATATGATAAGCCGCACAGCAACGTGCAGCAAAAAGTACAGTTCCGTCCCCACCAAGAGTAATCACGAAATCGCAGTTTTTTACAGGATTTTTCTTAGAGAAGCCGTCAAAATGAAAAAGACTGCTTTCTATCCCTTTCTGGTCAAGATAAGCAGATATACTTTTCGCAAGAGAAGTAGATTTTTCTTTTTCAGTATTAACAATAATAAGACACTTTTTCATTTGCTTTTTGAAAATAAATTACGGCAATGTTCCCAGAACCTTTGAAATCTTTGCGCTTTCTGAATGTGAAAGACGTGGATACAAAGGGAAATGTGCTGTTCTCAGAAGAAGAGATTTTGCCTTTATGCAGCTTTCTGAAAGTTCCTCAACCTTAAGGTCAATTACAGTACCCTCAAAAGCCTGTCTGATTTCAATATCCTTCTTGGCCGCATACTGTTTTACATCCTTAAAAGCCGATGCCAGTACCAGTGGGAAACAGCTCATTGTTGCGCCTTCATCAAGGTCTCTTACAAGCATCTTATGACGTCCAATAAGACATGAATGATGATACAGATTGAAGATTTCCTTTCTTGAGCTTTCGTTTCTGTTGAATTCCTTAAGCTGAACCCATGCAAGGGCTGCATTGATGTCAGGAAGAAGATCTGTCAAAGGTGCTTCATCACAGAACTTTTTAAGAACGATCCATTCACGGCGTCCAGGAGCCATAAGCACTGCTCCTCCACCTGCTGTAATTACATCCCGTTCTTCAAGTCCCAGAATAGTGAACACGCCGAAAAGACCTGCCTTCTTTCTTGGAGCCGGAGCGTCTGAAGCACCGCCTTCCACAGGAAGAGCAACCGATGCACCTGCGCTCATGGAAATATCTTCAATAACCGGAATTCCTACTGCAAGAAGTGCTTCCATTTCTGCATATTCAGGAACGATTCCTTCTGTCTCATGATAAATGATTACTTTTGCACCTTCATTAGCGGCTTTCTGCCATGCTTCAACAGGAACAAGTCCGTTTTCTTCACGTACATCCAGTACCACCGGAACAAAATTCATTGAAACCAGGGCCTGATACTGCCATGCAGGAGCAAGAGCTGAGATTGCAATCTTAGATTCAGGAGCTATATCCAAAGCAAGAAGAGCATATTTCAAAGCTATAGATGGACTTCTGAAAGCACAGGAACCGTCACATTTGAAGAATTCCTTGATCTGTGCAGTCAGGCGCGCATTAAGTTCGCCCGGACCAATTTTTTCATCAACCATGCATGTAAGCACGGCGTCCATTTCTTTTCTGCGGATTGTTGTACTGTATGTCTGAATCATAAGAAAATCTTACTGGAAATCGACAATTTTTTGAAGTTCTTTTGCGTTAAACAGTTTGCGGCTGTTCAGCATAATAAGATAGCCGGATTCCTGACGAACTACACCTTCGATGTATTCTGTTCCGATTCCGCTTACCATCTGTGGTGGTTCACGAACTTCATCACCTTTTACAGTTACTACACGGGCAATTTTGTCGATAATGATACCGATTTTATTATTTTCGATGTTCAGAATAATGAATCCTGCATCCTGAAGATCATCTTCAGATGTAACAGTCTTCTGGATTCTGAAACGTTTGTGAAGGTCAATAATTGGAATAATTTCACCGCGAAGATTAATAATTCCTTCTACATAGAATGGTGCATTAGGAATAAGGCGGACTTCCTGGAGCTTAACAATTTCCTTAACATCCATGATGTCAACTCCATATAATTCCTCACCAAGTTTAAAAGTAACAAGCTGATACTGTACTTCGTCGGCCATAATTTCACCTCGCTGTTATTATTACTAAATATTTTACTTCGAATCTTCTAAATATGCAAACGTAAAGTATCAAAAATTTCCATTATCTCTAAGATGCTGTAAAAAGAGACACAACCTTTACTTTCTTCACACCTCCTTCCTTCAGAACTTCTGCACAACTTTCAGCAGTAGATCCTGTGGTCAAAATATCATCAATGAGAACACAAACCTCGGGCATTACCCCTCCGTTTTTCCTGAGCTGTTTCTTAAGCTTCTTTTCAGGCACAAGAACAAAAGATTTTCCGATAGTCTCAATTCTCTGATCACGGTCAAGTTTTTTCTGTTCAGTCCCCGACTTCCTTTCAAGAATACGCAGCACAGTGAATCCGTATCTCATTTCAAGAAAACCGCACAGGTCTTCTATCTGGTCCCAGCCTTTTCTTGCAATCTTGCCTTTTCGGGGCGGAACAGGAACAATCACCTTTTCTTCTATATATTCAAGTCCTTCCTTAATTTTACCTGCAAAAAAAGGTGAAAGAGACCTGACTCCCATCATCTTCCAGACAAAAAGCATTTCCTTATTCCAAAGGCGGTAACCGAACAGGGGAAAAACTCCGTCTGCCTGATTGAATACAGGTTTTGTGCGGCATTCCATGCATTTTCCCTCCTCCGAAACAAGAACCTTTCCGCATATACTGCATCTTTTTTCTAAAAGAGTTTTCTTCACATCGAATACCGAAGTCCCGCATTCCCGGCAAAGAGGCATAATATTGGAAAAACCTCCGCAGACCAGACATTCTTCCCCACCGGACAAAGTGGAGGAAATAAATCTGGCAATATAGAGAAGAAATTCTCGAAATTGAAAAAGAAGAGAAATCATCAGATATAGTATTTGATTTATTTTACAAAAAAGGAAAAAGAGAAAAAAAAAAATCCCGACTCAATAAGCCGGGAATATGGGTCTGACAGGATTCGAACCTGCTACCACCGGATTCGAAGTCCGGTGCTCTA
>JAKSTG010000025.1 GCA_024402695.1 Treponema sp. | reverse complement strand
ACAGCATCCAGCCGGAGGCACTTAAATCCTGGATTCAGGAAAAGATGTTCAGGTCTCAACATCCTGAGTCTGAATCCAATGACATATTCCAGGCATCAGAATTTGTAGAACTTGATATTCCCCATGCATCAAAACATCAGATTACAGTCGGTATAGACCGCAAAGAACTTATAACAGTCAGGGCAGGTGGAATCGAAATTGACATCCCAATAACAACAGAAGAAACAACTCTATTTAAAATCTTTCAGACGGCGGCAAGCATATGATGTTTGATTTTAGCAATGCACGTATATTCCTAAGACCTGGAACTACTGACATGAGGACAAGCAAAGAAGAGCTTCTTCATGTAATAAATGACCTGATGGAACAGGATCCATTCAGCGGTGCAGTTTTTATGTTCTGTAACAGTCAGCGAAAGCTATTGAAATTAATTTGGTGGGAAACTAACGGATTCTGGATTGCTCAGAAAACTTTGGAAAAGGGCAGATGGCCTTGGCCTGATACTGTAGAGCAGGCAAAAGAAATCAAACTTGATGAAGTCATAATGTTGCTTAAGGGAATTGATTTCTTCTGTGCCTATGAACCACTGAAATACGAACAATTTGATTAAAAAATATGCTATAATTGAATAGTTGAAATATAAGAAGTTTATACGGGTTACGTATAATTTATGTTATGTTTACACGCTACCTCGGAGGCTCAACTGTTTTATCGTGAACAAACCTGTAAAACGGGAAATTTTTGCATCCCCATTCAAGGACAGAATTGTCCACCATATATTGATTTCTGAGCTTTAACCATGCTCTGAAATTCCTGAAGGCTTTTTTTGTGGACGGTAGAAAGCTAGTGTGGTATATTAAATAAAAAGGGAGGTTTATATATGCCATATGAAATTTTTGGAAAAACAGATAAAATCTTTGCCTCCGCAATATTACAACGAACTTGTTGATTATCTTGAATATCTTTTAAGTAAAGCTGAAAAAATGATACGTGGTGAAATTTATATGATGGATTTTGGAATCCCTTTTGTGATTTAGTGCATCAGCTGATTGTTGTAGATAAAGAATGTTTAGTTGATAAGTTGTCTATGCTTGAAACTGACATTATGGCTAAAATTGAAATTGCAGAAGATTATATTCTGAAGCAGTAATAAAGTTTAAACAGTACTCTGCTCCCTCGATGGTAATCGGGGGGGGTACTTATGTATAGTGTGTTACAGAATGTAGTGCGCGAAGGAGATTGGTATGAAAAAATCAAATTTAGTTAAGGCATTTGCAGTAATGGCTATTATGGCTGCAGGTGCCTTTTTTGTTGGCTGTGCAGATCCTGTGGGTGGAAATAATGCAGGCGGAAGCACAGATGGAAGTGGAACTTTTGGAACAAAGGCACCAGATGTCGCAAAAGCTGTAGGTGACATTGTGTTCAATGACGGAAGTGCCACACCTTATACTGCTGAACTTACTCTTTCAGATGAACAGAAAGCTGCGGCGATTGCAGTTATCTTTAAGGTAGATGGTGGAAAAACTTTAGGTGTAGGCTTAAAACACAGTAGTCTAGCATGGTGTACAGCTGATGCAAAAGCATACAATGAAAACATTGAAACAATCCAGTGTCCTGCAACAGGAGATGCCGGTAACCTTACTTTTACAGTTGACACAGACGGAAGTGATAACCTTGAACAGATAGCATCATTTTTGACAGAGAAAGGTCTTACAGACGATACTACAGGAACAGATGCTGATAAAAGATACCCAGCATTCTACTTTGCAAAAAACTATAAGAACACAGCAACAAATCTTGGGGCTGCATATGAAAACAGCTGGTATTTACCAACAGTAGCAGAATTGTTTGATATCTGGAAGGTAAAAGCTACAGTTGATGCAGCAAGTAGTCTTTGTGGAGGAAGTCAGTTTGGTAATAGCTACTACCGGTCGTCGTCCCAGGACGCTTCCCACGATAATGGCGCTTACTTTCTCTGTTTCGGCAGTGGGTACTGGGAAGCCAACCTCAAGAACACCAGCTTCGGCTACGACGGTTACGTTTGTGCAGTGCGGGCTTTCAACTAGCGAAACGAAGTGCAGCGGATTTAACTATTTATCCATTTTGTTTTCAACCTAACTATGTAAGGTTGAAAACCCGAAAAAAAATTCCAAAATTTCGCCCTTGGCTTATGTGAGCTAAGGGCTTTTTTTATGATATAATTGTTTCATGGCATTATATTACGATTTACCAGTCTTTAAAGAAGTCTATCAGCTTACATTACGGCTTTTCCAATTACCAACGGATTTTCCCCGCGAATACAAATTGATCTTAAAAAAAATTTCTAAAACTACTTTTTAAATGTTTCTAAATCTGTTAACATTTAAAACATGAAAAGGGAAGTGACAACACAAGAAGCTCTTGCTGAACTGGCTGCTGCAAAACTCAAACTTGAGACGATGCAGCAGCTTTTGGTTTTAAAGGAACAGTTACTATCCTCAAAAGATGACCAGATTAACTTCCAGATTTTCACAATTAAGGAAAAAGATAAAGTAATTAATCAGAAAGAAAACGAAATTCAGCAGTTAAAAACTGAAAATGAAAACCAGCAGCTTAAAATTCTTTGTCTGGAAGAAAGGTTAAGTACTCAGATAAACTATCGATTTGGAACCCATTCTGAAAAATCTTTCGAACAGCTTTCATTATTTGATGACCTGGATGATGATTTCTTTCCTGAAGCTGAAATGCTTACTAATGAAGAATTACAGGAAACTATCGAAGAAAATAAGCTGTCTGTAAAGGCCTACAAACGCCGTAAATGCGGCCGTAAAAAGATTGCTGACAATCTTGAACGTGTACCAATCTATCACGACATTCCTGAAGAAGAAAAGATATGTGGCTGCGGAGCAAAGCTGGTAAAAGTAGGGGAAAGATTCACAGAAAAACTCAACATAATTCCTGAAAGAATCTATGTTGAAAAACATATCTATCCTGTATATGCCTGCAGAAACTGTGAAGGAAGCGGGGATGAAGAACATCCAGTTTTCCGCCAGGCACCTGCTGCAAAGAATATCATTCAACAGGGAATCGCAACACCAGGTCTTCTGAGCTACATTTTCATAAACAAATACTGCAACCACATGCCGTATTACAGACAGTCCAAGAACTTTGAAAGAAAAGGAATTGATCTTTCAAGGGCAACGATGGACAAATGGCAGCTTGAAGTTTATGAGAAACTAAAGCCTTTGGAAAGGATAATGCTGGAACATATAAAGACCGGAAAAGTCTTAAATATGGATGAGACTACGACTCAAATCCTGCATTATGAAAACGGGAATACCGAGCGAAAGAAATCCTACATCTGGCTTGCTCATGGCGGACCAAAAGATAAACCGCTGGCAATATACAGATATTTTGAAAGCCGCAGTCCTCAATACATCCGGCCGTTCATAAACGGTTTTAAAGGATACCTTCAGACTGATGAATATCCAGGTTATGAAGCTGCATTAAAAGAACACAAGATTCTCTACCCAAAAGACAAGATTGTCCATGTAGCCTGCGCAGCTCACATCCGCAGAAAGTTTTATGATGCATTGCTTAACGGAAAATCAAAGAACTCAGCCATTGCCCTTAAATACATCCAGCGAATGTATTTTGAAGAAAATCGTTTGAGAGAGCAGAATCTCTCTGACTCAGAGTTCATAAAAAAACGCAAGGAAATAATCAAACCGATTATGGATGAATTCTATAACTGGATGATTGAAATAGAGCCTACAGTTCCAGAAAGCTTCAAATTTGGAAAGGCCCTTGATTATGCTATTAAAGCCTGGCCACATCTTATGAACTATTTGAACTGTCCTGAAATCTATCTTGATAACTCGATTGCAGAACGTTCAATTCGTCCGTATGTTTTATCAAGAAAGAATTTCTTATTCTGTGGTTCAGAAGACGGCGCACGCTCAACATGTCTGTTGTTTTCTCTTATAGAATGTGCTATAATGAATAATATCAATCCTGAAGAATATCTTTCTTCAATCTTTGAACTGGCCGCAGACACAACTGACTGGACAGATTCAAAATGGTCTGAACTTCTTCCTTGGAATATCAAATTGATTAAGAAATCTGATGTTTCAACGGTAAAAATAGCCTAAAAGGGCGGAAAATTGACGCTTACCAATCTTTGAACTGGCCAATAGATTGTTGTAAATGGTAGACAGAACATACATTATCGGAAGTTTAACGGAAATTTGAAAATCAATTGTGAATTAAAATAAACTATATAAAATGTAATATAAACTTGACATAAAGTAATTTATAAACTTATAATCTTTATAGGTTAAAAAAAATATAGGAGTTTATTATGAAAGATATCAGTTTACTTAATGTTATTGTTTTTAGTTTAAGTGTTTTGCTTTGTTTATTTTGTATAATTGGTGCCTTATTCTGGGATAAGAAAACAGATGATGGCGGATCTGATGAAAGGCAAAAAATGATGAACGGCAGAAGTGGTAATTATAGTTTTTATACAATGGTTTTTGTTAATGCTGTAAGTTACCTTGCTGCAACCAGATTAAATCTACCAGTTGATTTGAATGTTATGTTTCTTGTTTCGATTTTTCTTGGTGCATTGAGTTATACATTGTATGCAATCTGGAAAGATGCAATGTTTACAAAAATATGGACAAAGAAAAAATGGATTATCATTTTAATTCTTTGGATTTTGTTAATCGCCTATGCTGCATTGGGATATATTAAAAATAAAATTGTTGATAATTTGATTCTATCTTTAACTGCGTGTGTTGTTTTAATTGTTGTTATGATAAATCTTGCTGCAAAAACTTTAGTAGATCGTAAACAGTTAAAAATTGATGAACAGGAAGAATAATGAAAAATTTAAAATTAAAAGCTGCAAGAGCATTGAAAGATATGTCACAGGAAGATCTTGCAAAAGCAGTTGATGTTTCAAGACAAACAATAAATGCAATTGAAAAAGGTGATTATAATCCTTCAATAAATTTATGTATTGCTTTATGTAAAGTTCTTGGAGTTACTCTTAATGATCTTTTCTGGGAAGAATAAAAACTTTTTCTAATAAAAAAAAATCACCTTGAAAAAGATCAAGGTGATTTTTTTAATTTTACAAAGTTTATGTTTTCTTATTTTTATTTATTAGAAAACAATTGGACCTTTGTAATTTTCGATTGGTCCCTGAACAGGATTGATTCCGCGTGGATTGTCAAAGAAATCTACATTGAAAGTAATTGGTGAACCGTCAGGATTTTCATATTTCATTTCAGGTTCAAAAGCCATTCCAAGTGTATCTGTACAGATCATTGCGGTTTTTGTTTCAGGCATAAGATCGTAAACATTTGTTTCGAATGTCCACTTCCCTTTTTCTTCTTTAAGGCTGAATGTAGCTTTTCCATCTGCTTTTACGGCATCAGTTTCCTTTTTCATTGGTACAGCCCCATTGAAGTAAACATTTCCCCCAGCCCATACTGGAAGCGGTGTGTAGTAACGGTCGCTTGGTGCAGACCCCATTCCACAATATCCTTCAAACTGTGCTTCCCATTCTTCCTGTGTTGGGCAGAAATCGAATGTGTAAGTTCCAGCAATAATGTTACCGTCTGTCCATTCTGCAGTTCTGTTTCCGTCATGAATTTCCTGCATTCCCGGTCTGATGTCTTTCTGAACGAAGATGTTGTTGTAGAAACGGCAGTCTCCGTGAAGTACAGTCATGAAACCCGCAATTTCTGTTCTGTGGTGATAGTGGTATGGTGTATAACGTGGAGACTGGAGTGTCTTAGCCCCGTTGTTTACACCGCGTCCTACAGCGGTCAATGAACCTGCAATGTAGTTGTGAACCAGTGCAACTCCTTGTGTTGGAAGTTTAAGTGCGTGGTCAGAAAGAAGAATGTTGTTGTCTACAAGAGTTGGTCCATGAGAGATTTCGATGAAGATGTCTTCTCCAAGGGCGTCCATATTCTTCATGTTTGCAACGTGTTCGAATGGCAGACAATTGTCGTGGAATAGGTTCTGTGTTACGCGGGTTCCCTGAGCCTGCCAGTCAAGCCAGAGACCGCGTGTACAGTTGTGGAAATGATTTCTGCGGATGATTACATCGATTGCCGCATGCATTTTGATACCACCGATTTCGGCACCTGCAAGATTCTGCTTGTTGTTGATGTGATGGATGTGGTTGTCTTCGATGATGCTGAAAACTCCACCAAGATGACCTACAATACCAGTCTGTCCGCAGTCATGTATGTTACAGCGGCGAACAATGTGTGAACCGATGTTTTCTTTTGTCCAACCTTCTACCTGTGCCTGACAGATATTGTCGCGTTCAGTCTGTGTACCGTCTTTGTATTTCCATTTAAGCCATTTGTTGTCATTGTTAGGCTGTTTATATTTTCCAAGAGAAATGCCGGAACATTTTGAATGACTTACTTCGCAGTCTTCAATGATCCACCCTTTTGACCAGTGTGGACCAATCATACCTTCCTGGTAAGCTGTTGGAGGTGCCCACTGTGTGGCAGCCTTTGTTACGTTGAATCCTGAAAGTGTAATGTAGCCCTTTCCTTCTTCGCTTGGGTAGAAACAGTTTTCTCGAACAGTGATTTCTACATTTTCTTTGTTTGGATCTTTTCCGTGGAAGTTTGCATAGATTACAGTTTCGTCTGCAGCTTCGTCCTGTTCTGCGTACCATGTGTAAACAGAGAAATCAGGATCCCATGATTTGTCGTAAACTACAGGATTTTTTACACCATCAAGACTTGTTACTTCGTAAAGTGATTTATCATTAAGGAAAACATCTCCTGTGTGTGCAATGTAATATGCAATGAACCAGTCACCTGCAACAAGAGTTGTGTATGGATTGTAGTCTCCGAATACGCCGTTTGGGATTCTTGCAACCCAAATATCCTTGAAACCTTCTAAAGTTGTCCAGTTTTTTATACATTCAGCACCGGTTATAACGGCACCAAGAGGTTTTTCCGAGCGATATGTAATACGATTTGCCTCATTTCCGCCGTTTTTAGGGTTAACGTATTCACGGTAAACACCAGGAGCTACGATAACTTCATCCCCTGGTTTTGCAATATTTGCTGCATCATTGATTCTTTTGAATGGGTTTTCTTTTGTACCTTTTCCGCTTCTAACTGCAGAAGCATCAACGTAATATGTCATTTGAATCCTCCAATACATATATGATAAACCAAGATTCTTCTTTTTGCTTTAACAATTGTATTGATAAATTCAAATTTCTTATTTTGATATAGGATTTTCGTCTTCGTCGTAAAATTCTTCTTCTCGGTCAGGTCTGTTTACTTCATCCCATTTAAGGAAGACAGGTGCCTTTCCGGTAAGTGTAATGTAGTAGCCACCACCACCATCAACTCCGTGCACTATCTCAAGGGAGTTATAATCAATTTCAGCAAGAGAATTATTCTTTGAATCGGTAATATAGATTTTTCCGTACATCCATCCGTGCATGTTCATTTTTGCACTTACATTGGATTCCCCGTTTATTACCATTCCAGGAAGGTCGCTGTAATTCTGATAAATCATTTTAATATCGCCGCCAAAGCCTTTGATTCTGGCGTGATATGTCAGGGTTCCGGAAATGTCACCTTTAATCGTTTCTTTTCCAAGTTTAGAAAAAGTCCCTTTTTTGTGCATAATTGTCAGTTTATCCTGACTTCCAAGAATTGTAATATTGTAGTTTTTGAAAAACTCCAGAGCTTCATCGTGCAAAGAATCATAGGAGTCTTCACTGGCAGGACTTTGAGAAAACATTACAAATGATGAAAAAAGCAGAATAAAAACAAGAAATAATCTTTTGCAAGAAATCATATGAATCTTTTAGTGGAGTTCCATTTTGTGATAGTTGATATTCATAAGAATACCGGCACATATCATTGCTGTAAGAAGTGAGGATCCACCATATGAAAGGAACAGAAGCGGAATACCTGTAATAGGCATTGCTCCCATAAGCATACCTACATTGATAAAAAAGTGGAACGCATACATAGCAAGAATGCCCGAAGCAATGAGTGTGCCGTATTCATTCTGGTTGATTTTGATTATATAAATTGTCCTCATGAAAAGCATCATGTAAAGACAGATAACTCCGAATCCACCGATGAAGCCTGTTTCTTCTGCAAGGATTCCGAAGATGAAGTCAGTTGACTGTTCAGGAAGCCATCCGTTATGAGACTGGGTTCCCTGTAAGAATCCGCGTCCCCAGAAACTTCCGGAACCAATAGCGATTTTACTCTGATAAATGTTCCAGCCTGCATCATGGATGTCGATTTCCGGTCTCATAAAAATCAGAAGACGTTTCATCTGGTAACTCAGGTTTCCCCATTTTGTAGGAAAGTCCAGAAGTTTTGAAGGATGCAGAATTGCCTGAGCAAGACTTACATCATTTCCGTACTGGTCCATTGAACCAGTCAGAAAGAACTGCATGAACATGGAAAGAATCAGGGATCCTGTTATGCAAAGGAATGCGTAAGTAATCCAATAGAAATATTTTCGTCCGTGGAAAAAGATTCTTACAGAGGCAGCAATTACAGTTATGGCTGTTGTAACCAGAATAAGGAAAACGCGGAGTTTGAAACTTGAAAGAACCTGCAGGAATACATGAGGCTGTGCCGGTATATATTGATTGTATGCAGGAAGTACCGCAAAGAAAATTGTTAGGAGAAGAAAAGATAGTTCAAAGAAAAGATACTTTATTTTTACTCCGGCCATAAAAGCCATAACGAGGAAAATCGGGAAATATACAGAAGCCGTACCAAGGTCAGGCTGAAGAAGAATCAGTCCCATTGGCATTGCCATATAAATGTTTCCAAGAACAAATCTTTTGAATGGAGGCAGGTTTCTTGAGTCTTCAAGAAATTTTGCCATGAAGAAAATAAATAAAATCTTTCCGAATTCTGAAGGCTGAATTCCGAAACTTCCGATACCAAGCCAGGATCTTGCACCATTAACTCTTTTACCAAACAATCTTGTAAAGACAAGAACGCCAAGAAGGAAAACAAAAAGATAAGGTGAGTATCTTCTTATTCTTTTGTAATCCGAAAGGCAGATTACGAATATAAAGAAAACTCCAACGCTGGCCCAGATAATCTGTTTGATATACTGAGTTGGATTGATAAGACCTTTTGATGTGAACCTTGCCGAATAAATAAAAAGAATTCCAAGGGTTGTCAGGGCAATGACAGAAAGGAGAATAAAATAATCAAAACGGTTCCAGAACTTTGATTTCAAGCTAGTCTCTCCTTACTGCAGGCTGACCAAGGTAACGACCAAGTTTCAAAGCATCGAATGCTTCTTCGTAAGTCTGGTCTTCAAAAATACCCTGGAAAATAATACAGGTAGCGTATGGTGCCCACCATTCCCATTTGTTAACGGCTTCGACAATTGTTGCAATACAGATTCTTTCTTCAGGAGGAGCATCATAAGGTGCGTAAGCAACAAGCCAGGAGTGCCAGTGGTTTTCTTTTGAGTTTTTATATTTATCAACTTCACCAGTACCTGTCTTACAGGCAATAGGAACATTGAGCAGAGTCATTGGGAATTTTGCAGAACCGTTGGTAGCTGTGTAATGCAGATATTCCTGCATTTCTGTCCATACTTCTTCGTCAATGTCTTCCGGATGATGAAGAACTTCAGGTTTTGTTTCCTGGATAACTTCATTGGTAACTGGGTCACGAACTTCCTTAAGAAGATGTGGTTTATATACAGTTCCTTTGTTCGAAACCATTGCAATCATGTCAGCAAGCTGAAGAGGTGTTGCTGTAAGGTCTCCCTGTCCGATTGAAACAGAAATTGTGTCACCACCAACCCATTTGGAATGGCGGGTACGTTCCTTCCAAACAGGAGTTGGAACAAGTCCCTTTGCCTGGCTAGGAAGGTCAATTTCAGCGCTCTGCCCTAACCCGAACTTTCTTGCATATTCAGCAATTTTTTCAATACCAAGTGAGTCGCGTCCTACAGTGTAATAATAAACGTCGCAGGATTCAGCAAGAGCTTCTTTAAGATCAAGCCAGCCGTGTCCCCAAAGCTGGTGACAGTGGTAAGTATGGCCACCGTAAAAGATGCGTCCGTTACATTCAATCTTCTTTCCCGATGGGAAGGTTTTTTCCTGAAGCAAGGCTGTAGACATAACAATCTTGAAGGTCGACGCCGGCGCATAGGAAGTCATTACAGCACGGTTCAGGAACGGATTGTTTTTGTCATTTCTTAAAGCAGCATATTCTTCGGAAGCTGTATCACGGTTAAAAAGATTTGTGTCATAGAATGGGTATGAAACCATTGCAAGGACTTCACCTGTTGAAGGTTTCAGAACAACAGATGCTCCAACGCGTTCACCAAGAGTCTTTTCTACAAGTTCCTGGATTCTTGTGTCGATTGTAAGGACAAGATTTTTACCCATCTGAGGTTCTGTTACAACTGGAGCATCTGAAAGAACACGACCACGAACATCGACAGTGCGGCTTTCCTGACCAGGAATTCCCTGAAGCAGGTGGTCATATTGTTTTTCAATTCCGGTTTTACCAACCTGACGGCGTTTGTCGTAACCGCGGTTGTACATCTGTGTATATTCTTCTTCTGAAATATCACCTACGTACCCGATGATATGCGAAAGAGATCCTGATTCCACATAGTTTCTGATAGGTGTCGATTCCCATGAAACTCCCGGAAGATCATTTTTGTTCTCTGCAATGTTTGAAATAATCGAAAAAGGAACGTTGGATTTTATAGTTCTTGCTGTAAAGGAGCGTCTGTAGTTTTTCGGAATCTTTGCATCGATGTCGGTTTTTTTTATTCCCATAATCTGGGCAAGTTTCGAAGCTACGTTGTCATATCTTCCTGAAGGAATTTCGCCCGGTGTAATTGAAACGGCAAAACTTTCAGTATTAACAACCAGAGGCATGTTTGCGTTCCGGTCAAAGATTTCTCCTCGCTGGGCAGGAATTGTTGTAATACGGCTTGAGATGTTCTTTGACTGAGTACGGTATTTTTCACCATTGATTACCTGAATCGAAAGAAGCTTGAAAGCGTAAACACAAAAAAGAATAACAAGAAGGATTACGAGAAAAAGAAGTTTAACGTTCTTTTCACCTTCTGCTCCGGAGTTATAGTCCTGATCAAACTGTCTTCTAATCATTTAATGAGGTTCTCTCCGGATGAATGTTGATTGTTCTTTTAAAGAAACTTAAGAACTTGAAAACGAATGGTGCAAGAACAACATTGAACAGAAGTTCAATAAGGAAGTCGAAAGAAATGATTGAAACCGGATTGATTGCCGTGTAGAAAAGCGAAATCACCCAGATCAGAATTGTCTTCAAGATTGTTGCTGTTGAAACTGTAAGAACAGGAATAACAAGTCCTGAGATTACAATGTGGTCTGCAAAAAGCCCGTAAACATAACCAACGAGAGTTCTGAAGATGCAGTTAAGTCCGAAAGGAACACCTGTAATGAAGTCCAGTGTCAAACCCGAAACAAAGCCTGTAAGCTGTCCATAAGTTCTTCCATTCAGAAGAGAAATATAAACTGAAGCGATAAGTACCAAATCCGGAATTACAGGAAGGATATAAAGATTACTGAGAATTGTGCTTTCAATAAGGGCAGCACCAAGGATAATCAGAACAGAACAGAAAAATGATTTAGTCATTTCTTGCCTCCGAGTCGCTGGTGTCGCGTTTGTCGTTAAGCTCTTTCATGTTTACGACGAAAACAACTTCAAGTTTAGCGAAGTCAATGATAGGTGTAAGTTCAATATTCAATGAAGAGTTGTAGTCGATGGAAGTGATTTTAGAAATAGAACCCACCGGAATATCACGCATGTAGTTATCGTTTTCACCTGAAGTAACAATAACGTCGCCGTAGTGAAGAGAATCAATTGTTCGTTTACGGATATACTGCATCGAAAGCGGCAGGTTTGGATCTCCGTTTCCGGAAACCAGACCGATTTCGCGGGAGTTCTGGATTCTTGAAGAAACAATACAGTTTAGATTATAGACTGGCATGATCTGA
Organism: Treponema sp.; assembly: GCA_024402695.1. GTDB lineage: Bacteria > Spirochaetota > Spirochaetia > Treponematales > Treponemataceae > Treponema_D. The sequence goes on along the minus strand of JAKSTG010000025.1, from coordinate 31,678 downwards.
CTTGTTAAAGGTCCCACTTCAACAACTTTTCCTACCAGTCCCTGACTTCCGTTCTGGAAAGCAACAACAGGCATGTTTTTGCGGATGCCGTTTACGCTTCCCTTGTTGATTGTCAGATATGAATAAAGATTGTCCAGGTCACGGGAAATAATCTGACATGGAATATTTTTTTCTTCCATGTAGATAGAGAAGCCAAGCTGATCTTTAAGCCTTTCGTTTTCTTTTCTGATGTCCGCATTGCTGCGCTGCATCTGTTCGTAGTTTTCAAGTTTTTCAACCAGACTGTCATAATCTTTTTTAAGCTGACGAAGTTCTTTGGCTGAATTGAAGGTGTTTCTGATTCCTCTTGTTACGGTAACAACTCCTTTTTCTGCAGTTGATAAAACCGAGAATCCAACTTTCTTGAAATTCAGGACGAAACTTTTGGAACTGAATCCAAGCATGAGTCCTGAAATCAAGAGAAGAATTACGAGAAGAAATTCAGAAAAACTGAAACGAAAAGAAAAACGGGTCTTTGGCTTCATGTTACGACTCTATACCTTCTTGTTATGAAAGAGAATCGTAAATCATTCTGTCTGCTGTCATATCCTTGAACAGTTCGAAGGCCTGACCGGCACCAAGAGCAACACATTCAAGAGGACGTTCAACCAGAATTACAGGAACACCAGCTTCTTTTGAAATAAGTTTTGGAAGTTCTCTTAACATAGAACCACCACCAGTCATGATGATACCGCGTTCGATGATATCAGCAGCCAGTTCAGGTGGAGTAAGTCCGAGAACGTTTTTAACTTCCTGTACGATTTTTGTAACAGGTTCTTTAAGTGCTTCGCGAACTTCTACGCTGTCGATTTCAAGACGGCGTGGAAGACCAGTGATTGCGTCAACACCTTTGATTTCCATTTTGTCGATTGTTTTTTCAGGAGCGGCAGAACCGATCTGAATCTTAAGTCTTTCTGCAGCACCTTTACCGATACGCAGGTTATGTGTGTTTCTGATGTGGTTTACGATGGCTTCGTCGAACTTGTCTCCACCAACACGGATAGAGTTTGTAACAACCATACCGCCAAGAGAAATAACTGAAACTTCAGTTGTACCACCACCAATGTCACAAACCATGTGTCCGGCTGGTTCGTAAATAGGGATTTTTGCACCGATTGCAGCGGCAAGACTTTCTGCTACAACTTCAACTTCCTTTGCACCTGCTTTGAGAGCAGCTTCAACAACTGCACGGCGTTCAACTTCTGTAATACATGAAGGAATACCGATTTTCATTCTGAGTGATTTGATGAGCTGGTGTTTTGGAGTAATTTTCTTGATGAAATATTCGATGAGGATCTGACATGAATCGATGTCGGCGATAACTCCGTCTGCAAGAGGACGGATGGCAAGAATGTTTCCCGGAGTACGGTCAAGCATCTGTTTGGCATCAGAACCTACGGCAACGATCTTTTTTGTACCCTTTTCTACGGCAACAACAGAAGGTTCATCAATTACGATTCCCTTTCCTCTTACGTAGATAAGAGTATTACATGTTCCCAGGTCAATACCAATGTCTGTTGAAAATCTGTCAAAAAATCCCATTTTATTTTCCCCTATTTTTTTGTTTCAGATAATTTTTTAAGAGCACCCTGATGGTTAGCACGGATTTTTAAAGTGTTTCTCCATTCAGAACGGGCTAAAACCAAATTTCCCTGCTTCTCATATATTACACCAATTCCGTAATGTGCGTCATCAGAATTTTTATTATTTTTAAGAACTTCTTCGAATTCCTTCTGGGCATCTTCGTAGTTCTCTTCTTCAAGGTAAATATTGGCCAGCATAATGCGGCTTTTTTCTATAAGCAGGTCATTGTCGCTGGAATTGATAACCCGGTACAGGTATTGCTTGCTGGAAGAGGTCATTCCGTTCTTCATGTACTGTTCTGCAATGGAAACAAGGAGGTTTCCGGATTCTCTTACAAGAAGTGCCTCAGAAAAAGCCGCAATACTTTCCGTAGTTTTTCCAAGAGCTGCATAGCTCATACCAAGGTATTCATATATGTCATCTGCTTCATAACCAAGAACAAGGGCTTTGTTCAGGTTTTCAATTGTAAGGTCAGCGTAAAAATTTTCTGCAATCTTGTTTTTGTAGAAATAAGCTTTTCCAAGCATGTAATGGATCTGTGGAAGAGTCTTTTCTCTTGCAGAATAAATAGCAAGTCTTAAAGAACTGATACATTCATCAAGATATTTCTGGATTTCAGAGGAGTCGGTCTGGGAAACAGCCAGGTAAAAGCAGGAATATCCGTAGTAAATCAGGGCTGTGTTATTGAAAGGTTCATTCTGAAGAAGGAGTTTTCCGTCATTGTAGATTTTTTCGTATTTAGAAAAATCGGTTTCGCTCCAGTAACGGGCTAAAGTTCTTGCTGTGATTCTATTTCTGTTGAGTTTTATGATTCCGAAAACGGAAAATGAAATGACTGTGGCAATTACGACAATAAGCGCAACGCTTATTAAAATGTTACGGACAATATGACTTTTTCTTTTTGCGGTATTCTCGTTTTTAAATTCGATATCGTCCATTTCCCCACCCGTTATCGATTTTATTTGTATGACAATTTATAAAAAAAACAGGCAGGACTGTAAGCCGGGTTTTGTTCCGGATTTCTCCGGTCATAATCATCTATCCGAAACATCTGTTGCCAGATGCCTTCAGCAATTTACCCGCAGTCTATAGTCCGGAAAACCAAACTGCTGCTTAATTTTGCTCCAAATGAGGTTTACAAGCGGCTTCTGTTACCAGAAACCCGGTAGTCTCTTACACTGCCTTTTCACCCTTACCAGTTGCCTGGCGGTACAATTTCTGTTGCACTTTCTGTCACCGGAGAGTTATGTGAAAAACACAACTGTCCCCGATGCCCGGTTATTACCCGGCATTTTTTCCGGCGGAGCCCGGACTTTACCTCACAGGCCCGGGACTGTCATAAGCCCCGCCTGCGCGATTATGCATCCTGTCTGATATTAACTGATTTATTCGGCGTCTTCTTCTGGTTCTTCTTCGTCGAGGTCAGAATCGTCAGCTTCGTCGTCATCGTCAGCAAAGTCTTCATCTTTTCCGAAGAAATCGCTGTCGTTTTCGTCGTCTTCGTCGAATGTATCGTCTTCTTCTCCGTCTGTTCCGTCCAGGTCAGCAAGTGAACCTGCTTCGTCCATAGAGTAGAAGTTTTCTGTATCTTCAGATTCTTCGTAACAAAGGATTCTTGAACAGTAAGGACAGAAGAGAATGTTTTCGCCTTCGCGTACTGTATTTGCGAACTGTGCTGGCAGAATCATGTGACATCCTGTACAAACACCGTTTCTTACAGCAACGATACCTTCAGCATTTCTCTGGATAATTCTTTCAAATTTGAAAAGGATTTCCTGATCAAGTGATGGTGTGATCTTGCTTTCTTTTTCCTGAAGCATTGCAAGTTCGTTGTTGTATTTTGCAATTTCGTTATCGATTGATTTTTTTGCAGCGCTGATGTCGTCTTCCTGAGACTTGATCATGTCTTCGTCGCATTTGAGAGCTTCATCCATAGCCTGAAGTGTTTTTTCTTCCTGCTGGAGTTCTTTTCTCAGAGCGTCTTCTTTTGCGCTTGCATTTTTAATCTGGTTATCAAGAGCTTCAATTTCGCGTTTTTCTGTTGCAGTTTCCATACCGCTTTCGCTGTCTTCGCGAAGTTTTACGGCCTGGTCGTATTCAACTTTAAGACCACCGATTTTGGCTTTCAGTTCTTCGAAAGATGTGTTCTTTTCGATGTATTCTTTCTTGAGTTTAGCAAGAAGCTCTTCCTGAATACCAATGTGTTTTGGGGCTTCTTCGATTTTTGCTTCCAGTTCGTATTTGTTTACGAGAATGTCCTGCAAATCCTTCAATTTTTCAAAAATATCTGCTGTAACCATGGAATATTTCCTTATAAATTTTATCGCTAAATTATATAAAAATTCTTTTTTTCTGTCTATTCACGCAAGGCTTGTCCCGGTGAACAGACTTTGCCATTACATGTAATCCTTAAGCTCGTTTGCACGGCGTGGATGACGGAGACGACGGAGCGCTTTTGCTTCAATCTGACGGATACGTTCACGAGTAACGTCAAAATAAAGACCAACTTCTTCCAGTGTAAGTGAGTAACCGTCTTCAAGACCGAAACGCATCTTAAGAACTTCCTGTTCACGTGGAGGCAGTGTTGAAAGAACCTTTTTAAGCTGTTCCTGCAGCATTGTGTATGCTGTAGCGTTTGCTGGATTTTCAACATCTTTGTCTTCGATGAAGTCTCCCAGTAATGAGTCTTCCTCTTCTCCGATTGGTGTATCAAGAGAAATAGGTTCACGGGCAACGTTTTTAACCTGCTTAACGCGGGCAAGTGGCCATCCCAGCTGCTGTGCGATTTCTTCGTCGGTTGGTTCGCGACCAAGCTTCTGCATAAGCTGACGGCTTTCACGTACAACTTTGTTAATCTGTTCAATCATGTGAACAGGAACACGGATTGTACGTGCCTGGTCAGAAATTGAACGGGTAATTGCCTGGCGAATCCACCATGTAGCGTATGTAGAGAATTTGAATCCCTTGCGGTATTCGAATTTTTCAACAGCCTTAATAAGACCGATGTTTCCTTCCTGAACCAGGTCAAAGAACTGAAGACCACGGTTTGTGTATTTCTTTGCGATGGAAACAACAAGACGAAGGTTGGCTTCAATAAGCTTGTTCTTTGCCTTTTCCATCATTACACGGCCTTCTTCGATTTTCTGGGCCATTTCAAGGATATCATCAACAGAGTTTTCGAAATCGAATTCCAGTTTGCGCAGTTTGCGGTCAATTTTCTGGATTTCTGTATAAACATTACGGATTTCGTCTGAACTCATGTTCAGTTCCGCTTCAAGTTTTGCAGCCTGAGATTTGATTGAGATCTTTCGTCCAAGAGCACGAAGTTCTGCTGCATTCTTGATGCGCAGGTCCTTCATCTTCTTTTCCTGTCTCAGGTGATATTCTTCAATTTTGCGTGTTGTATCACGGAATTTAGCTGTAAGTTTGTCCAGTTCTTCTGTCTGGATATCAATTTCTGCAAGTTTTGGCTGGATTGTTTTGCGGAGTTCGCAAAGCTTTTCGTTTTCAAGAATCTTGATGGTTCCTTCTGTTTCGAAAAGCTGTTTTTTCAGAGGAATATATTCCTTCATTTCTGGAAGAACAGGCTTTAAGTATTCTCCGTAAGCACTCTTAAGGCGGCGTTTTTCTGCCATTTCTTCATTGATTTCCTTGCGGGCTTTTCCCTGTTCATGAACATCAATGCGTGTGAATGCTTTCTGTGCAATAGAAAAGAACTCAGGAATCATGATTCCGGCGTTGCGGATTACATCCTTGATGATATTTTTTCCGTCTTCCATCTGTTTAGAAAGAATAACTTCCTGCTCAGCTGTAAGAAGGTTTTCACGACCGATTTCGCGCAGGTAATAACGGATTGGATCGTCTACAGAAGATTCTTTATCGTTGTTTACAAGACGTGATTTCGAGGCGGCCAGTTTCTTTTCTGTCTGTTCGATTTCGGCAGCTTCGTTGTCTCCGCCTACTCCATCTTCATCATCATCCAGGATACCAGCGTCGTCTTCGTCGTCTTCTTCCGGCTCAGGTTCCGGTTCTTCTCCGATAATATCTGTTTCAATAACTGTGATTTTTTTGTCTTCAAGACCTTTCAGAACGCTTTCCATTTCTGGAGAGTTGTTGATAAAGTCCATTCCAAGAATATCTGTCATTTCATCCCATGAAACGACTTTTTTGTCTTTCAGGAAATCAAGAACTTTTTCCAAGGCAGGTTTGTTAGCCTGTTCTGTCTTTGCCATAAAAATTCCTTTTTTATAAATTGCGCACCTGTAATTCCAGCTGCATTTTTTCTTTCAGAAGCGAGTTAAGTGCCTGACTGTCTTCCTCTGAACATACCATGAAGTTCTTTATCAATACCTGGAGCTCTGAGATTCTGTGTTCAAGTTTGTTTTTGTTCAGGAATCTGACAAAATCCTTTACTACAGAAACAGCTTTTTCTCCGTCGTATTCTTTAGAGGAAACTGCCTGAGTTATAACAGGAACAAACTGCGGGTTGGTGCAGCGGTCCAGGATAACCGGCAGTGACAGCGAGTTTTCTTCGTTGCACTCCTTAAGAATTCTATAAAGTTCAAGGGCTGCGGGATTTTTGAAATCAAGTTCAGTAACATTTCCCTCAAGTTCAGAAAATACTTCTGGATTACATACCACGGCCAGAATTCCTCTCATCTCAGCATTCATCTGTATCTGGATTTTAGGATTTTGATCTGCTTGGTTTATTGTCTGCCGGTTGTTAATTGGTGAAGTAGTATTCTGGGGTTTGGACTGATTTCGATTCTGAAAGTCCTTTCTGACAGCCTCCGGACTGAGATTTAATTTCTGGCACAATTGGTCCAGACAAGATTCTTTGTGTGAGAAAGACTGGAGGGAATCAATATAAGGGAAAAATTCAAAGGCAGCCTTTGTTTTCCCCTCAGGTGTATCAATTGGGAACAATTCCCCTAATCTATTCAACAAATAATCGGAGTCTAATATACTGTTTGAAACCTGGTTCGTCAAGTTTTCTGCACCGAAATTCTGGAGAATTTCAGAAGCGTCTTTACCGCCCTTAAGCTTGATGATCTTTACGGTAAATCCCAGTTTTCGACACATTAAAATTGATTTTACAGTTGCGTTCTGCCCTGCCGCGTCAGAGTCAAAGGCAAGAATTACCGTGTCTGCGAAGCCTCTTACCAGTTTCAGGTGGTCTTCCGTAAGGGCTGTTCCACAGGTTGCAACGGCATACTCAACGCCCGCCTGGTGGTAGGCAATGACATCCATGTTTCCTTCGCAGAAAATGACCGCCTTTGAAAGTCTCATGGCATTCTTTGCGAAGTTAAATGCATAAAGAGTCTCTCTTTTCTTGTACTGAACCATTTCAGGGGTGTTCATGTACTTTCGGTCAGTTTTCGGGTCTTTTGAATGGAGCATTCGACCCGAAAAAGCCACAGTCTGTCCGTGTCTGTTGAAGATCGGGAACATTACGCGGTCATTGAAAAACGAGGTATCTGGATAATTTTTGTTGAATAGTTTTGATTCACCAAGGAACTGGTCGCTGTAGTTCTTGCTTTTCAGGAACTTTTTGAGCCAGCGGTAGTCTTTAGGTGCATACCCCAGTTTGAACTTTTCGATTGTTTCTCTGGTAAGTCCGCGTTTTGTAAGATATTCAAGAGCTTCCTTTCCTTCCTGAGTTTCAAGAAGGATGTAGTTGAACATGTTGGCTGTTCTGTCGTAAAGATCTATGAGTTTGTCTTTTGTGTCGTCGTATTCTGTTTCTTTTGGTCCGTGGCCTTCCTCATACTGGACTGTAATGCCGGCTTTTTTTGCCAGGTACTGCAGGGCTTCCGGGTAAGTCAGGCTCTGGGTTTCCATGACGAAATTTACCGCGTTTCCCGCTTTGTGGCATGAAAAGCAGTAATACATGTGCTTGTCGCCGTCAACATGGAAAGATGCGGTCTTTTCTTTATGGAAAGGACAGCATCCCCACCAGTCGTTTCCGCTTCGGCGGTCAAGTTTTGTGGTTTCTCCAACTAAGGAAACAATGTCGGTCTGGGCGTGAATCTGGTTTATTGTATCTTTTGAAATATATCCTGCCATTTTTCCCTATCCGGACCTTCTATTTTGTGCTCAGATTGTGATTTTCAACATGCTCATCAAAAGTTGATGTGAAAACATGTGTCCCTTTTGCTGAATCCTTAACCTGGAAAAAGTAATAATTTGTCTTAGGAGCATTGATTACAGCATTCAAGGCTGTAAGTCCAGGGCTTGAAATTGCACCCGGAGGCAGCCCTGCCCATTTATAGGTGTTGTAAGGGCTGTCAATTTTTGTATCTTCAATAAGGATTCTTGAAGGATGAGGTCTGCCTTCAATTTCCGTAAGAACGTATACAACTGTGGCGCAGGAATAAAGTCCGATATTGTGGCGCAGTCTGTTCTTGAAAACGCTGGCAATAAGTGGTGCTTCTTCCTTTACTCTGTATTCCCTTTCAACTATCGAAGAAAGGATGACAATGTCATTAAGTTCCCTGTTGGTTATGGTATCAACATCAATTAATGTACTGATTTTTTTGAAAAAGGTAGAAATAAGTTCTGCAGCAATGTTTTCTGCCGGTGTTGAAGGAACAAAGAAGTAAGTGTCCGGGAAAAGGAAACCTTCTGCCGATTCAAGGCTGATCCCGTTCTTCATAAGGAATGAAGTATCGTGACAGGTTGAAATGAAATCCTCTTTGCTGCAGATGCCGTTTTCTTCCAGAAGTCCTGCAATCTTTGTGATTGTATAGCCTTCCGGAATTGAAACTGTCACATACTCCTGCTGTCCAGAGGAAAGAAGACTGAAGATTTCAGGTAAAGTCATGTCTGCGGAAGGATAATACATGCCGCTTTTCATCACGTAGTTTGCAGGAAGATTATCTGTGTTCTTGCAAACCAGCTTCAGCAGTTCAGGTTTTCTTGCGAAAACGTAAAAAAGGCTGTCATTCTTGATTATGCCCTGTTCCTTAAGCTTAAGGGCAATCTTTTTTACGCTGTCTCCGGAATGAACTTCAAATCTGATTTTTTCCGCTCCGGAATCTGGTTTTGCGACAGGCTGCGACTGGAAATAAACATATCCGAAAGCACAACCAATGAGGACCAGGATCAGACCGAAAAGAGAACTAAGGAAAAGTGTAAGTTTTTTCATAGGAGTAAAGTCTACAGGTGGATTTTCTTTGATTCTTTAGCCAGATGAATCTTTATATCTGCATGATCAATATACTGTGCATACCATCTTGCAGCCTGAAGAATGGAACTGAGCTTTTTGTCATCGTAAGTTGGTTCATGATGGAAAAGGTAAAGTTCCTTGATGTTCCAGTGAACGGCAAAATCAATGGCATAACAGAAAGCCGAATGGCCCCAGTTTACTTTTTTGTATGCTTCTTCGACTGTGTACTGTGAATCAAGCACGATTACATCAGCGTCTTTGAAAACTTTGATTGTCTGTTCGTTTTCCTCAAAATCCTGAGATTTAAGTTCAACGTCTGTTGCATAAACGAACTTCTTCTTGCTTTCAGGATCTGTGAAGGCATAGCTGTAAGAGTTTCCTGGATGTGACATTTTACAGAAATTTACTGTCATGTCACCGATCTTGAACTCTTCCCCGCGACGGATTGTGTGGAAGTTGAAATCTTTTGTGAAAGACTCGAATGGAACAGGATAATAAGGACGTTTCATCTGGTTCTGCAGCAGTTTTTTTGCGGCTGGGAACGGAGAATAAAAGTCGATTTTTGATTTTGGCATATATGCGGGATCAAAGAAAGGAAGTCCCTGAATATGATCCCAATGGAAATGCGAAAGAAGGATGTGGTAGTTGAAGTTATCGTTGTCCGGTCTGTTTTCAGCTTTTCCGTAAACGCGAACACCGGTTCCGCAGTCAAGAATTACCTTTGTATCGCCACAGTTGATTACCACACAAGGCGTGTTTCCGCCAGTTGTTCCGAAAATCCACTCAGGAAGGCTGGAGATAAATTTTTCGCGGGATTCTGTTGATTCAATATCAGCCGGGGTAATGCGCTGAACTGCTGCGATGATTTTTGATTGAATCTGTTGTGGTGTTAATGGAGTTGGAAGCGAACCTCTTACTCCCCAAAATTGAATATCCAACTTTTACCCCTGTTTATAGAGTGATATTCTATAATACATTTTTTTTAGATAAAAAAAAAGAGTAAGATTTTGTCTTACTCTTGAAGTTCTTGGGGAGTTGAGGATTCGAACCTCAGAAGCCGGAGGCAACAGATTTACAGTCTGTCCTATTTGACCACTCTAGAAACTCCCCGAAAAAAGCTGCCTGTAGGATTTGGACCCACGACCCCGAGATTACAAATCACGTGCTCTACCAGCTGAGCTAAGGCAGCAGTTATTCGGAGCAACTCGCTTGCGCTTTGTTGCGTTGAATGATTGATATAATATAGATTTCGGAAAAAAGAGTCAATAGCTGAAATACTTTTTTTCCAAAAAAAATCTATTTTTTTATAAGGCTCTCGAAAAGCGGTATGTATTCCTTCAAAGTCACCTTGTCCCAGGAATACATGTTCCTTGTGTACTCTGCCCCTTTCCCTGCGGTTTTTAGAATCTTTTCTGGATCTGTCAACTTCATTTCGATTACTTCGGAAAGCTTTTTGAAAAGAGAATCCGCTGTATTCGGTGAATAAAGGAATCCTGTTTCTCCGTCAAGGATTTTATTAAGTCCTCCGGTTCTGTTCGCAACGGGGAGTGTTCCGTAAACAGAAGCGATGAAGTCTTCGAGTCCGCAAGGTTCAAAGAAACTTGGCAGAACTATGAAATCGCTGGAGGCTACAGTAAGTCTTGCGGCTTTTTTGTTGTACCCGTTCAAAAAAACAAGTCTTCCGGCATAGTTGTCGACTTCGGCAAGTTTTCTGAACCCTTCTTCCAAAGGTCCTTCCCCCTGTCCTGTTACAATCACTTTTAAGTTTTTGAAGGCTTCCAGTAGTCCCGGGAGACATTCAAGGAAAACTGTTAGCCCCTTCTGTGATGCGAGACGACCCTGATAACAGAGGTAAACGTCCTTTTCAGAATCCTTTGATGTAAGAAATCCGTATTTTTTTATGTCTTTAAGGAGACCTGAATTGCTTTCACAGTTCTTCAGTTCTTCAAGAAACCAGAATCTGTTTTTGAATTTTCCTTCAAAATCCATTTTTTCCGGGGCAAATTCGTATGGAAGGACTGATTTTACTGAATCCGAAGGTTCATAAAGGTCTATATCGATTCCGTTTGTGATACCTGCAATCTGAATGTTTTTGGCTGCAAAGATTCCCGCAAGGCCGTCGGTCACGTTGTTGAAGGCAGGATCAGTCAGTTCCGAAGCATATACTGGTGAAACTGTCGTAAGAAGAGCTCCGTATTGAGCGGCAACAAGAAATGGTTCTACTCTTTCGTCGTTCAGACAGTTTACGAAGTAAGGAATGTCATAGTCTGTGAACCAGGCAGCTTCATCAATGCTTGAAAATTCATGGTGATATGCGGGACCTGCGTTGTGGATTGTTACAACGGTCTGAGTTTTTTTCAGTTTTGGATTATGGAAAACAAAAAGCGGAATGTTTGCGGTTGAGGCATCCTGGCAATGGATAATGTCTGGAAGTTCAGTTTCCGGAACAAAGGCAGCAAAGGCATCCACCGCTTTTGCAAACAGGTTGTCCAGGAATTTTACATCCTCATGGCCCCATCCTTTTTTGTGGGCCGGATTCAGTTCCTCTTCATGCCGTGTATAGCAGTAAACATCCTCTTTTTCTGCAAATCCTGGATGTTCCACGAAAACAATTGAAAATTTGTCATTTATTGAAGTTCCCAGGGAATAAGAAACTTTTTCCTTTTTTCCGCAGATTGGAACTTCAGTTTCATAGACATTTCTGGATAAGCCGGTGATTCCCTTAAAATTGGTGCACTGGAAAACCGGAATAAACAGAACGGCTTTATGTCCCGCTTTGTGGAATTCCTTGCAGAGAGAGAAAGTTACATTTTTTACACCGCCTGCTTCGGAAATTCCTGAGCATTCGTGGCTAGCTATCCAGACAATCATCTTATAAAATCTTTATTTCTCAGTTTATTTTGACTTTCTGTCAGGTCGGAGCATGTCGGTACCATTTTTGTATACGTTTACCACTTTTGCTTTTTTCCTGAGGTAAGTAGTTATCATTACTCTTACTACTTTTTCCATTCCGCCTGGAATTTCGGCTTCCTGGGTACAGAAAAGTGCCACCTGTGAACAGTCAATGCATGGACCTGCCTTTCTTAAAGCAGCCGCCGCATTAAGGGCGTTCAGGTCTTTTGTCATGGAGAACTGGATGGAAACCATGTCTTCGGCCTTGATATTGTTTGCTGTGAAGATTTCATCGCACATTTCATGCACGGCTTTCAGGATTTCTTCACTGGTGTTTTCGCATTTTGTGGCGCCTCTGATGGCGTAAAGTCTTTTCATTCTGTTACCTCTTTGTAGGAACTGCTTTTGTCCGAAATGAATGTAGAGCGAATCAGCTTGTAAAGTTCATAATCCGGTATCTTTGATTCTTTAAGGGCAATGGCATCTATTTGGATTTCAGGGTATTTTTCGTTGAATCTGCATTTCTTGTATAAATCAATAATTGAAACAGTTTCAGGTATAAAGGCTGCATCTGTTTCAAGGTTTTTAAGATAGAATCCCGCGGTTTCCTGGGCAATGGCTTCTGAAACCACCTTTAAATAGTTCTCATAGGAAGTCTGGTCTTGTATTGTGTTGTCTTTTACTAGAAACAGCAGGTTTTCGGGATCGATATGGATTTCTGTAGAAATAGTAAAAGAATATGAAAAGTCGTAAGAAGTGCTTCCCTTTATGATGTCTCCTGAAGGCAGAGTCCCCGTTATTGTAGTATCTTTGTTATAAGGGGTGTTCCTGAACTTAAGGAGTGTGGCATTCGAAGGAAGAAGAAAATCCTTATGGAAAGTAAATTTGCCTTTCTGGACAACATTTTCATCAATGCCTTTCAGTCTGGAAACAACGATTCCTGTGCTGTCGGATGGGACTTTAATCTGTGTCCAGCCTGTAAAAAAACAGAAAAGACCGAACAGAATCATTATGAACACACAGGCAAAGAATTTCTTCATAATGGACTCAATAATAATTTATAAAGTATAATAAAACAAGTAACAGTCATGACGGGAAAAAAACAGAACAATTTTCTTCTTCTCTTTAATTTGACCAAGAGTCTTGTAACTCTTCCGGGTGTAGTATGTATTTTCCTTGTTCTGTTTTTCATTATGGGTAACTTCCAGGGCTTCCAGGACTATACTCAGCACATCATTCTGAATGTTCTTGGTGTGTGCTCAATTATGTTCGGCCTGATTTCTTTTATGGGACTTGTGGAAATCATAATCATGTTTTTCATTAAGGATTCTATTCCGCTGAAGAGCAAAATTATATTTCTTATTTTGATGATTTTTTGTCTTTTGATTTCCTTTTCCTTTTTGTCTATGAGCCTGATTCTTGGTGTACTTACGGAGGGATTATAACCGTGTTCTGTTCTTTTCTTTCGGGGCTTTTTGCTTCATCCGGTTATGTAGAAATCGATCCTCTTTTGAAGAAATTCGGAAAGGTTTTTGAGGAAAATGGGTTTGAAGCATATCTTGTTGGCGGTGCAGTCCGCGACATCATTCTGAATAAACCCTGCTCTGACTGGGATGTGGCAACAAACGCAAAGCCTGAAGACGTCATGAAGCTTTTCAAGTTTGTGGTTCCAACAGGAATTGCCCACGGGACTGTTACCGTTCATTTCCACAAAACTGAAATAGAAGTTACAACATTCCGTACCGAAAGTGATTATTCAGACGGTCGCCATCCTGACAAAGTTGAATACGCTGCCACAATTGAAGAAGATCTTTCCCGCCGTGATTTCACAATGAATGCCATTGCCGTAAATCTTAAGAACGGAAAAATTGTTGATCCTTTTTGTGGCCGGAAAGACATCAAAAAGAAAATCATCCGTACTGTTGGAAAACCTAACGAACGCTTCATGGAAGATGGACTCAGACCAATCCGTGCCCTTCGTTTCGCAAGTCAGTTAAAATTTAGTATAGAAAAAGATACATATTCAGAAATTCAGAATCCTTGTGTACAAAAAAAGATAACATCTATCAGTATAGAAAGATTTCGAGATGAACTTCTTAAGATGATGAAAAGCGAAAAGCCTTCTGTTGGTCTTAAGCTAATGGAAGAAACCTGCATTCTTAAACTTTTCATTCCAGAGTTTGAGATCTGTCGAGGCTGCATTCAGGGAGACGGACGCGGGTTCCACGACTTTGATGTTTTGGATCATCTTTTCTATGCCTGTGACGGAGCCCCGGCTAATAATTACAAAGTTCGCCTTGCCGCTCTTTTCCATGATATTTCAAAACCGCAGGTAAAACGGATTGTTCAGGGGGAAGACGGAACTGAACAGTTTACTTTTTATAATCACGATATGGTTGGCGCAAAAACAACAGAAAATATTCTGCGCCGCCTGAAGTTTTCAAATGAAGAAATTGCTGATATCTCTCACCTTGTAAAAAATCATATGTTCCATTATGAACCGACCTGGACCGATGCTGCTGTTCGCCGTTTTATTGTTCGGGTCGGTCTTGAATATATGAATGATCTTTTTGATCTTCGAGTTGCCGATGTCTTTGGAATGCATAACAACGAAGTGAACCTGCGAAATTCAACCACAAGTGAAAATCTTCTTGAACTTAAAGAACGCATCGAAAAAATCTCCGAAAAGCAGAATGCCCTTTCTCTTAAAGATTTAGCCGTAAACGGTAAAGACCTTATGGAAGCTGGAATCCCTGCTGGCAAAAGACTTGGAGTTATTCTTAATCAATTGTTTGAGGCAGTTCTGGAAGATCCGGAGATGAACGACAAAGGTAAGCTGATTGAGATGGCGGTTAGATGTAATAAGAGTTAAGAGTGAAGAGTTAAGAGTTGGAGTAATGTAGAGGAACGCGGACTGTTTGGAAGACTGTGTATGTATGTGTATACGAAATATATGTGAGAGACTGAGTATGTAGGTGTACACGGTTTGTATGTGAGAGATTTGATTTGTAGTGAATACGATATGTATGCGGAAAGTTGCTGGTTTTGTGAAAGAAATCGGTATTTTTATTTAACTAAATGAAAAGATTTTAGGTAATGAAAAATGGGACGCCACGAAATGGGACATAGAGGTGCGCCCGCAACGAAGTGAGGACTAGCACCTAGCATGGCCCATTCGTAGGCTGGGCCCCATTTTTCCTTACATAACTATTTTTTCATGATTATATTTTCATGTTCATTACTTCACGAACTTCATCAAGTGTTTTTACACCGATTTCGCGGGCTTTTGCGGCGCCGTCGAGAAGTACTTTCTGTATGTAAGCCGGGTCAGCTTCAAGACGTTTTCTTTCTGTGCGCAGAGGACGAAGCTTTTCGTTCAGTGCTTCAGTAAGAGTGTTCTTGAGCATTCCGCCGCCACCTTCACCAATACGGGCTGCGATGTCTGCAGGTTCTTCCCCGGTACAGAGAGAAATGAGCATAAGAAGGTTTGCAACTTCCGGTCTGTTTACTGGATCGTAAGTGATGTTGCGGTCTGCGTCTGTCTTTGCCTTTTTAATTGCTTTTGCTGTTTCGTCTTCATCCCAGCAGAGCATAACTGCATTGTTACGGCTCTTTGACATTTTCTGTCCGCCGTCCAGACCAAGAATCATTGGAGTCTTTGCAAGAAGTGCCTGTGGTTCTGGGAATACAGGATCTTTCCCCTGGCAGAATTTGTTGTTGAAACGGCTTGCGATTGTACGTGTCATTTCCAGGTGTGGAAGCTGGTCTTTTCCAACAGGAACAATGTTTCCTTTACAGAAAAGAATGTCACAGGCCTGATGAACAGGATATGTGTACATTCCAGCGTTTACATTTTTAAGGCCGGCGCTTTCAATTTCTTCTTTTACAGTTGGGTTTCTTGAAAGTTCAGCATTCGAAACCAGTGTAAGAAAAGGAATCATAAGCTGGTTACATTCAGGAACATAGCTGTGTGGATAGATGATTACATCCTGTTTTTCTGGATTGATTCCGGCTGCAAGGTAATCGATTACCAGCTGTTTTGTGTTCTGGCTGATCTGGTCCCATGCATCGTGATCTGTAAGAACCTGATAGTCAGCAATAAGAATCATTGTAGGGATTCCCATTTCTGCAAGCTTTACGCGGTTCTGAAGAGAGCCGAAATAATGACCGATGTGGAGACGGCCTGTTGGACGGTCCCCTGTAAGAACACGGTATTTTTTAGGATTTACTTTAATGTCAGCTTCGATTTTTTTTGAACGTTCAAGAGCTGCTTCGAAACTTTTGTTAATATCTGTATATTGAATTTCACTCATTTTGATTTCCTTAGTTTTTAGTTTAATTATTATATATAGAAACAACATAAAAAGAAAGGTATACTGAAATCCTATGAATGCAGTTGAAGTATTTCAGGACTGGCTGGACCAGTATTTGAATTTTGAACATAATCCTAAAAAAGGTGTTTTCTGGCTGGATACAATTAAATTTCTTTGTGACCGGTTTCAGAATCCGGAAACTGCTTTCAATTCTTTTCATATTGCAGGTTCAAAAGGAAAAGGTTCTGTTTCCAAAATGATTTCCTGTATTCTGGACAAAAGCGGATATAAAACTGGTGTTTATTCATCCCCTCACATCATAGATTTTCGCGAACGCATTGAAACTCCCGAAGGATTTTTCCCTGAAGAAGTTTATGAAGATGCAATTAAGGAAATGGTTCCTCGTATTGAATCCATTCTTCCTGAACAGCTCCCGGGAGGACGTGGCCTTACCTGGTTTGAACTTGTGACTCTTTTCGGTTTTCTTTGTTTCCGTAAAGCAAAAATCGATTGGGGTGTTTTTGAAGTTGGAATGGGTGGACGCCTGGATTCAACAAATATCATCACTCCAAAAATTTCCTGTATAAATGTGATTGAACTTGAACATACAGAATATCTTGGCGACACAATCGAAAAAATCGCTTATGAAAAAGCCGGTATCATAAAGGAAGGTGTTCCTGTTCTTGTAGGACATCAAGTTTACCCGGAAGCATCTGAAGTTTTCAAGAAAGTAGCGGCAGAAAAACATGCTCCTGTTTATTTTGTGGATGATCTGATTTCGGAAATGAACTACCGCTATACCGATATGGGGCTTATGGAAGTTCATATCTATTCAAAGTATTTTGCACGCCCAATTCATACATTCATGCCTATGCTGGGGTCGATGCAGCTTGAAAACGCCTGTATGGCGGCCCTTGCCGTAAAAATGGCAATACCAGAAACAAGCGAAAGTGTCATCGAACGGGGACTTTCCAATGCTATGCTTCCTGGCCGTTTTGAAATCCTTCATTCTGTACGAAACTTCCCAGGTGTTGAGACTTTGATTCTTGACGGTGCCCACACAGTCAACTCAATAAAACTGACCATAGAAACTTTAAAATCTGTTTATCCTGAAAAGAAAGTTAATCTTCTTTTTGCCTGTGCCGCAGATAAAGATGTAAAAGATATTGCTCCCCTTTTTACAGGAAACTTCAATCATATTTTCCTTACAAAACCAGGCAATGTTAAACAGAGCGATATCGAAGGCGCAAAAAAAGCTTTTGATGAAACTGGTCTTGATTACATTTATGAAGAGGATTTCGGAAAGTTCATTCCTAAGGTGTTAAAACAAACAGCCCGTGACCAGGCAATTCTTCTTGTCACAGGCAGTTTCTATCTTGTTGCCGAAGTAAAGAAATCCCTCGGACTTTGGAATTAAAATCGATTCTAAAGTTATTTATTCTTCAGTGATTCTTGGCACACGTTTGGAAATGCTTGTCATTATTTCATAACTGATAGTTTTTCCAAGCTTTGCCAGATTTTCAGCGTCCTGGAGAGCACCGTCCTGACCTACTGGTCCAAAAATCACAACTTTATCCCAGCATTTTACGGACTTGTTGTCTTTACCTATGTCTACCATACACTGGTCCATGCAGATTCTTCCAACTAAAGGATATTCTTTCCCGTTGATGGCTACTTTCAAACCAGGAGAAAAACGTCTGAGTAATCCGTCTGCATAGCCGATAGGTAAAACTGCAATATCGGTTTCTTCCTGACAGGTCCAGGTTCTTCCATAAGAAACAGTCTGTCCGGGGTAGAATCTTCTGATTGCGGAAACTTTTGTTTCCAGCTGCATGACAGGTTTAAGTTCCAGTTCGATGCCTTTTGATTCAAGGTATTCTCTATTAACCTGGTCGGCATAATATCCGTAAACGATGATTCCAGGTCTTACCATGTCAAAATGAATATCTGGTCTTGCGCAGGCAATTGCCGAAGCTCCCGCGTGGCATATACCAGGATCGATTCCTGCTTCTTTTACAGCCTTAACCGCCTGTGAGAAATTTTCAAACTGTTCTTCGGTGTACTCAAGACCTGCTTTTTCTACACTGTCGCTTAAAGCAAAATGGGTTCCCATTCCAGAAAGTTTAAGGTATGAAGATTCTGAAATCAGTTTTGCCTGTTCTGCGGCTTCTTCTTTTCTACAGCCGATTCGACCCATTCCTGTATCAATTGCCAGATGAACCTTGAATTTTCCGTCCTTAAAAGAATTACCGGATTTTACATATGCTTCAGCGGCTTCAGAGAGAGACTTAATATGATCTTTTCCGAAAACAAATGGAGTAATATCGTGAATAAAAAGATCTTCAAACTCCTCAGGGCAGCAAAGACTTAAAAGAAGCATAGGAAGTTTGATTCCTTCTTGGCGGAGTGCGATTCCTTCACTTACTCTTGCAATAGCAAGGAAATTAACTCCCTGTTCTTCACACACTTTTGCTGTGTAGTAGGCACTTGTTCCGTAACCGTCGGCCTTTACGGCAACACACATTCCGGTTCCATGGGAGAGAAGATTTTTAATGGATTTAATGTTGTGTTCAATGTTTTTTCTATAAATAACAGCCCGTGTAGTTTCGTTTTTCATAATCCTACCACACTTACTTTAGAACAAAAACTTTATCTTTACAATGTTTTGTAATGTAAATTATAATTAAAAAATTAAAGATAATAGATATTTAAAATTGGGGTTATAGTGTGAAAAAGTTTTTTAAATCATTATTAATTTCCTTTACGCTGGTTTCGGCCATGTCAGCTCTCTCTGCTGTTGAAATGAATGTTCGTCTTACTCCGAACATGCTTATTCCTGTCAGTTCAATGAAAGACAATAATCAGAAATCAATTATTTCTGATCCTGCCTTCGGTGTTACCGGTAGTTTCGGAATTAATCTTTTTGATTTTCTTTCTGTAGGACCTGAACTTGGATTTAAGTACATTAAGAAAACCGGAAATCCTTCTTTCTTTATGGACTATTTTGGAGGTCTTAATGTTTCAGCCTTTTTCTATCCTCTTTCGCGTCTTGAACTTCAGGGCGGTGTTGCAGGTGGTCTGCATTTCGGCATTTACGATTTCCCTGGAATAAAGGATGCATCTGGTAAAGATTACGAGATTAACCCTGAACAGATTATAATGAAGAATATTTATCTGCGCCCTTTTATGGATGCAGCTTTCCGTCTTTCGCCAAATCTTACAGTTGGAGCCGAAGCCGGTTATTCACTTTACATTCTTGATAAATTCAGTTTCACTGAGCCAATGGTTGCAGGACCTGAATTCGGCGTTTCTGTAAAATACACAATCAACACTTCAAAAGTTTCAAAGAAAATTGACAGTGACTGTCTGCAGGACGAACCAGTTTACCCTGTTTACGCAAATATCTATAAAGAAAACGGATTCGCTTATGCCCGTATTTCGAATTATGAATCCGCAGAAATCCGTGACGTAAAGATTTACTTCCGCGCCGATCAGTACACTTCATCATTGTTCCCTTGTGGTGAAGTTCCTGTTATCCGTAAAAACAAATCAGTTGATGTTCCCCTTCTTGCAGACTTCTCTGAAAATCTTTCTTCAATTACAGAAGACGGTCAGATTCCTGGCGAAATAATTATTGAATACACTATGCTTGGAAAACCAATGACTGCCGAAGATACATTCATTCTTGATGTTTACAACCGTAATGCAATGAAATGGGTTGATCCTGCAATCGTTGCCATGTTTGTTTCACCAAACTCAAATGAAGTTCTTGAACTTTCAAAATCAATTGTTGGTATTGCCCGTGACAGTCTTAAAACTGGTCTTAACCGTAACATGCAGTTTGGTATGTGGATTGTCGAAGCAATCAATACAATCGGAATTGATTATGTTCCTGGTGTAAACACTCCTTACGCAACATATCATTTTGATATGGACGCTGTTGATTCAATCCAGTTCCCGTTCCAGACTCTTACTTATAAGAGCGGAGACGTAGATGATCTGGCTGTTCTTGCTTCTTCCCTTCTCCAGTCTGTCGGAATTGATACAGCCCTTATTCCTCTTTCAGATGATTTCATTGTTGCCCTTTCAATGAACACAACAGAAAAAGGTGTTGCTTCACTTGTAAACAATCCTGAAAGTGTAATTGTTTATGATGATGAAGTTTGGCTTCCTCTTTCAATGAAAAATATAAAAGACGGATTTAATAAATCTTGGAAAGCCGCCCTTGATGCAATTGCACAGGAAGAAGAAGGTTCAGAAATGATTATCCTTCGCGATGCCTGGGCAAACTACGCACCAGTCGGAATTTCCGGAAAAGCTCAGAACGTCAAATACGACAACAACCTTCTTAAAAAACGTGCAGACAAAGACCTGGCTGAATACCTTCAGAATGAAATTCAGCCTAAGATCCGTACACAGGCAACTCTTGCTTCTTCAAATCCAACAGAAGCAAACCTGAATGCTCTTGGTCTTCTTTATGTTCGTGCCGGCGATTACAGAAATGCAAAAGATGCATACAATCGTTCGGCAAAACTTGGATCGGTTTCTGCCATGTCTAACCTGGCAAATATCGCTCTTCTTGAAAAAGATTACGAAGGTGCAAAACGCTGGTATAACAAGGTTCTTGAAATAAATCCTGAACATTCAGGTGCAAAGAAAGGTCTTGAACGTATTGCCAATGAACAGGGAAACTAAAAGATGAAGTTGAATAAAAAATCTTTTTTAAGTGTTTTTTTTGCATTGTTAGTTTTTTCTTTTGGTTCACTTCTTAATGCAGAAACTTCTGTTCTGCTTGGAGCCCGTTTTGTTTCCGGCTTTCCTTTGCAGAATTCAGATAGTCTTGAAACACTTTCAAAACTTAAGATTCCATTGGGAGCCGAACTTGAATTTGAAGTAAGGCCTCTTTCTTTTCTTGGTATTTTTGCCAACGGTGGTTTTACTCATTATGACCAGACAACAAACTCTACGTTTTCGAGCAGTAAGCTGAACGGGGTTAATGTTTTTGACGGTTCTTTAGGATTAAGTGTTTTCTATCCTGTACTTGATCGCGTTTTCCTTAAAGGTGATTTTTATGGAGGTATTTTCTCTGTAAATCATAAACTGAATGCTGAAAGCAACAAAAATAATCTGGATACTATAGATCTTTCCGGATTATCTTTCGGTGTTGATGCTGGAACGCAAATCAGAATTTTCCCATGGCTCAATGCAGATTTGTCTGTGGGATATAAATCAAGAATGCATGAAGCTCTTAACTTGAATGATGTTACCTTCAAGGCAGGACTTTCAATCAACATGAAAGAAGCCTTTTCGCCAAAGGTAAAAATCAGCGGTGAACTTTCAAGCCTTGATCCGGTTTTCCCAGTACTCTATTCCTGGTACAACACAAACTCTTTTGGAACAGTTGATATTTACAACGGCGAAGATACTGCCATTACAGATGTAAACGTTTACTTCTATTGTGAACAGTACATGAGCCACAGTAAGTTCTGCGAAAAGGTTTCAAAAATCAAAAAGAATGAAACCGTTTCTGTAGACCTGACAGCCTTCTTTAACGAATCTACTCTTAAGCTTCTTGAACAGTCAGATGCCAATGCCCGCGTGATTCTTGAATATAAACGTCTGGGCAGAAAGGAAACTGCTGAAATCCCTGTAAAGGTTCCTGTTTTCAACCGTAACGCTATGTCATGGGAAGATGACAGACGCGCCGCTGTTTTTGTTTCTAGTAAAGACTCTCAGACTAACGACTTTGCAAAGCAGATTGAAACAATGGTTCGCCATAGCCTTATTGAAGGAAAAAATGCAAACCTTCAGTATGCCGCAGGTCTTTTCGAAGCAATTAAACTTTATGGAATGAACTATGTAATTGACCCTACAAGTGCTTACTCAGATAACGTAGGATCTGCTTCCATCGACTTCCTTCAGTTCCCATTCCAGACCCTCCGTTTCCGCGGTGGTGACTGTGATGACCTTTCAATTCTTTACTGTTCACTTCTTGAAACTTTAGGTATTGAATCGGCCTTCATTACAGTTCCTGGACATATTTACACTGCCTTCTGTACAGGACTTTCCGAAGAAGAAGCTCGTTCAGTTTTCTCAACTGATATTCTTATTATTGCAGAAGAAAAAGCATGGATTCCTGTTGAAATTACAATGATAAAAGATGGATTCAATGCAGCAGTTCGCTTCGGTATGAATGAATGGAAGAAAGCTGCAGCAATGGAACCTAGTCAGGCCATGATTTACCCTACCCGTACTTCATGGAATGAATACAACTATAAATCTGTTTGTCCACCACGCGACGACTTTGAAGTTGAAATTCCTTCTGAACAGGAATTCCTTTCAGCCTTCCGTAAACAGGTAAACTTGAATTACTAAAAAGAATCCAATAAAGGAGATATAAATGAAAAAGTTCTTTGGAATTTTATTTACATGTTTGGTGTTTGCTTCATGCAAAAACTTTCTTTCAGATAACCAGTCAATTCTCGATAAGCTCCGTGAAGAAGTAAAGGTAAATACTGCTCCGGAAATTGCTGGTGTTACATTTTCACAGCCTAAATCTATTGATGGATCAAGTCAGATCGGAACTATTTCCCTGGTAGGAAATGCTTCGGTTCTTGTAGACGTAAAGTTCCGTATTGAACTTGAAATAAATCCTAAAGACGGTTACTTCAATGAATGGCAGGCTTTTTTAAGAGATAAAGATGGTCTTAAGCCTGTGGAAGGTACAGACCTTATTGAATTCACACAGATAAATACAAACCCTGCTGATGTTGTCATCAAGAAGCAGGTGGACAATCTTGTTATCGGTGCAAAAATCAACTATACACCATCTGTAAGCATTGCTTCTCCTGACTACGGTACTTCATCAATATCAGGAGTTGCAAAAATGCTGGACGGTGAAACTCTCCCTGTTGTGTTTAATTCTGAACAGTACGGACTTTCTGTTTTCAAAATTTCCTACAGGGATATGGCAAACTCCGCAATTCAGTCATTTGACCTTAAGGAGATGCCTGAATATACAGAAAAACTTGAACTGAAAAAAGAAGACGGTACACTTCTCTATACTCTTCATAACTTCAGAATAAATAAATCACTTTCTAATCTTTCTTTCGTAATTGAACCTGCTGATACTCTTGATGATATTTATTCTCTTTCTGTAGATACAGAAAAACGTTCGGAAATCAGAGAAACAGATCCAATTAACGGAAAAGAAGGTTTGATGCGAACAACTCCAATCAAGATTCGTTTCTCATCAGATATGGACTGCAGTCAGATTACAGAAGAAAACTTCCGGGATTACGTAACTGTTGAACGTGTAGTTATTGACGAGACAACAAGTGAAGAAACTCTTTATGACTGTTTTGCAGATGAAGGAAATAAACTGGACGAAAATAGAACCAGATGTTATTTCAATATTCCTGAATTTGCATCTGATAAGAAAACTCTTTTAATTACACCTCAGAATAAAACAAAGGAATCTGAATGGCTTCCTTCTGGTTCTACAATTCGTGTAACAGTAAAAGATAATCTTAGAAATCAGGAAGGAATTCCTCTGCTGCAAGATCATACTTTCAGCTTTAGTCTTGGAACAAAAGGTGATGCTGAAGGTCCGATTATTACAAAAGACAAGACAAAACTTTCAATTTATTCTTCAAGGAAAAATATTGATCAGTCAGAATGGGGAGATTTCGAACCTGCTAAAAATCCTGTTATGGGCCACACTTATGCTGATTCAATTCATGTTGGTCCAAGGGAAAAATTTAAAGTTAATATTCAGGCAACTGATGTTAATACCGGTGATACCGGAATTAAAGATTTCGTTGCCGATATCCGCCTTATGTATGTTTATGAAGGTGGAAGACTTCCTAATTCTTCTGAAAAAGCTTCGAAGAATCTTATTCTTTTTGATAAAGACGGAAACTGGCTTTATGAAGCAGGATGTCTCAAACAGGATTTCAATAAAGAATATACAGTTCCATATACAGGAACAAACAAAATGGCAGAAACTGATTCTAATTTCCTGATTGATTTTGAAGATTTCAAGACAGAGGATTCTCTTTCTGTAGATGGTATTTATAGGATTGAACTTACAGCAAGAGATATGCTGGAGAATTACGCAAGCAATTCTAATGTTTATTATGTGGTAAGGGACACTACTCCTCCTGATCCTGAAAAAAATGTACAGAATATTATTCTTTCGACTAAAAAAGATTCTGGAACAATTAATAATGGTAAAGTATATTTTAGTCAAAATAGCAAATCAGTGAGTTTTGACTTTGCCGGATCTATTGAAGATTCAGGAACTCAAGGTCAGCCAAAATTAGCTTGTAATAAAACAGACAATTACTGGCAAATTGCTTTTTCTTATTCAAATGAAATCCTTGATGAAACAACAATTATTGGTACATGGTCTGCTTTCAAGAAGGCAGAAGAAATTATATCCCTTGAAATTCCAACTGAAGTCTTTGATTCTGATAAAGAAATTTATGTATGGACCAAGTTCAAAGATGGAAATGGTTTTCTTTCAAAAGAAATTTGTGTTTCTGATATTCCTCTTTATATTGATATTACTGAGCCGACTATTTCTATTCTTAGCAATGATGATGATTATTTTTACTTTAAAACTGTTGAAAATGAGAATTCAATTTATTTAAAAAATTATAATTCATATGTCAACTTTGAAATCTATGATCAAATTCATTCTGGTATTTCTTCAGGTTTAAAAACTGTTTATATAGGGTTAGAAAATTCGGAAACTAAAGATTTAGTTGAAAATAATAAATATAACTTTACTTCAAATGGAGTTTATAATGTTGAAGCATACGATTATGCCGGCAATAAATCTTCATTGTTAGTTGATGTTTCTATTATTGACGAATCTAGTATTCCAGAGTTCAATGCATCTCATGTAGTAAATAAAGAACTTACCGATGGAAATTTTGAATTTACTTTGGAAATTTCAGATAATTCAATTGGTCTTCAAGATAATGGTATAGAGTTTACCAATTTCATAGTTGAAAAATATGAGATTAGAAATTCAATGGATGAAGTGATTCAAAAAGGAGATTCACAAAACACCGCATTTATTCCTGTAAAACGAATCAATACCAGAGGCGATATATTTATTGATGTAAGTGGAAAAATTGATGTTACCAAATATCCAGAAAGATTTTTCGACGATGAACCAAATATACTTTCTTATTTTGTAGATAATGGTTATTCAAGAAAAGAAAATAATATTCCTTTTTATTTAGATGTTACACCTCCCGTTTTTAAAATTTCCAATTCCAGAAATTTTTCAGTAGCTCCTGTTCTTGTCGAAACAGATGGAAATTATGAAATGTATTTTTATAATACTTCATCAGGTTCTCCATTTATTTATATTGAAGACAATTCTACATGGAAGTTTTCTTATAAGAAACTTCCAGATGGGGTAAAATCTAGTGTGTACACATATAATAGCCAGACACAATATTCTGATTTCTTTTATGATGTAGATTATGAAATTTATTTGTCAGATGCTGCTGGGAATGAAAGTAATTTTATTCTTCATAAAATAAGAGACAACTCAGCTCCTACATTTAATTTTGAAAATTGTATAGTTGATGATGATGTCTTGTATTACTATTCAGAAAGATTTGATGGAGTTAAAGTTGTTGTTTCAGACAATGACTTTGTTGACCACTGTTTTGTAACCAATGGAGATAATATCGATTATAAAACTTCACCTGAATTTTATCTTACCGGTTCAAAAGAAGGGATTACCTACAAATTAAAGGCTGTTGACCGAGCTAATCTTGTGTCAGAAAAAACTGTAAAAGTTATTTCTGAAAGTGCGGAAGATTTTAAATGTGAAATAACAGGTGTTCTTGCATCTGTAAAGTACATAGATGCTGAAGGAAAACTAGCTAGTAAGCTTAAGAAGTTTGGAGTGAATGAAATGATTCCATGTTCGCTAGGAAGAATATACTATAATATTAATTGTTCTGAAAATGGTAGTGGTTTAGCCGAGAACGGAATTGATATTTTATATTACTATTCTGCTAATCAAAGTGGAATTGTGACACAAACAGTAAATAATGTTGAGGTTGATGAAAAAACAACTACATTAAACGATCAGTATTTTCCGGTTACTCAAGAAATCAGTCATATAAATAATGCCATTGTCTTACGAATTAAAAATCGTTATGGTGATTATTTTTATTCAGTCCTTGATTCTCCTATTGATGCATATCCACCAAAACCTGTAATAACTTCACAAAAAGATTATATACTTGTTACACAAACATCTGATGAATATCATTACGAAATTAGAAACTTTGACTGGCAAAAAGATATGGAGTTTGTTGTTGATGCAATAGATAGGCACGCTATTGGTCTTAATGCAGATGCGGATGGAAGTGGTGTATTAGATTATTTTGAACTTCAATCTGTTACAACGGTTAATAAAGAAACCAAATATTCGACCCTTAATCTTCCAGATACAAGCTTAAAAAGTACTGTAAACCTACATGGATTTGGAGTTAATGATACACGAAGGTATAATTTATTTTTATATGACAATTTAGGAAATGAAAGCAAACGTAATAACGGTAATAAACCTGTAACTTGGATTGTCTGTACGACAATCCCTTCAAAAAAAACTTATTCTTTTACTGACTCTGAAAGTAGACCAGAGTTTGAAGGAAACTGGTTCGTAGATAATGGAGTTTTAAGAAGTCCAACGATAGGAGATTCTGAAGAAACAATTGAAACCATAACATTGAATAATTGTAATGGTTTTAAATTTAAGTATAAAGTTTCATCAGAAAAAAATTATGATTACTTTGTTTGTTTCTTAGATGGAGAACCAATTATTGGAAATGTTTCAGGCAGTGATATGACTGAATTTGTTGAGTTTAAGAAATACTATGAAAAAAGTGGCAATCATATTTTGGAATTTAAATATCACAAGGATGGAAGCCAATCTAAGGGAGATGACTGTGTTTACATTGACGATTTTATAATTTACTAAAATTCCACCCCGCCCCGCCCATCAAGGCGGGGCTTTCTTTACCCTAATTAAACTTTTGTATATACATTGTAAATCCCCGTTTTTTTCAATATAATTAAATATCCTTTAAATGTGCCCATTGGGGCTTTATGGAGAAAAAAAATGATTTATACAGATACACGTGATTCATCGGTACAGACAACTTTCAAAAATGCTGTTTTAAGCGGTATGAACAAAGAAACAGGCGGTCTTTATATTCCTGTTTCTTTCCCAAAG
Source organism: Treponema sp. (assembly GCA_024402695.1). Taxonomy (GTDB): domain Bacteria; phylum Spirochaetota; class Spirochaetia; order Treponematales; family Treponemataceae; genus Treponema_D. The sequence goes on along the minus strand of JAKSTG010000025.1, from coordinate 4,413 downwards.
CTTGATGAATCTTTCATTAACAAAAATCCTGAACCTTCTTTCCGCGAAGTTGCTTTCCAGATGGCAAAGCCTTATGTTGATGGCGAAATCCCAGACGAAGATCTTATGGCTATCATTCAGGATGCTTACAACTTCAACCCAAAAGTTGTTCCACTGGATAAAAACTCTTACGTTCTTGAACTTTTCCACGGACCAACATGTGCATTCAAAGACTTTGGTGCACGTTTCATGGCACGTGTAATGTCATATTTCAATAAAGATGAAGGATCAAACCTTCACATTTTGGTTGCAACTTCAGGTGACACAGGTTCAGCTGTTGGTTCTGCATTTCACAATGTTCCTGGCATTGATGTTACTATCCTCTACCCAGAGGGAAAAATCAGCCACATTCAGGAAAAACAGCTTTCTACATTCACAGGGAACGTTCGTGCCCTTAAAGTAAAAGGTACATTCGATGATTGTCAGAAACTTGTAAAAACAGCATTTACAGATGAAGAACTTCGTGCAAAACTCCGTCTTTCATCAGCAAACTCAATCAATATTTCACGTCTTCTGCCACAGGCTTTCTACTACATGTATTCGTCACTTGTAGTAAAGAACCGCTCAGCACTGGACACAAAAATCGAAAATCCTGATGTTGTAATGGTTGTTCCTTCTGGAAACTTCGGAAACCTTACTTCAGGCCTTATCGCAAAAGAAATGGGTGCTCCAATCGCTGGTTTTGTTGCAGCAACAAACTCTAACCGTACAATCCCAGACTGGATCGCAACAGGCGATTACAATGCCCGCCCTTCTGTAGAAACATTCGCAAACGCAATGGACGTAGGAGCTCCAAGTAACTACGAACGTATCAAAGCTATGTATACTCTGGATCAGGTTCGTGAAATGTTCGGTTCTTACTGGACAGATAACGAAGGTATCAAAGACGGTATCAAGAAATGTAACGAAAAAACAGGATACATCATCGATCCTCACGGAGCTATCGGATACCAGGCTTGGGAAGCAATCAAGAACGAAGGATTCCCTGCTTCAGCTGATTATGAAAAACCAGGTGTTACAGCAAACAAACCTGCATGGGCTTCTTCAGTTGAAAACAAAACTGCCGTTGGTGTTATCCTTGAAACTGCAAACCCTGCAAAATTCGGAAACGTAGTTTGTGATGCAATCGGTCGTGAACCACCAGTTCCACAGCGCCTTATCGACATCATGAATCTTCCTGATCAGGCAGTTTCCATGGACAACGATTACGAACAGTTCAAAGCATGGCTTCTTGCAAACCTTTAGTCTGAACTGATTTCTGTAAAGGGATGTCTTATACGGCATCCCTTTTTTTATTTTAAAAAGTTTGAGATTTTAATTAAAAGTTATTATAATAAAATGGAGATTTTGGAGGGTTTTATGTCGAAAAAAATTTTAGATTACTTTTTTGCCTTCATCTTTTTTCTGGCTCATCTTGCTGTTCTTTCACTTGGCTATTCCTACATTCGGAATATTACCGTTAACGAAGAAAAAATTCGTTATAAATATACTGCCATAAACGAAGCCAATTACATTTCTAATGTAATTGATAAGGTTGTTGTCAGAACCTATACCTTAAGAGAAATGATTAATGAAAATGATGGGGAAACTGATTTTTTTGAGAAAGTTGCACCTGTTGTTATTCAATCAATAAAAGAAGATTCTGGGGTTACTGTAAGAAATATTGTTTTGGCTCCTGGTGGAATTGTATCAAAAATCGAACCCTTAAAATCAAATGAAAGTCTTTTAGGGTTCAATTATTCGGATGTTTCCAAAGCTGGTAACAGTGAGGCAGTAGAAGCTCTTGAAAGGTCTCGAACAATACTCACTAACCCCTTTTCTCTTGTTCAGGGAGGAAGCGGCATGGCAGCTAGAACTCCAGTTTTTATGAATACTGCAGAAAAGACCGATTATTGGGGCCTTGTTTCCGTAACAATGGATTTTGAGGATATCTTGAAATCCCTAAATCTTGATAACTTTTCTAAAATGCAGATTGATTACTGTCTCTGGTATTCTGATGGCGGAGAAAAAGTGATCCTCAGTTCCAACTCAGATAAAATTAAAGAGCCAATTACTGAAAAAGTAACTCTTAATAACCTGACCTGGTATCTTGATGTCTGCCCTTCTAAAGGCTGGCTTAATGAAAATATCGAAAATCTTGTACATCTTATTATTTTCATTGTCTCTGGATTTATGGCTGCCTTTACTCTTCTTATGTTTAAAATCAGACGAGATGGAAACAAGATGAAGATTCTTGCCGAACAGGATAACCTTACAAACTGTTACTCTCGCTATTATCTTAATTCTGTACTTATTGATCAGGAAACAGGTAACTGGAAAAATCCTGGAAACAATTATTCCATTGCCATTGTTGATGTTGATAACTTCAAATACATAAACGACAAATACGGACACATTACAGGTGACAATGCTCTTATTGCCATTGCTGGATTATTAAAAAAGAGTCTTTTTGATTCTGAAAAAGATCGTGTAATCCGTTTTGGTGGAGATGAATTCATAATCCTTTTCAGTAATGTAGATAGAAAATCTTTAAGAATAAAATTCCAGGAAATTCTTTCTGGCATTGAAAAAATCAGTTTTAAGGATTACCCAGACCTTAAGCTCACTGTCAGCATGGGTGTTTCAATTCCTGAAAAAAATGAAGACAGGTCTTATCAGAATATGGTTAAGGTTGCCGACAGAAATCTTTACAAAGTAAAGGAAGCTGGTAGAAACAATTATCTTATGTAAAATTTCGCCTTAAACAAAAAAGGATGTTTTTCGAATTTGGAAAACATCCTTTTTTATATAAATTACTTATTTTTTTGTAATTTATTTTACTGCTTCGAAAATCAGGTCTGCAATAAAGATTACAGCAAGTACCCATGTTGCAACAGGAATATCTTTAATTTTCTTTCCTGCACATTTTGCAATTACGTAAGCAATCATACCAAGACAGATACCCTTAGAAATAGAGTAAGCGAATGGCATTGCGATAATTGTGATGAATGCAGGAATACCTTCTGTAGGATCCTGCCAGTCAATGTCAGCAACCTGTTTCATCATAAGGAATCCAACAAAGATAAGGGCTGGAGCTGTAGCAGCACTTGGAATCAGAGCAAAAAGTGGTGTCATGAAAAGAGCCAGGAGGAAAAGAACACCTGTTGTTACAGATGTAAGACCTGTGCGTCCACCAGCTGCAACACCTGAGCTTGATTCAACGAATGATGTTACTGTTGATGTACCAAGACATGCACCTACTACTGTACCGATTGAGTCAGACATAAGAGCTGCTTTTGCGTTTGGAATGTTTCCTTCTTCATCAACCAGATTAGCCTGCTGAGTAACACCCATGAGTGTACCAATAGTATCAAAGAGGTCTGTGAAGAGGAATGTGAACATGATTACAAAGAATTTTACTGAAAGAATTCCTGCCCATTCAAATTTGAAAAGAAGTGGTGCTTCTGGAAGGCTGAATGGTTTCCATCCTTCTGGAATAGTTGTAACACCGAAAGGAATTCCGATGATTGTTGTAGCAATAATAGCAAGGAGGATAGCTCCAGGTACGTTCAGGAGGTAAAGAACAACTGTAATGATCAGACCGATCATTGCAACTACTGCAGGTTTTGCAGCCATGTTGAAGTTTACGAATCCGATGATTGTTCCTGTTTCAGAAGAAACAATTCCTGCGTTTGCAAGACCAATAAGGGCGATGAAAAGACCAATACCAACAGCTACTGCTTTTTTCATTCCAGCAGGAATTGCATTGATGATTTTTTCACGGATACCGAATACTGAAAGAAGGATAAAGATAAGACCTTCAATCAGAACTGCAGTAAGAGCCAGCTGCCATGAACAACCCATTCCAAAACATACTGTGTATGTAAAGAAAGCGTTAAGACCCATTCCCGGAGCCAGAGCTACAGGAAGATTTGCCCAGAAAGCCATTACAAGAGTAGCAACTGCAGAAGCGATAGCTGTTGCAGTGAATACAGAACCGAATGTCATTCCGTTTCCGATTGATCCCAGCATTCCAGGGTTTACTGCCAGAATGTAGGCCATTGCAAGGAAAGTAGTAATACCGGCAACGATTTCACGTCCTACAGTAGTACCCTTTTCTTCCAATTTGAAGAGTTTTTCCATTTTTTTATCTCCTTTTATTTTGGAAAATATGCTACTTATTATAAATCTTTTTAATTTTTTTTTCACTTTTTTTTCATATCCTATTGACCAAAAATACGTAAAAATGTATATTATAAACATCAAGAGCGAAAGCAACTGATAAATGCGGCAGTCATATAACGGCTCATTATCCCAGCCTTCCAAGCTGGAGACGAGGGTTCGACTCCCTTCTGCCGCTCTTCTAAAAGACATCTTCTGAATGAGGATGTCTTT
>JAKSTG010000024.1 GCA_024402695.1 Treponema sp. | reverse complement strand
GTTACTTTACTGAACTTCTGTCCGTCTTTTTCCCATCTGTCCTGTTTCAAAAATCCTTCAACGGCAATCTGCTTTCCTTTTGTAAGGTAAGGTTTCAGATTTTCTGCCTGTTTTCCCCAGATTGTTACTTCAAAAAAGTTAACTTCATCAACCCAAGTATCACCATTTTTACGGCTTCTGTTGACTGCAATACTAACATTAGCTCTACACTGTCCGTTTCCAACATAGCCGAAGCTTCTGTCATCCAGGTCTCTTGTGAGGCGTCCGATAAGCATTACGTGATTGATATCTGTCATTTGAATCCTCCGTTTATTTACAGTGATATTGTACTGATTTTTTTATTAACTGGTGATAAATTATTTGTCTTCCAGTCTTACGAACTGAGATTTCAACAGATTTGGTGTAATCATGAACTGTTTTTCGATGTCCACGATTGTTTCTGGTTTCATGTTGAGATTGAAAAGAACGAAACGACCTTTCTTGTTTTTGGCGATTTCGTAGCAAAGATCACGGTCACCGAAGAGTTTTTCTTCTGTGATTTCAGCACCGAAGTCTGCAAGTACTTTTTTTACAGCTTCTGTACCTGTTTTTGACTTTTCCTCATCGAGTGGGAAAATTGTCATAAGTTCATACTTTCTCATAAGTATTCTCCTATTGGACAAGCAGTTTTACCTGCTTTTTAGTTAACAGGAGGCGGTTAAATATCTGATAAAGAACAACGTTATTTACCAGAAAACCTCCTTTTGGACAAGGAAGTACATCGAGTGTACTCCAAGGGGTGTTTTGTAAGTTTATATGAAATAAGCAATCAGGTCAACAAGACCTGAGCTTACATCACAAGACTAAAAATAAGTGCCAGAGTTGAAACCATGGTTGAAATAATCTGCAGCCATGGAGTAAAGTTCTGGTTCAACTGGTAACTTGCACTGTTTTCCACAGCTTTAATTGTGGTTTCAGGAGAAAGAACCGATTTTTTATCAAGTTTCTTTCCATTTATATCAGTAATTTCAATTTTTTCACGTTTATTACGGGAAGAGTCAAAACCACCGGCAAGTCCAATATAGTATTCCCAGCTGCGGTCCGGAATGAAAGGATATCTTCCTGGATTACGAACTGCACCGGAAACTGTTACAAAATAAAGTTTGAATGGAATACGGAGTGTATCATAAGGCTGTACAACTTCTTCAGAATAGAAACTTCTGTCATAAAGGATCTTATTGATATCAATAGGAATAACCTGTCCGTTTCTGATAATGTAAGCATTTTCAAGATCTGCGGTCTGCTGGAATCTTTTTTCGTTTGAACGAAGAAGAGTTGCATAATTTGTTTCTGTATCAAAACGAACAGGAATTTTTGCCATTTCGGCTGCATCAACACTGTCCATATCATCAATAGAACTTGAAATAACAGCACCTTCCATAAACATAACTGGTCTCAGATCAGAGCTTGAAACGATTTTAACAGCATCGTTATCTTCCAGCACAAAATCCTTTTCAAGATTTTTCTCATTCAGATACAAAACCTGTGACTTAAGTTCTGAAGGATTATAACGCACAACTTCGATACGGCTTTTATCAGCATAATCTGTAAATCCGCCGCCGTAGTATTCAAAAAGTTTATTCAGGTTTTCGCCGTCTTTAAGTTCATATTTTCCAGGACGTTCAACAGCTCCGGATACACTAACAAGGCGACCTACTCTGTTCAAAGTAATAACATCATCAGGGCGTACATAAGGATCCTGTGAAAGATCACCGAATCTCCGTGCCTTGAAAAGGTCATATTCTTTTTTCTTTCCGTTAGCCGAAGTAATCAAAATATTTCTTTCTGATGAATATGGAGTTTTTACTCCCTGAATAACCGAAGAAAGTCTTGTAAGAGCCCAGGTCTGTTTTATTTCAGTCTGAACAACTTCACCATTTACTGTTACCTGGAAAACTGCAGGTGTAACCAGAACAAACTGAACTCCGCTCAAAGGATAGTTTTTGGTAACGATATCTTCGACCTGCTTTTTAAGCTGGACAAAAGTCATTCCCTGAACATTAAGAACTGCCAGGTTGGCAACACGGAATTTATAAGTTGTATCTACAGAAACTGTATAGGTTACAGGATTTGTCCCTACGGCAAATGCCAGAGTATAAACGTCTCCGGCAGTTACGGGATAATTATCCGAAGACATGGCCAGCTGAGGAGTTGGTCTTAAACTGGTAGCACCAATGGAAGTTTCAGCAACGAGAGAAGTAATATCAGACTTAACGGCAAGCTCTGTTGCACTGTTAGAAGCCGAAATTTTACTTTGTGCTGACAGAGCCAAAGAAATCACGGAAGAAAAAATAAAAACAGCAGTAATTTTCTTAATTCTGTAAAAAGTCATAGTCATTTCCTATTTTCTATTTTTTTCTGAGGGAAAGCTTCTGCATAGCTTCTTCGTCTTTACGGATATTTGCCACCGCATTCAGGAGGAATGCAAGGAATACTGAAATAAAGAAACCGGCGAAAGTCAGAATAATGCAGAGTTTTCCACGACTTGGTTTTGATTTAAGGTCAGGAACAGAAGCCTTTTCAAGAATCTGGAAAACAGGTTTTTCGCTTGCAAGAGTAATCTTTGTAAGTTCAAGCTGAGTCTTCAGCTGTTTGTAAATCTGCTGCTGGGCTTCCAGTTCCAGTTTAAGAAGATTTGTCTGAAGAGAAATGGCTTCCATATTCTGTGCTGAGTAAAGATTTGAAACCTTAAACTCAAGCTGTGAAATCTCATTCTGAAGGTCAATAATCTTGTCTTTAGTCAGTTCAATATTTTCTTCAAGATTGTTTTTTTCAAGAATATTTTTATCCAGGCCAAGTTCAATGAATTTGATTTCCAGTTTTTCTACACAGAAATCAACAACGCGACAGGCAAAAACAGGATCTATATCAGTAAAGCTTACAGTAAACACTCCTGTATCTTTGTCATAGTTTGCAGAAAGGACTTCTTTCAAGGCTTTTCTTGAATTAGCCTTAGGTGATTTTTTGATTTCCCATTTTTCTACAAGGCCGAATTCATCTGTCACCATATCAAGGAAACTGTCACTCTTAATAAGATAAGTTGCCAATGCACTGTTTGATGAACTTCCCCCGATTCCGGCAAGACCAGCCAGACTGCCAAGTCCGCTTGCAGAAATCATGCTTGAAAGACTGCTGCCACTTGAATCACCGTCCATGATAAGCATGGTTGCTTTTGGGGTATACTTATTTGGAAGCGGAGATTTCTCCGGTGAAAGTTTCAAACTCAGGATGGAAAAAATAACGGCAAAAACTGCAGCTCCCAAAGTAGTAAAAATGATCATGATTTTATACTTCAGAAGAACAGCCAGGAGATCAATAAGTGAAATTTCATCGTCGCTGTCTGACCGTGGATTGTTTGACTGTGCAATATTCTCTTCTGCCATTTTAAAACTCCATAATTAGAAATATCATAAAATAGAATACTATATAATTAATACATAAACAACACAGACATTACATAGATGATAGTGATTTCCCCCTATATCCAATTTATTCTGTTGTTTCATTAAAACTTGACTGTAGAAAATTTCAATGTTAATATAATTTAATGCAATGAAAAGCGTTTAAAAACTTTTCATAGGAGCTAGAATTGGATATTGATTCGTTTGTTGGTGTACCTCTTTTGATTTCTGCAGGACTCGGTGTTCTTCTGATACTGACATTCATCATCGCAAAAATCAGAAACAGCGCAAAACCAAGTTTTGTACTTTATCTTTCAGCAGGAATCCTGATTTCAGGAGCCCTCTATACTTATTATGAACCACACATCATTTACCTGGTATTTGTAACAGTTCTTATTGAAGCCATTCTTTTCCTTTATTCTGTAATAATTGCTTTCGGAAATCCACAGAAACGTGAAGAAAAGAAAGCCGCCAAGAAAATGGCCGAAATGAAAGGAACAATTGACGCAAACTCTGTAAGCCGCGAAGTATTCCAGGCTGAAAAAGACCGCTTCAATAAAATCATCGAAGTTAATAAAGACCTTATTGCAAAAGCAGCTTCTTTCTTTACATCAGACAACAGTATGGAACAGTTCCTTGATTACTGTAACATGCTTATTGCTGAAAGAGTTCAGGCTGACGGTTGTATCATCCTGATGGCTGACGACTTCGACAATCTTCTTGCCGTAAAATCTTTCAAGGGAACTTTCCCTCCTCCATATAAACTTCCTGATGACTTACCGCACAAGCCTCTTCGCGTTGAAACAAACCTCCGCTTTGCACAGTTCCCTCTTCAGGAAAATATTTTTGGTGAAATCGCCTCTGCCGGTGAAGCAGTTCTTATTACAGACTCTGTAAAAGACCCACGCGTTTACCAGAACGGACCTGAAGAATTCCTTAAATGTGGTAGCTACATTTTTGTTCCTATCAAACAGCAGGAAGGGGTTGCCGGAATCATCGCTCTTTCAAGAGACCCAGACAAAGCAAAATTCACAGAAAAAGATCTGGAAACAGCAGTTATCCTTACAGATGCTACTGCAACAGCTATGAAACCTCTCTACAGCTTCCTGAACTTCGCAGAACACAAAAAGCTTACACAGGGTGGCGATATTGCTACAAAAATCCAGAAAGAACTTCTTCCTGCAAAGCTCCCTGTTATTTCAGGACTTGGCATCGGATGTTTCACATCAACTGCAGAAAATGTTTGTGGTGACTTCTACGATGTAGTAGTTTCACGCAAAGACCGCATTTCTTTCATTGTTGGTGACGTAGCAGGAAAAGGCATGAACTCTCTGACAATCATGCTTATGATTCGTTCTATTCTGAGACTTATCGTTAATACACCTCAGTCTGCAGCCACAATTCTGGCCTGGGCAAACAGAGGTATCTGTAACGAAACAATGAAAATTGACCACTTCGCAAGTGTTGCTCTGATCAACTACAACAGCCTTACAAAACAGGCTCAGATTGCAACTTGTGGTAACAATACTGTACTTCTCTACTCTGCCGCAGACAAATCTGTAAAGCAGATTTCAATGATGACAGAACCTATGGGTGTAGAAAAAGACAGCCAGTACAGCGACATCGATCTTCAGCTTTCAAGCGGAGACATCCTGGTTGCCTGTACAGACGGTGTAATTGAATCACTGGACGAAAATGGTGTACAATACTCGTCTAAAAAATTGGAAAAGGTTATTTCTTCTCATGCTCATGAGAATGCAAAAACAATTTCAAACCGCGTAAAAGACGATTTGAAAAAATACATTGGATCAAACCAGCAGTTCGACGATACAAGTATGCTTGTAATTAAAGTCGACTAAGAGCTAAACATAAAATAGGATAAGGAGCTTCTTTATGGAACTGAAAATACGCAAGAATGGTGATGTCTACATCATTGACGTAAATGGCGAAATGGATCTTTACAACTCATACAAGCTCAAAGAACTTGTAATGAAAATGCTTGAAAAGAACGTTAAAAATTTCGTTATCAATCTTGAACAGGTAGACTACATCGACTCGTCTGGAATCGGTGCTCTCATCTACATTTGTTCTACTATCAAAAAGATGAATCTGAAACTGGCCATTTCAAATATCCATGGATCAGTAAAAAAGGTTATTGAACTTACAAAACTCATGGGCTACTTCCCAATCGCAAACAGCGTTGAAGAAGGCCTTCTTATGGTAAAAGAATAGACCATACAAAAGTATAATTGATTAGATTTTACAGGAATTAAATATGGAACAGGAATTCAAAGAACTTCGCTCTGATGAGAACGACCCGCTCTTCGACAAAACAAATATGCTCAAGAAGGAATTTCCTTCTGACTTCAGACAGATCAGATACTTCACACTTCTTATCGTTCAGTCAGCTCCAACAGAAATCAAGGAACTGAACCTTCTTGAACAGCAGATTTCAGAAGTTATCAAAAATGCTGTAAAACACGGAAACCACTGTGATATCAACAAAAAAGTTACAGTTTGGTACTCATTCAGCCCTACACATGCACACATTATTGTACAGGACGAAGGAGAAGGCTTTACAGATCTTGAAAAATGGAATGACTTCAACAGAAAACGTCTGGACTGTCTCCACAAGAACGACTTCATGGAACTGGCAAACTACGTTTCATTCCGCACAAAGGAATCAGACAGCCAGGACGGTGGTAACGCCCTTTTCGCTGCTCTCGAATACTGGAACGGTGGTTTCGTTTACAACGGAAAGAAAAATGCAGTTGCTATGCTTAAGAAATACCAGGCTAAACACACATCTCTTAACAGAGACGGCGAATAAGTAAAAATCCAGTTAAATTGAAAAAGACTTCGTGAAAACGAAGTCTTTTTTTTTGGACTAAACTATAAAAAAAAATAACAGTTCAAATAAAAAGTCTATTCTAATAAAAAAAGCTGTTCTTACGAACAGCCTTTATTATGGAGATGGCGGGAATTGAACCGGGGTTCTGTCGAAAACCTCCTGTTTTCTCCTTCACCCCCATCTCCGTTCACTTCCGCCGCCATCCTTGGCGGCTCCACCTCCCTTTGGTCGGCGTTCACTCCGCGTCCCTTATTTTCAATAAGGGACCATCCTCAAAAGTAAACTATTTCGGACGCATTTTCCATTATACTAACAAATATAATAAAAAAAGCTGTTCTTACGAACAGCCTTTATTATGGAGATGGCGGGAATTGAACCCGCGTCCGAAAAAGTAATCCAGATACGTCTACAAGTTTAGTAATGCGAGGTAGTTGTCGGGAGCCGGTAGCAGCATTACAAGCGTCGCCTCCTTATTCTGATTAAAGGTCGTTAACGAAGACCAGACACATCGTTAACCAAGTCCCTGTCTGTGACAGAACTTACCGGCATTAGGAACAGCATCCCGATAGTTCCGCGCTAAGCAGACTAAGCTGCGAGAGCGAACTGTTCAACAGAAGATTCTTCTTCTTCTCTACGTTTTGCAGTTATTTTTTTGTCAGTTTAGAGGACCTTCACCCTCACTTGCAGTAAATGCATTCCCAATTCCGTCGAAACCGGGGCATCCCCATAGATATATGAAATATACTGATAAAAAAAACAGTCGTCAAGAAAAACGACTGTTTTTTAAGTATTTCTTTATTTATAATCACCAGGTTTTACTTCATCTAGAGTAAGGATTTTATCAGAAGCATAAACTTCTTTTCTGAAATCAAGCGCATTCACTTTTTCGCTTGACCAGAAATCCTCAGCTGTAAAATTTCCGTCTGCAGTTTTATCATTCCAAACCATGAAATAAAGCCATGTTGCATCATCTTCATAGGCTTTTACAGGATCAGGAATTCGGCCGCATTCTGTAAGGGCAACCATTTTCTTTCCTTTTGAAGAAGCCTTACATTCAAGGAACTTCTTCTTTTGGGATTCATGGTCGTTGGCGTAAATGTCTTCACCGGTAATATCAACATATTCGTCTCCGGGATACCATTCTTTTCCCTGACCGTTCCATACCCAAATAAGATTATCAAGGCCTTTTTCTTCTGTGTAATAAGTATACATATAGCGATACAAAGCCTTGTAAGCTTCCGGACCACTTGCCCCCCACCAGAACCATTTTCCGCTGGCTTCATGGAGAGGTCTCCAAAGAACAGGAACTCCTTCGTCTTTCAAAATCTGAAGCTGTTTTGCGATAGAATCAAGGTTTCTTTTCAGCTGAGAAAATTCAGCAGCTTCTTCATTAAGTTTTCCATCTGCATATGGAATACGGAATTTTGTTCTGTTCGAATAAAATTCCTTTTCGCGACCGGCACGCCAATGCCAGGTAAAGGTAACAAGACCACCTTTGAATCCGGAATAAGATCTATCATAATCATATTCCCCTTTCCACCATTTAATGGCTTCCTGAGTCTGATTAAGTCCATCTCCCTGGCGGGCTGTGTAATTCAAAAAGTCATAACCCATAAGAACAGGATAAGTTCCTGTATCCTTATAAATTCTTTTAGCCATATCAACGCTATCATTCCAGGTCAAATCCATCTGTCCGGATACAGTCTGTTTCCCATAAACCGATTTCAGGAAATCCATAACCTGCTGTGCTTCTTTTGATTTTGGAGCAGCAAAAAGACTGATTCCCAATAAAAGTACTGCAAGAGCTGAAATTATTTTTTTCATTACGGCCTCCTAGTTTAAGTAAATTTAAGTAAATTGTAACACTTATTTACTTAATTGTCTATTTATTTTTATTTACTCTAATAATTCAATTTCTACTCTAATAGAAAAACATTGTATGAAAAGTTACAAATCATTATAATAGAATAACTTTATTTATATAAAAAGGAAGGAATCATTATGGCATTGGACGAAAATTTACAGATCGTGCGCCACAGTTGTGCACACGTAATGGCAGAAGCAGTTCTGCACCTGTATCCAAACACAAAAATCGCAATTGGTCCTGCTATTGATACCGGATTTTACTATGACTTCGATTTCGGTGAAGTAAAAATCTCAGATTCAGATTTTGGCGCAATCGAAAAAGAAATGAGAAAAATCCTTGCAGGAAACCACGATTTCGTATGCAAGGAAGTCACTAAAGAAGAAGCTCTGAAACTCTTCGCTGACCAGCCTTACAAGGTTGAACTTATCAACGACCTGCCTGACGGCGAAAAGATTACAACATACGAACAGGACGGTTATCTGGACCTGTGTCGCGGACCTCACGTTGCAAACACAAAGGAAATCAACGGACAGGCATTTAAGCTTGAAAAGATCGCCGGTGCTTACTGGCGCGGAGACTCAAGCAAAACAATGCTTACCCGTATTTATGCCCTCTGTTTCGCTAAACCTAACGATCTTAAAGATTATCTTACAATGATCGCTGAAGCAGAAAAACGTGACCACCGTAAGCTTGGACAGGAAATGGATCTTTTCCACCTGGACCCTGAAGATCCAGGACAGATTTTCTGGCACCCTAACGGATGGACAATTTACACAACAATGCAGGATTACATGCGCAAGATGGTTCGCCGCGATGGATATCTTGAAGTTAATACTCCTGCAATCATGCCTCGCACACTTTGGGAAAGATCAGGTCACTGGGGACACTACCAGCAGAACATGTTCATTACAGAATCAGAAAAACGCATGTTCGCCATCAAACCAATGAACTGTCCTGGTGCTCTTGAAATCTTCAAAAGCCGCCAGCGCTCATACAAAGACCTCCCTCTGCGCCTTGCTGAATTCGGACACGACGTTCGTAACGAACCTTCAGGAACACTTCACGGTGTAATGCGTGTTCGCGGATTCGTTCAGGACGATGCACATATTCTTTGTACAGAAGAACAGGTAGGCGCTGAAGTTGCAAAATTCTGTAAACTTCTGAAAGCTGTTTACCATGATTTCGGATTTGATGATCTGGTTGTTAAATTCTCTACAATGCCGGAAGACCACGTTGGTGACCTGGCAACTTGGGAAAGAGCCGAAAAAGCCCTTGCAGATGCTTGTCATGATGCAGGACTCACATTCGAACTCCAGCCTGGTGAAGGTGCATTCTACGGTCCAAAACTTGAATTCAAGCTTTACGACTGCCTTGGACGTGAATGGCAGTGTGGTACAATCCAGGCTGACTTCCAGCTTCCTAGTGCAGAACGTCTGGATGCAACATACATTGGTGCAGACAACGAAAAGCACCACCCTGTTATGCTCCACCGTGCAATCCTGGGAAGTTTCGAACGCTTCCTCGGAATCCTTATTGAAAACTTCGCAGGTGCCTTCCCTACATGGCTGGCATTTGAACAGGCAGCAGTTGTTCCTGTAGGAAATGACTTCGTTGATTATGCAAAAGAAGTAAATGAAATTCTGGTTGCAAACGACATCCGTTCTAACGCATACCTTTCAGATGAAAACATGCGTCAGAAGATCAAAGTTATTACAAAGGAACACAAAACACCTTACATCCTCGTTGTTGGTGAAAACGAAAAGAACGAAAGAACCGTTACAGTTCGTTTCCGTCAGTCAAGTGGGCTTGAACAGAAAACAATGAAGATCGAAGATTTTGTTGCTTACGTTACAGAAAAAGTAAACAAGCGCGGAGTTGAAATTTAGTTTCGACAATGAAAATGTAACCAATTGAAAGGGTAAAGAGTTTAGAAAGCGATGACAAACGAAGAATTAAAAACACAGTTGGAAAAGCAATATCCTCATACCAGTTCTTTTTGTTCAGGATTGATAATCGGGGTATTTGACGCAGTAGCCTTATTCCTTTCAATTGGAATTTCATTTTTTCTGGTAAACCTTTTTGACGGTCCACAGAATACACTTAACTTCAGTTCCTTCTCTTATTATTCAATATATATTCCGCCTGCAATCATAGTTTTTGCAGGAGTTGGACTTTATCCTGGAATCATGGTTTCTCCTGCTGAAGAAGTAAAGAAATTCTTCCTCGGAACTTTCTTCTGTTTTGCCGGAATCGTATTTACCCTTTTCGTTCCGACCTCTTCAAAGTTGGCCTACACACAGGATTACCTTATAACTTACTCAGATGAACTTCGTCTCTCAATTGCTCTGCTTCTTGCAATTCCTATTTCGACCCTTATGCTTCCTGCAATGCGCGAATTGGTTCGTCATGTTTTTGCAAGATTCCGGTTCTGGGGAGTTCCATGTGTAATTTACTGTACCGGGGACTCAGCTGATACAATCATCAGACGTCTTAAGAAAAACAGAAGTTTCGGATACCATCCATGTGCAATCATCAATGATCACTGTACAGCCGAAAATGAATTCTTCAATGACATTCCTGTTTTTCCTCCAAACTCACCTGCTGAAGAACTTCTTCATAAGGAAAACATTAAGGTTGCTGTTCTCTGTGATTACAAATCAGACGTTAGCCGAGTAACATCAAGTTACCGCTACACAATTCAGGTAAAGAAAAATCCAGGTGCAAGTTCTTCAACTCAGCACATCAAGGATATTGCAGGTATCATCGGTTTTGCTTCTACACACAACCTTACATTCAGATTCAACCTGTTCCTTAAAAGACTTCTTGATGTTCTTATTATCCTGGTTTTATCACCTATACTTATCCCTGTTTTCCTTATCCTTGGAGTCCTTGTAAAACTTACTTCAAAAGGTCCAGTTTTCTATGGACATAAACGTGCAGGTAAAAACGGAAAAGAATTCAAATGCTGGAAGTTCCGCACAATGGGTATTGACTCACAGGAACAGCTGGAAAAAATTCTTGCAACAGATCCTGTACGCCGTGCAGAATGGGAGAAAGACAGAAAGTTTACCGACGACCCTCGTGTTACAAAGTTCGGAAAGATTCTCCGCAAAACAAGTCTTGATGAACTTCCACAGCTTGTAAATATCCTTACAGGTGAAATGAGTATTGTTGGTCCACGTCCTGTTACCTTCGGGGAACTGGACAAATACGGCGAAAGCAAAGACTTCGTTCTTTCTGTAACTCCAGGTCTTACCGGTATGTGGCAGGTTTCCGGACGAAGTGATACAGGATACGAAGAAAGAATCACCTTTGACACTTACTACATCCAGAACTGGTCTATCTGGCTGGATATCTGGATTCTCATTAAAACAGTCTGGGTTGTTCTTGCTGGAAAAGGCGCATACTAATTTAGAGAAAATCTCTTAATTTTTCCCAAAGCCTTGTAAAATCTCCAATTAAAAGTGGTTATTTTTCTCTATTTATGCCATAATGCATTTTATGAATAAAATGTTTTTAAAGAATGCAGCCGGCTGTTGTTTCTTTTTAATTTCCTCAGCACTTTTTGCATCTTCTTATAAAATTGAATCAATCGATTATAAAATTACAGGAATCACCAGACAGAATGCCCTGGAAAGAACTGTCCCTGTAGATAAAAACACTGTATTTGAAACAGAAGAAGATTTTATTGAATATATAGATACTTTAAAACAGGACCTTATAAACACCCGTTGTTTCGGCGTTTCAAACGTTGAATACTCTTACAAATCCCCTGATTCAGAAGGCCCCACACCGGTTTCACTTCTTATTTCAGTTGCAGACAACTACCATTTCCTTTGTCTGCCTTATTTCAAATATTCTTCTTCAAACGGACTTACACTTAAACTTAAGGCAAAAGACACAAACTTCCTTGGAACAATGAATGTCCTGAACACTTCTTTTGATTTCCAGTTTGAACCGGACAGTTCTGGTAAACCTTTCCAGGTATTTGAACCTGAGATTTCCTTCTCCTTTGATTATCCATTTGCCCCAAGAGAAGACGGACTCCAGATTTCTCTCATAAATGATTATACAATTTCCTATACTTGGGGTGAAAACTCTCCGGAATGGAACCTTTCTTCAGGCGTAAAATTGGAAAAACCAGTTTTCAACAATTTCTTACAGAGAAACACAACAGCCACTTTTGTATTTAAACAGAGTTTCATAAGGGATTTTGATTACAGACTTTCTTCAGATGAAACTTTCTTCAAGGAATACGGTGCCTTCCTCTACCCTGTAATTCTTCATACAGATCCTGAACTTGGAAACATCACTGTTTCACCTTATGTGTCTGCTACCTATAACTGGGACCCATTCAAAAGAAACGGTGCATCCGGAATCAAAAACAAAAAGCTCCAGGGACCTGAACTTGAAATGGGTAATGATTTCACTTTTGGACGTGCAAACTGGATAGGAAATTTCAGAAGCGGAATGTCGGATAAGTTCTCAGTTTCCTTTGCATATAACACTGCTTCGATTTTTGTAGAAGATGTTAATCCTCTTTCTTTCTGCGTTTCTGCCGATGTAATGGGATTTATCCCTTCTGACTATATAGCACTTTATTACAGAAGCCAGTTCTTCTGGTATCCTTCGGGAAAACTCAGCTACGGTTCACGTAAAGTTGATGATTCAATTCGTGGTGTAATCGACAACCGTTTAGGAAATCTTGGAAACTACCAGGCTGAAACTCCTGCAGCTTTCATTCTGAATCTGGATCTCCCTGTAAAAATCCTGACCACCGATTGGGCGAACTTCCCGATCACAAAGAAAATCGGATTCACAAAGAAGCTGAACTTTGAAGTTCAAGCAGCTCCATTTATCGACCTGGCTCTGATTCAGACAACCGAAGAAAACCATGGATACAGAAGAGCCTTCAACCCTAAAGACGGATTCTACGGAGCCGGACTTGAAGTTCTTATTTTCCCTGAAAAATGGTCAAGCTATGTAATCAGAGCAAGTCTTGGAATTGATGTAGGAAGAAAGCTTTACGGTGAACTTCTTGATAATTCATGGAGAAACACAAGCTGCCGATCATTTGAAATTCTGATCGGTCTTGGAACTCATTACTAATAAAAGATTATTTAAGTAAAAGAACTGAAGCCTTTCTGTAGTATTCTTCAGGACAATATTCTGCAAGAACATTCAGAAGGCTGTTTGCAAAGAGATAGCAGTCATTCTTTCTTGCAATGACTGCGAAATCGTAGAAACCTTTCCAAAGTTCATTATCAGTTCCCCATTGAACAAGATTCGGATAAAGAGAACATTCAAATAAAACCGATTCAAGGCCTTTGTATTCAAAATTGATATTTCTTTTTTCGATTATTGAAATGATTTTTGTAAGACCTGTGATTACATGAAGGCCTGAAAAAGTAAGGGCTTTTTCCAAATCTTCTACATCAAGATAATATTCTGCAAGCTGTGAATAAGCTTTCATCATGTAATAGCTTTCAGAACGATACAGATTAATGTATTTATTAAGAGAATCCTTCTTGTTCTGGCGAATTGTACGGGTCATAGATCTTACAAAAGCTCTGTCCCCATAAACTTTATCATCAGCAAGAATTGAAAGAAGTCTTACTTCAAGTTCCTCCTGGCGGTTTTCAAGGGCACTTATTTCGGCCAAAAGGTAAAGAATGTCATATTTTTCGTCAGGAACATCAAGAACCTGTGCATTTTTCAAAGCTTCACGGTAATAGAGTTCTGCGAATTCATATTCACCTTCAATCTTGTAAACATCCCCCATAAGTTTCTGGGCTTCAGGATATACAATAATAGATTCAAGATACAACAGAACTTTGTTCAATGAATTCTCAAAGAAATCTTCACCTTTTTTTCTTTCATAAAATTCAATAAGTCTTACAGCTTCATATTCATCACGGCTAAGAAGAACTGCTTTAACATCAGTCAATCGATCACCAGCCTTTTTAACTTCCAATGGCTCAACAGCATCCTCGATCACTTTGATCTGTGCGAGCATTTTCTGTTTACGCTGAAGAACAGCATCTTCACAGAGTTTCAGGGAACGGCCATAGTTTTTATTGCTGAAAGCTTCAAGGGCGTCGTTATATGTAAATACATCGGCATCCTCTTTCATGCTTACAGCCGAAATTGTCTGTACAAACAAAAGGGAAATTAAAAATGCAAATAAGATCTTTTTCATAAATTATTCAATTCTTCTCTGAATGCATTATCGGCATCTTTTTCGTCTATTGTTTGGATTATTTTACCTTTTTTGAAGATTATTACCTTATTTCCGGCTCCTGCAATACCAAGATCCGCATGTTTTCCTTCTCCAGGTCCGTTTACTACACACCCCATAACAGCTACAGTTATGTCTTTTTTCATTGAAAGGAGTTCCTTCTGCCAGCGGTCAACAAAACCGTGAACATCAAAACCCAGTCTGCCGCATCTTGGGCAGGAAACGATTTTTACACCACCACTTCTTTTTCCCGATTCTTTAAGGATTTCAAGACCGGCAATAACTTCGTTTTCTACCTTATCAGAAAGACTTACTCTGATAGTGTTTCCGATTCCTTCAGTAAGCAAAGTATGGAAAGCAATGGAACTTTTTACAATTCCACCAATCAAAGGTCCTGCTTCTGTAACGCCCAAATGAAGAGGAATATCATATTTTCCTGCAAAGAAACGATTTGATTCTATAGTTTCTTCTACAGAAGAAGATTTCATGCTGACAACCACCTGATCAAAGTTCAGGGAATCAAAAACTTCAGCTTCCCTTACTGCAGTTTCACAGATGGCCTGTGCTCGGGTGATTTTCCCTTCAGCTACAAGGGCCTGAAGATCTTTAGGAAGGCTTCCGGAGTTGATTCCAATACGGATTGCAGCTCCTTTGTCACGGCAGGCTTCAACAACCTTCTTAGTGTTTTCCACGCTGCCAATATTTCCCGGGTTAATACGGATTGCGGCAACATTTCCTTTAAGACATTCCAGTGCAAGTCTGTAATCAAAGTGAATATCAGCAACAAGAGGCATTTCTGTCTTTTCTGCGATTCTGCACAAAGATTGGGCACTTTCGATATCTGGGACTGCAAAGCGGACAATGTCACAGCCAAGCATCGACAGAGAGGCCAGTTCTTTTACAATATTTTCAAGTTTTTCGTCATTATCTTTTACATCGACAATGGTATCTTTCCACATTGTCTGGAGGCTTACAGGTGAATCTCCACCAATTGAAATACGTCTGGTAACACCTGCACCGCCTAAAAATACTTTTCTAGTTTCCACAATAATAGAAGAATACCACGAAGACGCTATTTTAACAAACCTTGATAGTTAATCCTTATTGTTTTATACTATACTTTATGTCAGAAGGACGAAAAATAATTGCTGATAACAGAAAAGCCCGTTTCAATTACTTCGTAGAAGAATCCTACGAATGCGGAATAGAACTTCAGGGAACTGAAGTCAAATCCGTTAAGACAGGCGCAGTTTCATTCCCTGACGGTTTTGCTGAAATAAAACGTAACGAAGTTTGGGTTCGTAACTTTCATATATCAGAGTACTCTTACTCTTCCGTTTTTAACCATGATCCGGAAAGACCAAAAAAGCTTCTTCTTCACAAAGAAGAAATCAAAAGGATTTCCCGGAAGGTAGAGGAAAAAGGATATACCCTTATTCCTCTGGATATTTACCTTAAAAACGGGCGTGTAAAGATGACTCTGGGAGTTTGTAAAGGTAAAAAACTCTTTGATAAGCGGGATACAATTAAAGACCGTGACCTTCAGAGAGAAACCCAAAGGGAAATTGCCAAGGAGATGCGTGGTTAATGAAAAAAGGATTCATTTTCCTGACATTCATTTTCTTCCTCAATCTTTGCTGTCTTTTCGGCGAATCTAACTGGTCTATCGACTTCTACGGAGTCTCTTCAGAAGACCTGGACAAGAACATGGCCGAAATGACAAGCGACCTCTATTACACTCAGCTGTGTGAAATCAAGAACTTTTCAGTTTCCGATAAAAGAGACGCAATTCCTAACAACACAATCCCGGAAAAGGATCTTTTCTCTAATTCAAACCTTTCTTTCTATACAGTAATCTCTAAAAAGCCGGAATCCTCAAAGTGGCTTGCCACAATGCATATCTACAATAAAAACAGTGATTCTGAGCTGACTTCTACAAAAGAGTTCGACTCATATTACAAGATTCTTATGGAAGGAAAACAGGAATTAAAAGAATCTTTCATTTCTTTAATTCAGAATCACAAATCGGGTCCTGCAAAAGAAGAAGAAAGTTCTTCCATTCCAGAACCATCCTTTACTCCTACAATCAAAGCCTCAACAGAAAACCTTGCCGGAACCTGGCAGGGAGAACAGAATATCGAAAAAATCCTGATTATGCGTGGTGGACGCGGTTTCGTAATCTTCAAAAACGGCGCCTCTATGAATATCAGCATTAAAATCGAAGGCTCTACCATCATTATTTCTCAGACAGGAAAGGCAAACGCCTCTTTCTTCCCTGACCTTCCACGCCAGCAGGCTCTTGAAGCTGCTCTTACTGCGGAACCAATAACCTGGAAACTGCAGATGACTGCAGACAATACTCTTGAAGGCATAAAAAACACCCTCCTTGCGGACGGTGATTCAATTCAGAGCGGAAATATTGATGTTAAGTGGAGCAGAAAGCTCTAGAGCTTCAAAGCCCCTTCCCTGATAACTTTCACTTCTCCATTTTCAATTTCTACAATTGTCGAAGGAAGCGCATCAACAGTGTCTCCACCGTTTACAATCAGGTCAACTTCGCTTTCAAATTCATTTAAAATCCCTCTTAATGTCTGAATTACAGGGCTTCCACTACGGTTTACGCTTGTTGAATAAAGGGGTGATTCACAAAGGGCAATGATTTTACGGAGCCATTCATCACCAGGACAGCGGAAAGCAGTTGTTATGCCAGGGATTTTTTTGTCATTTACAATAATAGTCAAAGGTCCCGGCCATTTCATAAGGAGATTTTCCGGAATTTTGTCGTCTGTATAATTAAGAATATCTTCAGGTTTTGAGATAAGGTGAATAAAAGGCTTTGTTTCGGAACGACCTTTGATTTTTCTGATTCTGATTTCGGCTTCAGATATATCTGATTTGGCAGAAAAACCGTATACAGTATCGGTTGGAAGGATTACAACTCCCCCATGATTGAGGATTTCGGCTGTTTTCTGAATACTGGTTATATCAGATTTGTTTACCACCATAAATCGGTATTCCTGTTATTACATTAGTTTTCTTTTTTTTCACAAAAGGATTTTTTCCGTTACTCAAGTCGATGAAAAGGAAAAGAAGCATTGTCATAAAGAAGAAGACTACCCCAAGTACCTTACAGATATCATCCGGGATATAAGTGATTTCAGTACGTTTAAGAACAGAACCTGTATCATATAAAGTTCTTTCAAAAGGTTTAAGTCCTGTAATTTTTACAAGAGTTTCTCCGTCTTTTACATAATCCAACTTACGTGCATAAGCCGCAATCACGTCTTTATCATTTGAAAGGGCATTTTTTTCAAGCACCAGCTCATCATTGATGTTCTGGATCTTTGCCGCCTGCTTTGAGATTTCTCTTTTTTGATTTTCTAACTGTTTATAACTGTTTATACCATTCTGCCCGGCAAAAACAGAGACTGCAACGTATACTACAGTTCCCGCCAAGGCCGATGCCAGCAACTTTAAGTGAATCATAATCACTTCATTATCGGAAAAAAATCAAGTTTTCTGAATTTAAAATGTATGGTATAATTAAAATAAATATTTCTAGATATAGGTAATATTGGTGTTATAGTTTTTAGAGAAAAATGCCGATACTTATAAAGTAATAAACTTTTTACCTTATTTGAGGGGAATAAATATGAGTGATTCTACAGACAACACAGCAGAACTCGACAGTTACGGCGTATGGGTTAAACGTCCCGGCACAACTGAAGATCCAGTTACAGATAGTCTTGATTCCGATATCTTCGATATTCCGGACATGGCAGCCGAAGACCTGGACCTTTCTGATTTTGATACAGAAATCGGTGAAGTTGCTGAAGAACCAGTTGAAGAAGCAACAGACGATCTTTTATTGGATGATTTAGAAATCGAAGAAGCTCCTGAAGCACTTGATGAAGTTGAAGAAGCTGATTCAATAGAAGAAATTGATGTTTCTGACTTTGAACTCCCTGAAGAAGACGGTGAAATCTCTCTCGACGAGTTTATGGACGAAGGATTCTCTGATGAATCAGTAGCCAGCGGAAACAACGGTTTTGCACCAGGTGAAGAAACCGTTTCACTCGACGAGTTCTCTGACGGTGAACTTTCACTTGATGACTTCCTTGACGGTGGAGACTTTACAACAGGTCCTGCACCAGAAGTAAAACCTCAGCAGGAAGAAATCGTAGACGAAAAACCTCTCGAAATGGATATTTCTTTTGATTCATCTGTTGAATCAATCGAAACAGAAGATAACATTCAGACAGACGAAACTTTTGATACAGAAGACGACTTTGTTGCAGACGATGCAGACAGCTTTGTTCATGACGGTGCTACACACTCAACAGAAGTATTCGGTGACACAGAAGAAATTGATCTGTCAGACTTCGGTATCGATGCCGACGCTGAAGAAACACCTATTACACAGAACGTTGAAGAATCAAAAATGAAAGACAAGGTTGTTGACTTCGACCTTTGTGTTTCTGATGAAAAAATGGCATCTGCTCCAATTGTAGAAGAAGTAAAAGATGCTGCTGAAACAGAAGTTCCAGAAGAAACTCTTGTTGAAGAACCTGTAGTTCAGGAAGCTCCTGTTGCAGAAGCTGTTGTTCAGCCTGTAGCTCAGTCTAATGAAAACACTGCCCTTCTCCAGCAGATTATTTCAGAACTTTCTGGAATGAAAGCAGAAATCGATGCCCTTAAAACAAATCTTGAACAGATTCAGAGCCAGAAAAACGAACCTGTTGTGGAAGAAGGAATTATTCCTGAAGCAACAGCAGAAGAAAGTTCCGGTTTCTTTGATGACACTGACGGAGATGACACAATCGCTCTTTCAGGTGATGAACTGGACAACATGCTCAACACTGTAGAACTCAGCGAATCAACAGAAGAACCTGTTATTGAAGAAGAAGTAATCGAGGAATCTGTAGTAGAAGAACCTGTAATCGAAGAAACAGCAGTTGAAGAACCAGTTATCGAAGAAGAAGTAATTGAAGAAACTGTGGCAGAAGAACCAGTTATCGAAGAAACTGCTGTTGAAGAACCTGTAATTGAAGAAGACGAAATTGAAATCCCTGAAACAACAGAAGATGATTCACTTGGATTCTTCGATGATACAGATGGTGATGACACAATTGCCCTTTCAGGTGACGAACTTGATAACATGCTCAGCGGAGTTGAACTGAGCGAAGCTTCTGAAACAACAGAAGAACCTGTTGAAGAAGAAATCATTGAAGACATTTCCGAAGAATCAATCCTCGAAGAAGAACTTGATGATATTCCAGAAGAAATCGATATTGAACCGGTTCCAACAGAAACTGTAGAAGATGACATCTTTGGTGCTATCGATGAATCAGAAGATGAAGTTTCAGAAACAGACAATTTCATTGAGGAAACAGTAATCGAAGATTCTGAAGAAGCCCTGGAAGAACCAAACCTTGATGATTTCGATGACATGAACTTCGATGAAACAGAAGAAACTTCTGAAGATCTTCCAGACGAAATCTCAATCACAAAAACAGACGATATTGACAGCATTCTGGTTGAATCATCAAACGATGATTTCATGAACTCTGTTGTTGATACTACAGAAGAAGATACAGCTCCAGTTGAAGACTTTGAAGAATTCATGAATGGTGAACAGCCGGTAGAAGAATCACTTACTGATTCAAACCTGGATTACCTGAGCGAAGAAGAAACTCTCGATGAAATTATTGAAGCTGAACCTGAAGAAACTGTTGAAGTAACAGAAGAAGAACCAGTTGTTGAAGAAACTGTAGAAGATACAGAAGAAGATCCTGTAGTAGAAGAAACTGTAGAAGTTACAGAAGAAGAACCTGTTGTAGAAGAAACTGTAGAAGATGACTTCCCTTCTGTAGACTTCTTCACAATGGATGAACCTGCAGCCGAAGAAGGATTCCTTGCAGAAACTCCAGTAACTGAAGAAGAACCAGTTATCGAAGAAACAGAAATTGTTGAAGAAGTTCCTGTGGAAGAAGAAATTGTTGAAACTGCAGTTTCTGAAGAAGAAGTTGCTGTAGCCCCTGTAGAAACAGAACCTGAATCTACAGCAGACGCAGAACTTAAAAAGGACATTAAATCTGTTCTGCTCTATATGGATCAGCTGCTTGAAAACCTCCCAGAAGAAAAAATTGTAGAATTTGCAAAATCTGAAGAATTTGCAACATACAAAAAACTCTTTACAGAACTTGGACTGGAAGCTTAAAAATGGGTTTACTCAGTAGAATTTCTGCAGGAATCGAAACTCCTGCAGAAATCCCGCTTTCTTTTTTTGACTTAGCAAATAAATATTCTCTTCCTCACGTTTGTGTTTTCCGCAAAAGCGGTAATTTTTTCGTGGCATCCGCTTCAAAAGGCCTTGATGGAGATACAATTCTCCAGTCTCTCTCTACAAGCGATTTCTGGGAAGGTACTGTAACTGACAACACCTGGAGCACCTTCTCTAGAGAAGACAACAATCTGAACACAATCCTTCAGTTCTTTTCAGAAAAGATGAAATCTGAGATAAACTTTGCTCAGGTTTTCAAAAACGGAAACAGAATACTTCTTCTGGCTTTTAATGATGCTCCTCTGGATTATACCCTTCTGACTACAATTTCTCAGGAATTCATTAAATCTGATGAATTTGTTAAGAAAACCTATAAATCAGAAAATTCCGAAAGCACTGTAAATGTTCATTTTAATGTAATTGAAGCCTTAAATGGCCTTATGCAGCAGCTTAACGGAGAAATCAGAACTTTTGTAGAAAATGCAGTTTACACAGAAACCTGTTTTACTCTTGAAAATCTTCTTGATGCTCCAAACAGCCTTACAGTTTCCGAAAACAAAGAGTTTACCGTATTCGTAAACACTCCATCAAAGCTTACTGAAGAAACTCTCAAAGCATTTATCGTTTCTGTTCTTAAACCTTTATACAAAGAAAATGCAGGAATGATTTGCTATGCAGAAGCAAATTGAGTATTTAAACGCTAAAGACGGTCAGCTCACCTGTAAAATAAATTCACTTTTTTTACACTCCTCGTATTCTCCCATTAAAGAAAGCGAAAGATTTGCGCAAACTTTAAAGACACCTTTCAAACCAGATATATTATTCTTAATAGAACCCGGGTTATCTTATCAATCCGAAAAATTACGGGAAATTTTTCCTGAAACAAAGCTTTGTGCAATCAGATTCTGCAAGGACTTCAAAAAATACGACAGTTTATTTGATTATGCCTTCTATTACGAAGATTTCACAACTTCCTTGTCTTTATGGGATAAAGTTTACAGCACCTTCGGAGAAAACACCCTGGCCTATTCCTTTATTGCAGTATGGGAACCGGCCGCTAAAATATTCCCGGATGAAACTATGGAACTTTTAAAAAGTTTCAAAAATCTTATTGAAAAATGTCATTCTATTTTAAGAACCAGATCTTTCTTTGAAAAACGGTGGATTAAAAACTCCGTAAAACTTGCTACAAACATAAGGCAGATATCTATTTTAAAAGAAAAGGGAAACTGTCCAGTTGTTGTATGTGCTTCAGGGCCAAGCCTTAAGGAATCAATTCCATTTCTTAAAGAACAGAAACCTTTCATTATCGCTGTCTCTTCAGGCTTAAGACCCTTAGTGCAAAACGGTATTACTCCGGACCTAGTTCTTTCAACAGACGGTGGTTTCTGGGCAAAAAAACACCTGTTTCCTATCCCGGAAAAAACTAAAATAGCCCTTGCGGTGGAAAGTAACTGTCCAACAAAAGAAATAAAAAGCAGATCAATAATTCCTCTTATATATAACGACGGTGTCGAAAGTGATATTTTCAAGGCTTCCGGCATTAAAAACATGATGGCTTTAAGATGCGGAACAGTTTCCGGAACAGCATTGAATCTTGCAGAGCAGCTTACATCAGGTGATATTTATTTTGCAGGCCTTGATCTTTCTGTATGCAAAGGTTTTCAGCATACACAAAAAAACAATCTTGAAACTGAAAACTCATGTAGAGACAATAAAAAACAACCAATAGAAAAAAGAATTTGTACACAGGAATTCTCAAATCAGAAACAGTCCTTAAAAATCTATGAAGACTGGTTCAAGGAACAGAAATTCCATAACAGGAAAGTGTATAGAATCATTTCTACGCCTGCCAATACTCTTGGAGAAATCAAAGACCTAAAAGCCGAAAATCTAAGAGTCATTTCTTTTGAAGGGAAAAAACCGGTCTTTGAATCAGATCAGGTTGTATACAACAGAGATAAAATCGAAAATTATATAAAATCATCAGCTTCATCTGATGAATGGCTAAAAAACGTATTTACTGCAGATTATCTAAATTATCTTCACACCAATGACGAAAATCAAAAAGAAGCTGTATTCAATAAAATGAATGAAGAAAATCAAACGCTTCTTGAAAACTTATGCAGACTATTTACAAAGACAGAATAATTTCAAAAACTGGAATGGAACTTCCAGTCCTCAATAGCGGAAAAACCATAGAATCCCTCTATAATCCGGAAAAAGATGCAGAAAGAAGGATTCAAAACCTGAACATAACAGAAAACTTTATAATTGTTCTGGGATTAGGATCCGGTCTTCTTGTAAAAAATCTCCTTCAGACAAACCCTGAACTCAAGATCCTCTGCGTCGAATATTCGGAAAAAGATATAGATTTCCTTAAAAGTTTTCCTTGTGTAAAAGAAATCCAACAAAAGATTATCCTTGTTACAAAAGAAAAACTTTACACTGCCCTTCTGGAAAATTATCTTCCAGCCCTTTACGGAAACCTTCGAATTATCGAACAGACAAACTATCTGAACGAAAATCCTGAATATTCTTCATATATTTCTGAAGAGATAAAACGTTCTCTTGATGATCTTTCAAAAGATTATTCTGTTCAAGCACATTTTGGAAAAATCTGGCAGCACAACATTCTTTCAAATGTAAAAAGCATAAAAACTGAAACAAAATTGGCTCCACTTCCCAAAGATAAAACCTGTGCAATTCTTGCCGCTGGGCCAACTTTAGACCGTGAAATTGAAAAGATTATAGAAAACAGAGAAAAATATTTTGTTCTTTCTACAGATACTGCCTTTTCGGTTTGTTCAAAAAAGAAGCTTTTCTGTGATGCTGTAATTTCTTTGGATGCACAGAATATTTCCTGCAATCATTTCCTTCATAATATCGATAAAAAAACTCTTTTTTTACTTGATTTCTGTTCATCAAGCGGCATCGTAAGAAAAATCAGAAGAAATGGAAATGATATATTCTTCTTTTCTACAGGACATCCTTTAGTCTCTTACCTTTTCAAAAATCAAGATATTGTAAAATTCAGCGCTGGATCCGGTAGTGTTACTATAGCCGCTTTAAATTTCGCCCTTTATTACGGATTCAAAGAGATTCAAACAATAGGAGCAGACTTTTCTTATCCGGGAAACAAACCTTATTGCAAAGGGACATACCTGGACCCTCTTTATAATAAAAACTCTGACAAAAAGGAAACTTCAGAAAAAACTTTCAATAAACTCATGTACAGGACTGAACTTATTACACGAGGTTCCGTTAAAACTACTGCAGTTCTGGATTCATACAAAGAATCCTTTGAAAACTTCCTTAATAGTAAAGATTTATCATGGACAATAAAACAAAATGTTTATGTAATCAAAAAAAATATCGAAAATATAAGTAAGGAGTTCTCAAATAAACCGGTTTCTATCAAACAGATTTCAGAGAATGACTTTACATCAAACAACGGTCTGATTACAGCATTTTTACCTTTGCTGGCTTTTTTAAGAAAAAAAGATCCTGCCGCTGACAGGAATGATCTTCTGAAAAAAGCTATATCAGATTACAACAGGTATTCGGATTTATGAAAAAGAAGATTTTTGTTACTGTTTATTCCATTCTGGTTTCCATTATTTTCCTTGGAACCATTATTTTTTCAGGAGTATCCCTTTATTCTAAAAACAGCAAAGGTTATACAGAGTCAAAAAGAACCTTCGACAACATGACTTTTAAGCTCCAGAAAGCTTTTGAGTCTCCTGATACAGGAAAACTGGCATCAAAAATTTCAGAAGCTATAGGATCTTATGAAGATTATTCCTTCATTTCCATAAAAGCCAACGGAAACACAATTTTCCTTTTCCCTGGAGACAAAGACCAGCCTTCTGAAAATTCAAAGTTTTCACGCCTTTACTTCAAATCTTTCAAAGCCGGTGACATAAACCTTTACGTATCTGCAAACGTTTATACTTTAAGTCCTGCCACTATCGCATACTACGCAAAAATTTCTTTCATAGTCGTTCTTATTTTTACACTCCTTACAATTCTTCTTATTTTCATTATTGCAAATGATCAGGAAGAAGATTCTGAAGAGGAAGTTGAATACGACGAATCAGATAATGAAGAAACAGAAACTGAAAAAGAATTTGAAGAAGAAACTGCTTCTGAAACTGAAACAACAGAAGATATTTCAGAAGAAGATGAACTTGCAAATGCAGTAATCGACAATATTGAAAATTCAGTATTAGTAGATGAAGCTGAAGTAACAGTTGAGGAAGAAACAGAAATTTCTGAAGTAAATGAATCAGAAGAAGATCCTGTTGTTGAAGAGGATCCGGCAGCCGAAGAAAAATCAGTTTCAGAAGAGACAGCAGAAGAAGATAAAAAAGAAGCCGTTGAAAATGTTGAGCTTCCTGTTGATGACTGCATGCCTTCAGAAGACGGACCACAGGGGCTTTTCTCTCCTGATACAGGATTCGGATGGGAATCATACCTTGTTCCACGCCTTGAAAACGAACTTGTAAGAGCTTCATCTTCTGAATTTGATGTTGTTCTTTTCTTTATCAAGATCACAAATAAAGAAAGTCTTGAACCTGAAAAACTTAACAAGCTCTGCGAAAAACTCGTAAACTTCTTCCAGTTCAAAGATCTGATTTTCGAATACAAAGACAACTGTTTTGCTTGTATCAAAACAAACTCTAATATTGATGAAGCAATTCCAATGGCAGACCAGATTTATTCAGAACTGATGGAAATTGTAGAGCCAGGAAAATGTTTCATAGGTCTTACATCAAAAACAATCAGACTTGTAAGTGCAGACCGTCTTATGAAAGAAGCACTGGCAGCAATGGAACATGCAGAAGAAGAACCAGACTGCCCTATTATTGCATTCCGTGCTGATGCAGAAAAATATATGGATTTTATTGAAAACTCTTAATCAGAAGTTACAGCAGTTTCGACTGGTAATTCAGATAAAGCATCGGAAGATTCTTCCGATGCTTCTTTTTTTTCAGCCGGAGTTATTTTTTCTTTAAATTTTGAAGCTTTTGTATTATCAGGGAAAAGTTCCAGAAGAAGGTCTATCTTCTCTGAAGCCTTTTCATTTTCCTCAGCTGAAATAAGGACAACAATGTAATTTTCAAGATAAGCCTGACTTTCCGGATATAAAGTTACCAGTTCTTCGTAAACCTGAATTGCCGAACTAAAATCTCCGGTCTGTCCGTAAATATAAGCAATTGATTCCTTCAACTGGCTGTTATCAGGATCCCTTTTTATAAGCTTCTGATAATTTGCCAGAGAAGAAGGAAAATTTCCCTGCTTCAGATAGACCTGGGCAAGTTTATAACAAGCAGTCCAATAAAGTTCTTTTCTTTCTGAAGCAAGTTCATAATAAGTAACTGCTTTATCATATTTCTTAAGTTCCATATAAGCATCGCCAAGATTCATATATTCCTGGTAAATTGACTTCATCTGGAGACCAGATTTTCCTGGAATCATTCCATTTGAAGCACAGGATGCCAATAAAAGAGAAGAAAGAACAAAAACTAAAGCAGTTATTTTACGCATGATTAACCGAGTACAGTTTTTTCAATTTCGAAGAGCTGTGAACGGTAAAGAGCCGAAATATTGTGACCATAATCAGCAATAAGCTGCATGATATTGCGTGGAGCATCTTTTGTGTCGCAACCATTAAGACGGTCGCCGGCATCTCCCAGACCTGGCATAATATAGGCTTTTTCGTTCATAACAGGGTCAACCCAAAGTGTATAACAAGTACAGTTTTCAAGAGCACGGGTTACACGGATAGAACCTTTGAGAGTTGAAATTGTATTGAAGAATTTGATTGATTTTGGTTTTACGCCCTGACTCTGAAGATATTTTACAACAGTAACAAGTGATCCACCTGTGGCATTCATAGGGTCAGCAAAAATCAGATCTTTTCCATCAAGCTGTTCAAGATTAAAGAATGATTTTTTAAGATCCAGAACATATTCCATATCATTTTCTTTTTTAGAATCATTGCGGCTGATTTTAAAAAGTGCAAATGGTGTGATGTAATCGTTAGAATATTCCTGGATTTCTTTAGACATAATCATACTTGGCAGAAGAGCTCCGCGGAGCATAACACACATTACAGAATTGTTAACCTGAGAATCAACATCAGGAATCTTATGAACGGCGTAGTTCTGAACAGGGAAATTAACCGGTGTCTGAACAAAGATATGACCTTTCTTTTCAGTGTTCTTGTCTGTATAAGCCATACGGAAAAGCATTTCATAAGCACGCTGTGAGTAGTACATGAACTCCTGGTGATCAGTTTTAACGTCACGGAGTTTTGAGATTACATGGCTTGCTTCAGCATGGGCTCCTTCTTCTGTAACGAAAGAATAAACCTGAATGCCTGGGTGTTTTGCACAGATATCCTGCATAGCGTGCCCCAAGTGATCAAAACATTCGATAACTTTATCTTTATTAAGAGGTTCCATGTACTTCATTGTATCGTTGTACATGTCATCCAGTTTTTTAAGATCTGCCATATCTTCGGCGGTAAGGTAACCGTCCAAATCTTCCGCTTTAAGAATAATTTTGTCATCTGCCATAGTTGTGCCTCCAGCGTTTATTTATTTAATATTCTCAATAATTGCTTTTTTTTTAATTTTAAATTTTTTACGTAAAGAATATTAGGATTCTCATCGTCTCCCGAAACTTCAGGTGATGCAAAAGAAAGAGCCATTCCAAGCAGGACTTTTCCGGCTTTTACATATTTAGAACTTTCAAAACACAATGTTATATCAGTACTATAATACTCCTGATTTTCAGTATTTTCAAAGAAAGTTCCTTCAATCCAGCTTAAATTCAGGTTCAAATTGATACCGGTATAACCAATCAGTTTTGAAAGAATCACTGCAGGATTTGGAGAGTAAAAACGGATATCCTTATCTGCTTTCTCCAGGAAGGCAAAATAATCATCAAGTTCAAGAGGACCTGATGTTTTAAGAGAAACGTAAGTATCAAGCATTGAAGGAGTTTCAGATGCAGAATAGATACAAATCAGATTATTTTCAGGAATTACAAAATTCATTGAATCCTTTAAATAGACATCAAAACCGGAACCTCCGGTTTTATATTCCATTTTAGAGAATCCTTTTTTTGCGGAGAAAATATTGGATGCAAAAACCTTCGGAATATTACCAGAAACAACTCCCTGAATAGAAAAACCTCTCTTGTTTTCTGAAACACCACAATAAATATGATCTACACGGGAAATAAGAGTCTGCAGGTCCTTTTCGGAGATTTCTCCTGCATATTCCAGAATAATTGATTTTAAGAATTCACCATCACCAGATTTAGGGACAGAAATAAAAACATCATTTTCTGTTCCTAAAAGGTCCAAAGGTCTTACTTCGAATGCTTTGGAAGCGGACTGGCAGGAAAATAAAAGAATGATTAAAGAAACGGCTCCCAGTAAAACTGAAAGCCGTTTTATAAAGCTAGATTTTTTCAACCTTGATGCTCCATGTTTTGTCATCAGCATCTACTGCAGAACCGTCAGCCAGTGAATCTGTCCAGGCGGCTTTTTCTGCAAGTACTTCACCGGAAATCATTTCAGTGAAAGTATTGTATGCTTCTTTAAGATCAGCATCACCGCTTACAGTAAGGCTGATTCTGTCTGTAACATTGAAACCTGATTCCTTACGGAGGTTCTGGATACCACGAATAAGATCACGAACGTATCCTTCTTTCTTAAGTTCATCTGTAACTTTAGTATCCAGAGCAACTGTAAGAGTTCCTTCGTTTACTACTTTAAGGTTTTCTTTTTCAATGCGTTCAACAATCAGTTTTTCTTCTGCAAGTTCAACGTTCTGACCTTCAACATCAATTACAAGTGCATTTCCATTAAGAACCTGTTCAATCTGTTCAGATGTCAGAGTCTGGATGATTGCAGCGGCAGCCTTCATCTTAGGTCCAAGTTCTTTACCCATTACCTTGAAGTTAGCCTTTGCCTTGTATTCAACAAGTTCATCTTCTTTGTCGTGGAATACAACCTGTTTAACATTCAGTTCTTCAGCGATTGTATCCTGCATATCCGAAAGAACAGCACGCTCTTCCAAGTTACGTGTAACAAGCTGACAACTGGCCAGTGGCTGGCGGTTTTTCAGGTTGAACTGGTTACGCAGTGAGCGTCCCATAGAAACAGCTTTCTGAACTGTATTCATACGGAATTCCAGTGCTTCATCACGCATTTTTTCGTTGTATACAGGGTAATCACAAAGGTGTACAGAATCTTTGTCGTCAGAAGTTTTGAAGTTCTGATACATTGTTTCTGTAATGAATGGAATTACAGGAGCTGCACACTTACAGAAAGTTTTGAGAGCGTAATAAAGTGAAGCATAAGCTTCGAGTTTATCGTTATCATTTCCAGACTTCCAGAAACGACGACGGTTACGGCGGATGTACCAGTTATTGATCTGATCGATGAATGCAATAAGAGGATCAATTGCGGCACTCAGGTCGTAATCATCAAGAGCGGCTGTAACATCTTTTACCATTTTCTGAGTAACAGAAAGGATCCAGCGGTCAAGAGGATTTTCAGGAAGTTTTGAGTCGAATTCGTGACCTGTACAGGTTACACCGTCAATGTTTGCATACTGAACGAAGAATGAGTATCCACTCCAGAGAGGAATCAAAATGTTCTTAAGAACTTCACGAACCCCTGTATCTGAATAACGAAGGTCATCAGCTTTTACAACAGCTGAGTGAATCAGGAACAGACGAAGAGCGTCGGCACCGAACATGTTGATTGCTTCAACAGGATCTGTGTAGTTTTTGAGAGACTTAGACATTTTGCGTCCGTCTTCTGCAAGAACAAGACCGTTTACGATACAGTTCTGGAATGCAGGTTTGTCAAACAGATGACTAGCAAGAATTGTAAGTGTGTAGAACCAACCGCGTGTCTGGTCCAAACCTTCTGAAATAAAGTTTGCAGGGAAATGACTTTCGAAGAATTCTTTGTTTTCAAAAGGATAATGCTGCTGTCCATAAGGCATGCTTCCTGATTCAAACCAACAGTCAAATACTTCAGGAATACGGTGCATTATTCCCTTACATTTTGGACAAGGAATTGTGATTTTATCAACAAACTGTTTGTGAAGATCTTCAGGATAAATACCAGAAAGATCTTTCAGTTCCTGACGGCTTCCAACACAGAGAGTATGTTTACATTCTGGGTCATCACAGCGCCAGATTGGAATTGGGTTACCCCAATAACGATTACGGCTTACTGCCCAGTCACGTGAACCTGCGAGCCATTTTCCGAAGCGTCCTTCTTTAATATGTGAAGGCTGCCATTTGATCTGGCTGTTGGCACGGAGAAGTGCATCGTGATGATCCTGAACTTTTACGAACCATGAACCGATACCGCGGTAAATAAGTGGAGAAGAACAGCGCCAGCAGTGTGGATACTGGTGGTTTACTGTTTCGCGTTTTACCAGTTTACCTTCTTTCTTAAGGCGGTCCATAATATCTTTGTCAGCGTCTTTTACAAATACACCGGCGTATTCAGGAACTTCTTTTGTGAACTTACATTCAGCATCAAGTGGCTGAACATTTGGTACACCCGAACCACGGAATACTTTGTTATCTTCTTCACCAAATGCTGGAGCAATATGAACAATACCTGTACCGTCTTCTGTAGAAACGTAATCGGCATTGAACATGCGGAAAGCACCCTTTTCACATTTCTGACCTGATTTTTCTTCACATACTTTTGGATCTGCAAGATCAGCAAAGTAAGGGAACAGAGGTTCATAAGTTGCATCGATAAGTTCTGCACCTTTGTGAGTCCAGAGGATTTCGTAATCAGCTTCGTTTTTGAAGTAAGCAGAAACACGAGCTTTAGCGAAGATGTAATTTGTTCCGTCTGATTTATCCTTGAGTTTTACATATTCAACTTCTGGTCCCATACAAAGACCCAGGTTTGAAGGGAGTGTCCAAGGAGTTGTTGTCCATGCAATAAAGTATGTGTTTTCAAGATCGTTGTCGCCGATTGAGGCTGGAAGACTCTTTACCTTGAAACGAATTGTAACTGCAGGGTCCTGCTTGTCTTTATAACCCTGAGCAAGTTCGTGAGATGAAAGAACTGTTGAACAACGAGGACAATATGGAAGAATGTACTGTCCTTCGTAAATGAGATTTTTGTCCCAGAGAGATTTTGCAACCCACCAAATTGATTCCATAAATTCTGGATTCATTGTTTTATAGTCGCGGTCAAAATCTACCCAGCGTCCCATACGAGTGATTGTTTTACGCCATTCAGAGGTGTATTTAAGAACTGAGGCACGACAGGCTTCGTTGAATTTATCAACACCCATTTCTTCAATTTCGTGCTTTGAGTTAATGCCAAGTTCTTTTTCAATAAGGTTTTCTACAGGAAGACCATGACAGTCCCAACCGAAACGGCGATCAACCTTCTTACCTTTCATTGTCTGATAACGTGGAATAATATCTTTAATAGTAGATGGAATAAAATGTCCGAAATGAGGAAGTCCTGTTGCAAATGGAGGTCCGTCAAAGAATACAAATTCTTCAGAGCCTTCGCGCTGACTTACTGATTTTTTAAAAGTATCATTCTTTTCCCAGAATTTTAATACTTCTTCTTCCTGTTTAGGAAAATCTACTTTTGGATCTACTGGTGAATACATTCGATCATAACCTCTATATATAGTAATAACTAAACTATTATACAGAAAATGAGGATTTTATTAAAGTGAGTGATGAAGATGAGTTATTGCTCCGGCAAGAGCATCGGCCGCATGATCAGGCTTTGGTTCCGTTTCCAGATTCAGAAGAATCTTAATATAGCGCTCAACCAGCTCCTTATCGGCATTTGCAGTTCCTGTTACGGCACTTTTAATCTGATTCGGGGTATATTCCCCAAGTTTTATGCAGTTCTGTGCAAGACAAAGAGTAACAACACCTCTAGCTTCGGCTACAGTCATGGCACTTGAAGCATTGCGGGCAAAATAGAGAGTTTCCATTCCGGCTTCATCAGGTTTGAACTCATCAATAACTGACTGAAGTCTTTGATAGATGGCCAGAAGTCTTTCTCCGTGAGGACTTTCTGCCTTTGTTGTGATAACACCGTAACTGACCATTCTGTATCGCCCGTTATAATAATCCACTACCCCAAAACCGGTATTTGCTAGTCCTGGGTCAATTCCCAGGACACGACGAATCTTTTTTCGAGAAATTTTTTCATCAGCAAGAATTTGAGAACCTGGTAAGCTCTGAAAATCTGTAGGTGTCATACTTTTTTGATTATAACATAATTTGAGTTAAATGAAAAAAGTCAGAACAAAATGTTCTGACTTTTCTCTATCGAGACGGCATAAAAACCGCCTTCATTGGTTTTAAAAGAAAAAACCGGAACTAAAAGTTCCGGTTTTTGCGATTAAGACAGCTTAATAAAGCTCCCTAACCCGCTTCATTAAGCTTCAGGCTCGAAGTCATCTGGATATTCAGCTGTGTGGTAAACGTTCTGAACATCGTCGTTGTCTTCGAGTTTGTCGATCATTTTCTGAACTTTTGCTGCTGTTTCAGCATCAACTGCTGTGTAAGCATCTGGAACCATGGCTACTTCAGCAGAAAGTGATTCGTATCCTTTTTCGTTGAGAGCATCAAGAACATCAGCGAATGAATCTGGAGCTGTTGTAACTGTGATAACTCCGTCTTCGTTTACGATGTCATCAGCACCTGCTTCAAGAGCAACTTCCATAAGTTCATCTTCTGATACTTTTTCTGCATCGTAAGCGATCTGTCCTTTTCTCTGGAACATACGGCTTACAGAACCTGTTGTACCAAGGTTTCCGCCTGATTTAGAGAAAATGTTGCGAACGTCTGCTGCAGCACGGTTTTTGTTGTCTGTAAGAACTTCAACCATAACAGCAACTCCGCCTGGTGCGTATCCTTCGTAGAGGTATTCTTCGTAAGCTGCTCCGCCGTCTTCACCTGTACCCTTTTTAATTGCACGTTCAATGTTGTCTTTTGGCATGTTAGCAGCACGTGCTTTAAGAATTACTGTACGGAGGCGTGGGTTAGAGTTAGGATCTCCACCACCCATGCGAGCTGCAATAGAAATTTCTTTGATGAATTTTGTGAAAATTTTACCACGTTTAGCATCGGCAAGACCCTTTGCATGTTTAATGGTGGCCCATTTACTATGTCCTGACATTAGGAACTCCTTTAAAATAAGTTTACTATATTGTTACAATAGAAAATATTATCATATTACAAAAGGTTATGCAATATTTCCTATATATGCACTAGTTATCTTCTACATTGGCATTTATTGGAACACAGCCAAGGTAAAGAACGTTTGAATGATAAGTTACGTAGGAAATGTCACGGCCTGAAAGAACCGCATACAACGCTACATAAAACGTATTTTCAGCCCCAGAATCAAAATCTGTATAAGACAAATCTGATTCACCATTATCCTTTTCAGGCTTTGCATCCCTTACGCCTTTACGTCCAAAGTTAAAAGTATTTGACGATGAATAACGGCAAGGAAATGATTTTTCAGATCCAATGTAATGTGTTTTACCTTCATTTGTTGTATAGTAAACCCGTGCAGAATACTCATCTAAATTCTGATAATCAGTAAGCCTGATATGAACCCTTTTATTCTCTGAAGTATGAGGAATAATGCAAGGTTCAATTTTATCGAATTTTTTATCATCCGGATTTTCTGCTGATGGTGTGCATACATAAAGGGGTTTATACCCATAAGTTTCAATCATCTTTGTTGCAGCATTTGCATCATTATCAGAAGTTGAAACACTGTAAATGCTTGAACGCTGTGAAGTCAGATCTGTTGAAGCCAAATCATCATTATAGCGAGAATAAATCTTATAATAGATTTCTGTACCACTATAAACAAAGTCCTCAAAATCCTTTTTTTCGTTGGTCTCGAATTCAAAATAGGCTTCAGAGAAGAAACTTGTATTTTCCGGAACGTTATAAGTGCGGGTTGGAGCCAAAATATAATAAACCTGGTCCAGACCGCAACCTGAGGTTAAAAACAAAAAACATCCCGAGAAAAACAGTGAAATAAACGGACACTTAAATTTTCCCCAAGATGTTTTCATATTTAATAACTTACCAGATTTTAATTACTGGATATTTCCTTTAAGTTTCATATCCATAACTCTTGATTTTGCAAGTTTTGCCCATGTATCTTCTGGGCTAGCAGAAATAAGAGTATTGTATGCTTCTGCAGCTTTTGCTGAATCATTCATTGCTTCGTATACACGACCAAGTGAGAACAGAGCGTGTGATTTAAGAACGAAGTCTGAATCTGCAGCTTTTTTATAGTTAGCAGCAGCGTCTTCAAGTTTTCCAAGCTGTTCGTTACATACAGCAACATTGTAGTAAGCAAGAGGAGCTGTGTAAGCTTTCTTTCCTTTTGCACCTGCAGCTGTCCAGTAATCAAGAGCAGCAGCATAATCTTTGTCCTGGAAAGCAATTTCAGCGGCCAGCATGTTAGCACGAACACCAGTTACACCACCTTTTGAAAGGTATGGAGCAACAGCGTCTTTTGCTGTAGCACGTCTTGAAGCAGCTTCGCTGTCTTCGATTCCATCAGAATCTTTTGTAAGAACATAAGTGATTTCATCAATTGCAGAAAGAGCCTTTTCTGTTGATTTTGCGTTTACTGAAACACATACAGCGTAAACAATAACAGCTGCAACAGCTACGCCAAGAACAGCGAAAAGACATACTCTGTTTTTTTCAAGAAAACCGTTGAGTTTTTCTGAAACTGATTTTTTTTCTGTTTTGTCAGACATTTTATACCTCGATAGTACGAAAAATATATTTTAATCAGCGGATATGAAGCTCGTTCATCAAACGAGAAACATAAGTTCGCTGGAGCCCCAGAACTTCGGCAGTTCGGGTCTGATTATTACCATTTTCTTCAAGGATCTTCATAACGTAGAAACGTTTGAAAGAATCCAGGGCATTTTTCATTGTTTTATCTTCTCCAAGAGACGAGGCGATTTTTTCATATTCTGCACCTGCGTTGCCATGTCTTTTTTCAAGGTCCAGATCAGCTTCCGAAACCATTGGCGGAATCCCCTTCACTACCGCTCCGGAAATTACACTCTTCAGTTCTCCAAGTCCGCCTTTCCAGAGATGTCCGGCTAAAGCTTCTTTGGCACCGTCCGTAAACCCTTCAAAGTCTTTTCCAGTCTCGAATCTTTCGATTCGGAGAAAATAATTTGCCAAAGGCAGGATTTCAGATGGATTTTCTGAAAGAACCGGAAGATTCATTTTCAGAAGATTCAGTCTGTATCCCAATGATGGTGAAAAAAGATTGTTCTGTGTCAGTTCATCAAGATTTTCACTTGTTCCTGCAACTACAAGAATATTTCTTGAAGCAAAAACCTGATTTTCAATAAGTCCAAGAATGTCATTCTGAACGTCAACTGAAAGGGTTTCAATCTGATCAAGAAGAACAACAGTTTCAGGCTTCAAACTGGAAAGATAAGGAACCAGTTTTTCTACCTTGAAAACAGAACAAGGAACATAAACAAAATTTTCAGCTGATTTGTATTTATACCAGGAGATTAACTCCGAAAACCATTTTCTTAAGATTACATCTTTTGAACAAACCTGAACCGGAAGGTTCTGTGCAGCAAAATCGCTGGCGATTTTCTGTACATCCTTAAAATTAAGGCTGTTCTTTTCAAAGAAACTGACTTTCTGAACTAATATATCGTTTTTGCCTAACATTCCTTTCTTTTTTCTATAATAGATTTTAAGTTTATCACATAAAATCATAAAAAACGCATTGTATGAACTGAAGGTATCACACAATGCGTTTTTATTGCTGAATAAAACCGGAGCAAGCCCCGGCTTGTTATTCAAAGAGTGAATTATTCACTTTTTGAATTGAGCAAATCTCCGATTGTATAAGCACCGTCATCATCGTTTCCTGATGAAGACATATACTGAGAGATTTCATCGCGCTGCTGCTTTCTCTTGTATTCACGTACTGAGAATGCAACTTTTTCTTTTTCAACGTTTACGTCAACAACGAATACATTGATTTTGTCACCAACATTGTATTTGGCAACAGCTTCTTCGAAAGGAACTTCTTTGTCGTCGCTGAGGTTAGCCTTGTTTACAAGACCTTCAATTCCGTTTGGAGCTTTTACGAAGAGACCGAAGTCTGTGATTGAAGTGATTTCACCTTCAAGTGTAGAACCCGGTTTGTATTCTTCAGCAAATGATTTCCATGGATCGTCTGTGAGCTGTTTAAGACCAACACGGATTCTGTGCTGTTCTGGATCGCATTCGATAACTACAGCTTCAACATCCTGGTCAACTTTAAGTTCGCTTCCAGGGTGCTTTAC
Source organism: Treponema sp. (assembly GCA_024402695.1). Classification (GTDB taxonomy): domain Bacteria; phylum Spirochaetota; class Spirochaetia; order Treponematales; family Treponemataceae; genus Treponema_D. The sequence continues at coordinate 10,032 of JAKSTG010000024.1, read as the reverse complement.
TTTCTTTGTCCAAGAAATGTCATCTGCGTGGAGGAAACCGTCGATTCCATCAGCAAGTGAAATGAAAGCTCCTACGTTTGTAAGTTTTACAACTTTACCTGTTACTTTTGTTCCAACAGGATATTTGTCTGCAATTGAATCCCAAGGATTGTCTGTTGTCTGTTTAAGACCAAGTGAAACACGACCAGCCTGGATATCGTATCCGAGGATCATTACTTCAACTTCCTGATCTTTTGCTACAACGTCTGCAGGTTTGTTGATTTTCTTTGTCCAAGAGAATTCGCTGATGTGAACCAGACCTTCAATTCCTTCTTCCAGTTCAACAAATGCACCGAAATCTGTAAGTTTGGTAACTTTACCTTTTACGATGCTGTTTACAGCGTATTTTTCTTCGAAGTGCATCCATGGATCTTCAGAGAAGTGTTTCAGAGAAAGGTTGATTCTCTTTTCTGCTGGATCAAGACGGATAACTTTAAGTTCGATTTCCTGTCCTTTCTTTACGAAATCTTTTGGACGAGCAACGTGTCCCCAGCTCATATCATTGATATGAAGAAGTCCGTCGAATCCGCCCAGGTCGATGAAGGCACCGAAACTTGTAAATGATTTTACAGTTCCTTTTACTGAATCACCGATTTTAGCTGTATTGAAGAATTCATCACGTTTTGTGTTGATCTGTTCTTCGAGATACTTTCTGCGGTTTACAACAGGATTGAGTTTTTTGTCTGAGTACAGGCGTTCGATATAGAATTTAGATTTAACACCTACGAGACTTTCTGGTTTTTCAACTTTGTCTGCATCTGACTGGCTGATAGGAAGGAATGCGGCACGTTCAATACCGAGATCTACTTCATAACCACTCTTTACTACCTTTACAATTACACCGTCTACTGGCAGACCATCTTTGAATGCCTGGCTTACTTCTTTTGAAAAGCGCTTTGAATCTGCGCGTCTTTTTGAGAGAACAGGACCATTCTTATCGTGTCCTGTAAGCAAAGCCTGAACTTTGTCGCCTTCTTTTGGCAGATCTCCAGTGAATTCCTGTACAGGAATCAGACCTTCAGATTTATCGCCGATGTCGACATAAACATAATCATTGGCTACTGATACTACGATTCCTTCTACAAGCGAACCTGCCTGTGGTGCGTTGAACTCCTTAAGTGATTCTTCTAACTGTGTTTCGAAAATGTTTTTGGAGTTATTAACATTTCCGTTTTCCACTTCCATTTCTTCCATTTTTAACCCTTATTTTATGAAATTTGTTTAAATATTATCTCACAAACCTGTTCAATCGTCAAGTTTGAAGTATCGATATAGATTGCATCAGGGGCGATTTTAAGACTGCCTTCTGCCTTGTTTTTGTCCATTTCATCGCGTTTTCTGATTGATTCCTTGATTTCTTCCAGAGAAAGGTTTGATACACCCTGGTCAAAACGGCGCTGAGCCTGAACATCAAGACTTGCATCCAGATAGAACTTGTATTCTGCGTTAGGGAATACAACTGTTGTCATATCACGGCCTTCACATACGATTGAAAGGCTTTTTGTGATTTCCTGCATAACTTCGTTTACGTAATGACGGATATCAACATTTGATGAAACTGCAGAAGCATTGGCAGAAATGCGGTCATCGTGAAGGTGATCGTTTACATCCACTCCGTTAAGAATAAGGCGGGAATTAACATATTCCAGCTTCTGTTTACGTGCAAATTCTGCTGCTTTCTTCTGATCTGTATAATCAATATTGTTATCCAGAATGGCCATTGTAAGGGCACGGTAAAAGCTTCCTGAATTAAGGTTTGTAATGTTCAGTTTTTCAGCAACCTTTGAAGCAATAGTTGATTTTCCGGTTCCGGCTGGTCCGTCAATTGCAATAATCATTTTAATCCTCCATAAATGCTTTCTGTATCCAGTCCTGCTTCTTTAAGAACCTGTTCCCGGGTTCCATGAGAGTAATACTTTTCACCAAAAGCAAGAATTTTTGTATTTTTATAGTCTGCTTTAAGAAGTACAGTTTCAAGATATTCCGAAATACCGCCAGTTTTTACTCCGTCTTCAACAAAAACAACTTCATCATAACGGAAAGCCAGTTCCCTGAAATAGTTTTCATCAAAAGGTTTGATAAAGCGCATGACGAAAAGGTCTGCAAGTCCGCCTTCTTCTATATATTTGGCAGCTGCATCGCGTACTTCAGTAAACATGCCGCCTGTTGTAACAACAAGCTTCTTTTTACTACGGCTTACATATTCTTCATCGGAAATATTTGTAAAATCACGGGCAGAAACAAAGATTCCTTTACCCAAAGTAACCGGCTGACGGAATGCATCCAGTTCATCAGGACAACTCATTTTAGGATAACGGATAAAAACCGCTGAATCGGCCTGGTTTACAGCCCAGCGCAGACACAGATGAAGGTCCACATCACTTACAGGGCTCATAATTACTGCATCCGGAACAGGGCGGAAAAGCGCAATATCAAAAATGCCCTGATGGGTTGCGCCGTCTGCAGGAACTGCCCCTGCTCTGTCCAGACAGAAAACTGCATGAACCTTCTGAAGGGAAATATCGTGGATAATCTGGTCAACGGAACGCTGTATGAATGTAGAATAAATGCAGGTAACCGGAATAAGTCCTCCACGGGCAAGACCGCCTGCAAAGGTAACGGCATGTTCTTCTGCAATTCCAACATCGTAGAATCTTCCCGGGAATTTCCGTTCAAAACGGGAAAGTCCTGTTCCCTGGGCCATGGCTGCTGTAATGGCAACAATCTTATCATTTTTACGGCCAAGACTTACGATTGCGTCACTGAAACTTTCTGTAAAAGAAAGTCTATTGCTTTTGGGAAGTGTTCCGTCTTCTGTATTGAAAGGTCCTACTCCATGGAAATTCTCAGGAGTATTTTCAGCAGGTCCGTAGCCTTTTCCTTTTTTGGTGACTACGTGAACAACCACAGGTCTGTGGAGTTTGCTTACGCGACGAAGAACTGCTTCCAGATTTACTTCATTATGACCGTTCAAAGGCCCAACATATTCAAAACCAAGATCGACGAAAAGATTGTTTGTAAGAATAAGTCCTTTTATACTGCGTTTGAAGCGGAAAATGATTTTTTCAAGGGCTTTATTGATATACGGAATCTTATCAACAAGCCGGTCTACCTTATAACGGAAAGACTGATATCTTGAGGAAACTGTAAGCCTTGAAAGATAACGGGAAACAGAACCCGTATTATGATCAATGGACATCTGATTGTCATTGAGGATTACAATAAGATTTTTTGAAAGCTGTCCGGCGTGTTCCAGACCTTCGAAGGCCAGACCGCCTGTAAGGGCTCCATCCCCTATTACGGCAACAACCTTTCCGTCATGACCTGTTTTCTGGAAAGCGGTAAGAAGCCCCAAAGCCGAAGAAATTGAAGTGGAAGCATGACCGCTTGTAAAGAAATCGTGCTTGCTTTCGTCTATATTTGTAAAACCGGAAAGGCCACCTTGCTGGCGGATTGTATCAAATTCTGAAAGTCTTCCTGTAAGGATTTTATGGGCATAGCACTGGTGGCTTACATCCCAGACAATTGCATCTTTTGGAGTTGAAAACACCCGGTGGAGAGCTACAGTCAGTTCGACAGCGCCAAGATTACTTGCAAGGTGTCCTCCATTTTTTCCGACAGTCGAAATGATTTTCTGACGAAGTTCTGAGGAAAGAGCTGCAAGTTCTTTTTGTGAGAAATGCTGTAAATCTTCCGGTGAATTAATTTTTTCAAGATACATATAAGTAAAACAATCTGCTAATGAAGATTACTACAAGTTGAGATAAAAAAAAAGACCGTGAAAACAAGTTTCACGGTCTTATCTGACACTACAACTGACTGAGTGTAACCGGTAGAACCTACCGACTATTTCTTATGTCTGTTGCGTCTAAGCATCTTCTTACGCTTATGTGTGGCCATCTTCTGGCGCTTTCTTTTCTTACCACAAGGCATGAATAGAGCTCCTTACTTAAAATAACTTTATAAAGTGGTGTTATTATCACACAAATTGAAAATCAGGTCAATACTAACCGTTCTTTTTGAACAGTTTGGCAAGTGCAGTAACTGCGGTCTGATCCTGAGCTGGAGAAGCAAGAGCAGCCTTGTTTTCTTCCTGAATTGCATCAAAAACTTCCTGGCGGAAAACCTTTACATTTTTTGGTGCTTCAACCCCGATTTTAACCTGGTCCCCCTGAACACTGATAATTGTCAGGGTAATATCGTTTCCGATTTTGATTTTTTCATCGATTTTACGGGCGAGAATAAGCATCAGTTTCCTCCCCCGTTTCCCTGGAGCATTTTCATGATGTCAACTTTTGTAGACCAGCGGTTGTCATTAAGGATAACCTGCATACAGGCTCTTGTATTCTTATTGATAACAAGTGGTCCTGCAAAGTTAGCTGTAATTGGACCTCCGTTTGAAGGAACAGTTACAATTGTCATAATGATAATGTCTTCAGGCTTGGAAATACCGATTTTTCCAAGAGATTCATCATCTATATCTGTTTCATATCCCGAGCAGATCAGGAAAGGATCTACTATAAGGAAAGCAACATCCTGTTTTTCTGTACTCTGAAGCCAGATAAATGGTTCATATTCAGAATCAATAAGTGCGTACTGTGTGTAATCTTCGAATCCGAAAATACCTTCTGGAATCGAAAGAATGTGGTCGGCTGAAACTTCAACCATTCCTTTTGCTTTTGTGTTTACTGTCATTTATTCCATCCTACTTCATGTAATTGAGTAATGTGCTTGAATACATTTTGCCGGCCTGGCTTAAAGTTGCCTGATTTGCGTAGTCCAGCATTTTAAGATCTGTGATAGCCTTTGTGTAATCAAGGTCGCCTTCGCGGGAAATCTGCTGTGTAACATCCAGGGCCAGTTTTGAAGAACGCTGTACATTCATCTGTGCTCTTTCATATTCGCTTCCGCTTTTTGCAAGACGGCTTACAAGGGAGTTGATTCCCATGTCCAGAGAACCAAGAACGCGGCCACCGATTGATTCATTATCTCCTGCAAGAAGAGCATTTCTGAAAGCGATTACTGTATCGAACATTGAACCGCCTGCAACACGAACACCTTTAGCAAAGTTGTAAGGAGGTTTCTGTGTTGAATCATTTACGATTCCCAGTTCATTCATTGCATTGCCTGTAACATCGCTTACCCACATCTGGCGGGCATCTGTTGTTACAAGATTCAGGCTGTTTGTTACCGGGTCAATGCTTGCTTTTACAGCAGCAGCACTTTCATTGATTTTTGAAACCAGTGCGTAAGCATTGTCACCGGCAGAAACCTTGATTTCTACACCGTCGATTGAAATAACGCTGTCTGCACCAGCCTGCCAGGCTGAAACATCACGAGCACCATAAACCTGCTGGTTTTCTGCCCAGAAAGTTTTGTTGCCGGCATTGTCATTGGCCATGTATTTGTGTTCGTCAATTTCAATCATATTTACATCGATGTTTCCGTTGTACTTTACATTCTGTACAAGTGGAATACCGCTACCTTCAACATGTCCCATTTCAATTTCGAAAGCAGTTGCCTTTGTATTTGTTCCGGCAAAAAGTGCATTTCCATCAGAGCTTACTGCATTTGCATTCTGAACAAGCTGAGCCAGAAGTTCATCTACTTCTGAAGCCATATTTGAAAGATCTTCTTTTGTGTAGATTCCGTTGGCACCTGTTACGGCAAGTTCACGGATTCTGTGCATGATATCAAGAGAATCCTGCATATAACCTTCGCGGAGAGCAAATTCATCTGTAAGAGTTGCAGCATTTTTTTCGAACTGATTTACTCTGTTCAGGAAAGATTCATAACGAACAAGATGTCCTGCAGCAAGAGGATCATCACGGAGGCGCTGGATTTTCTGCTGGCTTCCGATCTGATTCTGAACGTTATTCATACGGCTTTCCTGAAGTCTCAGATTAGACTGTGTATCATTGTTATACATTTTAGAAGATATGCGGTGCATGGTTTTCTCCTTATATCACTATGTTCTTATGGTAAATTAAACGCCAAGTCTGTTGATGATTGTATCAACCAGGTTATCCCAGACTGTAATGAACTTTGCAGCAGCGGCATAACCGTGCTGGAACTTCATAATTTCTGCCAGTTCTTCATCAATGTTTACTCCGCTGATTGAGTCACGCATTGATCGAAGATCTTCCATAATTGAAGTCTGGCTCAGATGATTCATTTCTGCCTGTTCACCTTTCAGACCAACATTTGTAACTGAATCGGCAAAGAAATCATCAAGAGTTCTTTCTGAACCGATCATAATTTTTGTGTTTCTAATAGAAGCAATTTCTACAGCGGCGCGGCCGTCTCCCGCGTTTACATTTCCATTAGGGTCCACAAAGGCAGCACCAACACTCAAAACATCATTTACCAGAGCCTGGTTTACAGCAACGTAAGCCGAAGGATTTGTTACTGGACTTACAGAGAACTGACCACCGGCCAGTGCATTTACTGCGTCTGCCTGAGCAAAGTCGTAAGCATTGTCAGCTCCGATTCCTCCAAGGATTCCCGAATAACCTGCAAGGAAGAAACCAGAGTCTTCAACATGACGGATTACAAAATCAGGGTTTTCTGAAGCCTGTGAAGTTGTTGCTTTAAGAACCAGGTGATTGTTGCGGTCAAGGTAAGCTTTTACTTCAGAAGTTGAATCATTGATGCGGTTGATAACTGTTTCAACTGTATCTGTAGGATGATATGCAATCTGAACATTTCCGGAAGCACCATTCAGTGTCATAACACCTTCAAGTCCTACCTGTTCAGTAAGTGTCAGAGCATTTGTACCTGTAAAACGGAAGATGTAAGAAGAATCAAGTTCTCCGTCTCCATCGCGGTCAAAGTTACCGTTTACGTTTTCTACAAAATCATGCTGAACAAAGAAGTCAAGACCTGTTACTTTGTTTGCGCCGCTTGCATTGCGGTGAACATCGTTTACCAGGTCAGAGAAGTTCATTGTCATTGTATTCAGTGACTGGATTTCATTACGAACATCTACATCGCGAAGTTCAATCAGAGCTCCAAGTTTTCCGCCTTTGAAAGTTGCATCAATACCTGTATCGGCCCAAACAACTTTGTTAAGTCCTGTATCATCTTTTCTTGTTTCCAGGTCAAACTGACGTGCAATGTGTCCCTGAACAAGAACCTGACCGTCAACATGAATCATGAATTCATCAGGGTCACGTGTGTCACGGGTAATGTTTACCAGCTGAGAAAGTTTATCAACCAGAAGATCACGGCGGTCAAGAAGATCATTTGGATTGTCACCAAGTCCGCGGCTTTCAACAATCTGGTCATTTGTAGCGGCAATCTGGCGGGCCAGATCATTAACCTGTCTTACAGTTGCTTCAATATCTGAATCAAGGATTTTCTGGATTCCGTCCAGGCTTTCCCATCTCTGATTGATTGAATCAGTAAGGGTCTGTCCCCTTGTTACAACTGCCTGACGGGCTGCCTGGCTTTCAGGATTCATGGCAAGTTCCTGCCATCCTTCCCAGAATTTATCCATATTTGAACGGATTGAAATATCGTATGGTTCGTTGTAAATCTGTTCCAGCATTGAATAATAGTCAGAACGAGTTCCCCAGTAAGTTTCCATGTTTGCCTGGGCAACAATGCGTGTATCAAGGAATTCATCACGAACGCGTTCAATGCTTTTTACATCCACTCCCTGACCAATAAGGCCTGGACGTTCAGGACGACTAAGGTCCGGTTTATAAAGAGGATCAAACTCTTTAATCTGAACACGCTGACGGGAATAGCCTTCTGTGTTGGCATTTGAAATGTTATGACCTGCAGTTGTGATGGCATCTGTATTTGCCATGATACTGCGTTTACCAAGCTCAATTCCTGAAAATGTTGATCCCATATTTATCTCCTTAGAGGTCTGCGCTTACGAGCACACTTACCGGCTGTTTCTGAACGATCTGACCATAACGTGAATAAGTTTTTGTAGAAGCCTTATCCAGTACTCCGTTGATGAATCCACGGGTAATGCTGATATAGTCAGTTAAAACTTTATTTTCAATTTTTGACTGTGCGAGTTTTGAACGAAGAACAAGAAGTCTTCTGGAATATTTAGCAACTTCAGCAGAAGTCATTTCTGACTGGATTTCATCTCTTTCAGAATCGATTTTTACAAAGGCATCTGAAGCTTCATTCATTCTGTTGATGAGATTTGTAAGGGTTCCCCAGTCTTTCTTCTGAACTGAAAGGCGAAGTTCTTTCTGAATTTCTGAAATTCCAGAAAGAATAATTTCTTCGTTTCCAAGGATAATTTCAAACTGACTGATTTTATCTTCTGTCATTTAAATACTCCAATATTGGTCTTCTTCTTCGAATATCGGAAATATAAAAGAGGAGTTTAGAAAAATGTTTGAAAAAAAATGATTTTTTTATGCCAGCTGGCTGTAAATCTGATCTGCAAGACCAAAACCAGCGTTTTTGGTCATTGCCTCAGAATATTCATCCCAGAGCATGTCTTCGTACATTTTTGTAGCAAAGTCTCCGTCCTGGGCTTTATTTATAGACTTGCGCATTTCAGAAAGCATCTGTTTTACGAAATAGTTTTCAAGTTCCAGTGCTTTCTGGTAAATATCGCTTGTTCTGTCGATTGTCTTTGCTTTTACATTAGGATTTGCCTGATTTGCGGCAGCACCGCGAGGAGTTGAAACCTTGTCTGAATCTGAAGTATAGACTCCGGCAAAACCTGTTGTATATTCACCATTAAGGCGGCCTTTTGCGGCTATCTGTGAAGAAGAAAGTGTGGCGTTATCAGGATTCGGTTCATTGCTTGCATTTGCAGAGCGGAGTTTATCCAGAAGTTCCGAAAATTTTGCTTTGTCGGCGTTCTGTGTGGCAGCCTGAACGGCAGAAGCCCCGTTAGTAAGTCCTGAATATGTACTGATAGCTGAAACGTTCATATTTTACCTCTTCACTTTCAGTATCGGAAAAGATTTTCCGTTTATTAGGAAAATCTCTTCCGGTTCAGACCACCAGAAAAACAGCAAAATCAGGCTGCAAAATAAACTTCCAGGTCCAGATTACGACTTTCTGAAAGTTTACGGCACTTAGACAAAGCTCTGCGCTCGATTGTACGCACATTTTCCTTAGACATTCCAAGCTCATCACCGATTTTGTTCAAAGAACGGACACCTTTACAGTCGTAACCGGTACGTTCCACAAGAATATTTCTTTCATTTGGAGTGAGAGTATCGAGCATTCCTGTAAGAATGCCTCCCAAATCCGCGATTTCTGCATAACGGTCAGGTCCTTCTACAGAATCATCACTGATTTTATCAACAACAGAGCCTGAACCGCTGTCACAGTCATCAAAAGGGTCATCTAAAGACTGAACTGTCTGTGAAAGGTCCAAAAGCCGTCTGATATAAGATTCTTTCATACCAAGTCTGAAGGCAGCCTCGGAAATTTTACTGCTTTCTGACATTTTTTCAGAAAGTTCTTCCATAACCGAGAAGATTCTTGAAAGATCTTCTTCGCAGTTCTGTGGCAGACGGACAGTTCTTGCATATTTTTTAACAGCATCGCTGATTTCTTTACGAATCCAGAAGCTGGCATAAGTTATAAAACGGGTACCTTCCCCTTCATGATAACCGTCAAAAGCCTTCAAAAGTCCGATATTACCGTAAGCAATCAGGTCATCCATAGAAAGAGTTCTTGAAGGCTTGAAACCTTTTGCAATTTTAATTACATAGTGGAGTCCGGACTGAATAATCCTGTCTTTTGCTCTTTTATCTCCCTTTTTTGCCTGACGAACCAGTTCTTTTTCTTCTTCTGCCGAGAGATATTTTACTCCCTTAATTTCTTTCAAATACATGCCGTAAACGTTCAAATCTTTCATACATATCTCCTTGTGTCTTATTTTCATAATAAGTATAGGCCGGTGACTGTCTCATAGAACGATACACACGATTTTTTTTTGCCCCCTGGGAAGATTGTAAAATGAAGTTGAAATAGAGAAAAGAAAAATACCCATACAGGGCT
>JAKSTG010000023.1 GCA_024402695.1 Treponema sp. | reverse complement strand
TAAGCGAGGTTTATATGAAAATTTTAATGGTTACTTCTGAGACAGTTCCTTTTGCAAAAACAGGTGGTCTTGCTGACGCAGTTTCAGCCCTTGCAATTTCAATGAAAAAACAGGGACATGATGTTCGCATCGTTCTCCCTCGTTATTATAAAATTGACCGTTCAAAACTTACAAAACTTGACGGACCAATGGGAGTTGCCGCAGGTCAGGTAGAAACCTGGTGTGCAGTTTATGAATCTAAACTTCCTGGTACCGAAGTTCCTGTATATTTCATTGACCATGAAGATTCATACGGACGTGATGGAATTTACGGAAATAAAGTTGAAACTGATTTCCATGACAATCCATACCGTGCAGCACTTCTTTGTCACGGTGCATTCCAGCTTTGTCGTAAACTTGGCTGGTATCCTGATGTTATGCATGCCCACGACTGGTTTGCCGCTCTTGTACCGGTTCTTCTTAAAAATGTTTGCCGTAACGGATACTTTGCACATACTTCAAGTGTTCTTACAATTCATAACCTTGGTTATCAGGGAGTTTACGGAAAGGAACAATTCCCGGCTCTTGGTCTTGACTGGGGACTTTATTACGGTGGTGGTCTTGAACATCACGGAGCAATCAACCTGCTTCAGGCCGGTATTTCTTGTGCAGATATGATCACAACAGTTTCTCCAACTTATGCTGGAGAAATGCAGACTGTAGAGGGCGGATTCGGCCTTGATGGTCTTCTCCGCGTACGCACTGATGTAGTTCGAGGAATTGTGAACGGTTGTGACCTTGAAACCTGGAATCCAAAAATCGACAAACTTCTTCCAGCTAATTTCTCTGATAAAGATCTGAAAGGCAAGGCAAAGTGTAAAGCTGAACTTCAGAAACGTATGGGACTTCCAGTAAATCCGGATGTTCCTGTTATTGGTATCGTAACACGTCTTGCAAGCCAGAAAGGTATTGCTGAACTGTTTGCAGCCAACTACGGAAGTATGTTTGCTATGTGTTCAAATATGGATATTCAGTTCGCTGTTCTTGGAAGCGGTGAAAAATGGTGTGAAGATGAAATCAGTGTTCTGGATAATAAGCTTCCAAACTTCAAGGCATACATCGGTTATGATGAATCTTTGAGCCATCTTATTGAAGCCGGTTCAGACTTCTTCCTTATGCCTTCATGTTACGAACCTTGTGGTTTGAATCAGATGTATTCTATGCTTTATGGAACTCTTCCAATTGTTCGCAGAACAGGTGGTCTTGCAGATACAGTTGAACAGTACAATCAGGATACAGGAGACGGAACAGGATTCCTCTTCGACAATCTTACTCCAGGTGCAGTTTATGACACTGTAGGTTGGGCAGTATGGGCTTACTACAACAAAAAAGACCATATCCTCAAAATGCAGAAAAAAGGCATGAACAAAAACTTCTCATGGGATCTTTCTGTAGACGGCTACATGAACATATACTCAGAAGCTCTTATGAGAGGCTGCGGAATTAATACTGCAGACTGGAAATAATTGCATTTAATAATCAGATGATTTCTAATCTCTGAAAAAAATTGTCCATACACGGTCTTCCTTCATTTGAGGAAGACCGTTTTTTATTTAACTTTAATAAATAATTTTTCTTTATTATAAATGTATATTTCGAAAGTTGAAGATTATTAACAGAAGATTATATAAAATAGGGATTTATAAGGAAAATCAAATGAACAAAATAGCAGTTGTTTTTTAGGTAAAATTGTAGATAAAATCGGTTATAAGCCGGTAATGGTAGGAGATACTTTGATTCTTGTAATCGTCTGTTTCTTCTACGGATTCGCTCATCATCTTTTCCCCAAAAATATTGCTTTTATAGTTTGCTGTGTAAACTATGTTCTTGATTCCATAATTTCTCTTGCGTCAATGGCATCAAAGGTTTATGTACAGGATATTTCAGATAATAAAGAAGAAATGCGCGCAACCATTTCAACAGGTATTTCTGTTAATCATATGATTACAATTTTCATCGCCTTGTTCGGAGGAGTAATCTGGCAGAAACTTGGAATTGAAACTTTGTTTATTGTATCTGCTGTTCTTGGACTTTGTAACAGTACTTATGCGGCTACAATTAAAACTTCTACTAAGACTGTAACCGCCCAGGAAAGAAATTAGAATTCACACCACTGACCGTCTTTGGTAAGGTACCAGTCGGCGGTCAGGTTCTGGTTCGATTCTGAACCCCAAGAAATACTTCCGTCTCTGTTCAAGATAACTACACGTTTTGAGTTCTTACAGATGTCTTCTGGCATTGAGGCTGTTCTTTCGTAAGCAAAACGTTTTTTCTGTGGCAGGTTGTAAGAATAGATTTTATTTTTTCCGATGTTTGTGTAAAGGAAGTTTCCGCTAAGGTATGTAAAAGCATCTGGATCTTCTTCTGCGAATTTCAGGATGTCTGTTTTTGATGCAGCTGCTGTATTGTAAGAAGTAACGTAAGTTGTGCTTGCTGTATCTGTTGCTCTAAGGTTCATACCGTAAATGATTTTTCCATTTGTAGAAAGACCGTACATAACCTGTCCTTCCATTTTAAGAGGAAGAGTTTCCAGAGTTACTGGGTCAACAGAAATAAGAGGACTATTAGGACTTGTACTTGCAGATTTTGCGATATAAACTTTTCCGTCTTCACAGATTACTGCATCCTGAATACCCATTCCGGAGAATACTTCTTTGAAGGTTTTTGTGTTGAAGTCATAGATATTTACTTTTGAGCTTGATTCAATTTCAATCAATATATCTCCGAAAAGTCTGATGTTCTGGAGAGATGATTTTGGAGTAAACAGAACTTCCGGTTTTGAATCTTTTGTAACAAAAGTTACAGGACTTCTTGTTTCCTTTGAAAAGAGGACGTATCCACCGTTTGCACAGATAAAGCTGTTTTCTCCGTTTGTCTGTGCAGTTTCTATTACATAGCCAGTTTCATAATCAACTTTGGAAATGGCATTTTTTGTAAGGATAAAGAAGTCGTCTTCATTTTCAGCAATGTCATAGATACGGTCGTAAACATTTTCCGTAATAATTTCCATTGTTTCTGTTTCACTTGAAGCGAGCGCTGTTGATTTATAGATGTTGCCGTTTCTGCTTCCAAGAAAAATCTCAGGACCGCGTTTCTTTCCTGAAGAAATGACACCGTCGCCTCTAGGACCTCTGAGTCCTTTTACAATGCGCTGGTTTGAAAGAGTGCTGTTGTTGATCTTTTCAACCATTTTAAGTTCGTAAAGATTTTTTCCGTCGTATTCTATGTAATAGAGAGCTTCATCTTCTTTTGAGGAAAGAATGATTGGTGAGTTACAAGGAATAGTTGAAAGTGTCTTTCCTGTTGTTGCCTGAATGATATAAATGTAATTGTCTTTTGAACCGGCCAGGAAAAGATCATTGCAGAACATTGTGATGTCAGAAAGTCCCTGGATACAATTAAACTTTGCAGAAGTTTTACCTGTAAGAATATTGTAGTAGGTAAGGGTTCCCGAAGGAGAATACATTACTGCAGTTTTTTCTGTGCTGCTTGTTTTTATGAAGTTTACGATGCTTGTGTTTTCGCGAACCTTGTTTACTGTTGTCCAGTCCGAAGTTTTTACGAAGATTGCACCGTCGATTGTTGCTGTTCCAATGATAAGATAGTTTCCTTTTTCAGAGAAGGAAAGAGAGGTAACAGAATCTTTAAGCTTCTTTGTGTATTTCTTGCTCAGTTTATTCCAGTCCCAAACAGTAACTTTGTTTACTGAACCACCGTCTGTTTCATAGACCGCAATGTCATGACCGTTAGGAGATGTAGCAATGATTTTGATTCCAACATCGGAAACCTGGTAATGTTCACCCATGTTTTCTTCTGACCATTTAATAAGGAATCCGTCATCTCCTGAGCTTATGAAGGAATAGTCAGATGAATTGCTTGCGGAAAGTACATTTACCTGTGTAACGGCATCGTGATGTGCTTCTCCGGAAAAATGAGACTGAGCAAAAACAAATGCTGCTGAAATAATTAAAAGGATTGATGTTACTGTCTTTTTCATATTATTTTCCTGTAATTTTTCCTACAAAATATTTTACATCGCTGCTGACCCCAAGGACAAGAAGTAGTCCTACAAAGGCAAGTCCGATGAACTGTGTATAATACTGGACCTTTGGTGGAATCCGTTTTCTGAATACTGTTTCTATAAGTGCAAAAAGAATCAGACCTCCATCCAGAATTGGCACCGGAAGAAGGTTCATAATGAAAAGGGAAACAGAAATGATTGCAAGCAGTTCAAGAATGCTTACTAGTCCTGTTCTGAAGCTTTCTGAAAATCCTTCTTTTACGGTTGTCCCAAGCATATCCGTTATTCTGGCAGGACCAGAAACTGCATTTTCAAATTTGACGCCCTTGAAGAGAATCCCGATGCTTTTGAATGTAAGGGCAATCATATTGAATGCTTCTTTGGTTCCATTATATAAAGCCGGGAAGAAGGAATAAGTTTCGGCTTCTTTTTTGATTAAACTTTCAGAGTCTGCGGTTACACCGATTTTTCCTGTTCCGGAATCTCTGTCAAAATCGGAATGAATGGTGTATTCAAGAATCTCCCCATTTCTAAGAACTTTGACAAGAAGGTCTTTATCTGGATTTGCGGAAACCTGGTTTATAATGCCAGAAAAGTCTTCAATTTCTTTTCCGTTGATAGAAATGATTTCGTCACCTGTAAGAAGTCCTCCGTCACGGGCTGCACTGTGAACTTCCTCATAAACTTCATCTGCAAGAGTGATTTTGTTTGAAAAAGTGTAATAAGTATAGCCTGTCATGGAAATTACAGAATAAGCAAAGATGGCAAAAATCAAATTGAAGAAAGGACCTGAAAATCCGATTACGGCACGTTTGAAAGGATGAACTCCGAAAAGCGAATCAGGGGCTGCGTGAATAGGAGTGTCAGTCTCCAGAGCAGTCTGGATTTCTTTTTCTCCTTTCATACCACAGTATCCGCCTAAGGGAAAAAGAGAAAGGCGCCAGTCTGTACCTTTGATCGTTTTATGAAGAAGGATAGGTCCGTATCCGATTGAAAAAGATTCTACTTTTACACCAAAAATTTTTGCGGCGATGAAATGTCCGAATTCATGGAACAGTACAAGAAAGAAGAGACAAAGAAGACCATAGAGCCATTTCATTTATCTGGCTCCTCCGGTCAGGTTTTCAACCAGTTTTTTTGCAATTTCCCGGGCTTTAGCATCCAGTTCAAAAACTCTTTCAAAAGTGGCAGGTGTTTCTGACCAGTTATAGCTTAAAGTTTTTTCTGTGATTCCGGCAATGTCACAATATCCGATTTTCTTTTCCAGGAAGGCATGGACTGCAATTTCATTTGCGGCATTGAAAACCAGAGGATAGCAGCCTTTTTTTCTTACTGAATCAAAAGCATAGCCAAGAAGAGGGAAATCTTCAATTCTTGGGCGATAGAAAGTAAGTTCTTTATCAAAAAGATCGAAAGGCTTAAGGTAATTCTTTACATTTTCAGGATATGTTAAAGCACCGATAATCGGATGCTTCATGTCAGGATCAGAAAGCTGACCATAGATCATGCCGTCATTTGTTCTTACCATGGAATGAACAATACTCTGTGGGTGAACAATTACATCAATTTTATCTGCAGACTTACTAAAAAGATATGAAGCTTCGATTACTTCAAGTCCTTTGTTTGCAAGAGTTGAAGAATCAATGGTAATCTTTGGTCCCATCTTCCAGGTAGGATGATTAAGAGCCATTTCAAGAGTAACATTTTTAAGCTGTTCTTTTGTGAAAGTTCTGAAAGGACCACCACTTGCTGTTATGAGAATGCGGTCAACGTTTTCAATTCCGGCCTGATTGATAAGACAGAAAATAGCGGAATGTTCAGAATCGACAGGAATAATTTTTGCTCCGGTTTTTTCTGAGAGGGCTTTTACCAGAGGATAAGCCATAACAACAGTTTCTTTATTTGCCAGGGCAAGGTCAATTCCAAGCTCGAGAACGACTTTCGATGGCATTAAACCCGCGCTTCCTGCAATGCCGTTTACAACAATATCAGGTTTGCAATTTTCAATGAAATTTTTATAGTCTTTTTCTGAAGCGTTTTTTGTAAGTAAAGAAGGACAGTTGAACTTTGAGGCAAGTTCTTCAAGTTTATCCTTGTTGCTGTGTGCGGTAATTCCGCAAGAAATAAAAAGATCTTTTTCGTTTGAAATAATATCCAGGGCGCTTGTTCCAATTGAACCGGTACAGCCCAGAACCAAAACTTTTTTCATAGCCAGTCTTAGAAATTTCCTGCCAGAAGGAAGTAGTAAAGAATGTAGAATACAGGGGCAGCAATTACAATTGAGTCGATGCAGTCAAGCATACCGCCACGACCAGGAATTACGTTTCCTGAATCTTTTGTATTGCATGAGCGTTTGATTACAGATTCAATAAGGTCACCGATGATGGAAGCTACTGCAGTTCCGAAAGCCAGGATAATGTAGCGCCAGAAAGTGCCTTCGAGGATTGAAGGGAAAATCAGTTTAAGAACACAAGCCAGTGCGATGTCTGTTGCGATACCACCGATGAAACCTGCAATGCTTTTGTTTGGACTTGCCTTGAAGAACCCGCGGTTGTTCTTTCCAAAAAGCATTCCGAAGAACCAGGCGGCAGAGTCACACATGAATACGAATACAAAGAAAAGTACGATGATGTGAGTTTCATTTTCGAAAGCACACATTCTGTTTACAAAAGTAATGAGATATCCGATGTAGAAGATTCCGAAAGCGGCCAGGGCGATTTTTTCTACTGACTGTGAGAATTCTTCCGCAGAAAAACATTCAACTGCCATAAGGATTACAACAATGAAAGTGTAAACCCAAAGAAGGATTTCCTGTGAAAGATTCAGAATAAGGAAAAAGTATGAAAGGGCAGTCAGAAGAACATTAAGTCCGATAAGGAGCCATTTAGGATAGAACTTGATTTTGTTGGATACCATATTGTGGTATTCGTTGATCGAAAGGATTGAAGCAGCAATGGCGACTATTTGAAGAACTACATGATAGTAAGGTTTAACAAGAACGAAAACAATCATCAATGGAAGGCCGATAATAAATGTCATTAATCTCTTTGCTAAATTACTCATATTGCTCTCTAAAAAAAAAATTACTTTTCCTTTCCGAATCTTCTGTTTCTGCTTCCAAACATTTCAAGATTCTTAAGGAATTCTTCTTCTGTGTAATCAGGCCAAAGTGTGTCTGTGTACACCTGCTCTGCGTAAGCTACATGCCATAAAAGGAAGTTGCTTAAGCGGAACTCTCCACCGGTTCTAATAAGAAGATCAACATCAGGACAATCCGGGAAATCCAGATTGCTTCGTATTGTTTCTTCTGTTATTTCTTCAGGTTTAATTCCCTGTTCAACAATTTTCTTGACCCCACGAAGTATTTCATCGCGGCCGCCGTAATTGATTGCAAGATTTAGGGTAAGACCTGTAAAATCTTTTGTTTTTTCCATGGCGTCATTAAGATCGTCCTGGATGTTTTTTGGAAGCGCTGAAATGTCACCAACATGACGAATTTTGATACCGTTGTCTTTGTAGAACTGAAGTTCTCCAATAAGGTGAACGTGGATAAGGTTCATCAAAAATCCAACTTCTTCCTGTGCGCGTTTCCAGTTCTCTGTGGAAAAAGTATATAAGGTCAAATATTTTACACCTGCATCGGCAGCGGCTTTTACAATTTTCTTTGCAACAGTAAGACCTTCCTGGTGACCTTTAGTTCTTGGAAGGTTCTGTTTTGTAGCCCATCTGCCATTGCCGTCCATTGTTACGGCAACGTGTAAAGGAATTTTTGATTTCTCTGCAGCCATATTTCTTAAACAGAACTAGTTCTGCATGATATCCTTATCTTTTGCATCAAAAGCTTTGTTGATTTCTTCGATGTATTTATCTGTAAGCTTCTGAAGTTTGTCTGTTTCTGTTTTAAGATCGTCTTCTGTGATTTCTCCGGCTTTCTGAGCTTTTTTCAGGTCATCGTTACCATCGCGGCGAATGTTGCGGATAGAAGTACGAGCATTTTCTGCCATTGTTTTTGCCTGTTTTTCAAGTTCCTTACGGCGTTCTGCTGTGAGAGCAGGAATCTGAATACGGATTACTTTACCGTCGTTTGAAGGGTTGAATCCCAGGTCAGCCATAGAAATAGCTTTTTCAATTTCTGTGATAATTGATTTGTCAAAAGGAGTGATAATAACGCTGCGTGCTTCAGGGATTGCGATTGTAGCAACCTGGTTCAGAGGTGTTTTTGTTCCGTAGTAGTCAACAAAAACTCTGTTGAAAATTGCGGCGTTGGCGCGTCCTGTTCTGAGTGTATTGAACTGTTCATTAAGTGATGCAACAGTTTTCTGCATTCTTTCTTCGTTGTTTTCTGCCATTTTTTTTCTCCTAATTGTGTTTTCAAAAAACTTACATAAACATACCAAAGTCTGTTTATGTAAATGCCCTGAAAATAAGGTAACCGGACCGGAAAAAAAAATCCGATCCGGCTGAATCTTTAAGCCGAAGCTTTCAAGAAATATTCAGGTAAATTATTTACCAAGTACACAGAGTTTAACATCTCCGAATGAGAGAGAAGCACCAACTTCTTTTCCAACTTCTTCGATTTTCTGTGATACAGTTTTTTTGTCGTCTTTAACGAACATCTGGCTTTCGAAACAGATACCTGCAACGTGTTTGTTGATTTTTCCTTTGAGGATTCCTTCAATAACGTTTGCTGGTTTTCCAGCCATTTTTTCATCAGCAGCCATCTGAGCTTTGAAGATTTCTTCCTGTTCTGCAACGTATGCAGCTGGAACTTCAGCAGCTGTAAGATATTCTGGTGTGAAAGCAGCCAGGTGGAGACAGCAGTCTTTAGCGAATACTTTAACAGCATCAGCTTCAGAACCTTTAACTACTACAACAGCACCTGTTTTTTTGTCTGAGTGAACGTATGTTGCAACTGAAGCACCTGCTGGAACATCGATAACGTCCAGTTTAGAAATGTTCATGTTTTCGCGAACTTTGATTGTCAGTTCTTCGAGAGCTTTTGTGTGTGCTTCTTCAACTTTTGTGTAACCGTTAGAAAGAGTGATGTCTACAAGGCGGTTACCCATAGCTACGAAGTCTTCGTTCTTAGAAACGAAGTCAGTTTCACAAGTAAGACCAAGCATTACAACTTTGTTGCCTTCCTGTTTGATGAATACAACACCTTCAGCTGTAGCACGGTCAGTACGGCTAGCCATAGCAGCCAGACCTTTTTCTTTCAGGATTTTTTCAGCACCTGCCAGATCTCCATTTGCATCCATGAGGGCTTTTTTACAGTCCATCATACCAGCACCTGTTGATTTGTTCAGGGCTTTGATATCAGCCATATTGATTGCCATATTGGTTTCCTTAATAAGTAAGTTTAGCCGGCCGAATTACAGCCGGCAGAAAATTTATTTGTCGAATTTGTCTTCGTCAACCAGAGATTCTTCTTCAGCTGGAGCGTCTGCTTTTGCTTCTTCTGTTGGCTGGTAGTTAGAATAATCTGTGATTTCTTCGTCATTTGATTTAACAGCTGCATCTGTTACAACTTCGTCTTCGTCACCGAGGTTTTCGAGGATCTTAAGACCTGTTTCGTTGTCAGCTTCAATTACAGCGTTAGCAATGATAGAAGTGAAGAGAGAAATAGCGCGGATAGCGTCATCGTTACCTGGAATAGGGAAGTCGATACCTGTTGGGTCACAGTTTGTATCAACAACAGCGATGATTGGGATACCCATACGGCGAGCTTCAGCTACAGCAATCTGTTCTTTGTGTGTATCGATGATGAAGATTGCTCCTGGGAGTTCTTTCATTTCTTTGATACCACCAAGGTTCTTTTCGAGCTTAGCTTTTTCCTTCTGGAGAGCACCTACTTCTTTCTTTGTAAGGTTTTCGAATGTGCCGTCAATTTCCATCTTTTCGATTTTCTTGAGGCGCTGAAGTGATTTTTTGATTGTAGAGAAGTTTGTAAGCATACCACCAAGCCAGCGGTTGTTTACATAGTACATGCCACAGCGTTCTGCTTCTTTCTGAACAGCCTGCTGAGCCTGTTTTTTTGTTCCTACGAAGAGGATTGATTTTCCAGCTGATGTTACTTTGCGTACTTCATCGTAGCTGTCTTTGATTGCAGCGATTGTTTTCTGCAGATCGATGATGTGGATTCCATTGCGTTCAGCGAAGATGTACTTCTTCATACGTGGATCCCAACGTTTTACCTGATGACCGAAGTGAACTCCAGATTCAAGCAGGTTTTTCATGGTTACTACTGCCATGATAGACTCCTTCACGCGCATAATTCTATATATTTCCTTGAATTATGCCCCGTACTCTGTTTCTCGTAACCCTTAAGGGCCCGGAAGATCACAATATATAACTTAAGCCAACAGCCGGTTATATACGTGGCAGGATGGACTTCTGGAAACTATTCCAAAAGGGTATAACCCTGCTCCTTTAAAATATCATAAAGCTCAAAGATTGGCAACCCGATAACTCCCGAGTATGATCCGTCAATCTTTTCAATGAAGCATGATGCCAGACTCTGGATTCTGTAACCGCCTGCAGCGCCGTGCCATTCTCCGGTATCAACATACCACTGGATTTCTTCGTCTGTAAGGGAAGCGAAAGTTACACGTGTCTTGCTTTTGCGTACAGAATAGGATTTTGTTCTTCCGTTATAAAGCACCAGTGTTGTGATTACATAGTGGCTTTTTCCGGAAAATTTCTTGAGGAACTCAAAGGCCTGTTCATTGTTTGCAGGTTTTCCGTACAGTTTTCCTTCGTAAAGGATAATTGTATCTGCTCCCAGAACCCATGGAATTTCCTGACCTGCAGGAAGGGAGTGAATTACTGCGGAAATCTTTTCTCTGGCAAGCAGCTCAGGGATTTCTTCGTTTTCGCAGAACTGGGTAAGGGTTTCATCCACATTAGGCATAATTACCTGGAAAGGGATGTTCAGCATTTTCAGAATTTCCTGGCGGCGAGGTGATGATGAGGCCAGAATAATTGGTTCCATAAGAATCCTCTTTGTTGTTTTATTATTTATATTATTGGGAGATAGGCGATTCGAACGCCCCACCTTCGGCTCCGGAGGCCGACGCTCTATCCAAATGAGCTAATCTCCCGGATATAAAACAGGCTGTCTGAAAAGACAGCCTGGAATATACAAACTAAATGTTTTATTTATGATTAGTTGGCTGAAGATTTTTTGCTTGAAGAACCAGAGTTACCTTCTGCCGACATTGCTTTAAGAAGTTTGTAAGCTTTCTGACGAACAGGTGTTACGTAGTTGTAGTCAACTGCGATTCTTGCGATTGCATCAATCATTGTCTTTTTGTTTTCTGCTGTTGGAGCAAGAACTTCAAAGGCATTCAGAACTTCAAGAGCAAGGCTTGAAGTAGGGTTCAGAACTTCGTTTCTGCGGTTTGCAAAAGCGATAGCATCAATAACTTCATCATTGTCGTTGATTCCGATGTCACCAAGGGAACGAACGGCTGCAGAAATAACCATTGGTTCATTGTCTGCTACGGCAATTGAAACCAGTGTATTTTTTGCATGTTCTGTTTTTACTTTTCCAAGAAGAAGACATGCTTCACGACGGATATCTGGGAAATTGTTCATAACACGACCGTTCTGACGTGTCTGTGATGAAATACCTTCACCGGCAAGTTTGTCCAGAGCCTGAACAACACCGTCTGATAAGTTACCGTTTTCAACAGCTTCTGAAAGGTACTGAAGAGCTACCAGTTTGTTGTCATATTCGTCTGACTGAGCGAGACTTGTAATGATTTCTGAGTCGATATCACTGAGGTATTCGCTTTCAACTGAAGTTTCAGAATTTTTACTAGAGCTACTTTTCTGTACTTTAGTCTGTGCAAAAAGTGCAGAGCAGAGAGTCACAATCAGTCCGACTGCGAAAAGTTTTTTACAAGTGATCATATGGAATCTCCTGTCCAGTATAATAATCTTTTTTAATTATCGGCTTATTATACCTTTTTCAACATAAAAAAGCAAAATAATTCTTAATCCATCTCTGGGAGATGAACTAACCAGTTTCCGTTCTGTTTTACGAAGTAATAGTAAACGACAGTTGTATCATCTTCATCACGAACTTCGACAGCCTTGATGTAATTCTTTGAAATATAACGAATTTCATCTACCTGACTCTGTTTTCTTGAAGGAATGAATACATATTTGAAGTAATCTCTTGGTCCTTTCAGCTGAATTGACTTGTCCGGAAGCTTCTTCTGTGCCTTTCTAAGGTTCAGAGGATTTGAGTAGTATTCCAGAGATTCTGGTGCGATGCATTTGCGCCAGTTGTCATATTCAAAATTGGACATGATGTCATCCAGTTCCTGGATTTTATGGAGGATTGCAAGCTTGTCCTTATTGAATTCTTCAACTGTGATGTTTTCTTCCATTTCATTTGTAGAACGGGTAAATTCATCATCGATAACGTCAAAAACTTCGTCATCTTCGTAGATTTCTTCTACTTCTTCGACTTCAATCGGTTCTTCTTCCTGTACAGGAATTACTTCCGGTTCAACGATTATTGTTTCCTCTTCCTGCTCAACTGGAGCTTCAATTACCGGTTCTTCCGGCATGGCAATTTCAGTTTCCTGATCTGTAGTCCCACAGGAAATCAACAAAAGTGAAAAAACACTAATTGCGAATAAAAATTTCTTTACCATATTGGAGATAATACATTTATTGCCCATTTTCGTCAAATATTGTAGTTTAATATTATGGTAAAAGCAGTATTTGCGGGTTCTTTTGATCCGCCAACTTATGGACATCTGAATGTAATTGAACGGGCTTCAAAACTTTTTGACTGTGTTGATGTTGTCATTTCTGTTAATCCCGACAAAAAATATATGTTTTCCGAAGAAGAACGCTACGGAATGATGAAAGAACTTCTGACCAAGTATGAAAATGTTGAGCTTCATAAATGGAATGGACTTATCGTAAAATATGCAGAACAGGTTGGTGCAAAAGTTCTTGTCCGCGGAATTCGTACCCAGAATGATTTTCTTTATGAATTCGATCTGGCCCTTATGAATAAGGCCCTGGACGCAAACATCGAAACCATGTTCATTCCAACTGACGAAGAATTTGCCATTGTAAAATCCAGCTCAATCAAGGAACTGGCAAAATTCGGTGGAAACATCAGCAAGATGGTTCCGGAAGTGGTGGAGAAGGCACTGAAGGAAAAGATTGGGAATAAAGAATAGGGGGGAGCGGTAAGAGGTGAATGAGATTGAGTTAAATGCTCAAATTTTCTATAATAATTGAATTATGAATAGAAGACTTATTACATCCGCTTTACCTTACGTAAACAATATTCCACATCTTGGAAACCTTATCCAGATGCTTTCGGGCGATGTTTTTGCCCGTTTCTGCCGCAGCCGCGGTTACGATACTCTTTATATCTGTGGTACTGATGAATACGGTACAGCTACAGAAACAAAAGCCCTTGAAGAAAACAAAACTCCACGTGAACTTTGTGATTATTACTACTGTGAACACACAAAGATTTACGACTGGTTCCATATCAACTTTGATAAATTCGGTCGCACTTCAAACGACGAATGTACTGAAATCACTCAGGAACTTTTCAATGACCTGGACAAAGGTGGTTTCATCACTGAAAAAACAAGCCGTCAGCTTTTCTGTCCGAAATGTCAGCGCTTCCTGGCAGACCGTTATGTAGACGGAACTTGTCCAAAATGTGGTGCAACTGATGCCCGTGGAGACCAGTGTGATAAATGTGGTTCACTTCTGGACCCTGTTGAACTTAAAGATCCAAAATGTCACACCTGTGGATCAACTCCTGAAGTAAAAGAAACAAAACACCTTTACATTGACCTGCCAAAACTTTCACAGAATCTGGACTCCTGGATGGACAAGGCTTCGAAAGAAGGTAAATGGTCTGACAACGCAATCAATATTACAAAAGCATGGATTCGTGACGGTCTGAACGAACGTGCAATTACACGCGACCTTAAATGGGGTATTCCTGTTCCTAAAGCCGGATACGAAAACAAAGTATTTTACGTTTGGTTCAATGCCCCAATCGGTTACATGTCTATTACAAAACAGCTGGCCAACGAACTGGTAAAAGCCGGAAAACAGTCTTTCGACTGGAAAAGCTGGTGGCTTCCTGAAGAATCAGAAGAAGGAAAAACAAAGGAACATGTTGACCTGTTCCAGTTCATCGGAAAAGACAACATTCCTTTCCACACAGTTATTTTCCCTTCAACACTTCTTGGTTCACCACACAACTGGACAAAGCTTCACCACATGTCTTCAACAGAATACATGAACTACGAAAACGACAAGTTCAGTAAGTCTCGCGGAGTAGGTGTATTCGGAACAGACGCAATTGAAACAGGAATTCCTGCCGACGCCTGGCGTTTCTACATCTTCTATAACCGTCCAGAAAAACAGGACTTCCAGTTCATGTGGAAAGACTTCCAGGAAAAGCTGAACTCAGAACTTATCGGAAACCTTGGAAACCTGGTAAATCGCACACTGCTTTTCGTAAACAAATACTACGAAGGAAAAATCCCTGCAGCTCCTGTTGATGAAGAACTCTGGGCAGAAGTTCGCGCTAAAGAAGCAAAAATCACTGAATACCTTGAATGGGCTGACCTTAAGGATGCATTCCGTGAAATGTTCACAATCGCCGACATCTGTAACAAAAAGTTCCAGGCTACAGAACCTTGGAAGACACGCACATCGGATCCTGCAGTTGCGGAAAGCCTGATTCACAACCTTTGTTATGTAATCAAAGAGCTTATGATTATGATGAATCCTTACATGCCTCAGTACACACAGAAAGTAATGAGCTACTTCGGAAAATCAATCAAAGAATCTGTTACAGGAAAAGAAACTCTGGAAGGACTGGACTGGTCTAACCTTGGTGTTACAGAAGGCCTTGAATCTGTTGGACCAACACAGGTTTACTTCACTCCAATGGATGCAAAAACAATGGAAGCTTTCCGTGAAAAGTTCTCTGGAAACCAGAAGGACCGCAAAGACAAAGAAGCTTCTAAAGACAACAAGAAAAAAGAAAAGAAAGCAGAAAAGAAACATGAAGAACCTGTTCTGGCAGAAAACCAGGAAGAATTCTTCAACCAGAATATTGAACTTCGCGTAGCAAAAATCCTGAAGGTAGAAAACAATCCTGAAGGAGAAAAACTCTACGTTGAAACAATGGATGACGGTTCAGGAACTGAACGTATCATCCAGTCTGGTCTTAGACCATATCTCCAGCCAGAAGATCTTCTTGGGAAAAACGTAATCATCGCAGCTTCCCTTGCTCCAAGAAAGATGCGTGGAATTGAAAGTCACGGTATGCTCCTGGCTGCAGACTACAATGATGAAAACGGAAAAGAATGTGTTGAAATTCTTACAGCTCCTTGGGCAAAACCAGGGGACGCTGTTTATCTTGAAGGTGCAGATCCTGCATTCAAGAAACCTGAAGAAATCACAATCGATACTTTCTGTTCTGTTGAAATCAACGTTGTAAACAAGAGCATTGAAATTGCAGGCAAAAAACTTTTGGCCGCTGGCAAAGCTCTGACAATGGAAAAAACAGAAAACGGTGGAGTTCACTAATAAAAAAAACATTGGGTGGGATAATGTTTGATATTAAAATAAAGGAACTGGGGGAAGGAGACGCCTTTAATGCGTTGCCTTTCTTCCAGCAGTCTCTGTTCTGGAGCGAATTCAAAACTCGCCACGGATGGAGCTTAAAGAAATTCGAAATTGCCTGGACCTTTACGGAAGAACTTCCGGATGAAGTCCATGACTGTCACAATAAAGAAAATCAGAAAGCAAACACCTTCTCTCGAACTGAAAATGTCTGTGTACTTATCCGCAGTTTTGCAAAAGGACTTTTCAGCATGGCTTACGTGCCCTTGTATCCATCTCTTCCTTTCAAGTGCACTGATGATGAAAAGTTGAACAACGCCATTGATGGAGACGGAGAAACTTTCATCGATGAAAGTCCTGTTACTGCAGAAACCCAGACAATTGAGTTTGCGTCCCTTCTGAATGAGACAGGTCTTGCACTAAAACCTTATCTTCCTTCAAACACAATCTGCGTTCGCTTTGATCCTGCAGTTGAATTCACTTCTCCGGATCTTCGTGATGATTTTAATATGGGGCTTAAGCTGGTAAGTTTTGCAGACGCTCTTAAAGTCAGAAAAACAAAGGTTGATATTCAGCCGCCTGATTCTACCAGAGTCTGGCTTAAAGGAACTGAAGAAGAAATCCTTGGTGCCATGAAAAACAAATGGCGCTACAACATCAATCTTGCCGCCCGTAAAGGAGTCCAGATTGAAAAAATCACTGGAAATGATATTAAACTGTCTGAAAAATTAGACATTTTCTACGAATTATACAGAATTACTGCAGAAAGAGATGGCATTGCAATACACGCAAAGTCATATTATGAAGATCTTCTTCTGAGTTCTGCGAAAGAACTGTCTGAAAAATCAGACATTCCTGTAATCAGTCTTTATCTTGCAAAGCATGAAGAAGACTATTTGGGCGCTATTATTACATTGTTCTGTAAAGACGAAGCAGTTTATCTTTACGGATGTTCAAGCAATGTAAAACGTAATCTGATGCCAAACTTCCTGCTTCAGTGGACTGCCATGAAGGATGCAAAGGAATTCGGAAGTCCATATTATGACCTTTACGGAATGCCTCCAACAGACGATGAAAACCATCCGATGCACGGACTTTATCTTTTCAAGACCGGCTTCGGAGGTCAGAACTTCCACCGTATGGGAAGTGTTGACGTTCGTCTTAAGCCTGTTTACAGAATCGCTACAGCCGGTGAAAACCTCCGTGCATTCTGGCACAAAAAGGTTTTGAAAAAAATCAGGGGACGCTAAATGAATCTTGAAGCTTTTGTTTTAGGTTGCAGCGGTATGATGCCGCTTCCATACAGACATCTTACATCCGTTCTTCTTCGCCGTGACGGGGATCTTTTCCTTTTTGACGGTGGTGAAGGAACTCAGGTAAGTCTGCGCCGCCTTAATCTGAAATGGAAAAAAATCAATGCGATTTTTGTTTCTCATACACATGCTGACCACGTAACAGGTCTTCCTGGAATCCTTATGCTTTCGGCTCAGGTTGACCGTACAGAACCTCTTTACATTTACGGACCTCCGAAAATCAAGGAATACATTGAATCAAGCCGCAAGGTTCTTGATATGTACATCAATTATCCTATTGTGGTCAAAGAGATTACAGCTCCATGTGTTGTTCACGCCGGAGAAGATTATTACATCCGTGCATTTCCATTGGAACATACAAAGACCTGTGTCGGTTATACACTTGAAGAAATAGACAGACCCGGAGCTTTTGATCCTGACAAAGCAAGGGAACTTGGGGTTCCATGTGGACCGCTTTGGGGACAGCTTCAGAAAGGTTTTGAGGTTCAGGCTTCAGACGGTTCTACAGTAAAACCTGAACAGGTTATGGGGGAAAAACGTTCTGGCCGCAAGTTCAGTTATGTAACAGATACCATGTATCTGCCTTCCATTGCCGGAGAAGTGAAAGGCTCTGACCTTTTGATCTGTGAAGGTATGTTTGAAGAAGCTCTGGCGGACCAGGCAAAAGAAAAGAAACATATGACTGCAAAACAGGCTGCAACAATCGCTCGGGATGCGGAAGTAAAACGAATGGCACTTATTCATTATAGTCCTCGTTACAACGATAAAGAACTTCAGATCCTGCTTGATGAGGCACGGGAAGTTTGGCCACAGGCTGAACTTAGTCATGACCGCATGCAGATTGATATTCCTTATGAAGATTAAGGTTTTGTTTTAATCAGGTTGAACGGTGAGATAATCGTAAGGGTGGGAAAGATTGATCGAACTGGTAAGTTTTTCTAAAAGTTATTCTTCTCAAAAGAAAAGCGGCGAAATGGCTGTTACTGATGTTTCTTTCAAATGCGAAGAAGGAAAGGTGACTGGTCTTGTTGGCGAAAACGGAAGTGGAAAATCAACAATCATCAAAGCCATTACAGGAAATCATTATGCCACATCCGGAAAGGTAATAGTTGAAGACCGGAACGGAAAAGTGATAGATGCTGCAGAAAAACCTGAAGAAATAAAAAGAATTACCGGATATGTCCCTGAAAATCCTGTTCTTCCTCCTGATATGAAAGTAAGGGATTTTATAAATTATGCCGCATCGATTTACGGAAACTCAGATCCTGATTTTGTAAAGAATGTAACTGTAAAATGCGGCGTTGAAACAGTCCTTGATAAAAAAATCAAAACTCTTTCAAAAGGGTTCCGTCAGAGAGTTTCTTTTAGTCAGGCCCTGGTTTCCAATCCTTCGATTCTGGTCCTTGATGAACCTTTTTCTGGACTTGATCCGGCACAGATAATTCAAATGAGAAATCTAATTCTTTCAGAAGCCAAGTCCAAAACAGTGCTTATTTCTACACATAATCTTTCTGAAGTTCATAACCTTTGTGATTCGGTAATCGTTATGAAACACGGTAGAAAAGCGGCCGAAGGCTCTGAGGAAGAGATTATAAAATCAACCGGATCGCAATCATTTGAGGAGGCTTTCCTGAAATTATGAAAACTTCCCGTGTATATTTTTCACATAAACTTAAATCTCTTCTTTGCTCGAAGATTTTCTGGCTTGATCTGATCGTTTTTCTTTTTGGAACCGCCTTTACTTTTTTTACAAAAACAAGGTTTTTCAGTCCTGCAGGAACATCATCCCTGACAGTCTATTTTTCAGCTGTCCTTTATGTTTCGGTTATTGTTCTTCCTGCCATATTTCTGAAACACAAGGACAGGTATGACGATTTTGTTCCTCTTTCTGCCTTTAAAAAACTGCTTCTTGATTTTTCCGCAAAGATTTTGACTTACGTTTTTCTGCTGGCACTTCTTTTATGGATGCCGGTTTTTGTTTCCTTTTACGGTGATGTGGACTGGGGCGCAGTCTTTGTAAGTTTATTCGCCCTTATGTTTTACGGAATCTGTGCAGGTTCAATCTGCCTTTTTGTTTCTGAAACTGTAGAAAAGACTTTACCGGCCTTTGTGGTTTCAGCACTTGTCCTTTTTGTTTTGAGCGCCTGTCACAGTATTTCACTTTATTTTGATCTTCCGACTTTTGTTTCCGGTCCTTTACATTTTGTTAGCTTCGTTTCCCGTTTTGATTCTGCCTCAAAGGGCATTTTGTCCTCTGCGGATTTTGTTTTCTTTTTAGTTTTCTCCGCCTTTATGGTTCTTGGAACCTTTGTTTTTTCTGAAAATAAAAAAGG
Organism: Treponema sp.; assembly: GCA_024402695.1. Classification (GTDB taxonomy): domain Bacteria; phylum Spirochaetota; class Spirochaetia; order Treponematales; family Treponemataceae; genus Treponema_D. The sequence goes on along the minus strand of JAKSTG010000023.1, from coordinate 28,685 downwards.
TAAAATCTGGCAAGGCGGAATGAAAATCAGACTTGGACTCATTGTTCTTGTTTTAGCAATGACTCTTACAGATTCTGCAAGAATTAATTTCAGAATGGATTTTTCAAAAGACAAACTCTTTTCTGTTTCACCTTATTCTAAAAAACTTCTTTCGGAAACAGACAGAACTGTTGAGATTCATTTTTATAGATCCGGTAAACTTGAGAATCTTTATCCTTCAATAAAAAATGTTTATTCCTTTTTGAAAGATTATGAAAAGGCCGGAAAGAATGTTGTTCTTAAAGTTACGGACTGTGATAAAAGTGAAAAGGCCCGGACGCTTCTTGAATCTTACGGCATTTATGCACAGAGAATCAAAACAGAAAATTCAACTTCCACAGAATACATAGATGTCTATTCAACAATTATCCTTGAGTGTGCTGGAAACATTCAGATAATTCCTTTTGCTTTAAGTCCAGTCAGTCTTGAATATCAGATGGATCTGAAAATTTTAAATCTTGTTTTCGGATACGAACCTTGCGTAAACATTCTTTCTGGAAACGGAATGACTCTTGATGATGAGCTAAGACTTTTGAATGACTGGTTTTTGAATCAGGGAATAAATGTAAGGGAAGTTGTGCCTGAAACTCTTTCGGAAATAGAAGGTCCTCTTTTTGTTTTCGGTGAAGATTATCTTTCTTATCAGCAGGTTCAGCTCATAAAGGATTATGGCAGCGAAGGAAAGGGAAGTGTTCTTTTCTGCGTTAGTCCTTACAGTGTCCGCATTGCTTCTGATTGGGGGGTATCTGAAAATCTATCCTGTGAAGTTACAGAAATGCTTGATGGTCTTGGAGTGTCTTTCAAGCCTTCAATGGTAATGGATTATTCCTGCCAGAGAATCAGCATGATGGGGGATGATGCAGATAAAGAATATGCCGAAGTAATAAACTATCCTTTGTGGCTCAATGTTCTTCCACAGACTAATACAGCTTTGGGATTCAGCATGTTCTGGACAAGTCCTCTTGAACTATCTGGAAAAGCCGTTCCATACATTCTTTCTTCATCTCATTCTTATGAAAAGAACCTGGATTTTAACCGTGACGATACCCTTATAGAAACCAATCCATTTACCGTAAAACTGGAAAATGTATATACAAACGCAGTACAAACCTCTGTTCTTGGAGCTTTTATTCCTGTTGAATGTAATGACAATGTAAGTACAAATTACGGTTTTTATGTGATTTCTGACCAGAATTTTGCCTCTTATTATACCAATGGATTTATTGGCGGAGAATCCGGAGACTTCAGAAACTTCATGTTCCTTACTGGGCTTTTCTGGAAAATGAACGGACAAGGAGAACTTTCTGCTCTCCAGCAGAGAACAACCAGTGACACATCTTTGTATAAACGGGTGATGAAATGGAGCAACTGAAACTTTTTTTTAGAGACAAAATCAATCTGATATTAAGCGCTGTTCTTTTTGTTCTCTGCCTGATTTTTGTTTTTTCTTTTTCCGGAAACAGAAAATCACGAAAAGAAAATATAAGGACTTCCTTGGTGAATCCTCGTTACGTTGATGAAATAGATTTCTTTGAACTTAAAAGCGGAGATTACATTCTTGATTTTAAGAAACAGGATGGAGTCTGGTTCTGTGGAAATCTTACTGAGGATGGAAATTTCTTTGCTCCATGTATTCCAGGAAAAGCTGAAACATTTTTAAAAAGTCTTTCTGATGTGAAAGAATACAAAAAGATTTCAGGGGGAAAAGGAAATCTTTCCTCTTATGGAATTTCTGAGGAAGAAGGATTTTTCTTCCGCTATGAAGTTTCGGGAAATATTTTTGAACTTTGTTTCGGAGATAAAAATTTCACTGAGACAGGACGTTATCTGAAATCTGGAAACAACGAAAATATTTTTCAGACTGATATTTCTCTTGATAAATATTTTTATACTTCTTCAGGTCAGTGGACAGATCCATATCTGATTTCCAGAGCTTTCGGAAAATATTCTTTTCAGGATGTTCAGAGCAAAGTTCCGGAAGATATTCTTGAACTTCGTCACAGTGGGATTTCATTCGTTGCTGTTCCTGAGAATTCTGTTTCAGAAAAAACTCTCAAGGTCGAAATGGGAGATACATCTTTTTATCGCTTTGAGTTTTTTGAAAATTATGAAAGTGAAAATTCATTTCTTGTTTCTGTTACTTACGAAAATCCTTTGAGTAAAAAACTTTTTGAATATTCAGTGAAAGTTTCAGAGTGGACTTACAATAAGCTGAAATAAATTGTAGGCGAAGTGGGCCATAGTTCCCGGGACAAGGGATCCTGTTTTTCGGAAACAGTAGCGCAGAATTATGTAAGCCAGCGCGGCGTTTAAAACTGAGAAAAATCCCATGTAGATATGTCCCAGTGAAAATAGAATCATCGAAATAATTTCGCAATCCGCAATTGCCATCTTTCTGTCTTTCACATTTCTTGTGAGCCATATGAGTGCTTCCGGCAGGAAAAATCTGTAGACTGCTTCTTCATAAAATGAGCTGAAAAGAAAATTCATCGAACAATAAATCCATTGTCCCGAAGATTCCGGTTTTTGAATATGGACAGCGGGTCCTTTTGTTATAAGGTTTCCAAGTTTCTGGAGCAGGAAAGAAAGTAGTGTCAAAAGCAGGAAGGCAAGGGGAATGAGAAGGATTTTTTTCCAGAGGTGAAAATGCTTTTTTTCTGGTCTTAATTCAGGGTTTGCTATTATCAGAATCAGGCTGAAAAAGAACAGGTAAACCTGGGAGGCAGGAAAAACACTCCAGTTGAAGGAAACTTCTTTGCTGACGGTAAAAAGTGGCAGAATTACCGGAAAAAGAGTCATTATGAAAAATATCAGAATTCTGGGCGTTGGAGTGTGTAATTTCATTTATTATATGATATTATATATATGGAGAGATAAATTGAATAGAGGATATCGTGCTGGCAAATTTCATTGCATTAGTTATAGTCATTTTTGTACTCGCAGTTGTTTCTAAAATATACGGTATTTTTAAAGACAGACTACATTTTCTTGTTACCGGACTTGATGCAAAGTTTACTTTTTCTGAAATCATGATGCTTTGGGAAGTAGCAAAAATCTGTCACATTAAAGATCCTAATTCACTTTATTTTTCAATGGCATCTCTTACCCGATGCATGACTCAGATCAACAACAAATGGACGGAAGAAGGGACTTTGAATAACCCGAAAAACCAGGCCCTTATGACCAAGCTTTTCAATTTCCGTACAAAGATTCAGAACGAGTCAGACGAAAAGAAAGGTCTGGATTCCACCTTCGAACTTGATAAAGGGCAGAGACTTCGCATCATCCTTCCTGGTAAAGGTGTATTCGTTTCTGAGATTGTTAATAACGGACGCGACATTACAGTAAGTATGCCAAAGCAGAAAAACATGATTCCTGTTCCTGCCGAAGAATGGGTTGGAAAAGTCGTAAATGTTTATCTTTGGCGTAACGGAGATGCCCGTTATGTGTTTGATACTACAGTAATTGCTCAGGGCATTTTCCTCGGAAAACTGTGTCTTCATCTGAAGCATTCTTCGAATCTTCTGAGAACACAGAAGCGTCAGGCTGTAAGAGCCAAGTGCAGTATCCGCGCCAACCTTTACATCGAGAAAGGGGATACAATCAAATATGACGCCGTTGAAACTACCAGCGGTTACCGATGTCTTCTCGAAGACATTTCTGAATGTGGAGCCCTTATCCGTATTGGCGGAAAAGGTGCTCCAAATATGCGGCTTAAGCTTCAGTTCAATATCAACAACAAACTGATTCTTATGTTCGGTGTTGTACGCACAGTCGAATACAACGAAGAGATAAACCAGACCCGTCTTCACTTTGAGTGCATTCATATTGAGCCTCACATGAAGAATGAAGTCCTGGCTTATGTTTATAACATGCTGCCTGAATCTGACAAGGAAGTTTATGATGCTCTTAAACTTACTGATTCGGACGCTAAATCAGCTACCGTTGACGGATATCTTGAAGGCGTAAATGCGGAAGAGAATCCTTTGGACGGTGTATCTGCAGAAATTGCGGAAAAAACAAAACCTGCTGTTTCTGATCCGGAAATCAATCCGATTGAAGAAGTTCCTTCGCTGTTGAACAGTGAAGTTCTTGCTGAAAATATTCCGGACATAGACGCAATTATTATTCCGGAAGTTAATGTTCCGGCGGTTGAAAACTAACTTGATTTTTTGGTAACGGTTTATGAAAAAGTATTTTATTTTTGTTTCGATTTTTTTTACCGCAACACTTGTTTTTGCACAGAATAAAAATATTTCAAAAAGTGTTGAAAAATTTCTCAAAGGAAATATCCAGGACAAGACTGTTGCTGTTCGAGAAGCTTCTGACGACGATGCTGTTTGGCTCTGCGACAAGGCTGTTTCTTTCATTCTGGACAGCAAAGAAATCCTAGGTAATGACCGTGAACTTGACGGCCTTGCTGTAGCTGCAATTCTTTCATATCCTCAGTCTTATGTAAGAACTGTTTCTGATTCGTCGAAAGAAAACCTGCTGAATGATTTCATTACTCTATTTGAATCTTTTTCTTCTTCGCCAAATGTTCAGGTTACAGTAATTTCAAAACTCAATTCTCTTTCAAGAGATCTTAGACTTACACCTTTCATTAAGAAACTTAACAGAATCCTTTCTGAAGAATCTCTTCTTGAAATGGATACTTCTGTCGTAAAATCTATAATCAACTTCCTTTCGATTCACGGAGATTCTGAATCTTTCTCTTTGGCCTATAACCTTTGGTGCAATGAAAGATATCTTGGATTTATCCGTGAACTTGAAAATGCAGTTGTTTCTCTTCTGCCTGTTTCCATGAACGATGCAGTGAAGATTGTTGAAAACAGTACTCAGGAAGAAATTATTGAGTTCTACAACCTGCTTAAACGTAATAGAAACCGTATAAATGCAAATTATTTCTGTCTACTTGCCGAAAATGTACTTTCAAAGACTATTCTATTAGTAAGAAAATCTCAAAGTTCTACAAGTGCAGTAAATGAGGTTCAGATCAGCTGTGTTCAGGTTCTTGGAGAATACAAATGGTCCAGAGCTTCCCGTGTTGTTATTGATTATTTTGACCTTGCAAGAAGTCTGTATGCTTCGGGAAACCTTTCAGAAGAAGATTTCATCAAGGTTATTGTTTCCCTTGGAGAAACCGCACCTCTTGATGCCGTACCTGCTCTTATTGAATACCTTGAGGTTTTGAATCTGAGAGTGGAAAAGTCTGAAACTGTTTCAGAAGACGTTGCCCTCGGAGTCATTAATACTTTAGGCGCTATCGGTGATAAAAGTGCATTTGATTCTCTGCTTGGTGTTACATACTACAATTATCCTCAGACTGTTCTGGCAGCTGCCCGTGATGCGCTGTCAGCTCTGAGATGGTAGATTTAAAGAAAAGGTTTTCAAATCCACTAATACTTTCAGTTTTAATTTCTCTTGTTACTGTTTATTCTTTTGCAGGGCTTGGAAAAGTCCCTGTGAAGAATCAGTTTGTTTCTGTTTTGCCATTATGTGAAATATCTGAACTTGAAGGTCTTATTTCCTCATCTCCGGCAAAAACTTCAAAAGGAAATTATTATTCTGCCTCTTTAAATGTTTATTGTTCCAAAGGCAAAAAAGCTGATTCAACTTCTTTTGGTACTGTTAAGGTTTTTTTTCCGTCAAAATATATCGAATCCTTTTTTCCGGGAAAGCTTTATTCTGAATCAGACAAGAAAATATTTATTGAAACAGGTTCTAAGGTAAAGATAAAAGGCTCTTTTTCAGGAAACCTTTTCTTTGTTGAAGAGGTTTTACATTCTGATTTTGATAAAACCGGTTTCGGTTTTGTCAGATGGATACGAGCAAAAGGAAGGTTGAAATTCAAACGTATGTTGTTTTCATGGGGCGAAGCGGGAGGCCTTCTACTTGCGTTACTCTCAGGTTCACGGGAATATACAAATCCTGAAGTGTCTTCAAGTTTCCGTAACGCAGGACTTTCCCATGTTCTGGCCCTTTCGGGAATGCATCTTTCTCTGTTTTCCGGGATTGCATTGTTCCTTGGCGAAAGGATAGGACGAAAAAAAATTGCCCTTATTCTGCAGCTTGCTGCTATAAGTCTTTTTGTCTGGTTTGCGGGGGTTTCTCCATCTCTTTTAAGGGCATTTATTTGTGTATCTGTAACCTTGTTTCAGAGAATCATTTCTGTTGAGAAATCTGATATGCTTACGGTTCTTTCTTTTTCTTTTTTCGTTCAATCTTTGATTTTTCCTGATGATCTTATGAATACAGGATTTATTCTTTCTTACGGCGCCCTTGCAGGCATTCTGATTTTCGGTGAGTTTTTCAGGAAAGTACTTTCGTTTGTAATGCCTGGAAAGATTGCGTCCGCCTTAGCGGCTTCGACGGGCGCTCAGCTTGTAACTATGCCGGTTTCTGCAGGGCTTTTTAAAATGGTTACGCCAATTGGAATTGTAAGTTCTGTATTTGTTTCTCCCTTAGTCACTTTGTTCATTTATTCAGGGCTTGTATTTATCATTCTGGGGCTAATGATTCCAGGTCTTGTGTCTGCAGGTGAATTTTTTATGAAGATACAGTATAATTTAATAGTTAATTTGGTGGGTGGTTTTTCTAGAATCCCGCCTTTATCTTTTGATTTTTGAGGATATATGCAGCACCCTGATTATAATTCACCACAGGCTTTGAAAACTTTTCTTGAAGAACGTGGCCTTTCTATGCAGAAAAAATTCGGACAGAATTTTCTTGTAAACGGTGATGCCAGAAAAAAACTTGTTGATGCTCTTGATGTTTCTCCTGACACCTATGTCTGGGAAGTAGGTCCTGGCCTTGGTTGTATGACAAGTGATATTCTTGAACGCGGTGCTAAACTTACAGTATTTGAAATAGACCGTGGCTTTGCGGCTCTTGTCCGTGATTTCTTCAGTGAAGATTTCGAAGATACTTTCAATCTTGTTGAAGGAGATGTTCTTAAGACCTGGCAGAAAGAACTTAAGCGGGTTCAGGAAGAAGGGGGAAAACTTCCTGACAGATTCTTCGGTAACCTTCCTTACAATGTTGCGGCTTCCATCGTTGCAGACACAATCGAAAACAACATCCGCTTTGATAAGTGTGTTTTCACTGTTCAGAAAGAAGTTGCGGTTCGTATGGCTGCTAAACCGGGAAGCGAAGATTACTCTTCCTTGAGTGTTCTTTGTAACTGGGCTTACGACATTAAAAACGTGGTGGATTTGGCAGGCGGTAATTTCTGGCCAAAACCAAACGTTGACTCCAGAGCCGTCCTTTTCACAAAAAAAGAAGATTTCCCAAGATGTAAAAATCCATCTCTTTTCATAAAGATGCAGAGAGCACTTTTCTCTTCAAGAAGAAAAACAGTCAGAAACAACCTTTCTCTTTTTCTTAAAAACAACGAAAAGACTCTTGAGGCTCTTACCAAGGCTGGCATTGATCCTATGAAACGTGCCGAAGTTTTAACAATAGACGAGATGCTTCATCTGTCCGATATTCTTGATGAAATGAACTAGTATTGCAGGTTGGAAGTGGAAGAAAAGTTTTGTATTTCTAAAAATCTTGATTTAGTCTCTGAAAAAATCCATGAAGCCGAAAGAAATGCCGGACGCAAAGAAGGAAGTGTTCGCCTTCTTGCAGTAAGTAAATTTCATCCTGTTGATTCTGTTTTTGCGGCTGCTTCCTGGGGGCAGACTCTCTTTGGAGAAAACCGGGTTCAGGAAGCTTCTGGAAAATTTCCGGAGGTTTTTGAAAAGTATCCGGAAGTGAAACTTCATATTATCGGGCAGCTTCAGACCAACAAAGTAAAAGCCGCTGTAAAGATTGCAGATACTATTCAGAGTGTAGATCGTCTAGATCTTATTAAAGAGATTGAAAAACAGGCTTCAAAAATCAACCGTGTAATAAACATCTTTTTTGAACTTCACACTGGAGAAGAAAGTAAAAGCGGTTTTTCCTCAAAAGAAGAAATTGTAGATGCCTTGAATTATATTGCTGAAGGAAATGCCCCTCATGTGGTTCCCAAAGGTTTTATGACCATGGCACCTTTTACAGAAGACGAAGCTCTAGTAAGAAAGTCTTTTGTGACCTTAAGAACTGTACGTGATGAACTTCAGTCCTCTTTTCCTCAGTTTGACCTTTCTGAACTTTCCATGGGGATGAGTGGAGATTATGAGATTGCGATTGAAGAAGGTTCCACAATGGTTCGTGTAGGAACAGCTATTTTCGGGGAGAGACAATACTGATGAAATCTTACAGAACTATTATTTCATTCTTAGTGCTTTTCTCAGTTTTTTCTTCCGCTGCATTTTGTGCCGACAACAGTCCTGAAAAATATAATCAGGAAGAAATCCCGCAGTCTCTTCAGGATTTCCGTCGCTTCGAAATAGTTACTCTTGGTGCTCTTCCTTTTGTAATGATGGATGCTACTCTTGTTTATTCTGGAACCACCTGGGCGTTAAACGGTTTTTCGGGAAGAAGTCCAACTCCTTTTGCAAGTTCAAATAAGTTTTCTACAACTGAACAGAAGAATCTTGTTCTGGCTTCTCTTGGTGTCAGTGTTGGAGTTGGTCTTACAGATCTGATTGTGCGTCTTGTAAAAAGAAAGTCCGAAAATAAACGAAAAGAGATTTTCAATTCAAGGGATATTTTAATTGAACCGGTTACTCCTGTAAGTGAAGATCCTGAAGCCTATAGAATTGATCTTCCGGGTGGAGAGTAAATGCCGTTCTTCAATTTTGTGGTTCCGGATAATTTTTCCGGAACTGAAAGACTTGATAAATATGTATCTTCTCTTCCTGACGGATTGAATCGGTCCAAGCTGAAAAGCGGTGTAAATGAAATTCTTGTAAACGGTAAAAAGGGAAAGCTTTCCCAGAAAGTAAAAGCAAAAGACCAGATCAACATAGAGTGGGAAGATAACATTCCAGACAATATTGATCCTGAAGACATTCCACTTGAAATTGTTTATGAAGATGAAGATGTTACAGTTGTCAGTAAAGCTCAGGGAATGGTAACTCATCCTGCCTGTGGCAACTGGAACGGTACTCTTGTAAATGCGCTTCTGTATCATTGGGGACGGGAATCTGTAGACCAGATAAAAACGGGAGATACAAAAGATATTCTCCAGAGAAGACGTCCTGGAATTGTTCATCGTCTTGATAAGGATACATCAGGATTAATTATTACAGCAAAAAATCCTGAAGCTGAAGAATGGCTTCATAATCAGTTTATGGACAAACGCTCAATGCAGAAAGAATATATCTGTATTGTTTGCGGTAAGCCAAAAGAAAATGCCGGGGTTATTAAAACTCAGATTATCCGTGATCCAAAAAACAGAAAGAAATTTAAGGCAGTTACAGGAACTTCAGAAGGAAAGACTGCGGTCAGTATCTATCATGTGATTTCAACTTATGGAAATTATTCTCTTGTTCGTGTAAGGATTAAAACTGGTCGAACCCATCAGATTCGTGTTCACATGAGATATTTAAACTGTCCTATTCTTGGCGATGTTATTTATAATAGCCCCGATAAGAAGTTTCCTAAAGCCACCCTTATGCTTCATTCATATAAAATGAAAATCCGATTGCCAGGTCAGAAAGAACTTACTTCTTTCAGAACAAAAACTCCAGAACGATTCCTTGAAGTTGAAAAAAAATTGAAGAAGATTTACGGGAAAAGGTAGAGTAATGGCTGAATCTGAAAATCGTATCCGTGTCATTTTTTCACCTACAAAAGAAAATCCTTTTGTGGTTATTTATAAACCTCACAACCTTCCATCAGCACCTCTTTTAGAAAATGAAAAGAATAATGCCCTTTACGAAGCTTCTCTTTTATTTCCTGAAATAAATTCTGTAAAAGGTCGTAAAGAAATCGAGAAAGGACTTGTCCATCGTCTTGATACAGTAACAAGCGGCCTTATTCTAATTGCAACTGATCAGGCTTTTTATGACGGAATTCTTGAGATTCAAAAAGAAAATGGTTTTATAAAATCATACAGAGCTCAATGTAATGTTATTCCAGATACAAACCAGGTTCTTCCAGGGTTTCCTAAAAACCTTAATAAATCTTCTGATCTTTTGAAATGTAATGACATTGTATATGCAAAATCCTTTTTTCGTGGATATGGGGAAGGTTTGAAAGAAGTCCGGCCTGTAACGGAAAATTCCGGGTTTTCTGCTTTAAAAAAACTAAAAAATAAAGTTGAATATGAAACAAAAATACAAATTCTTTCAAAACAAAGGGAAATGGCTTCTGTTGTATGTACAATTTCCAAAGGCTACAGACATCAGGTAAGGTGTCATCTTGCCTGGTCAGGACTTCCTGTTATAAATGATCCTTTGTATAACCCTTACAATAAAGAAAAAAATATTACTGAAGACATTTTATTTGAAGCCTTCAGTTTTGAGTTTATTCATCCTTTCACAAAAGAAAAAATCAACTTCAGTTTATAAGCGTATTATAGGGAAAATAAATTGTCGAACAATCAGATTCCAAGTGGAGAATAATCTATGACTGATCTTGAACTTAAAATCTACAGAATTGTTTCTAGAATTCCTGCAGGGCAGGTAATGACTTACGGCCAGGTGGCAGAGGCTGTCGGGAATAAAAATCTGTGCCGTGTTGTAGGAAATACCATGCATAAAAATCCGGTTCCTTTTGTGGAACTTGCAAGGGAATGTGGCTACACCGGAGATTTTGAAATCGATCCAGAAATAGAAAATAAGTTTTGTGAAATGGAAATTGGAAGAGTACCTTGCCACAGAGTAGTGAATGCAAACGGAAGCATGGGAAAGAATTTTGGACTTGGCGGTCCTGAAGTACAGAAGAAAATGCTGATGGCAGAAGGTTTTTGTAAACAGGAGTAATCCATGGATATTTGAGAAAAATTATATTTAGCGGGGGTTAAATAAAAAAAAGCTTTTGGAAACCAAAAGCTTATGCCCGAGAGGGGACTTGAACCCCTATGTCCTTGCGAACACTAGGACCTGAACCTAGCGCGTCTGCCAATTCCGCCACCCGGGCGCTGGAATATATTTAATATATCAAATTGCCTTTTTTTAGTCAACTACAGGCAACTGTAAAATCCAAAAACAACTGCCACAAGTGCAGTAATAACCACAACATAAATCCAGATTGGAAGGGATGAATCTTCGGATCTTACAGCCTGAGCTCTTGATGAGCCAAAGATGTTTCCCCAAAGATTTCCTTTGTTTCTGCTGCTACCTGAATTGTGCTGGGAAGGAAGTCCTCCAAAAGGTTTTACGGCATATCCGCATTTTGGACACCCGTTTGTAAAGATCTTGCTTTCACCTGTGTAAAGACACTGTGGACAGCGGGTGAAGGTGAAAAACTTTCCGCAGGTTCCACAAAATTTTGCATTCTGTGGAACTTCTGAGCCGCAGGACTCACAATAGAATTTAGCTTTTTTTACATTAAGCCTGGCCATGTGTTTCTTCCAGCTTCATAAGGATTGCATCATTGTTCATGATGATTTCAGCTTTGTAAGAGCAGACTTTGTTGTCCATTTCAAATGTGAGTGTTTCGATTACATCACCGGAAGAAAGCATTGCTGTTTTTTCTGGACAATCAGGTTTGAAATGAGCTGTTTTGTTTTCGTAAGAAACAACTGAACCCGTAATCATTTTACCTGTTTTTGGATTTGCAAAAACAAGAGATACAGAATCAGAATCAAATTCGATTTTGCGGCTTTCCTGAAGTCCTTCTACTGTAGGAAGGTCATCGTCCTCGGCTTCATCATAAGATGGAACTGGGGCTGGAAGGGGAGCTTCAAGATTGAAAACGGAAGAAAGGAGACTGTTCAAGTTTTCAAGGCTGTTGTCATCAACTCCTTCAATGAATCCTTTAATTCCAAGTGCTTCTGCTTTCTGAGTTTCTTCAGCACTGAGGCTGTTCAAGGTGAAAAGGAAAACCTTTGTCTTATCTCCACCAATACCTGAAGCAATAAACTGTGTAAGAGTTTTCCAGTGGCGTGGATATTCAGATGCGCTCACAATTACCAGATCAGGACGAATTTCTTCGATATTGTCCAATGCTTTAAGGAGCCATCTGTAAATGATTGTATCAAAACCGGCAGCAATGAGAGTGCTGTCCAGTTTCGAGATTACATTTGCTTCATCTGAAATAATAATTGCTTTCATTTATTCCGTTCCAAGGTTTACTACAACGTAATCATAGATCTGCCAGATGCCTTCGCGCTGGCGAACTTTATATGTATAGCTTTTCTTTTCGTAGAAGTTTGGATATTTGAACCATTCAATTACTGTTACAGTTCCTTCTGTTGGAGTGTAAGAAGTTCGTTCAATCTGGAACTTTTCTGGAACTGCAATAATGTCATTGTCCAGTCTTGATGCCATAAGATCGCTTTTGTAAGTTTCTTCCATCTTAAGTCTTTCATCTGCAGAAACAGAAATGTATTTTCTCTTCAAAGAAGCATTTCTCTGCATAAGTGAAGGAACATCCATATAAAGGAAGTACTGGTCCCAAAGGGATTTCTGGCGTGCGATGATTGTCTGTTCTACAACTTTGTCAGGACTGATTGCTTCAGGTTGAATGATTTTCTGTGTCTGTCTTTCTACAGGAATGAATCCTGCGGCTGTGGCAGAAACTGAAGGGTGGATTTCAAGAGTAAGTCTGTTGCTCTTAAGTGAAAGATATCTTGATTTATAAAGTTCAGGATAGAAACTGAGTTCAACGTAGTAAACTGAAGCATCTGTAATCTGAACGTATTCTTTAAGGTTTTCAACGAAAGAGTATTCTTCGCCTTTTTCCAGTGCGATTTCACGGAAATAAACTGTTGTGTTTGTTGTACGTTTTTCAACAAGTTTTTCTGTCTGTGGAAGCTTGTTGTTCTTTACAGTAAATACGTTGAAATCGGCACTGAAAGCTCTGTCGTCTGCCAGTTTGAAGCGCAGAGTTTCATCTCCGTTGTTTTTGATTGTAATATGAACATTTACAGGGTTTGATTCTGTTTCGTTCGGATAATAAATGGTTCTGTCATAATATTTGATTGATACGGAAGCGTTTGAGAAATCGGGAACTGTTGCAGTCTGGGCTGTCAGTGACTGTCCGAAAAGGAAAATTGCTGGTATAATAGTAAGTATCTTACGGATAAGTTTCAAAGCTTACTCCTTTTTATAGTTTTCTTCTTATATTATATATTATCGGAACTTTTTTATGAAATCATTATCATCTTCTTCTGTTATTCAGAAACTTGACAGATGGCAGGATTTGAAGACCTCTGTTGATTCTCTTTTTACAAGTCAGTCATTCCCGGTACAGATTGAAGGTGCTTCCGGTTCACTTTTTAGTTTTATTGTTGAACAGATTTCCCGTGCTTCTCACGTTCGTCATATTCAGTCAGTTCAGTATGATTCTGCTATCAAAACTTATTCTCAGGATCTGGTCATTGTTGTTCCGACAGAAAGGGAAGCTACAGACATAGAAAACGATATAAAATCAATTTTTCCTAAGGCGGAAATCTTTAATCTTTCGGGTTTCGGTGTTATTCCATACAGACCAGTAGGTAAAGGTTCTGTAACTTTCGGTAAAAGATCCGGAGTTCTTTCCAAAATGCTCCAGCGAAATGCGGCTGTCCGTTTTGAAGGAACTCCAAGAGTATTTATTCTTACCCAGTCTGTTTTCATGTCCCATCTGGTTCCGCCAGATTATATTAGGGAACAGAGTTTTACTCTTTCTGTAGGAAATACTCTTGATACTGTGGAGATTGCAGAAAAACTTTCAAAGCTTGGATACATCAGAGTTCCGCGTGTTATGGTCAGAGGTGAGTTCAGCCTTCGCGGTGAAGTTCTTGATATTTTCCTTCCCTGTGATGAATATCCGACCCGTTTCATTTTTGATTTTGACCAGATTGAAAAGATCAAGGAATTTGAAACTGACGCTCAGATAACAGTAAATGAAAACAAAGACCATGTTCTTATTTATCCTATGAGAGAAGTAATCTGGACTTCGGAACTGGTAGCCGATGTTTCAAAAAAACTTGATGATTATCAGGCTGCATCAATTAAAAATGAAGATGTAGTCGATGAACTTCACGATGCTCCTGAACAGGTTAAGGCTCATATTCATCTTCCGTTTACAGAAAAGGCACTTGAAGAAAAAGAACGAATGCTTCTTGAACTTGAGGAATACGGAGAAACTGAAGGAGAAGAATATTTCTACAGTCTTCTTTGGGATAAGAATTATTCAATCAGGGACTATATCGATCCTACTTCTTTTGTTCTGTTTGCTGATTATGACCGAATGGAGAATGCACTTCTTGGTATCAGCCGCGAATATAATTCCATGTACAGAAAGGTCCGCCAGGATTTTCCTGTTCTTCCTCCAGACTTGATCCTTAATGATTTCCATAAAGAAATAGAAAATCTCAAAGGGTGTATACTTTTTAGGACACTTACTCATACAAAAGACCTTCAGGACAATGAAGATTCTTCTGAAATCCCTGAAGAAACAGTTGAAACTGGTAAAAATGTTATAAAATTTAATACAGAACCTGGTAGAAGTTTTTTTGGGAACCTGAATTATCTGAAAGAAGAATTTGAAAAGCTTTCATCTGACGGATGGTCGATTTTTGTATACGGGGACAATGAAAACCAGAGTCTCCGATTGAACGAAATCCTTAAAGATTTTACTCAGCCTGAAACTGGAAAACCTAAGGTTTATGTTATTCCTGAAGCCGTTACGGCAGGTTTTTCTGTTCCAGAAATCAAGCTTCTTGTAGTTCAGGAAAATGAAATCTTTGGACGCCGTAAGTATGTTCCTAAAACCACAACCCGTGCAAAAAGCAAGGCCATTGATACTTTCGTAGAACTGAATCCGGGCGACTATGTGGTTCATATAAACTGGGGTATCGGAAAGTTCCTGGGTATTGAACGACTGAAGGCCATGGGAAATGAGCGCGATTACATCAAGCTGGAATACGCTGATGAAGAATACGGCTTTGTTCCAATCGAACAGGTAAACCTGATTCAGCGTTACATAGGCAGCGAAGGGGAACATCCGAGACTTGACCGCATTGGATCAAAGAGCTGGGAAAACCGAAAGAACAAGGCAAAGCAGGCCGTCGAAGAACTGGCAGAAAAACTTATCGCTCTTTATTCTCGCAGACAGGCTTCCAAAGGTTTTGCCTTTCCTCATGAAACCGAATGGCAGGCAGCCTTTGAAGCCGCATTCCCTTACGAAGACACTCCAGACCAGATTACCGTAACTGAAGAAATCAAGGTGGACATGGAAAAACCAGTTCCTATGGATCGTCTTGTTTGTGGTGATGTTGGTTATGGTAAAACTGAGATTGCCATGCGTGCGGCCTTCAAGGCGGTCATGGGCGGAAAACAGGTTGCCTTCCTTGCACCAACCACAATCCTTGCTGAACAGCATTACGAAAACTGTTTGGAACGCTTCAAGAACTTCCCTGTAAAAATAAAGCACATGAGCCGCTTTGTTTCTCCTTCTGAACAGAAGAAAGTCCTGTATGATCTTTCCATGGGCGAAGTTGATATCCTTATTGGTACTCACAGAATCATTCAGAAAGACGTAAAGTTCAAGAATCTTGGACTTATGATTATTGATGAGGAACAGAGATTCGGTGTAAAGGACAAGGAAAAACTTAAGGAACTTAAAGCCAACGTTGACTGTCTTACAATGAGTGCCACTCCGATTCCTCGAACTCTCCACATGAGCCTTCTTAAGATTCGTGATATGAGTCTTCTTACAACTCCACCGCAGAGTCGTCAACCAATTGAAACAGTTGTAGACGGTTACAGTGACGACAAAGTTCAGTTTGCAATCCGTCGGGAAATAGACCGCGGGGGACAGATTTTCTACTTACATAACAGGGTAGAAGATTTACAGGAAGTAAGAGCCCGTATTGAACGTATTGTTCCCGAAGTAATTGTCGATATTGCTCACGGACAGATGAGCGCAGATGAGCTTGATGATATTTTCCACCGCTTCAAGATGGGTGCATTCCAGGTTCTTATTGCAACAACGATTATCGAAAACGGAATTGATATTTCTAACGTTAATACAATCATTATTGACCGTGCCGACATGTACGGGGTTTCTCAGCTTTATCAGCTTAGAGGACGAGTTGGGCGCAGCGACAGAAAAGCTTATGCCTATCTTCTTTACCCTGGAAACAAAGCTCTTTCCGAAGTTGCAATGAAACGTCTTCAGGTTATCAGTGACTTTACTGAACTTGGAAGCGGTTTCAAAATTGCCATGAAAGATATGGAAATTCGAGGGGCTGGAAACCTTCTTGGAAAAGATCAGAGTGGTGAGGTTTATGCCGTTGGTTTTGATCTTTACATGCGTCTTTTGAACGACGCCGTTAACCGTCTGACTGCTCAGAAAGAATTCGATGAAACTCAGAATGAAGTTCTTATGGAACTTGAATACTCGGGCTTCATTCCGGATTCTTATGTAACTAATCCTCAGGTTAAAATGGAAATCTATAAAAAGATTGCTGCTGTTCAGACCAACCAGGAATTTGAAGGAGTTCTATCTGAACTTGATGACCGCTTTGGTCCGATCCCTGATGAAGTTTCAAGTCTTCTTGCTTTGGCCGAAATCAGAATCATCTGTCGTCAGCTGAAGATTGCTTCAATCAAGGAAAAGAAAGGGGAAGTGGCCGTTGAGTTTGCAAAGGTCTCTGACATTTCGGTGGATAAAATTCTAAGACTTATTGCGGAAAATCCGAAAGATGTAAAACTTATTCCTTCCTCACCTAATTTTATATACATAAAGCTTGGGTCTATCGGATTAAAAGAAAAGTCTGAATTCCTTCGTGAAAAACTTTCAAAACTCATGTAACCGGGGTTTAAAAAACTGTTATAAGTAATTTAATAGTTTTCTTTGCGGAAAATCCTTATATTTTTCAGATAAAATTTAGTGTATTATTAAAATATAAGGAATATTTTTATGAAATTTGAAAATCAGATTTTTGACCAGGAAAGAGCTCTTTACGGTTTGAAAAACTTTGAAGTTTTGAACTGTAAATTTGACGGACCTGCAGACGGAGAAAGTGCATTCAAGGAATGTTCTGATATTTCTGTGGCTGATACATATCTGAATCTTCGTTATCCTTTCTGGCACGATGACAACCTTACAATCAGTAACTGTAATATGACAGAAAACTGTCGTGCCGCTTTATGGTATTCAAAAAATATTCTGATCAGAAACTCAGCTCTTCACGGAATCAAAGCTCTCCGTGAATGTTCAGCTGCAAAAATAGAAAACTGCGAAATTGTAAGTCCTGAGTTCGGCTGGTTTTCAAAGAACGTAGAAGTTTCAGATTCAAAAGCTGAAAGTGAATACTTTTTCATGAGGGCCGAAAAACTTCATTTCAAAAATGTAATCTTCAAAGGTAAGTATTCTTTCCAGTACATTAAAGATTGTGTTTTTGAAAACTGTATCTTCGACACAAAAGACGCTTTCTGGCATGGAGAAAATATTCTTGTAAAGAACTGCATAGTTCGTGGAGAATATCTTGCCTGGTATTCAGACGGACTGACTTTTGAAAATTGTAAGATTGCAGGTACACAACCTTTCTGTTACTGCAAAAATCTTAAACTTGTAGACTGTACAATGGATGCTGAAAGTGCTGGTCTTACTCCTGGTTTTCCAAATGACTGTGATTTAGCTTTTGAAAAATCAGAAGTTGAGGCTGTTATTACCGGAAAAATTGAAAGCATCAAGAACCCAAAGTCCGGAACAATCAGATGTTCCGGAGTCAATGAAATCATTATGGATGATCCTGAATCTCAGGGAAAAATTCTTTTAAACTAGAAGAAAAGAGGGAGTGCATTATACAAAGTTCTGAGGCAGGTCATGATGTCGTGTCCACTTCCTTTGCAAAGAATATAATGCAGGTTTCCTGTTTCAAAATTGTCTTCTGAATAAACAAAAGTGTCAGGGAATTTTTTCATGGCCTCTATCTGTGGTGTCAGGTTTGGTGTTGCGATTTCGTGTTCACCGCAGCCTGCATAGATTTTAAAATCATTTTTTGTATATCCCTGTTTAATTACCATGTTTTCAAGAAAGCGAGCTGTCTGTTCAGAAAGGAAGCCGTTCTGGTTTCCCCCAAGGGCCCAGCTGTCTCCACTGATTGGAATCCAGTAGGCAATAAGATCCAGATTGTGTTCAAAGTTGTTCCAGGTTGTCATGGCACCCATGGAAAATCCGCCATAGGCTCTGTGGTTTCTGTCTTTGATGATGTGGAACTTTTCTTCAAAATCCGGCATCAGATCATTTCTAAGTTCTTTGTAAAAGCTACCGGAATTTCCGGAGCTTCCTTTTGAGTAACCTCCGTTGAAACTTACTGCACAGACAATAAGGTTTTTAATGTCTCCGTCTTCATGAAGTCTGTCCAGAAGTGACTTTGGAAGAGACCCTGAATATTCCCCGTTGAAATACCATTCAGGGCTTTGTCCGCCGCCGTGCATCAGGTAAAGCACGTTGTATTTGTCTTCCGGGTCGTTTTCGTCAAATCCGTAGGGAAGATAAACCAGAGCAGATTTTTTGTAAACTTTTGTGTCTTTTTCGATTGGACTTGTAACTTTGTAAATATAACGTATTACTTTTCCAGCGTTTTCTACAAAAGAATAATAATCCTTGGGAATGTCATTATAACCTGAATATCTGTCTGCATCTGAGATTGTTTCTTCAGAAAATATAATCCAGGAGAATAATAAAAATAATAATACGGATAAAGCTTTTTTTACATTTTTCATTTTTTGTTTTCCTGTTTTTGTATATACAAAATAAATCGTAAAACGATTTACATAATTATATCTTACAGAAAAGGGATATTAAATAAGACAATTTCAGTATATAATGAATTTATGGCAATTCAGATTTTTGGAACAAATAAAAATTTTGATGTAAAAAAAGCGGAACGATTTTTTGCAGAACGTCGCATTAATGTACAGAAAATTGACCTGAAAGAAAAAGGTATTTCAAAAGGTGAGCTTGAAAGTGTTATTTCGGCTCTTGCAAAAAAAACAGGAAACCGGGATGAAGCAATTGAAATGATTGTTGATAAGAAAAACAAAGATTATTCATCTTTTGCATATCTTGATGATTCAGATAAATTTGAAAAGATCCTTGAAAACCCAATGCTTCTGCTTCAGCCTATTGTTCGAAATGGAAAAGAAACTGCTACAGTCGGGTATTGTCCTGATGAATGGAAGAACTGGAATTAAATTTTTACTGCAAATTTACTAAGCTTTATTTCCTATTTTCAAACTAGGAAATAAAGCTTTTTTTTTGTATACTTAGGATATGATTGAAATGACTTATACAGCGCAAGATATGCCTGAAGCAGGCGACACAGTTCTTGTAGGACTTAGTGGTGGCGTAGATTCGACTCTTACAGCTCTTTTATTAAAAGAAAAAGGTTGCAAAGTTATTGGAGTAACCATGAGCCTTTGGGACGGGTCTATTGTTGAAATTAAAAATGACACTAATCGTACAAAGATAAAAGAAGCCTGCTATGGTCCCGGCGAAGAAGAAAATATTCAGGAATGTACAGCCTTCTGTGAAGCCAACGGGATTGAATATCACGTGGTAGACGTAAAAGAAGAATATAAAGAAAAAGTTCTTGAATATTTTAAAAGTGAATACAGAAGCGGAAGAACTCCGAATCCTTGCATCATGTGTAACCGGAACATAAAGTTTGGTGCAATGCTTAATGCAGTTCAGAAACTTGGCATTGACTATGATTATTTCTGCACAGGACATTATGCAAAAATTGTTCGTCCTGATTCAGGCCTTTTTGGAACTGATGAAAGACCTTATATGGTTTCCGGCGCAACTGATGTTACAAAAGACCAGACTTATTTCATTTACAGAGTTCCTTCAGATATTCTTAAGAAAGTACGTTTCCCTCTTGCTGGCTTGAAAAAATCGGAAGTATTTGAACTTGCAAGAAAAGCAAATCTTGAAGCTGCAAATCGCGAAGAAAGCCAGGATTTTGTTGGCGAAGAATACAGAGATGCTCTTTTTGCTGATAAGCCAAGTATTCCGGGTGACATTATAGATCTTGATGGTCATATTCTTGGGCGGCACAAAGGAATTGAGCATTATACAATCGGACAGCGAAAAGGACTTGATGTTGCTGTAGGATATCCGGTTTATGTTCATTCAATCGATGCAAAAAACAATCTTGTTGTTCTTGCAAAAAATGAGGATCTGGATTCTACTGCCCTTATTGCAGATGATTTTGTATGGCCTGGAAATATTGAGCCTCCTGAAGGATGCCAGGTGGAAGCTCTCGTAAAAATCAGACTGGCAAGCAGACCGGTTCCTTGTAAAATAAAAGCGTATGTTCCGCCTGCAGATGATGAAACAGAATATAAAGGAAAGCCATGGATTATTGAATTTGAAACTCCTCAAAGGGCGGTTGCTCCGGGACAGAGCGCAGTTCTTTATAAGGACGGAGTTATCATTGGCGGTGGGATTATTTCAAGAGGAGTTAAATAATGCTGGTTTCTACACGCGGCCGTTATGCAATTCGCATTATGCTGGAACTCAGTTCTAGAAAAAGTGATGAAAGAGTTTCGCTTGCAGAGCTTTCTGAAAAACAGGGTTTGTCATTTAAATATTCAGAGGCCATTGTTTCTCTTCTTGTAAAAAATAAATTTCTGGAAGGGCAGAGAGGGAAGTCAGGCGGTTATAAGCTTGGTCTTCCTGCCTCTGAAATTAAGGTTGGTGAAATCCTTAAACTGACTGAAGATTCCCTTGCACCCGTTTCTTGCCTTGATTGTAATCCGAATCAATGTGAAAAAGCTTCAAGTTGCAAAACTCTTCCAATGTGGTCACATCTTAATTCAATCATTAATGACTATTTGTTCAAGGTAAGTCTTCAGGATTTACTTGATGGGACAGTTGATAAATAAAGACTACAATACCATAAAAAGTGTTCCCGCTGTAATCAAAAGACATCCTAAGAAGGACTTGACGGTGAACTGTTCATGAAGAAAAACAAAAGCGAGAACCATGGTTAATACGATTGAAAGTTTGTCGATTGGAACAACTTTTGAGGCTTGGCCCATCTGAAGGGCTTTGTAGTAGCAGAGCCAAGAAGCTCCTGTTGCAAGACCTGAGAGAATTAGAAAGATCCAGCTCTTCCGACTGATTTCTGAAAGTCCGCTCTGACTGTGGGTAAGGAAAACCATCCCCCAGGCCATGATTACAACTACTACAGTACGTACTGCTGTGGCAAGATTTGAGTTTACTCCCTCAATTCCGATTTTGGCGAGTATGGATGTAAGTGAAGCAAAGACCGCTGATAAAACTGCAAATAAAACCCACATAGAATAATTCCGTAAGTCATTATACATCCATTTAGCGGCAAGATTCAAATCAAGATATAACAGTAAAAACTCTGAACAACTATATATGTTGATTTTATGATAAAATAAATGTAAAGAAATGAACTGAACTTCTGGAGAATTATGGAAAATGAAAAAAGTACTTTGTATAATTTTTGTCTGTCTTGATCTTATGATTTGGACCGGCTGTGCATCTAATAAAAATCTTGAAGGTAACTGGCAGACAGTAGCCCTCATCAAAGAAGATATTGCTCAGACAATTTGTGTTTCAAATATTCAGTTTGTTCCCGACGGAAAAGGATTTCTCGCAAAAGGTCACGCAGGAGTAAACCTTTACAATGCAGACATCAAAGTAAAAGGAAAAACTTTTCGGGGATCCTGTTTAATTAATACAGGCTTTCAGGGAAAATATGATGCAATGGAATTCGAAGATATGTTTTTTACAGTACTTACTAACGCTGAATATTATAAAATTGAAAATGATGTTCTTTACCTTTATGCACCTTCGAAAAATATGGAAATGAAATTCCAGCGAAAGTAGTCATAGTATTGCATATGATGTTTGATTTTAGCAATGTAAGAATATTCTTAAGACCTGGAACCGCTGAAATTCGAACAATGTGATTGATAAATGTGCTATAATTGAATAGTTGATTATTCAAATCAACAGAAATTGATACTGGCAGTGGCCAGGTATAACGACCCGCAATTTTTGGAGGGTTATCAACCTAAATATATTTCCAGATAAAAATTTTGGAGTTGTTTATGAAAGAAAACTTTATTGTTGCAAAAGACAGCACTTATCAGAAATTCGAAGTTCTCAAAACTAACCGTAACAAACGCTACAAATATAATGAATTTCTGGTAGAAGGTGTTAGAAGCCTTAAAGAAGCAGTAGCAAAAAACTGGAATATAAAATCTCTTATTTATGATAAGAATAATTTGTCAGACTGGGCAAAAGGAATGATTTCTGAAGTAAAGACTGGTGAAAACTTTGTTCTTACCCCACAGTTGATGAAAGACCTTAGCGGTAAAGAAGACACTTCTGAACTCATGGCAATTATTGAAATGCGTCAGGACGATTTAGACAGCGTTATGCTTTCTGATAATCCATTTATTGTTCTTTTTGACCGTCCTTCAAATAAGGGAAATCTTGGTACAATGATTCGTTCCTGTGATGCTCTTGGTGCTGATATGCTTATTATTACCGGACATGCAGTAGATTTGTATGATCCAGATGTAGTTATTTCGGCAATGGGTTCTTTCTTTAATTTGCCGGTTATTCGAGTTGAAGATAATAATGATTTGTATGCATATATAGCAGAATTAAAAAAGAAGTATCCTGACTTCAAAGTTTATGGAACTACCGCTCATAAAGAATATCCTGTTTATAACGAAGATTTTACCCATCCATTAATGATTATGATGGGAAATGAAACAATGGGATTAAACAAAGCCTTCAAAGAATATTGCGATGGACTTTGCACAATTCCAATGGACGAAGATTCTTATGCTTCTTCTTTTAATGTAGCCTGTGCCGGTTCCATTATGATGTATGAAGTTACTAGACAACGAAGTATGCGGTAAAAATAAAAAGCACTTATCAAAATTTTTGAATTTTACTTTTCTAGTTCATATCGTCGACTTTTGTAAAGTTCAGCAATATCAGAATCTGCAAATCCTAGTTTTCCTGTTTTGTGAAAATAGTTATTACAATCCCATAAGAATGGCGCATAATTATTTCTGTCACAATTATCAAGAACATTTTCCAGCCAGAGAACATCATTTTCTTTACGACTGTAGCTTCCATCTTCATTTTTTAACATTGCAACCGCATATTCACCAATTACAACACCAATTCCATCGTTTTTAAAGTTCTTCAACAAGTTAAAAAGCCTGTTTTGTTCACTTATTTCTTTTACTGATCCCCAGGTTTTTGCAGGTTGCTTAATCCCACCCCAATCAACCGGTTCTCCAACTAAAGAATAAAGGGCTGGTGAATAGTAATGAACCGAAACCATAAGTTTAGAAATATTGTTTGAAGGATCAACTGGCATTTTAAATTGACTGTCTGTTGTTTTTTCAAAGTCTGTGTTATAACCGGGAATTAACAGAAAACGTTTTGAATTTTTACTTCCCTGATTACGGATTTTATCAACAAAATATTGACTCAACTCTGTCATCAATTTGTATTGTTCAGCCACTGTTAAATTTCCAGTTTTACCATCAACTTCATCATTGAAGCGGTGACCCCATTCTTCGTTTCCTGCTTCAAAAACTAATTTATATGAATAGTCTTTAAAATTTGTTCCAACATCGTCCCAAATTGCATCAAATATTTTGTATGCCAAAGTTTTATCTTGTCCAAAAAGACCCCACCATTGATAATCCCAATGATCATTTATCATTACAATCAGGCCAGCATCTAAAGCCCAATCTACAAGGGTTTTTACTCTATCCATAAAATCATCATTGATTTTGAAGTCGCCATTACGCCAATCCATTGTACTTGTCCAGGCAACAGGAATTCTGACACTGTCAAAACCTGCATCTTTCATAGCTTCAAATATTTCTTTTGTTGTTACAGGCTGTCCCCAGGAAGTTTCATATTGTTCGGGTTTAGCATTGTAGCCTAACCAATAAGCTCCTGCAGCTTCCATTGTATTTCCCAGGTTGATTCCATTTCCCATTACTTTTGTAAATTGTAAAGCATTCATAACTTCAAAATCAGATTCATTAAATGTTTTATCTTCAATTTTAGATTCAGTTTCTTTTGCAGATAACATACATGAAGTTCCAGAAATTAAAATAAGCAAAAAAGAGCAGATAAATTTTAGTTTTTTCATAATTACCTCCCGTAAAAAGTCAACAACAATATATTCATAATCAAAATTCAATCTTTATACGCTACCGTACAAAATAACAACGCATTTCGCCCTTACCTTTTACTTCAACGTTGACAGGGCCTTCATAGGAAACAGAATTCTTTGTCTGCAGCCAGGTATTTTCAGAAACATGTATCTGCATAGATTCACCGGTACTTTCCATACGGCTGGCAACATTAACAGTGTCTCCCCATACATCATAAATAAACTTAGTCTTACCAATTACGCCAGCAACCAGATTTCCAGAATTTATTCCTACTCTGATTTTTATCTGCATGTGGAATTTTTCGTTGAACTGCTCTACATCAGCTAAGAGGCCTTGTGCAAAATGAATCATTTTTAGTGCGCCATCTTGTGTATTTTCTGTTGTAAGACCGGTTGCTGCCATGTAAGCGTCTCCAATAGTTTTTATTTTTTCAATTCCTTCATCTTTAGCACGCTTATCAAAAAGAGAAACCAGTTCGTTCAACATATAAACAGTTTCTTCCGCAGACATCTGACTACTCATTTTTGTAAATCCAACAATATCAGTAAATAAAATAGTTGCGTTAGGAAATTTTTGTGAAATGGTTTTATCAGGATGTTCAGTTAATTCCTTTGCAATTGGTTCCGGTAAAATATTCAAAAGTAGATTTTCGGCTTTTTCATTAGCAATACGAAGTTCCTTTGTTCTTTCATCAACTTTGATTTCCAGTTCCCTTTTGTAATTTTCGAGAATTTCAACTTCCCGTTTATGTGCATTTTCAATAGTCTCATTGGAATCCATAACAACAAAAATATAAAGCACAATTGCCATGAATACTGTTGAAATATTTGTAACATAAAAACCGTGAGTTCTAAATGAAATAACGGAAGACAAAACTGGAATAATCAGAAATAAAACTAAAGGAAGTCGAACTCTTTTAGAAATATTCTTGTAGTTTGATAAGATACAAATAATCTGAAGAATCATGCAGACGCCAGGAATAATTGTGGCAATAATGCGGCCTTTTGCACGGTGATAATGATTCAACTCATCATAAAAATAATACCAGCCTGTAAATCTGGAAATTATAAGAAGAATCACTCCAATTAAAAGTATCACTTCTGCAAGTGCCAATAGAAATTTATTTCTTTTTGCTACTTCTATTTCATGAGAAAGCAAATCCCGCAGATACAAACTGAAACTTAAGAGCATCAGAGATGGAGATAAATAATCTAGAAATTTTGAAATATTCACGAACCATCGTGCCGCATCTCCAGGAACTCCTTCATAGGTCAGATGAACTATAGGGGCTCCCAGATAAAGGACGGCGCTAACTTCCAGCAGGAAAATAGCAGTTTTTCTTTTAGCACATAAACTATTAGTAATCAGAATCAAAAATGCAATAAATGAACATGTTCCCTGCAGAAAGAGCATTAAGAATCTTTGATATTTAATTAAAAAGCCCAACATTGTATTGTTATTATATCACAACTATATAGGCATGTAATTTGAAATCTGTGGTGAAACTGAAAATTTGGTTTGGAGTTGCAGTTTAAAAAAAAGAATAATTAAAATCAGTATAATATACTTCGGGAAATTCATATATACTAAAAACAGTTAAAAATTTAGTGTTATATAAGAAAAATTGTCAGAGTTAAAAAATGAAATTAATTGGAAAAGGTTTAACAGCAGAAGTTTTTGAGCTTTCTGAAGATAAAGTAATAAAATTATTTAATGTAGATTATCCAAAACAGGCAGTTCGCCGTGAATATAGAAATGCCAGATTGATTAATTTGTTTAAAATTAGTGCCCCTGAAGTTTATGGAATCAAGAAATTGAAGGGCAGGTCAGGTATTATTTATTCCTATATAAAAGGCGAATCTATAGAATCTGTTTTTAATACACAGACTGACTTGGAAAAAAACTTAAAAACATTCTGCAGTCTTCAGAAAAGTTTTTATTTACATAAGAATTATTTTTTACTCAATTATAAAACTTATGGAAAAGTCCTGGTAAAAACAAAAATAAAAGATAAAACAGAAGCTTTGCAATATATCAAATTCATAAACAGTTTTCCTAATTCCAATGTAATTGTTCATGGAGATTTTCATCCGCTAAATGTCCTTGTAGATCAGAATGGGAATTTGAAGGTAATAGATTTTATGAATATGATGCGTGCTCCTGCAGAATACGACATAGCAAGAACTTATTATTTGATTGGGCTTGTTTCAAAAGAATTTGCTCAAGCATATTTAAGTGAAATGGGGTATAGCCTCTCTGACATTGAAACATATGTGAAGCTTGTAGAACTTTACAGAAAACTGGAAGGATAATTTTCTTGATTTAAGAAAATTTAGTATGATTTAGTATTAGTACAAATAGGAATTGATGTTGGTATTGGACAGATATAACGATCCGCAATTTTTGAAAGGGTATCAATCAATTAAAGCCAACTAATAGAAGATACTATTTGTTGTTTTGTATGAAAGTAAAAATAATTGGGAGAAAATATGAATGTTCTTGTAATTAATTGTAGTCCAGTAAAGAATGGAGCAACTGCAGAAATTGTTGAAATAGTATCTTCTGAATTAAAGAAGTCTTTTTGTGTAAAAAGTATTTGTATAGATGATTACAAAATTGAATTTTGTAAAGGTTGTAGAACCTGTCATCAGACTGCATTGTGTAATATTCAGGATGATTTTAAATCTGTTGTTGAAGAATTTGAAAATGCCGATATTATTATTTCATGTTCACCATCTTATTGGGCAGATGTTCCAGGACAATATAAATCATTTATAGACAGATGGACACCATGGTGTAATACTCATGAACCTCATGCAATGATTTCGAAAAATAAAAAGGGGTATTGCATCGTTCAGAGAACAGGTCCTGGAATGCATGAGTGCGAAAGGCTAATACAAACAATTGAACATTTTTATGGACATCTTGAAATAGAGTGTGCTGGAAGTATAGGTTTTACATCTGTTGAAAATAAAAATGATTTACTAAAACATAAAAATGAAATTCTTGATTTTTGTTTAAAAATTGTTGAACAGAATAAAAATTAAAACATATATGGAATATGGCATAAGAGTTTTTAATGGTATAACGACCCGCAATTTTTGGAGGGTTATCAACCTAAAAATGCCGCAAGGCGAATAAAATACACAGAATACAGGAGAGAGAAATGTGTTTGATTTGTGACAGAATCCAGATGATCAAAAAAGGCGAGAATCCTTTCTTTGTGAAAGAACTGGAAACAGGTTATGTTGTAATCGGTGACAACCAGTACTTCAAGGGCTACACCCTGTTCCTTCATAAGGAACATAAGACCGAACTTTTCCAGCTGGACCCGAAGACCAAGGCAAAATACCTTGAGGAGATGGCACTGGTAGGCGAAGCCTGCTCCAGGGCCTTCGGTGCCGAAAAGATGAACTACGAACTTCTGGGCATGGGCGACCAGCACGTTCACTGGCATCTTTTCCCGCGCAATTTCGGCGACCTTGGCGAATACGGTGTGAACGGCAACGGCCCTGTATGGTGGCTCCCCCGGGACAAGATGTGGTCCGAAGACGTGATGATCAAAGGCGCTGAACTTGAAGAACTTAAGTCAAAGCTGGCCCGGGAACTGGACCTGCTTTTCAAGTAACGGGTTTCAGGAAACACGTACGGAACGGCCAGAGAATATTCAATGTAGAGAGGATCAAAATGCCACATGTAGAGATCAAATGTTTTCCAGGAAGAAATGACGAACAGAAAAGAGAATGTGCGGAAAGAATTGCAGAAGTTCTGGCACAGACTATGGGCTGCAAGACTTCCAGCGTATCGGTTGCCATAAAGGATGTTCCGCAGGAAGAATGGAAATCAAAAGTCTGGGACGGATGCATCGTTCCCGACAAAGATGTTCTGTACAAAAAACCCGGATACGATTACGGAGAGCAGATCTGATACTGTTCGGAAAAACGGAAGCCTATTTATTCCCATGCCGGCTTTGAGTTCGGCGTAGACGCGCATGGCTTCGGCTTCGGTGATGCTTACGTCGTTCCGGAGTTCGTAGGCAGTGTGTCCTGTTCAAAAACTTCTTCGTCAGTCTTCGGGTGCATTCCGATATTCGTACACTGGATGGCCAGGTATTTTCTGTTCAGGGATTTCTCTGCATCTTCATTGGAAATCACGCGGATGTTTCCGTAACCGGTCTTTTGTATAACGACCCGCAATTTTTGGAGGGTTATCAACCTTATCCCCATCAATACGAATTTAGCTGGATTAAAAACAGACATAGCGTTATGGATTTTAAAACAGACTCGGGTAATTTAATAAAGCTTATAAATGGCGGGCACAATCAGGATGAAAGAAAAAGGGGGATATTTCAAACTTGTAAAAAAACTATCATCCTGATTGTGTGGCAGAGAATTTGAAATCTGCCTGTAATGA
>JAKSTG010000022.1 GCA_024402695.1 Treponema sp. | reverse complement strand
AGCCCTGTATGGGTATTTTTCTTTTCTCTATTTCAACTTCATTTTACAATCTTCCTTTTCCAAAAAAATATTTTATATGTATCACTCCATGATACACATGCCATTTTATACTGAAGCCATAAAAACTTGAAAAACAGTTTAAGGAGATTTTTATGGCAGCAGTAGTAATTTCGATCTTTCTTATGGGAACTTCAGTAATCGGTATTTATTGTTTTCTGGACAACTACCTTCTGGATCTGAACCGCAAAATGTGGCAGAAATGGGAAGAATTCCGTAATTCTGACCACAAAAAAACTGCATAGTTGACGGATAAAGATTTATGCCTCAAAATTAATAAAATGAGACCAGTTAAAATATTAACAGATTCGTGCTCTGACATGAGCCGAGACCTCCGTCTTGCACACAAGATCGATTATGTGCGAATGAAGACAGTTTTTAACGGAGAAGAGACCTGGGCTAGTCTGGATTTTGAACACTATACACCAAAAGCCCTTTATGACATTATGCGAAACGGCGACAGAGTTTTCACAACTCCTGTTCCCCTTGAAGAATTCGAAAGAGTATTTTCTAAGTACCTTATTGAAGGCTACGATATTGTATATGTTGGTTGTTCCCTCAAGCAGTCTACATCGGTAAGAGACGGACAGAAAGTTGCAGCAAAAATGCTCATGGAATATCAGGGCGCAGAAATCTATTGTGTTGATTCCATGAACGCAAGTATGGGTGAAGGACTCGTTGCCATTCTGGCTGCCAAATACCGCGACCAGGGCTTAACAGCCAGAGAAATTGCTACAAAAATTACTGCTGAAGCAAAAACCGTAAACCAGTACTGTACAGTTCAGTCTCTGGATTGTCTTAAACGCTGCGGAAGAATCAAGCCAAGTGCTGCATTCTTCGGAAATCTTTTAGACATAAAACCTATTATCATTTCAGATATAAACGGGGATCAGGTTGCCTTCAAAAAATCAAAAGGCCGTGAAAACTCCCTCAAAGAAATGGTAACCCTTCTTAAGGAATCAATTATCGGACCTGAAAACCAGTACATCTACATTACACATGCAGACTGTGGCGAAGAAGCAAGAAAACTTGCCGAATACATCCTGGATGAGATTCCTTGCAAGAACGTCCACTTAAGTTACATCGGCCCGATTATCGGTGCTTCCATTGGACCTTCCGGAATAGCAATCTTCGGTTACGGAAAAGAAGTTGCCTTTGAAGGCTAAACAAAAAAAGCGCTCCTAAAAAGGAGCGCTTCTTATTTTAACCTGACATCAAACTAGATATCAAAAGTTTTGATCTTTTCACTTGGATCTATTGGATCTTCATGTTTTTTGAAAGTAATGTCGTGAAGTTTAAGTCCGCGGGCATTACAAGTCAGACGGAGAATTGTAAAGCGTTCATGGAAACGGATTACTTTTGAAATCTCAGAAACCTTTCCATCTGTTCCGTGGAAAGTCATTGTACTTACCGGGAAGCCGTTGAAAATCAATGTACAAGGCAGCTGTGCAACTTCGCCCATTTCTGAACTTGCGCGCAAGGTAATGCGATACATACCAACTTCAGAAACATCAAAAGCAAATACATAAGTTGAACCGATATCGCTTTCTGGAACTGAAAGATCTACAGTCATTTCATTTCCAAGAACCGTGTAATCAACATTTGACATATCAACATCATCTGCATCTTTAGGACGGTTGATGATTTCAACTTCCGAAGGAATACCGATGCTTCTTCTGAAAGCTTCTGAATGAAGAACATAACGGCTTACGTTCATGGCGGCACGCTGAAGTTCGCCGCGGGTTATTGTTCCTGCAGCCAGAGCTTCGATTGTGTTGTCACCTGAAGCATTTGTTTCTCCGTTTGGACAAACCATATACAAATCATTCTGGCTTCTTACCAGGTAGTCAAAGTTTGTATTTCCTCTTTCTGTTTTTGTAGGCATTGTGATTGATGCCCACCAGTCAGTCATTACGATGCCCTTGTAGCCCCAGTCCCCGCGAAGGATTGTTGTACAAAGATCGTAGTTCATTGAAGTAAAGGTTCCGTTCAGCTGACCGTATGTTGTCATGATGCTGTCGGCATAACCTGATTTAACACAGAGTTCAAAACCTTTCAGATAGATTTCGCGGAGAGCTCTTTCTGAAATCACAGAATCTACAGAACGGCGCATAAGTTCCTGGTTATTTCCTGCAAAGTGTTTGATTGTTCCGCTGGCACCGTAAGTCTTAAGACCTTTAAGCTGGGCTGTTGCAATCATACCTGTAAGGATTGGATCTTCAGAAAAATATTCAAAATTTCGGCCGTTCAAAGGATGTCTGTGAATATTGATTCCAGGACCAAGAAGATTATCAACCTTGTTGCTTACCATTTCCATTGAAAGGAAGGCAAAAAGTTCTGTATTAAGTTCCTTGTTGAATGTACAGGCCAGCATTGTTCCGTTAGGAAGACTGAAAGCTTTTGTGCCACAGTCAAGACGCATTCCCGAAGGACCATCATCACAACAGCAAGGAACAAGACCGAGTTCACGGAGCGAAGCCGAAACGCCTCCGAAGGCTGCGGCAGTTCCAGGAGTTACCAGAGAACTTCCCATTCCTTCACCGCGAACAACAGCTGCCAGTTCTTCATCACTCATCTGAGCAACAAATTTTTTAAGCACCTCTTCTGCATCATCATTCCAGGCAACAGCAGAAGCCATTACATCCTTTTCTGTTTCTGCGGCGCCGACCAGCATTTTGTCATAAGCTTCTTTAAGAGAAACTCCTGTTCTTCCTGTTACGGCATATTCTTCCGGCATGTTTGCTTTGATTCTTGCATCAAGATCAGAAGCATTTTCAAAGACAGGATTCATTGTAGAAATCACTGTTTCTTCAATTGCTGTCTTTCCGGCAGAAACGGTATTTCTTACGTTGTTACCGACTGTAATCTCATAATCCCCGGCTTCGAGAATCCAGGAACTCTTGTTTCCTGTAACACCTTTGTCATCATAAGAAGCAAAAGATTCAAATGGAATTTCCATTGAAACAGTTTCTGATTTCCCAGGTTCCAGAACAGAAGTTTTTGCAAAATCGGCAAGGACCTTTACAGCCTTTGGAAGTTTTCCTTCCGGAGCCGAAACATAAACCTGAACAGATTCTTTTCCAGAAACCTTTCCTGTATTTGTTACAGTCACCTTAAAAGTGATTTTGCGTTCTTCTTTATTGCATACAAAATCAGATGGAGTCTGCTGGAAAGTTGTGTAACTTAAACCGAAGCCGAATGGGTAACGAACTTTTTCAGGAGCCGAAGTTTCAAAGTAACGGTAACCTACATAAATATCATCTTCATAAATATTGCGGACAGGATCGCCGAAAGTTTTATCAGAAAGATAATCATGGATTGAATATGCGATTGTGTCTGAAAGGTGACCGCTTGGTGAAACCTTACCTGTAAGAATATCGGCTGTTCCGTGACCGCCAACCATTCCTCCCTGCCAGCAGATAAGGACTGCATCAGGTTTGTATTCATCAACAAAGGTCATGTCCATAAGACCACCAATGTTCTGAAGAATAACCACTTTACCAAAGTGCTTGCGAATCAATCTAATATTTTCTTTTTCAATTTCAGTCAGGCAGTAAGAACCTTCAGTTTCACTGGCATCTTTGTCTTCCCCTGCAGTTCGCCCGATAATCACCAGAGCCACATCAGATTTTCCTGCAGCTGTTTCTACAACACTTTCTGCCAGCGGCATCTCAACCTGACTCCATGGTTCCATTCCCCATCCAAGTCCAGTATCGAAAGGATTTTCCTTTTCCCATTCTGCATAAACAGATTCCAGTTCTTCGTTTACTGTTACAATTCCTGATTCCTTAAGGCCTTCAGGAATTCCTGTAACATGAGAAACATTTACCATTCCTCCTGAACCAGTTCCCGACTTATAGTAATGAGTCTGGATGCGTCCAAAAATCGAAATACAGCTGTCTTTTGCAAAAGGCAGTACACCGTTATTTTCCAGAAGCACACAACCTTCAGCTACAGCCTGGCGTGCACACTCAATATATTTATTCCAATCCAAAGTTCGTTTCACTTTCTATTTCTCCATTAATAAAGCTCAATCAGCGATTTTTATGCCATGTTACGGTAATCACGTGGAGTCATGTTCATGCGGCGGTGAAAAAGTTCTGTGAAGTAACTTGAACTTTCGAATCCACAGGCAAGCGAGATTTCAGTAATGCTCATATCAGTATGGGCAATAAGATCTGTACTCTTTGTGATGCGGTAATCATTCAGATATTCGATAGGAGTTTTGTTCATGTATCTTTTGAACAGTTCACAGGCCTGGCTGCGGCACACAATTCCTGCCTCCGCAATATCATCTAGAGTGATTTTTTCTGCATAGTTCTTCTGAACAAAACCGGTCATGCGGCGCATGGTTTCCAGCTTTTTCTTACTTGCCGAAGAAAGAGGATTATCCATGTTCTGAACTCTCAAAGACAGGTACATCAAAAGCTTGTACATAAGCGCCTTGATTTCCAGTTCATGGCCAAAAGCTTTTTCCCCGTTTTCATCTTTCTTATTTGCGCGAACAATATTTACAACAGAATCAATAATCTGTTTTTCGCGGATATTGTCGATTGACATAACAAGGTAAGGCGGAGTCTTTGAAGAGGTAACTTCTTTTATGTATTTTTCAGAAACGCGCCAGTCAAAAAGCCCCGGATGAGCAATGAGCATATAAAACTCACAGTCGATTGTATCTTTCTGAAAGGTATAATGCATCTGGCGCGAATTAACGAACATCATTTCGCCTTCGTTGATTTTGATCTCATCACCGTTAACATTAAAATACATATGCCCTTTTGAGCAGTAGAAGAATTCAAAATCTGTATGCCAGTGGTTTACATAGCAGTCCGGACGACTTAACCAGGAAGAAAACTGAGTTCTTACTGGAAGAGATTCATTCTCATATCTGATAATTTCTGAACCGTCATCCTGAATATTCGAATAATACTGATTGTATTGTACGTTCATAGTATCAATATAGACGATTTTTTGAAAAAAAGACAATAAATATTACCGATTTTTATAACAATTTTATACAAAAAGGCCAATAAAGGCATAATAAGGAAGGATTTTTATTGTTTCAAAAAAAAATCCCCGATCCGAAGACCGGGGATTTATTATCAACCTGCTAGTCTAAGACTAGAGAGCTGGTCGCTCAAGCAGAAGCTTGAGCTTACCGAGTTTGCTACGCAAACGTCGCGCACTAGAGTGCGGCGTGACATGTACGTGCGATAACGTCGTCCTGCTGTTCTTTTGTAAGGTTGATGAAGCGAACTGCATAACCTGAAACGCGAACTGTGAAGTTTGCATATTCTGGTTTTTCAGGGTGTGCCTGACAGTCCTTAAGTTTTTCAACACCGAATACGTTTACGTTCAGGTGGTGTGGTCCCTGTGAGAAGTAACCGTCCAGAACGTTTACGAGGTTTGTAACCTGTTCAGCTTCGTCGTGTCCGAGAGCTGTTGGGTTGATTGTCTGTGTGTTAGAAATACCGTCGAGAGCGTATTTGTAAGGAACTTTAGCAACAGAGTTCAGAGAAGCTACGAGACCCTTTGTTTCTGCACCGTAAGATGGGTTAGCACCTGGTGAGAATGGTTCTCCAGCTTTACGTCCGTCTGGCAGAGATCCTGTAGCCTTACCGTATACAACGTTTGATGTAATTGTAAGGATTGATGTAGATGGTTCTGCGTTGCGGTATGTTGGGTGTTTTTCGATTTTGGCCATGAAAGATTTCAGGAGCCATACAGCGATTTCGTCTGCACGGTCATCATCCTGTCCATAGCGTGGGAAGTCACCTTCAATTTCGAAGTCTTTTGCCATTCCCTTAACAACTTCGATAACTTCACCTGTTTTCTTGTTCTTAACTTCAACGTCTTCGCGGATAACCTTAACTTTTGCATATTTGATAGCAGAAAGTGAGTCAACAACGTGTGAGAATCCGGCAATACCTGTTGCGAATGTGCGTTTGAGGTTTGTATCTTCAAGAGCAAGTTCAGCTGCTTCGTAGTAGTATTTGTCGTGCATGTAGTGGATTGCGTTCAGTGTATTTACATACAGGTCAGCAAGCCATTCAAGCATCTGGTCGTATTTGCGCATTACTTCATTGTAATCAAGGTATTCTGAAGTAATTGGTGCAAGTTCTGGTCCTACCTGTACACCTGGTGTGAGACCACAGCCTTCATCACGTCCACCGTTGATAGCGTAAAGAAGAGCTTTTGCCAGGTTGGCACGAGCACCGAAGAACTGCATTTCTTTACCAGTCTGAGTTGCTGAAACACAGCAGCAGATTGAGTAGTCATCACCCCAGATTGGGCGCATGATTTCGTCGTTTTCGTACTGGATAGAAGATGTATCGATAGAGATCTTTGCACAGTAGTCGCGGAAGATCTTTGGAAGTCTCTTAGAGTAGAGAACTGTCATGTTTGGCTCTGGAGAAGGCGACATGTTTTCCAGTGTGTGGAGGAAACGGTAGTCGTTCTTTGTAACCATGTGGCGTCCGTCCTGTCCAAGACCACCAACTTCGAGAGTTGCCCATACTGGGTCTCCAGAGAAGAGCTGGTTGTAAGAAGCGATACGAGCGAAACGAACCATACGGAATTTCATTACCATGTGGTCAACGAGTTCCTGAGCTTTTTCTTCTGTAAGAACACCGTTTTTGATATCACGTTCGATGTAGATGTCGAGGAATGTAGAAATACGTCCTACAGACATAGCTGCACCGTTCTGTGTTTTGATAGCTGCCAGGTAACCGAAGTAGAGCCACTGAAAAGCTTCTTTAGCTGTTTTAGCTGGTTTAGAAATATCGAAACCGTAAGAAGCAGCCATTTCTTTCATCTGTTTCAGACATTTGATCTGTTCAGAAACTTCTTCGCGGAGGCGGATAACTTCTTCAGTCATTGTTCCGTTTCCAACGTTAGCTTTGTCAGCTTCCTTACATTTGATAAGGTAGTCGATACCGTAAAGAGCAACACGGCGGTAGTCACCTACGATACGTCCGCGTCCGTATGTATCAGGCAGACCTGTAAGGAGGTGAGCTGAACGTGCTTTACGAATCTCTGGAGTGTATACATCAAATACAGCGTCGTTGTGTGTTTTGTGGTATTTTGTGAAGATCTTTTTCAGTTCTGGGTCAACTTCATAACCGTACATTTCACAAGACTGTACAGCCATATTGATTCCACCATAAGGCATGAAAGCGCGTTTCAGTGGCTTGTCTGTCTGGAGACCAACAACCTGTTCAAGGTTTTTACCTTCATCACAGATGTATCCAGGTTCATGAGCTGTAATACCTGTAACGATGTTTGTGTCCATGTCCAGAACACCGTTTTTGTCATGTTCTGCTTTCTGCAGTTTCATGAGTTCTTCGAAAAGTTTCTTTGTAGCGTCTGTTGGACCTGCAAGGAATTTTGTGTCACCATCATATGGTGTGTAGTTAGCCTGGATGAAGTCACGTACGTTAACTTCAGAAGTCCACAATCCGGCTGGATTGAAGCCTTTCCATTCTTCTCTTAATTCCATAAATATATCTCCTATAATGAAATCATTTTAAGCTTTGACTAAAGTATAATACAACGAAATGAAAAAAACAATAAATAAAATTAGGAATCATTACTATTTTTATCAAATATAGTGTTTTTTCTTAGGAAAAACCCCTTATTTTCCACTAAATATAGAAATTTCCATTTTGTCTAGTTTCACTTTTTTATTTTTTCATCATGACATAATCTGTTATTTTGTCCAGCCGTCATATTTTGCGCATTCAAGAATCTCTTTTGCGTTTGCAACTCTTTCCTTTTCAGGCGAAGGAAGCTCGTTCAGAACGTAGTTGATTCCCAGTTCCTTGTATTTGAATGCGCCAAGACCGTGGTAAGGCAGAATCTCAACACGCTGAACATTGTGCAGAGTGCGAATAAAGTCACGGGTTTTAATAAGGTATTCATCCTTGTCTGTAATGCCTGGAACCAGGACATGTCGGATCCAGATAGGTTTTCCGATTTCGTCCAGGTAAGCAAACATTTCGCAGATATTTTTGCCTGTATGACCAGTCAGTTTTACGTGTTCTTCTTCGTCGATATGTTTGATATCCATAAGAAGCAGGTCTGTAACTGCCATCAGTTTTTCGAACTTGGCGAACCATTCCCCTTCTTTTGTGAAACAGGCTCCGGAAGTATCAATACAAGTGTTGATTCCCTGTTCCTTGGCTTTTGTAAACAGTTCCAGAAGGAAATCCAGCTGGAAAAGAGGTTCACCGCCGCTTACAGTGATTCCGCCTTTGTCTCCCCAGTATGCGCGGTATTTCAAAGCATCCCTGATAAGCTCGTCGGCAGTGTAATCTTTACCGTCTGACATATTCCATGAATCTGGATTGTGGCAGTACTGACAGCGAAGAGGACAGCCTGCGAAAAAAACGATAAAGCGAACTCCAGGTCCGTCAACTGAACCGAAACTTTCAAGTTTAAATACTTTTCCCACGAATATCTCCTTAAAAATACAATTATCTTTATGCAACTCGCCAATGGGTCCCAGCAACGACAAAAATGTGGGTACCCCCTCCCTTCGGGGGCCTCAAGCGCCGGCCGCAACGCCTGGCTTTTTTAGAGTATATCTTAAATCAAAAGAAAATAGTACACTTTCCAACATGAATGAGATTTCCGAAATCAAAGAATATGCTTCAAAAAACGATGTGCCTATTATGAAAGACGGCGGCATTGATTTTATGTGCGACCTGATTCGGGAAAATCATTTTACACGCATTCTTGAAATCGGTTCTGCAATAGGATATTCGGCAATCCGCTTTGCTTCTGTAAATCCGGATGTAAAAGTAACCACAGTGGAAATCGACATTGACCGCTATTCCAAAGCAGTCCAGAATATTTCGGACTGCGGCCTGTCAGACAGAATCAATATTACCTGCGAAGACGCTCTCCGCTGGAAACTTCCGGAAGATGCCCGCTTCGACCTTATTTTCATTGATGCTGCAAAAGCCCAGTATGTAAAATTCTTCCAGAAGTTCAAGGAATACCTTGCAGAAGGCGGAGTTATTGTAAGCGACAATCTGGCCTTTCACGGCATGGTTGAAGATTTCAGTTTGACTCATAATTATTCCACAATCAAACTTTTAAGAAAAATCAGGAAATATGTTTCCTTCCTTAAATCAAACCCTGAATTCAAAACTGAATTCTTTGAGCTGGGAGACGGCGTTTCTGTAAGCCGCAGAAATCCTGCCTTCAAACCGCTGAACTTTGAAAAACTTGAAAAAGGGGACACACCCCGCATTGAAGAAATGTCCCGTCTGGCCACTGCAATTGTAAAGGAACACTTTGACCCAATTATCGGAGCAGCCCAGAACGATTACATGATTTCAAAATTCCAGACTCCGGAAGCAATCTCCGATGCCCTTTACCACGGCTACCGTTATTACTTTGTAAAAGATGATGACCGGATTGTAGGATTCCTTGCTTTTGTGAAAAAAGACGGCGAAATGTACCTGAGCAAATTCTATCTTAAAAAAGAAGAACGGGGCAAAGACTACGCCCGCTACATGCTTCGCTTTGTTGTACAGAATGCAGAAAGCCTGAATCTGCACAACATCACTTTGCGTGTAAACAAAGAAAATCCTGCAGTTCAGGCTTACAAAAAATTAGGATTCAACATCGCCCGTGAAGACAAGGCCGACATCGGCGAAGGTTTCTTCATGGACGACTATGTAATGGAATTCAGACTGTAATATCTCTGACTAAATTTCAAAATCCAGACAGGCACGGCTGGCAGTAAAAGGACGAACCTTTGTATCAGCTGCCGCAACATGTTCAGGGTGCTTTGAATATCCCTTCAGGGCCTCTGCCGATTCAAAAGTTGAATCCAGCATAAGATCTGCTGTTGAGGAAGGAAGTCTTCCGTCTATATTTACTTTTATATCTACAAGCCCCGGAATCTTTCCTTTAAGCCCTTCAAGACTTTCCTTGATCTCAGCCTTAACCTTTGCTTTTTCTTCTTCAGACATTTCTTTCAATGTCCATAAGATAATGTGTTTTACCATCTGTTTACCTCAGTTTCATTATATCACAGAGAAAAAAATTTTCCTGCAAGTCCTTTTTTTTCTTCCGTCCCCTGCACTTCCATTTCTACAGTGCCATCTTCCAGATTCTGAACCCAGCCTGTAAGACTTATAGAATTGGCGAAATTTGTAGCATGCCATCTGAAGCCCACACCCTGAACGCGGCCATGAAAAACTATGTGCTTGCGGATTTTTTCAGAAGCCATTACTCGTTCCAGACCTTTTCAAGAATTTCCAGAGATTTATTTACATCTTCTTTAAGAACCTCCTGAATTTTTTCGAACTTATATTTAGCATGAAGTTTGTCCTGCATCTTCATGTAATTTTCTAATCCATATTTTCTTATGAACAAAGCCTGTGACTTGCAGTCATTTCCTCCGTCCTTGTTCCCGTAAAAACCTTTTGAGCAGTCTTCCAGTTCAAAACATTCCCAGCAGCCTTCGATCTGTTTTTCACGACAGCAGAAAAGATTAGGACATCGTCCTTTTTCATACAAGGTTGCAAAACTACAGCAGTTGAAATCACTGCGACAGTCTCCGCACCATTTTCCAAGAAAACAATGGTTACATGAAAAACCACAGGGAGCTACAGAATTTGTTACTTTTGCTTTAGCATTTTCTGTAATCTTTGCCTTGAATTCATTTCCACGCATCTCACGGTTTTTGAAAACTGATTCCGGAACAAAGTCTTTTTTAAGAACTTTCCTATAAACACGGCAATCTTCACCATTTACATCTTTCAATATTTGATAAAACTCATAACCATATTTC
Organism: Treponema sp.; assembly: GCA_024402695.1. Lineage (GTDB taxonomy): Bacteria > Spirochaetota > Spirochaetia > Treponematales > Treponemataceae > Treponema_D. The sequence goes on along the minus strand of JAKSTG010000022.1, from coordinate 38,670 downwards.
TCATAAAGACCTTTGTGATCTGTAGAAATATAAAGTGCTTCCTTTCCCATAGCAGTTCCCACACATTCCCAGTAGTCAAGGAGAATGCCGGCCCCATGCTTTCCACGATATTCAGGAAAGGTATAAACAAAGCCAAGCCAGGGGCCCAAATCCGTCGGCTGAATCTCATCTAGATTTGCAAAAGTACAGAAAGAAACTAGTTTTCGACCATCAACAAGAAGTCCTACGAGGGTCTGTTCCCCGGTCAGACTTTTTAGCTTTCCGTCACGAAGGAGTTCATAAAGATATTTACCAGCTCCCCAATCACTTTTTCCAATCTGATTAAGCCAGTAAATCTGTTCGTCTCTATTCTGAATTGTGAAATATTCAATTACAGTCATTTTTAGTGTTCATATTCGCGTTCCCCTAATACTGATCATACAATTCAATCAGGTCTTTCTTAATACCAAGAAAAATTTTTCCCAGATCAGGATCAAACTGTGTGCCCAGAGATTCTTCTATAATGGAAAAGGCCTTGTCATAAGAAAAACTGTCTTTATAGCAACGCTTACTTACCAGCGCATCAAAAACATCGGCTAAAGCCATAATACGTGCTTCAAGAGGAATCTGTTCACCGCTGATTTTTTCAGGATAACCAGTACCGTTCCATTTTTCGTGATGATAATGGGCAACGTTTACTGCAATCTGTTTGAATTCAAAGTCATCAACTTCTTTAAGAACCTGTTCAACAATACGGGCTCCTTCTGCCGAATGAGCCTTCATTTTTTCATACTCTTCGTCTGTAAACTTTCCAGGTTTACGAAGTACTTCATCATCTACTGCAATTTTACCAAGATCATGCATAGGAGCTGCCTTAACTACACTTCTGCAGAATGAATCAGAAAGATCTTTATATTTTTCAGTTTCACGAAGCTTTCGTACAAAAACATTTACACAGTCACTGGTCCTGTTGATATGACCACCCGTGCTATTGTCGCGGCTTTCAACCATTACGGCCATGCCGCGGATAATTGAATTCTGGATGGCATTTATTTTTTTTGATTTTGCATCCAGCGAAAAAATCATGTCATTAAAAGTATCCGCCAGGTCACCAAAAGTATCATTGCTGACTACATTACAGCGAACATTGTAATTACCCTGTTCAATTTCCCTTGCAGTAATTTTAAACTTCTTCAAAGGACTTGAAATTACATGAGTAAAGATGATTAGAAGGACAATTCCAAAAACAACAATAAAAGTGATTAAAACAAAAACAGCGTTGCTTATTTTTATATTCCCGTTTTTAAGAATATTCAGGATGGTTGATGTCAGAAAGAATACTGGAAATATTCCAATTGAAATATAAAAAACTACAAAAAGGAAGTTCACTGAAGGATTTTTTAATCCGCTGATTTTACTGAGTTTTCCCTGAGGGTAATATTTTGGAAAAAAGAACTTTCTATGAAGAGTGTCCAGAATTAAGAATGCCAGAGTAAAAATGAAAAGTCCTTCCTGAAGAATGTACATGAAAGAAGTAATAATAATTTCTGAAATTTCCACGTTATGATTAATCTTAAATATGGCAAGTGTAATTGATTCCAGGATAAAACTAAGTACCCACCCCAAAGAACCGAATGTTGAATAAGCAAGGGGAAGGTTTATCATACGTCGTTCAGCTTTATCACCTGCAAAACGAATAAAAGAAATACAGACAAGTGCAGGAATAATAAAAACGATTACTGTAAGAGTTGTAATGAGTTTTTCGTTTCTGTCCATAAAAGCCATCCACTCTACCCAGTTACCTGATGGCTGAAGAGGAATATTTCCGGTTCCCGGAAGCATAAATCCTATAAAGTTTACCAGTGCGATAATAAAACCATACAGAATACAGAAACGAAAACAATCTTTTTTATTATAGGTCATACTACATCAATAACCGTCACTCATTTCGCGGTTAGCGTCTTTCTTGCAGAGCTCATCGTAAACAAGAGAACGCTTGCGAAGTTCTTCCTTAAGTTCTTTAGGGAACGGCATGTTGCGCCAGAAGATACCACGAACATCACGGTCCAGACGCTGAACACCTGTAGATTCTTTTGTCATCCAAAGAATGTAGTCTTCGATGAAGTATTCCTTAACATCACCTTTCAGCTTGTTCTGTTCAAAGTGCTGGAAGTACTGTCCTGTAAGCCCTTCTTCCATCCAGTAATAACTGGCTTTTTCTTTTGCAACCTGCCATCGTAAATCGGCAACGGCTGTAAGAACTGCAATCTGAAGATCGCGAGGATACATTGGAACTACAATACGTCCACGGGAAGTAACGCGATTATAGCGGTCGAATGGTTCCCAACAGAATCCGCGGTCACCATAAGTTGGAACCAGCAAAGTGTATGGAACAATACGGTTTGGAACATTTTTATGAACACGGTGGAAAACACCAGGATCCAGGCTTTCAATCCAGCGAAGAACTTCAATAACATTTTCGCGGACACCGGTTCCTTTTTCTGTACAGTGATAGAATTCGCGGGTGAATACAGGGAACTGGTTCCCCTGACGACCGATGGTCATCTTCGCCATCTGGCGAACTGTATCGAATTCAGTCTTGATTGCTTCGGTGTCGTTTGTCATTACAACAGGACCCCCGGCTTCAATCTTATTCTGAACGTTGTCAAAAACACCTTTTGCTTCCTGATATTCTGCAAAAGCTTTTGTAATTTCCTTATCAACTTTTGAAAGTCTGTGCAGATAATCAGTAATTTCTGAAAACTGTTTTCTCTGGAATTCAGAAAGTCCCTGTTTGTGTGGTTCATATCCCATAACAACAGGATGATCCATAATATTATCAATGCGGGTACGAAGTTCTGTTTCCAGCATTGTACGTTCATTTTCTTTAATGTTCAGGATGTTTTCCGCATTCTGAAGTTTTCCCGAGTTCTTTGACTGAAGCTGCATCAGGTGAGCCTGTTCTGCAGACGAAGCTTCTTCGGCAGTCATGTTCTTTGAATGTACCGGTTTTGCTTCATCAGTCATGGAATTGTTCATGCGGCCTGCACCGATTTCCTTGAACCATTCATCCATATAAAGAACAGGTTCATTCGTTTCGTTCTTTTCCTTGAATGTATTGAAGAAGTCTTTCTGTTCCGGACGGAAAAGCGATGGAAGAAGAACTGCATAACGGAGCAGCATTTTCTTTGGAAGTGCCAGATTAGGATCCCCTGCTTTACCAACCATTCCGCGAAGAAGTTCCCAGTAAGCAGTTACAATCTGCTGACGGTAAACTGTACGGTCCTTAGGATCTTTACAGGTAAGATATTTTGAAAGAATCTGGTGAACACGCTGTGCCGACTGATTTTCATTTGAAAGAGCAGTCTTATAATAGTTTGCGTCATTAAAAGTTGTAGACGGAGTTTCCAGGAATGGCTTTTCAATCGGAGCGAATCCTGTAAGGCTTAAATCTACTTCATGAATAGAGCGACCTGCAGAAGTTCTGTTTTCATAGTCTTCCTTAGCCTTGAGTTTGAGTTCTGCAGCTTTCATGTCGTAACGTGCTTCTGCATTGTCATTTGTAGCAGATGCCAAAAGGGCTGCAATTTCAGGGTCGAGTTCGTCGCTCATATGTCCTCCGAAGTATTTTTATAATGAGACTAAATTATACCACATAAACAGGGATTTTTTACAAATTTTAAGAATGCAGGCTTACTTCACCGCTGGAAAGGCTCAGTTCCCTGCCGTCTGCAGTTTTTACCACAAGACGTGCGTCTCCTGTAATGTCCGTAACCAGAGCTTCATAACGTCCCGCTTCCTGTTCGATTACAGGAGTAACAGTTACTGTTTTACCTATAAGATTCGAACGGTTTCTATATTCTTTCATAACCTGAGTTGGGATTTCCGATTCAGGCAGATCAAAGCTGTCAAAGATATCAAAACAACCACAAGAAATCAGATCCACAAATTGATGGATTCGGGCATCGCTGGAAGAATCAAGAATTGAACCTGCACGGGAACGGAGTTCTTCCGGAAAATCTTCCTCCGGTGTAAAAATGTTCACGCCAATTCCCACAACGATTGCACCGATTTTTCCTGTCTTTGGATCCAGTTTTCCTTCTGTCAGAATTCCGGAAACTTTCTTTTCGTTTACATAAATGTCATTGACCCATTTGATCAGGCAGTTTTTACCGTAAAGACTTTCTATTGCACGGCAAACGGCAACGGCAGCGGCGGAAGTGTAAATGGCCGGATCAAAAGGTTTGCCGGAAGCAAGGGCATCCGGACAATAAATGAGGGAGATGTAGACGCCTGTACGTGGAGAAAAAAACGGCCGTCCCATACGTCCGCGGCCTGCAGTCTGCTGGCCTGAATAAATCACTTTTTTATGAAGTCCCCAAAAACCTCCGGGTACAGAAGATACTGCATCCAGCATTCTTGAGGCTTCCGAATTGGTTGAATCAATTGATTCGTGATATTCCTTAAGCATTCTTTCTTACTTGGCTCCAAGCAAAGTGAAGTCGTGTGCGTCGGCACAGAAAGCAATTCCGCTTCCAGGAGTCTGCAGACATTCAAGTTTCTTTACTGCTTCCAGAACTGCGTCACACTTTTCATTTGGAACAAGAACAATCAGCAGATCTTTTTCCGGAACAATGTTCATTCCAAAGAACTTTGCATCGCCTTCTTTTGCAGTACCGTGGGCATTGATAACTGTACCGCCACCGGCACCGGCAGTACGGGCTGCTGCCATAGCGTCTTCTGCATATCCCTTGTTAACAATAAGGGCAATCATCTGGTGATCTGCTTTTTCTTTCATATCTGTTTTTTCTCCGTATTCAGTACCTGCTTTTATAAGGCGCGAAGCATCAATTGTCCAAAGTACTCCGTAATGTTTTTTCTTTTCTGATGTACTTTTAATCATTTCAGAAAGAACCCTGTCTTTTATTTCTTCCGGCACAAGAATAAGAACCACGTCTTTTCCTGAACTTCCGAATCCGAGAAGCGAAAGGATATTGTTGGAAGCAGTACCTGTTCCCATAAGAACTGTACCGCCGGCGGCTCCTCCAAGAGAAGCGGCTTTTACAATTTCATCGCCCTGGTTATGAGGAACGATGCCGAACGTCAGTTTGTAACTCATGAAACCTCCGTTTTCTTTGAATCGGTTTTCATTCGGGTTTTCATTTTATAGATTATTCCAAGAATCTGAATTGCAATAAGCGGAGTCATGGCCACAAGTGCAATAACACCGAAAACATCATTTGATCCGGAAGACTGGCAGCCGGCTGCACCAAGGGCAAAGGACAGAACAAAAGTTGAAGTAATTGGACCCGATGCAACTCCGCCTGAGTCAAAGGCAATTCCTGTGAACATTGATGGCGAGAAAATCATAAGGATAAGAGAAATTGCATAACCCGGAATAAGAATCCATTTCAGACTGAAGCCACATACTGCGCGAACCATTGCAAATCCTATAGCCACAGCGGCACCTACTGAAAGGAACACAAGAAGAAGTTTGCGTTTTATTGTTCCACCCGATACAGACTCAACCTGCTCTGTAAGAACCCACACTGCAGGTTCTGCACAAACTACAATTGCACCAAGTCCAAGACCGGTAACAATCAGAAGAACAAACCAGAAGCCTCCAAGTTCAAAGGCCTTCTGTCCAAGAATCAAACCCAAAGCACGGCCTGTCTGCATGAAGCCACCGTTTACTCCAACCAGGAAAATGAAAAGTCCCAGGAAGGAATAAACCAGTCCCACTACCATTCGGGTTACCTGGCGGGCTGTCATTCTTAATAAAGAAATCTGGAAAACTGCAAAGAGGAAAACCAGCGGAAGAATCGATAAAAAAGATTCTTTCATAACAGGATGAAAAACTTCGCCGAAGGAAGTAAAAAGACCGCCTTCCACAACAATTGCTGCGGCACCCTGCACGGTTTCTGATTCTACAAGGGCGGCGTCCTGACCGTTTGAGCAAACTGAAGCCATAAACAGACTATAAATCAGAACAGCCATTACAGGACCAACAGAAGTTACACCTGTAAGACCAAAGCTTTCCCTATCCTCTTCGCGAACCGAAGAAACACCAAGACCCAAAGCAAGTATAAAAGGAACTGTCATTGGTCCTGTGGTTGCCCCGCCTGAATCAAAGGCAACTCCGATAAATCCTTCGGGAACAAAAATCACCAGAAGAAAAAGAAGAATGTATAAAACAAGAAATGAAATTTTTACTGAAAGATTAAGAACACTTCGCAGAAGTCCAAGGAGCAGAAAGATTCCTACTCCCCCTGCGATTACAAAAACCAGGACAGTTTTTTTTACGGCAGGAAAAACCGAACATACCTGACTTCCAAAAACCTGGATGTCTGGTTCTGCAACAGTAACCAGAAAGCCAATGATAAATGCACTTAAAAGAAGAAGTGTAAGATTACGTTTTTTGGTAAGGCCGGCACCGATACGCTCACCCATTGGCTGAATTCCAAGATCAACACCGGCAAGAAAAACTGTCAGCCCGATAATAAGAAATATTCCGCCGATCACGAATCTTCCGAGCATAAGTCCAGGCAGCTTTGCAACTGTAAATCCCAGTAACAACACGATGCACATAACAGGAAGAACGGATACGGCTGTCTCTTTAAGCTTTTCAAGAAGATTCATTTCTAAAAGTAATACCTCTTCTATAATATACTATCTTAAGTATATTTTTTTAAAGCAGAAAATAAAGGAAGGTATTTTATTTATTATTTACTGCAAAAAATGGCGGCCATTTTTTTCTTCATTTATAAGATATGTTTCATACAGCCTGTGAAGAAGTGTTCTGCAGTTTTCATTCAAAAGTTCATATAGACGCGGCACAAGAATCTGCTGAGTCAATATGTCCAGACCAGTACCACCGGTTTTATTTTCAAACATAAATACATAAAGAATTTCATCTGTGTTAAGAGGCCGCTTCATAAAAGGAATGGCATTATACCGGAAATGAAGGCCTTTTATATTAAACTGAATGTCTTCTACCTTCTCATAATCTTTAAGTCCCAGATTTTTTTCTGATCCAACGAACGAAAAATGAGAGACTGAAATATCCTGCAGCATGCCGGTATAATTTTTCTTCTCGTGATTAAATCCGAAAGTGCAGCCTTTATTAGCAATAGCCCGGACGCTTTTACGCCGCCCCATTGCCTGGTTTGCAAAGAGAACTTTTTCAATAATCCCATAATTCAGGTTTCTCTGATATTCCAGCTGAATGCATCCGCAACGAAGCCCAAGATTGAAAAGAAACATATATTCTAGTTTTGCTCTTTCTTCCTTATTCTGACGCTTACAATACATGGCTCCCATAAGAACGTTATCGCCATGACGCAAATGAATTTTTCTGATTAAATCTATCCAGTTTATGCCAGGAATATTTGCATCCAGATTAAAAAAGAGAATTACATCCGCAAATACGGAAATGACAATCTCAATCTGTTTTTCAATGGAAATTTTTGGTTCATTTTCGATGAAATAACATTCATAGCCTTTTGAAAGATATTCTTCACAAAAGCTTTCGGGGAAAATAGTTTTATCGGGGGCTACAAAAAAGGTCTTTCTTCCTGCAATAATATCTTTTACCGACGCCGCCATAATTACCCCTCCAAATAAATAATCTGTAAGAACTATTTCAATCGCGTCTTTTTGTTTTTATTGCAGTTTTTGTTTTATCTGTTTTTGTTTTGTCAGATTTTATTCTGAACTAATTATAACCCCACTATTTCCAATTTACAACTTAAATAAAGTGAGCAATTGTATGATGTTCAATCATCTTGGTCTTAACCGCAACGATGTAACTTCCGAACATTGCTGTTGCTGCATCAAAGAGAGCGGCAAAAGAACAGATAATCGGTGCAGCAGGTTTCAGAAGAAGGAAGCTTGTTTCAAATCCTTTGCTGTAAACAGTACAAAGAATTGCGAGAAGAACAAAAGCTCCGCCAGATGGAAGTCCACCAAGAAGGAAAGACATTCCCAATGCACTGGCCGAAACCCAAAGGATATCGCGGAAAGAAATTGCAAGACTGGAATAAGAACGCCAGATTACAATGAAGCTGATTACAGTAACAAGGGCTGAACCACCGCGGGCAAAAATTGAGTAGAGCGGATAAGTGAAGCCACTTACTCGGCGGCGGATACCAAGACTTTCTTTACCGTGACGGATGTTCAGTGGCAAAGTGATGTTTGTGTCACCACTGAAGAAAGCTGTAATCATTGATGTAAGTCCTGCAAAAAGAATTCTGTAAGGATGTGGGTCATGACAAACGTAATACAGAATCAGTGGATAAATGATTCCTACAACCAGAACAAAATCCACAAGGAACATGATGATCATAGGAGTATAGATGCCTGTGCTCCAAACTGAACGGAAAGTAATTGTCCAGCTGCACATAATGGCGATCATTCCGATTGAAAGAATTTCTGTGAAGAAAACAGAGATTCCGTAAACCAGTTTTGAAAGACTGTCCAGAAGATTTACTACCGGACGGAAAGCTGTTTCATCAACTGAACTTTCCCATCCCACAAGGAATGCCAGGAGGAAAGGAACCAGAAGGAAAGAGCCTTCAAGGAAAGCTTCAAAGGCTGAGTTAGGGAAAAGGGAACGAACAAGGTTTCCGATTCCAAGAGAATAAGTTTCTGTTACCTGATCAACAGTAATAGGAATACGTGGGAGTTTTACGATTACAATAGAAAGAACTCCGATAAGTGTAAGGAGTACCGAAGATACTACTGTAATCATTGCTGTCCAGGCAGAGGCCTTAAGGATTAATTTTGATGAACGGAGCTTATTTACTGAAACTGCACCTGTAAAAACAATAAGAGGTACAACAATATAACGGCCAAAACGGATAAAAAGATCCAGAATAAAGGAAACTGCGGCGCTCACAGAAGGATTATCAACTGGGAGAATCAATGCGCAGGCCAGACCGATGGCTACGCCCAAAAGGTACTTAATCCAAACTTTCATATGGGTAATTCTACCATAAAATTGCAATTTAGAGAAATCCGCTATATATTTATGACATGGCAAATATCTTAGTGGTGGGTAAGGATTTACCTGAATCTGAAAATCTTATAAAAAGTTTTGAACTGCAGGGACACAAAATCTTTGCATCAACTGGCTCTGACCTTTCAACTTCTGTTGAAAGCGACAATATTTTCACCTTTTCATGGAACAAGGCATCTTCTATTTCGGCAAAAACCCTGCTTATTCAGGCAGAAGCAAAGCTGATTCAGATTGATCGCGTCCTGATTGTTTTTGACGGACCTTACTATGCAAAAAGATTCGAAAGCGAAAGAATCGAAGACTGCACTCAGGCCGTAGAAAACATGGTTTCGGGATACGTTTACTTCTGCCAGACTCTTCTGAACAGACTTTCACAGAAAAGCAAAAACATCATCGTTTCTTTCTATTTGAAGTCTGCCGCTACAAAGGCCGACATCGTGACTGCAAAAGGCGTAACTCAGGCTCCATGCACAAACAACGTTGCCGTAGCACAGGCCGCCTTCAAAGCCCTTGCAGAAAACACCGCAGCCGCCATGAGCGAATTCCAGGAGATTTCAATTTTCCTTTGTCAGGCAGAACCTGGAAACGAACTTTACTCCAACGACCGTGAAACCGGAAACTGGATCAACACCTGTTTTGACAGCATCGAAAAGATGAAGAACAAACCTTCCGCCAAACAGGCCCTTACCTGGGTAAAGACCGGTGGAAAACTTCCTGGCGGCTTTTCACTTTTCAAATAATCATTTCTGTTAAAAATTAAAAGCGGTCCAATGAACTGGACCGCTTTTTTTAGTTCTTTGTAAAAGGCAGGACAGCCTCGGCTTCGTATTCGCCGGCAAGAAGCGCCGCCATTGCTTCCAATGTATAACCACTCCAGCTGTACCCCATAAGAACAGTGTCGGTCCAGGTAAGCCTTTCCGAATAAACCGGATACATAATCGAACAGATCACTACTTTCTTGCCAAGCTTTTTAAGTGACTCGGCAATTCGGGCATGACGTTCAGTTCCTACAAGAAGAACGATTGTGTCATAAGAAGCCGCAGTTCCAGGAAGATTATCAATAACCCACTGAGTCTGATTTGGCCCCGTCTCATACTGGAAACGGAATTCCCCGGCATCGGGATAACGTCTTTTCATTGAAGTAAAGAATTCTGGAAGACCGCCTACAAGAAGTACTCTTCCCGCTTCATTTTTTGGGAGACTTCCCTTTCCTTCAAAAACTGTAATGGAACGGCAAGCCTGTTCCAGGAAGAACTTTTCTCCTTCCTTGTCAGGAATTGCTTCATCAATTACAGAAGCATCAGGATAAAGAGGCGCTGCGTTTCCGCCTTTGAAGTATTCCAGTTTTGCTTTGATTACGCGGTATGCGGCGTCTTCAACTCTTGCACGGAATTCCGTATCCGTTCCAATCAAATTCAGATTACTTGTCCACAAGTTTTCATTCAGCTTTGCGCAGGTGGAAGAAATGATGATGTCGTTTCCTGCCTGAATGGCCTGACGGAATGCACTGGAAAGAGAGCCTGCAAACATTGTGGCACCGTTCATCATCATATCGTCTGTAATGATAAGTCCGTTATACCCAAGCTGTCCGCGAAGAAGATCTGTAAGGAAATATTTTGAAAGACTGGCCGGTGTACCTGTTGGATCGATTTTTGGAAATGAAAGATGTCCCGACATAACTGCTGGAACGCCTGCATCAATAAGGTAACGAAAAGGAACCAGTTCTCGGTTTGCGAAAGTTGCGAAATCAACATCGATTTTTGGAAGAGTTCCGTGAGAATCGTTTTCTGTGTCGCCGTGTCCCGGGAAATGTTTTACTGTAGGAATCACTCCGGCAGACATGCTTCCCTTTGCCCAGGCGGCGCCAAGGATTCCAGACTTAACAGGATCTTCTCCAAAAGAACGTGAAGAAATAATAGTAGAATCGTGATTTGTATAAAGGTCTACAGTTGGCGCGAAGTTCATATTGATTCCAAGAACTTTAATTTCCTTGGAAATGTAGTATGCGCTGTAGTAAGAATCAGAAGGATATCCGGATGCACCAATGGCCATATTACCCGGAGTGATTGAAGTGTCACCTTTAACGTGACGAATCCATCCGCCTTCCTGGTCAGTGGCAACAAAAAGCGGAATCTGAAAACGGTTTTTCGAAGCGCTTGTCTGAAGTGATGTAATTGATTTTGCTACAAGATAGATGTCGTCTGTGTTCCAGCCGAAAACCTTAACACTTCCAAGTCCTCTGGCAACCCAGTCATAAAGAATCTGTTCCGGCTCAGCACCAGCCCAACCGAACATAAGAATCTGGCTATAAAGTTCTGTAGGAGTCATCTCCTCTACAATTTCACGAGCCAGCTGTTCATTAGGTTTATTATCCCAAAAAGAAAGAGCTGACGCTCCAGGTAATAAGTAATAGGTAATAGGTAATAATTGCAAAACATAAAACAAAGCTGCAACAAATATCTTTTTGCTTTTAATCACACTTTTATTCATTTCTTTACTCATCTGTAAATTATTACTTATCACCTGTTTTTTTATGAATTATGAATCATTTCGGCAGCAGAGTTTGCAGCAACTGCACCGTCGCTGACAGCAGTTACAATCTGTCGGAATGGTTTTGCGCGAACATCGCCGGCAACAAAAAGCCCCGGAATAAGGGTCTGCATTTTTTCGTCTGTAATGATATAACCTGCAGAATCTTTTTTAAGCATATCAACCAGATCGCTGGTTGGTGCCATACCCGCAAAGATGAAAACTGCATCGGCATCAACTTCTGAAAGTTCTCCTGTCTGAGTATTTTTCAGAACAAGTTTTTCAACTTTCATTGAACCTTTGATTTCTTCAACTACTGTATTGTAAACAGGTTTTACGCCAACGCTGAGCATCTTGTCCACAACCGCTTTCTGTGCACGGAAAGAATCACGGCGGTGAATAATTGAAACATCACTTGAAAGAGTTGCAAGATAGATTGCTTCAGAACAGGCAGAATCGCCTCCGCCTACTACATAGATTTTTCTGTTGCGGAAGAAAGGTCCGTCACAAACTGCACAGTAAGAAACTCCGCGTCCTGCAAATTCTTTTTCGCCTTTGCAGCCTAAGTCCTTGTGAACAGCACCTGTTGCAAGACAGACACATTTCGACTGATATTCTTCGTTCTTTGTTTTTACGGAAAAAAGTGCTCCCGGTTTATCTACGGAAAGAGCTCTTGTGCTTACAAAATCGGCACCAAAAGATTTTGCCTGTTCCTTCATATTCATAATGAAGTCGGTACCGTTTACCATTGGGAAAACTCCAGGGTAATTTTCCAGATCAGCAATCTGAGTTACCTGACCGCCAGGTGCATCTCCTTCAAGAACAAGAGTTTTAAGTCCGGCGCGAGCTGCATACTGGGCAGAAGCCAAAGCGGCTGGTCCCGAACCGATGATGATATAGTCGTAATTCTGCATGGGGAAAAGTATATCACAAAACCCAGGTATTCACAAAATCAGCAATACCGTCATTGTTGTTGTCGAATCTGGTAACAAAACGACAAACTTCTTTCAGATCTTCTTTTCCGTTGCTCATGCAAACGCTGAGTCCTGCTTTGCGCATCATGCTTTCATCATTATAGCTGTCGCCGAAGCACATTACGTTTTCAAGACTGATTCCAAGTCTGTTAGCTAGTTCACCAAGAGCTTCGCCCTTTCCTGCATTCTTTGGCATGATTTCCAGGAAGTAAGGTTTTGATGTAAAGATTTCGGCACGGTCACCGGATTTTTCTTTCAGATCCTTTTCAAAAACTTTCAGAACTTCAGGTTCGCCTGGAACCAGCATCTTTGCGTGGCCGCCTTTCATAAAACCTTCAAAATCTTCGGCAACTGCCAGTTTTACTCCGCAAAGCTTTGCGTCCAGCTGAGTCCATTCATCATCAACATTGGCATAAATCACATCTGGAAAATAAACCTGTGCGGGAAGTCCTCTTGCCTGGGCTTCATGATAAATTTCAAGAAGCAGATCTTCAGGCACTTTACGTGCAAAAATCTGTTCTCTTTTATGAAGATCAAAAATCGAAGAACCGTTCATGGCGATTATATAGCGGCCGGCTTCCAGCCCTGCAATATCCAGAGTTCTAACATGAGGAAGGATTCCGTATTCCATGCGTCCCGAACAAAGCACGATGTAAATGCCCTGGCGGGCTGCCTGGCGTAAAGCCTCCAGAGTTTTTGGTGTAATAGTGCAGTCTTTATTCAGAAGGGTATCATCTAAATCAAACGCCATAAGTTTTACGTCGAGATGTTCTGTCGGGAGTTTTAACATATTATTTCCTTAATTATTTTATGGAATAATCAAAAGCAAAAACTTACGCGAGGGAGCAAGTTTTTAAGTTTTAAATTATTTCATATCATATTAAAAATCCCTGATTTTTTCATTAGAATGTAAAACTATGAATACAGAAAACATTGTTATTGTCCTGGACCATCCGGACGAAAGCCGCAACGTAGGCGCCGCCTGCCGTGCCATGGCAAACAGCGATATCAAGACACTGAGAATTGTCGGAAAAAAAGAACATTATGACGTAGAAAAAGTTCACATTCTGGCAATTCACGCCGCTTACATTTTTGACAATGCAGAATTTTTTGATTCAATTACAGAGGCCACCGCAGACTGCGTAATGAGCGCAGGAACAACCCGCCGCCGTGGTCAGAAGCGCAAAGGCAAGCTGCTCTTCCCTGAAGAGTTCGCAGAAAAGGCAGGTGAAATTACAGGACAGGCTGGAGATTCCAACGGTGGGAAAGTTGCCATCGTTTTCGGAAACGAACGCTCGGGACTTTCAGACGACCAGCTTTTTGAATGCACCATGGGAGTTACTATTCCAACCTCTGATGACTTCGGTTCCCTGAATCTTTCCCATGCGGTTCAGATTCTTTGCTACCACATGTTCAGAGAAAACCACAAAACTCAGGCTGGCTACACCCCTCTTACTCTGGAACGCCTGGACCAGACAGTAAACACAATCGCTGATGATTTACAGAAAATCGGCTTCTTCAAAATTACCGGCCGCCCTGACATGGAAAATTTCTGGCGCAGCATTTTAAGCCGGGCCGCCCTTTCCGAAGGCGAAGCCCAATACCTGGAAAAAATATTCAACAAAGCCGCAGGCCTTGCGGGAAAATCAAACTAGTTAAATAAAAAAGAGCAGGGAAAACACCTGCTCTTTTTTTATTACTTTTTGCGGATTTTGTACCACAAAAGCACCAGTTTGTACCACATGAATGGGAAAATCAAAAAGATCTTGAACGGGTTGTGCAGAATCTCAATGAACATCTCATGACCTTTTTCAAAAGTCTTTGGACTGACACGCTGGATTCGCGAAGAGAAAATTCCAAAAGCATCTTTATAATAGAGGAAAATGCTTGAAGCAAACTGATTCTTTCTGTGATAAGCCCAAAGGTCTTTTTCCTTGATCCCTTCGCTTACAAGAACAAGGCTTGGCTGTGACTTATAGATTGCCTGAACAACATCAGGTTCTGCGTTCTTTGAAAAATATCCGACACAACGGCCAACCAGGTGAAGTTCTGGGTAAGTTGCCTTAAGGTTGCTTTCTGCCTGCAGAAGAGTCTTTCTGTTTCCTCCCAGAAGATAAAGAGATTTGCAGTGAGATTCCAGAACAGAAAGGAAAGTAATTACAGCATCAAAAGGATTGTAGCGGACAGGAATTTCTCTCTTCAGAAATTTTGCGCCCTTGATAATGCTTTTTGAAACTGGGATGATCAGATCTGCTTCTCTCAAAGCCTGGGCATAATCATTTTTACCGCGGGCTTTAAGAAGCTTCCAGATATTCAGAAACATAATCTGCTTTGTTCCTGGCTTGGCAAGAATCTCAAGAATTTCCTGTTCAAGATTCTCCGGTCTTAAAATATCAACCGGAACTCCGCACACATCAATACGTTCAATCATAATCCCCTACCCTTTGTTTATGATTACCTGCAGCGCAGCCATGCCGTAAAGTGCGGCAGTTTCGCAACGCAGAATATTTCCTTCAAAATGAACAGGAATAAAAAGATCATCCTGTGTAAGTTTTTCAATCTCGTTTACGCTCAAGCCGCCTTCTGAACCACAAGCCACAGCCGCCAGTTTTATTTCACGGTCCCCAATAACCGAATGCATGGAACGTGACTTTTCATTACGTTCATACAGAACAAAAGCGGCAGAGTCTTCGGAACACTTTTCCTTCCATAAAGAACAGGCTTCTTCCAGACTAACCAGAGCCATAAGCTTTGTATCAACAGGAGACCCACTCTGCTGCCGGGCCTCTCTGATAATTTTATTCAGACGTTCCAGTTTGGCTGGATTGTCCAGAGCCATTACGGAACTCTTTTCTGTATATTCACCAATGACCGGAACAATGACAGAAACGCCGGCTTCAACAGCCTGTTTCACAATCTGTTCCAGCTTCTGTATTTTCGGAAGAAACTGAAAAAGCCAGTACTCGGTTTTTCTTCCTTCGTTCAATTCTGTTGCCTGAACCCCACGGGTAAGAACTTTGTCTTCGGCTTCGTTTCCCGTAGAGGCACAAACCTGAAGCACCAGTTTCTTCGCCTTGTCATCAACCTGACAGGCAGTCATATTCTGCAGAACTCCGTCTGGAAGCCGAACACTTACCATGTCGCCAGGCTTTATGCGGAGTACCTGTCTGAAATATCGGAAATCCTTTCCTGTTATATAAAGGTATCCTTTCTGATCAGGTAAAGATTCACTTATGAACTGGCGCATTAATTATTTTTCTTCCTCAAGCTGAACTTCGCTCTGAAGTTCTTTCAGTGTCTTTGCATTCTGGACCATAGAATTGAAATCTTTTCTTTCAAGAAGTTCCAGAGCGCGAAGCAGCTGAATGTCGTAATCCAGATCATAAAGAGCAGAAGGTTCTGTCTTGTTTACCTGAATGCGGATAAGGCGGCGGAGCAGTCTTTCTTCCAGAGGATATTTCTTTGCAAGAGTTGCAGCGTATGCCGCAATTTCTTTTTCTGAAAGTTTTCCTTTTTCTGCCAGGTAATTTTCAATTACATTATCCTTAACCATTTCTACGTAAGCTTTTTCTGCTTCTTCTGTAAGGTCCGGGAATTTGATTTCTACATCAGGCGGAATACCAATCTTGTCGATGTTTGTATCGCTTGGAGTGTAGTAACGTGCCATTGTGATTTTCATTCCGTCAACTTCACTCAATGGAATAACCTGCTGAACTGATCCTTTTCCGTAAGTGCGGTCACCAACCAGAAGAGCCAGGTGATTGTCTTTAAGAGCCCCGGAAAGGATTTCCGATGCAGAAGCAGAACCGCGGTTGATCAGAACAACGATCGGCTTGTTTTTTGTTGATGAAAGAGTTTTTGCCTTTGAAGCATTGTAAACATGATTTTCAAAAAGAAGACGGCTCTTTGTTGAAACAATAGGACCGTTATCAATGAACTTATCTGCGATTTCTACAACGCTGGTAATAAGTCCGCCAGGATTATCGCGAAGGTCAATGATCAGATTTTTGTAATGATTCTGTTCAAAACTGTCCAAAGCTTCCTGCACACGGTGAGGAGTTTCAGGTGTGAACTGAATCAGGCGAACATAACCTGTGTCTCCGATCATTCCGTATTTTACAGTTGGAACTTCAATAAGGGCACGGATAAGAGTAACGTCAAAATTCATGTTTGTTCCGCGGCGCACAGAAACAGTAACCGGTTCCCCGATTTTTCCGCGCAGCTTTGCAAGAACATCATTCATTGTCATGTCTGGAGTAGGCATTCCGTCGATGGCTGTAATAAGGTCGCCGGCAAGGATTCCTGCCCTTGCACCAGGAGTGTCTTCAATTGGGGAAGCTACTTCTACGTAGGCAGGTTTCTCAGGAGTTGATTCAATTGCCTTTGAAATGGAAAGCCCGACTCCGCCGAAAGAACCTTCAGTTGTATCGTTCAGGTCGCGCATGTAATCTGGATCCAGATAAAGAGTGTAAGGATCGCCGATGGCATCCAGCATGCCTTTGATTGCACCTTCATAAAGGATTTTTGGATCAAGTTCATCAACATAATTCTGTTCTACATAATCAAAAACAGAGTTAAGTTTTTTCATGTACTGATATGCTGAAATTTTATTGTCTTTGTTATGAACCGGAGACTGTGCAAAACACTGTGTGGCACAGAAAAGAACAAGCACTGAGGCAAGTGTCGAACGGAGAGATTTCATCATAATGTTATATTTTACCATATAAATTGATAAAAGTTTAGCACACAAAAGTTACAACAAAATCTTCATTCTGTGCTAAACTAAAAGGTATGAGTCAAATTATTCCTATCGCTTCCGGCAAAGGGGGAGTTGGTAAATCCCTTCTTTCGGCAAACCTGGCCATTGCATTGGGTCAGTCTGGAAAAAAAGTTGTCCTGGTCGATCTGGACCTAGGCGCATCTAACCTTCATCTGGTAATCGGACATCATCCGGGCGCCGGCAGCCTTGGTTCCTGGTTTACAGAAAAATCAGATTTCAAGGATATTGTATGTCCTACTGACTACAAAAATGTCAGCTTCATTGCAGGCGACAACCAGATTCCTGATTTAACCTCACTTAAACATGCTCAGAAAGTAAAGCTTATCCGCAATCTAAACAACATTGATGCAGATTACGTAATCCTTGACCTTGGAGCAGGTACTCACCAGTTCATTCTGGATATGTTCCTCCTTTCTCCAATGGGAATTGTTGTAACCGCACCAGCCGTAACAGCAACCCTCAACGGATACCTTTTCCTTAAAAATGCAGTATTCCGTCTTCTATATACTACTTTCAAACGCGGAACTCCGGGACGCCAGTACCTGGACGAACTGAAAAAAGACTCATCAACAATGCAGAAACTCTACATTCCTCAGCTGGTTCAGCAGCTGTGCCAGGTTGACCCTCAGAATGCTCAGGTTTTCATCAACCGCATGAACCAGTTCAGACCAAGACTGGTAATGAACATGATTGAAGATCCAAAAGATGCAGACAAAATCTCCCGCATCAAGACTTCCTGCAACCAGTATCTGGGGCTGGATATTGAATATCTGGGCGTTATGTTCCGCGACATGCTTCAGGACAAAGCCCTTTCTTCACAGCTTCCAATAGTAGTTTACAAGCCGCAGTCTGTTCTGGGACAGGCAATCTACAGAATCGGAGACAAAGTCCTTCAAACCCCTCCAAACAAGTTCGACACAGGCTTTATCCCGGACAGTTTCAACGACAATTTCCAGGCTGCAGAAGAAGAAGCAGACGCAGACTTCTCTTACAAACTTTCGGGAATTGATGACCTTGTTTCAGGCGGAAACCTTTCAATGGGCGACATGGCCGAAATGATCAAAACCCAAAACTACGAACTTACACAGCTTAAAAAGGAAAACAACCTGCTTAAAGCAAAACTCATTAAGGCCGCAAGCCAAGGATTCCAGTTATAATGTTCCTTTACCTGAATTATCCTTCTTGGATTCACCCTCAGATTTTCCCTTCAACCCCGTTCTTAAGCATTCTGCGCTGGTACGGGCTTATGTATATTTGTGCCTTCGGAACTGCCTGGTTCATCCTGAACAAGGTATCAAAAGAAGGCATGCTGGACTCAGAAAGCTATAAAATCACCGAAGATGACCTTTTCAGCTTTATTTCCACCGGAATCGTGTTCCTGCTCATCGGCGCACGCATATTTTCAACCCTTGTTTACGACACAACTGGTATTTACTGGCGTAAACCATGGCTCATTTTCTGGCCATTTGACGAAAGAATGCATTTTACAGGCCTTGCAGGCATGTCCTACCACGGAGGCTTCATCGGAGGTCTTTTGGGAATGATTTTCTGGTGCATTAAGCACAAACAGCCTGCCGGCAAATGGATCGACGCCATGTGCTGCGCAATTCCGCTGGGATACACTTTCGGACGTCTTGGAAACTTCCTGAACGGGGAACTTTACGGAAGAATCACCACAATGCCATGGGGAATGGTTTTCCCGGATGCTGAAAAGTTCTCGGCAAGCCTTCCATGGGTACAGGAAATCTGTTCAAAAATCGGCATGGAAATTGCAGGACGCAACATGGTGAACCTTCCACGCCACCCGAGTCCCCTTTACGAAGCTTTCTTTGAAGGCATTGTTCTCTGGTCAATTCTGTGGGTTTCCCGCAAACACAAGAAATTTGACGGCCAGATTGCCTGTATGTATACCTTTGGCTACGGACTTGTTCGCTTCGTAATTGAATATTTCCGCGAACCTGATGCAGACATCGGTTACCGCATTGCAAAAGACACATCGGCCCCAATTTACATGAATACTTCCCTGCTGAACTTCTCTACAGGCCAGGTTCTGTGCTTTCTGATGATGTTCTGTTCTCTGGCAATCGGAATAACTCTCTATATATTGAAGAAAAAAAGAGAAAAGCTCTAACGCCCGTCAAAAAACGTTTTTGTTTGACATAATAGAGATATATAACCTATAATGTATAGTAATTGTATTAAAGGGTGTAAAATTCATGATTAATAGCAACAGCTTGATACCTGGTTTCGACGACGAAAAAGATGATAGCCTGAAGATTTCTCTTGAAAGAAATGACAACGTCCCTAAGGGAGTTTTCATTTATCTGAATGGTTACATCGACACTTACAATTCAAACTTCTTTCAGAAAAAAATTACAAAGATCGTAGAAGCCGGTTTCATTAACCTGATTTTCAATTGTTCAGCACTGAATTATGTTTCATCAACCGGGATCGGTTCTTTCACAGTATTCCTTAAACTGGTAAAACCAAAGGGAGGAGATGTAGTTCTTCTTGAAATCCAGCCTAAAGTATACGAAGTATTCCAGCTTCTGGGATTCTCACAGTTCTTCAACATCAAAGAAAACACAGAAGAAGCAATCAACTTCTTCAAAAATGGAGCTCCTGTTGAAAGCTCTGTATTCCCTAAAGTATTCGGATGTCCTGTTTGTGGTAAAAAACTTCGCGCAACAAGAGCCGGACGATTCCGCTGCTCGGAATGTAAATCAATTCTTGCAATTGACAATTCAGCCCGCGTAACACTGGGCTAAACAAAACAAACCTTGATTAAGAAAACCGGAACGACAGTTCCGGTTTTTTTTTTTATTGTGCTTACATTGTGGATAACTTCCAGAATTTTCCCTCTTTTCCCCTAAATTTAAGTTAATTTCTCCGAAAACCTTTTCGTGAAACATAGTCGTTTTTTCTGTTTCACGGACTAACTTATTATATTATCGAAAGTTACAATAACTTGTATGAATTTTTATACCGTTAATTCTGTATAGTTAGTTTTCCACCTTTCTGCGAGATTTTGTGGATAAATGTGATTACCTTGTGGATAACTTGTGAGAATCGGTGGAAAGCAGAAAAACCCCTTCACTTCCAAATTTTTATGCCGATAATGAACACAGAGGTCCCTCATGAAAAAAGCTTTGAAATTATTCCTGGCATATTTCGGCTGGCTGATAGCAGGAATGATTATTGGAACATTTTTTTACAGTCTATATCTTCATTCCCTCAGACTGATTTCAGGAATGTCTGCTCCCGTATTTAGCCGGGAAACCCTTATTGTTTCTTTCTTTATAGTTGCACAGACACTTCCTTTCATTACCGGATTTTTGATGATTGCATACAGAATCCGACACCCGGGAAACTTCCTGCAGCTTATTGCTTTCATTCTGGTGCAGTTCATTTCCTGGTGCATTCTCTTTCCTGTTACAAATCACTTTGAAGGACAGTATCTGGATAACCACCGTACTGCCCTGATTCAGAACGCCGGTCCTCTGTCGGAAGGATATTTCCGTGATGTGGACGGGGACGTTTATTACTTCCTGAACAAAAACAATTCCAGCGCAGTAAAAATCGACACTTCCGAAGAAGGGACAACCGAAGTGATTACAGACAACTGGACAGCCTTCGGCCAGCTTTCTGCCGCCGCCCTTCCTTATAAAGACATCCTGATCAAGGATTCCTTCAACGCAAAATCTTCGGCCTATTCTTTCCTGGGCACTTTGCTTGCAGTTGCAAAACGAGACCTTATGCGAGGCTGGACCTACTGGCTGGGATTCCTTTCCCTGGCTCTGGTCCTTACCTCAATATACGCACTTTCGGGCATTACCGCCTGGAGAATCGCCAACTATTCAATGTGCGGAATACTCTATGGAGCAGTTCTTTTCTGGAACGGATTCTTCTGGACTCCGGACATGACCTACTTCAGAAACCTGAACTTTATGCATGCTGGACTTTTCAACTATTTTAAGCAATGGACAAGTTCACCTTTTATGGTTTTCATAAATCTGATTCTGACCCTGATTCTTACAACAGTCGGAATCGTTTCAGTAATCATTAAAAAGAAGAGAGGCCGCTAGTTATGAAAAAAATACTTATCATTCTGTTTTCATTTCTGGGGCTGGGCTTTCTGACCTGCCTTTTAATCGGTTTCTGCCAGAAACCTGATGTTGAGCTTCTGTCTGCCGCCACAGGCAGCTATAAATTCTGCAGCGGGCTTATTCTGTTCACAAAAATCCTGCCAGCTATGATTCTTGCTGGATTCGGACTGAGCTGTTCAATTCAGTTCGGCCGCCACTCGGAAGGCAGCCTTGACCGTTTTTCAAAGGCAATGTTCAACCGCTACAAGACTGTAATCATCATTTCCCTTGTATGTACTTTCCTCCTGAGCCTTTCATCGGAAGTGATTTCCCTTACAGCCAAACGCCACAATCAGCTTCTGAAAAATCAACCAAAACTGGTAAAGGAATATGTAAACGCAGGCCGTGATTTCCTGGCTCAGAACAAACCGGCTTCGGCCGCTGCCTACGCAAAGGAAGCACTGGTTCT
The DNA here is from genome assembly GCA_024402695.1 of Treponema sp. Taxonomy (GTDB): domain Bacteria; phylum Spirochaetota; class Spirochaetia; order Treponematales; family Treponemataceae; genus Treponema_D. The sequence goes on along the minus strand of JAKSTG010000022.1, from coordinate 16,838 downwards.
GGACAAATCAAACAAGGAAGCTGCCGAAATCAAAAATCAGGCAGACATCCAGCTGAACCTTCAGGAATCAAGAAGCGCAAAAATCCTTTATGAAACAAACCTGGACGATCTTTTTGCAGATACTTCCGGAGACATTGATACAGACAACATGAAACAGGTTTATGGACTTTATCTTAAGGCCCTTTCCTGCTGGGAAAATGAAGAATACTTCATGGCCCACTACTATGCCGAAAACGCACTTAAAATTTCTTCGGGAAAAGATGCAAACATTTCCCGTCTGAAGGAGATTTCTGCCGCTTCATGGAACAAGCTTTCTGAACTTCATGAACTTGCCCGATCTCAGGATCAGGAACTGTTTATGAACAAATATTCAGGTTATAAAGCTCTTATTGAAGAAGACTACCTGAAAGCCTATTACATTCTGAAAACAATCCAGATTGAACATCCTGAACTTAAAAATGATTCCGACCTGAACTTCTACGAAAAAATCGCAGAAGACAAAGTGAATGAACGCTCTTTCTTCATGGATGAAACATGGAACCTTAAAAGCTTTGAATCGGCCAACGACATTTATTTCTCTTTAAAATATGATGACGGTTGGCAGGACATTATTTATTTCAAGGGCATGACGCAGATAAAAACAACCGGCGGACTGGTCCAGTATCTGCGTGATTTCACAATCAACACAATCGATCCAGACGGAGATTTCCACAGCTCAATGCATGTTCCTTATGCAAAAGTTCTGGCTGTATCTGTAAAAGATGTAAACCCGATCACAAAAGAAACCATGGGCATTCCTCATAATGTTGAATATGTTCCTTACATCCTTTTGAAAAGCATTGACCGTGTAAATGACGGTACACTTGTTCGCCCTATTTATACCTACTCTTTTTCTAACGAAACTACGGGAGCTGATTTTACTATGCTTCCAATTGAATACAAAGACTTTCAGATGATTGAAGATGCAGCCTTAAACCCAGAATCAATTTCCATTTCTTCACTCTGGCGGATTATTTCAGAAGCTGAAAAATTCGGATATTCAAGAGAAGTTTACGGAACAGTTCTGTTGAACAGACTTCTGTTCCCGCTTTTCATTCTTCTGCTTTTTATAATTCTTGCAATCATCTCATGGAACAACCGTCTGGGAGCCGACCAGTACTTCAAGACAACCTGGCTGTTTATTTTCCCGGTTTTCTCAGTATTATGCCATTTCATGTTCCAGCTTGCTTCTTTCGTTTTCAAACTTGGTAACTATGGTCTTCTTTCCATTTGTAAACCAACAACGGCCATTTTTGCAGGACTTGGAATTTATACAGTTCTGATTTTTGGTACTTCCCTGCTTTTCCTTTCAAGAAAGGATGACTGATGCTGCCAAGTATTCTTCTGCTCGCCGCTGCTGTTGCCGGTATCTGGTATGGAATCTACTCTTTTCGTATCCAAAAAAACTGGCGGGAATGTGCCGAAAAGGGCAGTTTTTTTAACGTAAAAAACGAACCATTTTCCGGCGCACTCTGTCTTGCAGCCATTGTTCAAAGCTGTGTAAACGACAGCGATTTTGCTGCAAGAATCATGGAAGGCGTCTTCGGCAGCAAGCATGATGAATGGCATTCCATGACAAAATCCGTGTCTTATGCAAAAGGCCTGAATCAGGATCTTCTTGTAGAAAACTTTGTAAGCTTGTTCCGAAAACAGGATGATTCTTTCAAAGTAAAATACCTTCCCAAAGTTTTCAAAGCCCTTACCGCAGCAGAATTCCTTTGGAATGAAAAAAATCAAGGTGAAAAACCTTCGGCTTACCTTAAAACGCTTCTGAATTACTCCCTTGTTTCTGATGAAAAATCTGATGCTTTCCGAATTCTGGGACTGGAACCAGGAGCTTCAAAAGACAAAATCCACCGTGCACACCGCCGTCTGGCCGCAAAATACCATCCGGATAACGGTCATGGAAACCTGGAAATGTTCCTTAAAATCCAAACCGCATACGAAATGCTCAAATAGGGGCCTGTCCCCTCTTGTTCAATATCAGAATGGGAAACTACCTTTATTTATCTCTTGCCGATTTCCATGAAAATTATTAAATTTATTATAATTGTAAATAAAAGGGTCTTTGTGCCCAAAATATAGAGGTATAATAATGGCAAAACAGTTGCTTTTTAGTGAAGACGCACGTTCAAAACTCCTTTCTGGTGTTGAACAGATTGCAAAAGCTGTAAAAACTACACTTGGTCCATGCGGCCGCATGGTTATGATGGACAAAAAATACGGTTCACCTGTAATCACAAAAGACGGTGTTTCAGTAGCAAAAGAAATTGAACTTCAGGATCCATATGAAAACATGGGTGCTCAGTTTGTTCGCGAAGTTGCTTCAAAAACAAACGATGACGCCGGTGACGGAACAACAACAGCTACAGTTCTGGCTTACGCTCTGGTTCGCGAAGGTCTTAAATCTGTAACAGCAGGTATGACTCCAATCGAAATCAAACGCGGTATGGACAAAGCTGTAAAAATCGCTGTTGAAGAAATCAAGAAATTTGCAAAACCTGTAAAGAACGTTGACGACATCACAAACATCGCAACAATTTCTGCAAACAACGACCCTGAAATCGGTAAGCTCATTGCTGACGCTATCGAAAAGGTTGGAAAAGACGGTGTTATCACTGTTGAAGAATCAAAGAACATGGATACAACTGTTGATACAGTAGAAGGTATGCAGTTCGACCGCGGTTACATTTCATCTTACTTTGTAACAGACCGCGAAAGAATGGAAGCTGCTTTCAATGATGCTTTCGTTCTGATTTACGACAAAAAAATCTCTGCAATGAAAGATCTTCTTCCAATTCTTGAACCAATTGCACAGAGCGGAAAACCACTTGTTATCATCGCCGAAGACGTAGACGGTGAAGCTCTTACAACTCTGGTACTGAACACAATCCGCGGTACAATCCACGTTGCTGCAGTAAAAGCTCCAGGATTCGGTGACCGCCGCAAGGACATGCTCCAGGATATCGCCATCCTTACAGGCGGACAGGTTATTTCAGAAGAAGTTGGCCTTTCACTTGAAACAGCAACTGTTGATATGCTTGGTAAAGCCACATCAATCAAAATCGACAAAGACAACACAACAATCGTTGGCGGAGCCGGAAAATCTTCAAACGTTAAAGCCCGCTGCGAAGAAATCAAAACTCAGATTGAAAAATCTACATCAAGCTACGATAAAGAACAGCTGCAGAAACGCCTTGCAAAACTTTCAGGCGGCGTAGCAGTTATCAACGTTGGTGCTAACACAGAAACAGAAATGAAAGAAAAGAAGTTCCGCGTAGAAGACACAATCGCTGCTACACGTGCCGCTCTGGAAGAAGGAATTGTTCCAGGTGGTGGACTTGCTCTCATTGAAGCTTCAAAAGCACTCAACGAAATTCCTGCTGAACTTACAGAAGAAGAAAAAGTTGGATTCAAAATCGTTCGTCGCGCACTTGAAGAACCAATGCGTCAGATTGCAGAAAACGCCGGAATTGACGGTGCTGTAATTGCAGACAAAGCAAAGAACGAAAAGAAAGGTGTTGGATACGATGCCCGCAACGGAAAATGGTGCAACATGCTTGAAGCTGGTATCATTGACCCAGCCAAGGTTACATGTTCAGCTCTCAAGAATGCATCTTCAATCGCTGCAACACTCCTGACAACAGAATGTGCAATCACAGACATCCCAACTCCACCAGCTCCTGTGGCAGCACCAGCTGATCCTGGAATGATGTACTAAGCACCTGCCCCTGCTATACGAGTTTTTCAAGGCACGTACGCCTTCGGCTATCTTAAAGCCTGTGACAAACTCGTTTGCCGGGTTATGCAAAAGCATAACCCCGTCATGGGCGGAATGTACTAAGCTAAAGATTTAAACTAAAAAAGGCGGACAGAAATGTCCGCCTTTTTTTATGTCCGATTAATTAATCAACCAGAGCATCGAATTCTTCGCCTTGCCCTTCCACAGTAAGTATCACTGCGTTTGGAAGGCAGGCGGCAAAATCTCCGGGACGGGAAAGTTTTCCCATAAAGATGCAGTTTTTATTATCACAGGCAGATTCTGTTACCCAGGCCTGTCCGTCTTTTATTGTCACTTTTGTGTGGCCTATTACGCCTTCAAAATCCAGTTCTGTATTTTTATTCAAAGGATAAAGGAATCGTCCTTCAGGAGTTTTTACTACAAGTTCTGCTCCACTGCTTTTTTTGTTTCCAGCCACTACAAAAGAAAAAGCAGCACAAAATGCGAAAACCAGAATGAAAATAATATCAAAAATTTTCACATGAGTTTTCAAAATGAACCCCCGAAAGGTTTTCCCACTGCAGAAACAAAATCAATTTCCTTTCCTGCATTTTCCCCAACAAATGAAATTTTTCCTTTCAGATTTTCTGTAGCAGATACAATTCCATTTTTAGTAATAAAAACAAGTCCTATTTCTGTTCTGAATATTTTTTCGAATTCAGAAAGACAATTCAGGGCGGCCTGTTTCCCAAGAACAAAACATGCAGTACTCAAAGCATCGGCTGCAGTACTTACACTGCACACAACTGTAACAGAGGCCAGATCATTTTCTACAGGATATCCTGTTTTAGGATCAAAAATATGATGATATTTTTTTCCATCTTTCTCAAGAAATCTTTCATATATCCCGCTGGTCACTACAGACACTTCATCTGAAGTAATTTTCAAAAGAGGAGCTCCTGTAGGGTTTTCAGGATTTTTTATTCCAACAGTCCAAAGCTTCCCGTCTTCTTTTTTTCCGTAGCAGAAAATGTTACCGCCTAAATCAAGAATAGCTTTTTTTACTTCATGAGCCTTTAGAATTTCTACAACAGCATCCGCTGCATACCCTTTTGCAACAGCGCCAAAATTTATGCTCATTCCATTCTCAAGAATTGCCCATCTGACACCATCGTCAGCAAAAAACATTCTTTCATATCCAACTTTTTCAAGGGCTTCGTCAATTTCGTTCTGTTCAGGAACTCTGGCCCTTTCAGTGTTTATTCCCCAAAGCTGAATCACAGGATCTGTTGTAATGTCAAAAGCACCGCCAGAAATTTTTGAAACAACAGAACTAATTTCCAGCATATCATAAACATCTTCAGAAACCTGAACAGGACCAGTTCCTGCACCGCTGTTCAATTGACTTACATTCGATTCAGGAATAGTGACACTGAACTGTTTTTCCAGATCATCAAACCGCAGGAAAATTTCTTTATAAAGTTTTTCAGTTCCATCATCATAAAGATTTACAGAACAAACCGTATCCATACACATATGAACCTGAGGAGGCAAAACTTTCTCTTTGCAGGAAACAGACAGAACACTAAGCACTGCTGATAAAAAAATCAAAACGGCTTTTAATAACTTTTTCATTTTGTCCAAACCTCCATAAGTTTTTTATCCAGTGCAGGAACGATAGATTTCAGTTTCTTTCCTTTATCAAAAACAATTTTTTCTTCCGTCAGCTGTGACACAGTTCCAAAAACCCGTTCCATAAAAGCTCCGAAACGTCCCGGTAACTTCATATTTTTATCCACGGCACTCTGACTCATAAACACCATGGCGCAGAGTTTTCCGCTTCGCAAAAGTCCACTTTCCAGGGCACCCCAGGTTATGTTCCATTTTCCAAAGGCAAAAAGAATTTTTCCGTAAGGCGTCAGAAGGCTCAAAACTGTAACGCTTAAAATTATGATGATACTTGGTAGAATTCGAACCCGCTTTTTCTTTACAAAAACAATGCCGACAAAAATTATCAGAAGTCCATAAACCACAAACAATTTTTTTGAAAAAGAAACGGCGACGATTCCACAAAGTGCAATAATCAAAAATAATATGGGCGCCTTTCCGGTGTTGCGGCCTTCGCTCACGCTCATTCCTTCAGCCACAGTCCCTGTGGCTTCGGAACTGCTGACCGCAGGGCCTTCACCCCGGGGCGCATTTTCCGGGCTGTTACTTCCTGCTGTTTTCCGGGCGTCGTAATCCTGAGCCCCGCCCTTTTTCAAAGTTTTAAGCCATTCAGATTGTTCTGCAAAAATATTGGCAACAGCACCAAGTAACAAACTTGTCACAAAACTAATTGTCAAAAGTAACGGCGCAATGTAACGCACACTATCTCCGAACATTACAAAATATGCACAAAAAAGCTGGGCCGCATTATTCAAAAGGCCGCCGCACATACTGATTCCAATCCAGCTTATATGTTTTCTTCCCCGCTGGAGACTTATTGCAAATATGGAATAAATGGCCATCATGCCAAAACCGGACGCAAGACTTCCTGCCAGAGAAAAAAGAAAAATGTAGGAGAATAAAGTTCCGCTTACAATTGCCTGAAGAAGAACTTTCAGCAGAATGAGTAAAGAACTTTCCTTCCGACTCATGTATGCAAAACTCAGCATTACCGGAAGATTTGCCAGCCCCAGACGGAAAAAAGGAACCGGCTTTGGAATCGCAGTTTCGACTACAGAAAGGAAAAAGCACAATGCCGCAAAAAAAGAAAGTTTCTTTAAGTCCACACTTTTGTTCATTTCTTCTATTTTATCACGTATTGTGCTTTTTATCACGGAGGAGTATTCCCTCTATATTCTGGCTTTCTTTTCGGCCCAGTCCAGATAGAATTCCATTTTTGCATCTGGAACTCTGTTTTCGGCTTCTGACCTTGTTTTAAAATTCATAATGCATGGAGTTTCATCTGTGTAATTTTTCCACTCAGGTAAATCTTTTCCTTCAGGATCAGTATCCTTTCCATTAGGATCCAGAGTTTTTATGAAGTTGCAAAGGTAATTGCACATTTCCCTTGAAAGGTCATAATACTTTCCGTCAAAAGGACGCCAGCACTTTGCCAGAGTTTCAAAGAAGAACCAGAGATCACTTGAATGAAAAGCTCCCGGTTCATCGCCACCCGGCATGTATGGTCCGAATTCATAAATCCAACTTTTACTTTTTAGTCCGCTGGAATTACGGAGCCGTGTAAAGGCAATATTTCCAAGTTCAACTGAATTGAACTTAGCAGGTTTGTCTTCGCTTCGGCACATGCCGGCCCCGCCAGGAGTTTTCATAAGCTCCAGGAATTTTTCTGCATCACTTCCGTAAACAGCACGGGCTTTTTCTTCAAACTCTTCTTTTGAAGAAGCCTGAAGTTCTCCGAAAAATTCATTTGTTGTCCAGCCATGAAACATTGGAACATCAATGAAAGTTTTATTTCTAATAGAGGCTTCTACACCTGCAGGAGTAAAATCGTTTCCTGTAAGACCGAACCACATTTTCTGGAAGCTGTCATTTCCGTCGCGAACCTGTTCCCAGGTCAGTTTTCTTGCTTCATCAATATTGTTTACTCCAAGAAATTTCAGAAATTCTTCACTCTGCTTTTCTGCCATTTCTACAGGGAAATTAAAATGGTCAATATATGGATTTTTGAAGTATCCGCTTTCTACAACAGCACCCTTAATATATTTTTTGTTTTCAGGATAGCAAAGCTGAGTCAGAACACTTCCACCTCCGGCACTCTGTCCGCCAATAACAATATGTTCCGGATTCCCACCGAAGTTTGCAATATTTTCATAAACCCATTTAAGGGCAAAAGCCTGATCACGGTTCCCGATATTTCTTTCTACCGAATTACCTTCTGCATCTTTTTCTTTTGAAGCAAAAAATCCAAAAACATTCAGACGATAGTTGATTGTAACGACAACAATGCCGCGACGGGCAATACGTTCACCGTCGAACTCCATTTCGGCGCTGTTGCCCCATTGAAGAGCACCACCATAAATCCAGAAGTAAACAGGAAGACGTTCCGAAGTATCCTTTGCCGGAGTCCAGATGTTCAGTGTAAGGCAGTCTTCATCCATTGGAATAGTCTTGTCTACATTCCATTCAAGGTCGTAAATGTTGCTGATGCCAGGCTGAGGTTTAGTCTGGCATGGAATAGGACTGAAAGTATAACATTCCCTTACGCCTTCCCAGCCTTCATGAGGCTGTGGTGCTCTCCACCGCAATTTCCCTACAGGCGGCTGGCAATAAGGAATTCCTTTATATGCAATAATTCTTGGGTCTGCCGCTGGAATACCGCGGACTTTCCCCTGAGCTGTTTTTGTTTCTTTTATCATTTTTATTCTCCATTTTTAATTTTAATTCACTATACAAGATTCGCCATAAGATAATTTTCTTACTTGCTTTATACACATTCAGGTTTTACCATATTCATATGAAAAAACAACTTTTTGCTCTGCCGCTTATTATCACAGGACTTTTCTGTTTTTCCTGTGCAACAACAAAACCAGAAACCGATAACACAACAGAAATCCAGACTGAAATCACAAAACCAGAAACCCCTGTTACCTGCGAATATAAGATAGTTTCAAAATCAGAAAGTACATACTTTCTTGATTACGAAATACAGTATCCGGAGTTTTCAAACAATCCGATTCTGAAAAATGAAATTGATACAAACTTTCTGGACTCATTCAAAAAAATAACAGTAAACGCAAAAAAAGAATGGGACGAAGAAAATCGGATGCGAAAGGAAGAAGATCCTGAGTTTTATCATGCTCCTTCTGCATACGAATATGTTTTAAGCCTGGACCAGGTTTTAGAATCAGACGAATTCTTAACTCTTATTTTTGATGAATACACATATCTTGGTGGGGCCCACGGCTACCCTATGACAAGAACAATTAACTACAGCAAAAAGAAAAATAAAATTCTGACCATTTCCGAAGCCGCAGGCATGAGTCTGGAAAAAGTTTCCCGTCTTTGTTATGACTGCCTTCTTTCTTCCATGGAAGAATATGATCTTAATGACATTGACTGGATCCAGAATGGTACAGAACCGGTTGAAGAAAACTTTGAAGCCTTTGCCATTACAGACGAAGGAAAATCTCTGACGGTTTATTTCAACCCATACCAGATTGCACCATATGCATGGGGAATACTTGCTGTTAAAATAGAACTGTAATATGAAAATACTTGTAATTGACGGACAGGGCGGCGGCATGGGCTCGCAGCTCGTAGAAAACATCAAAAAGAAGTTTCCAGAAGCAGAAATCACAGCAGTTGGAACAAATACTGTAGCCACTCAGTCTATGCTTAAGGCTGGCGCTCATCATGCTGCCACAGGCGAAAACGCAGTCATTGTTGGCGCCCGCAACGCAGACATCATTACAGGCCCAATCGGCATTGTAATTTCCGATTCCCTTTATGGTGAAATCACTCCTAAAATGGCACTGGCAGTTTCACAGAGCAATGCAGAACGTATTCTTATTCCTATGAATGTATGTTCCAATTTTATTGTAGGGGTAGAAAAAGTTCCTGCTGCAAAACTTGTTGAAGCCGCAATGGAACATCTTGCAGCCATTTCAAAATAACAAAGATTATTTGACTCCATATTCATTAACATTTAAAATAAAGCCATAAGTTTTCGGATGAACCGGTTACTTAAAGACAGAAGTCTTTGCATAATTTTTTGAACTCACGGATTTTCTAACGATAGTCAGAAGGCTGTCTATATTCGTCAGATGACGGATAGGACAGCCTTATTGTTTTTAAAACTTTTTCGGTGTAAAAACAGCAGGCATATTAGAAGGAATAAAAATGACACTTAAAGATTTTTTTGAAGATGCAAAGTCGCACAAAACAAAAATCGGTCTGGCCTTTTCAGGCGGCGTAGACTCTTCATACCTTCTTTACGAAGGAGTCAAATCGGGAGCTGACATTACTGCCTTCTATGTAAAAAGTGAGTTCCAGCCTCAGTTTGAATTTGACGATGCTCTGCGCCTTGTAAAAGAACTTAATGCAAACATAAAAATTATTAACCTTTCAGTTTTTGAAAATCCCGATGCAATCCGTAACGATGCAAAAAGATGCTATTACTGCAAGCGGACAATCTTTAACAGAATTCTTGAAGAAGCTAAAAAAGAAGGCTGTTCTATTCTTCTTGAAGGAACCAATGCTTCAGATGATGTTTCAGACCGTCCAGGATACAAAGCACTTCAAGAACTGAAAGTTCTTTCTCCACTTCGTATGGCTGGTCTTACAAAAGACGAAATCCGACGCCTTTCAAAAGAAGCAGGACTTTTTACCTGGAACAAACCTTCCTACGCCTGCCTTGCCACCCGCATTCCAACAGGAACTTCAATTACAAAAGAAGATCTGGAAGCAACAGAAAAGGGCGAAGCTTTGATGATGGAAATGGGATACTCAGATTTCCGTATCAGAAAAACAGGAAATTCTGCAAAGATCCAGGTGACTGAAAACCAAATGGAAAAAATCATAAAAGAAAAAAACATTCTTATAAAAAAACTTAAGCCTCTTTACGAAACTATTACACTGGATCTGGAGCCAAGGAAATCAAATGACTGATATTAAAGAAATTCTTTCAAAAGTACAAAGTGGAGAGATGACAGTAGACGAAGCACTTCTTTCTATTAAAAAGCAGCCTTTCGAAGATCTGGATTATGCAAAAATTGATCTGCACAGAAGTATCCGCCAGGGCATTGCCGAAGTAATTTACGGCGCCGGGAAAACACCGGATCAGATAATCGGAATCTGCCGGGCCATGAAAAAGAACGGGCAGAACACAATTCTCATTACAAGAATTGATTCTGCAAAGGCCGAAGAAATTTCAAAAGCAACAGATTTAGATTTTAAATATTATGAAATGCCAAAAATCGGGATTGTTGGACCAATGCCCGAAATCAAGGGAAAAGGAAAAATTGTAGTAGCAACAGGCGGAACCAGCGACATGCCTGTTGCAGAAGAAGCAGCTTTAACCTGTGAAGTTTTTGGAAACGAAGTTTCAAGACTTTACGATGTAGGTGTGGCAGGACTTCACAGGCTTCTTTCCCATCTGGACGAACTTATGAGTGCTAGAGTAATTATCTGCATTGCAGGAATGGAAGGTGCTCTGGCAAGCGTTGTAGGCGGACTTGTAGACTGCCCTGTTATTGCGGTTCCAACAAGTGTTGGTTATGGTGCAAATTTCGAAGGACTTTCTGCCCTTCTTTCCATGCTGAACTCCTGCGCCAGCGGAGTTTCAGTTGTTAATATCGATAACGGATTCGGTGCCGGATTTTTGGCAAGCAGAATCAACAGGATGTAAATTATGAAAACACTGTACATTGACTGTTCTATGGGAGCTGCCGGAGACATGCTCACTGCAGCACTTTTAGAACTTCTTGAAAAAGATGAAAGAGAAAATTTTCTTTCTAAACTGAATTCCATGGGACTTCACGGAATTGAATACAAACTTGAACCTTCAGAAAAATGCGGCATTACAGGAAGCCACATGACTGTTCTGGTTCACGGACAGGAAGAAGATGAAAGCATGCATGATAATCATCATGAACATGAGCACCATCACGAGCATGAAGATCATCACCATGAACTTGAGCACCATCACGAGCATAAAGATCATCACCATGACCATGAGCATTCTCATGAAGGACACCATCATCATGAACATAGTTCCATGGATGGCATCCGTCACATTGTCTGCGACCATCTGAATATCAGTGAATCTGTAAAAAAATCTGTAATGGATGTTTACGGTATTATTGCAGAAGCCGAAAGTAAAGTTCACGGAAAACCTGTTACAGAAATTCATTTCCACGAAGTAGGTTCCATGGATGCCGTTGCAGACGTAACCGCCGTATGTCTTCTTATGGAAACTTTGGGTGTAGAAAAAGTTCTGGCAAGTCCTGTTCACGTTGGAAGCGGAACTGTTAAATGCGCCCACGGAGTTCTTCCGGTTCCGGCACCTGCCACTGCAAACATTCTTAAAGACATTCCTGTTTACAGCGGAGAAATCCGCGGTGAACTTTGTACACCAACAGGTGCCGCCCTTCTTAAATATTTTGTCAGCGACTTCTGTCCTATGCCCTTAATGAAAGTTTCAAAAATCGGATACGGTATGGGAAAAAAGGATTTTGAACGGGTAAACTGTGTCCGTGTCATGCTTGGCACAACCCAGGAAAAAGATGACGATGTCCTGGAACTTAGCTGCAATCTTGATGATATGACTGCAGAAAAAATCGGCTTTGCCATGGAAAAACTTTTTGAATCCGGCGCTCTTGATGTATACACAGTTCCTGTCGGAATGAAAAAAAATCGTCCCGGAACTTTAATGCGCATTCTATGCAAAGAAGCAGATAAAGAAAAAATGGTTCAGGAAATTTTCCGTCACACAACAACAAACGGAATCCGTCAGGCACGCCTTGAAAGATACGTTCTGAACAGAAAAATGGAAACAATTGAAACTGAATGGGGACCTGTCCGAAACAAAATTGTAAGCGGATACGGCACTGAAAGAAGCAAACTGGAATACGAAGACCTGGCCCGCATTGCACGGGAAACCGGAATGAGTATTTCTGAAATAGAAAACAAGATTAAGGAGTAAGACTTATGCACATGGCAGATGCACTTTTGGCTCCTGCAGTAGCCGGAGTCATGTATGGAGCTACAGCAATTACAGCTGGAGTTTCAGTCCACAAAATTAAAAAGGAAAATGATTCTCACAAGATTCCAATGATGGCTGTCTGTGCGGCTCTGGTCTTTGCCGGACAGATGATCAACTATTCAATTCCAGGCACTGGAAGTTCCGGTCACCTTTGCGGCGGCTTTCTTCTTTCGGCTATTCTTGGTCCTTTTGCCGGATTCATTTCTATGATTATTATTCTTGCAATTCAGGGACTCTTTTTCGCTGATGGTGGACTTATGGCTCTTGGAGCCAACTGCTGGAACATGGCCTTCTACGGCTGCTTCGTCGGTTACTTTGCTTTCTGGCGGCCACTTATGAAAAACCCAGGCCGCACAAAAATCATACTGGCTTCTGTCCTTGGTTGTATCTTTACACTCCAGCTTGGAGCTTTTTCTGTTGTTCTTGAAACAAGTCTTTCGGGAATTACCGATATTCCATTCGGAACTTTCACAGCCCTTATGCAGCCAATCCATCTGGCAATCGGACTTATTGAAGGATTAATTTCTGCAGCAGTTCTTGTATTCATTTTTGAAGCAAGACCTGAAGTTCTTTCCATTCCACAGAACACAGAAGAACGGGAAGGAAAACTTTCACTCCGTGCAACAATCATTGTCCTTGCAGCAACAGCCTTTGTTACAGCCGGTGGTTTCAGTCTTCTTGCCAGCTCACACCCTGACGGACTTGAATGGTCTCTGTTTGGAAATGCAGAGGAAGGATACGCCGAAAACCTTTCTCTTGATGAAGAAAATTTTGGATTCCAGTCTGATGCCGCAAACAAAGCCGCAGCCATTCAGGAACACACTTCATTCCTTCCTGACTATAATCTTCCAGACAGCGAAACTGCAGGAGGAACTTCTTTGTCAGGTATTGTTGGTTCACTTATTGTGGCCGCATTTGCAGTAGCAGTCTCGTTCCTTATAAAAATCTTCCGGAAAAAGGAAAAAGCATCCGCTTAATGAAAAATCTGAGCCCTCTTGCAAAACTAGCAGTTACCGCAATTTATATTTTTACAACAGTCTCTTTTTCAAAATATGATGTTACAGGGCTCGTTCCAATGTTCCTATATCCTGTCATAATGTTTCAGCTTTCCGGTCTTTCCTTTAAAAAATGTTTTAAAGCAACCGGATTTGTAATGCCGCTGATTATTATGACAGGAATATTGAATCCCTTTATTGATAAAGTACCTTTTGAAGCAGCCGGTTTATTTACAATTCGGGCTGGCTTTGTTTCACTTTTCACTTTGATTCTTAAAGGACTTCTCTGTCTTTCTGCCTCTTACGCTTTTGCAGAGACTACTAAAATTGACGAACTTTGCGGAACTCTTCGCCGCATAAAAATTCCAAAAATAATTGTTACAGTATTACTTCTTACATGGCGCTTCATTTTTGTAATGAAAGATGAAGTTGCTGTTATGCTCGAAGCTTATCATTTACGAGCTCCAAATCAAAAAGGACTTCACTACTCGGCCTGGGGATCATTTTTAGGCCAGCTTTTTTTACGAAGTTTCGACCGAGCCGATGACCTTTACTCCGCCATGATCCTTCGAGGATACAACGGAAATTATTTTTACGCCTGCAGCCGCGGAAAACATTCTGCCATAAAAAGCTGGATATTTTTCCTGACCGTTACTGCACTAATTCTGACTTTCAGATTTTTCAATATACCCGAAATTATCGGTACACTATTCACACATATCTTAGGAGCTCTGTTATATGATTTCGTTTTCTGATGTTTCCTTTTCCTATGAAATATCACGCAGCATTTTGAAAGGCATAAGTTTTTCAATTACTCCTGGAGAAACTGTCGGACTTATTGGAGCCAACGGAGCCGGTAAATCAACACTGATGAAATGCCTTCTTGGACTTCTTCCTTTTGACGGAAAAATAACTGTTGATGGAATCGAAGTCTGCGAAAAAAACCTGAAAGAAATCCGCCGTAAGCTCGGATTTGTGTTCCAGAACTCTGACAACCAGATGTTCATGCCGACTGTAATTGAAGACATGACTTTTGGACCGATTAATTACGGGATAACAAAAGATGAAGCTTCTGTCCGTTCTGAAAAAATTCTTGCAGACCTGAATATAAGCCATTTGAAAGACCGTCACAACCACAAACTTTCCGGTGGGGAAAAACGCATGGCGGCCATTGCAACAGTTCTTACGATGGAACCTCAGGTTCTCCTGATGGATGAACCTACTTCCACTCTTGATCCTTACAACCGCCGCCTGATTATCAACACAATTAATTCTCTTAAACAGACAAAGCTTATTACATCCCACGACCTGGATATGATCCTGGATACCTGTTCACGGGTTATTCTCCTTTCAGGCGGTCAGATCGTTGCAGACGGACCAACCGAAAAAATTCTTAAAGACAAAGAACTTCTTGAATCTCATCGCATGGAACTTCCTTTCCGCTTTCAGTAGATTTTATTCTGACATTTTTTCAACTATTGTCAAAATAAAATCTATGTATTATCCTATAAATATATTTTACTGCGAATATAGAGAGTTCATAAAACTTACTCCCGGTCAGAAAACAGCAGACCAGCACCGCTAGCTAGCGTCGCTGGATGTGAAGCGCGGATAGGAAACTATAAAGCCGCGCTTCAAATCCTGCTGGCTGCATGTTTTCTTTCCTCGCGTAAGTTTTATTATATTTCCATTAGATAATACATTTATAGGAGTCACATATGAATAACAAACCTATGATTCGTTCAAACATCTGTATCAACGCTCACCCAGAAGGATGTGCTAAAGAAACAGATCATCAGATTGATTACGTAAAAGCACAGAAAGCAAAACGCGGAATCAAGACAAACAAAGAAGGTGGAAACGGACCTAAGTTCGTTCTGGTTCTGGGATGTTCAACAGGTTACGGTCTTGCATCACGTATTACAGCCGCTTTTGAATACGGTGCCGACACAATCGGTGTTTCTTTCGAAAAAGAAGGAACAGAAACAAAATGCGGAACACCAGGTTTCTACAACAACAAAGAATTCGACAAAGTTGCTACAGAAGCTGGTCTTTACGCAAAATCTTTCAATGCTGATGCTTTCAGCCACGAAACACGCAAAACAATCATTGATGAAATCAAAGCTCAGGGTAAAAAAGTTGATCTTATCGTTTACTCACTGGCAAGCCCTGTTCGTACAGACCCTGACACAGGAGTTCTCTACAAATCAGTTATCAAACCAATCGGTGAAAACTACGGTGGAGCCGCTCTGGATATCATGACAGAAACTCTTTCTGAAAAAACAGCCGAACCTGCAACAGAAGAAGAAATCGAAAACACTGTAAAGGTTATGGGTGGTGCTGACTGGCAGATTTGGATCAGCCAGCTCCTGGAAGCAGGTGTACTTGCTGACGGATGTCGCACAGTAGCTTACTCTTACATCGGACCAAAACTCAGCCACGCTATTTACCGCAACGGTACAATCGGTCAGGCTAAAAAAGACCTGGAAGCAACAGCCCGCAACCTTTCAGCACAGCTTAAAGCTGCTGTAAACGGTGATGCATGGGTTTCTGTAAACAAAGGTCTGGTAACCCGTTCTTCAGCTGTTATCCCAATCATTTCACTTTACCTTTCAATCCTCTTCAAAGTTATGAAAGCCAAGGGAAATCACGAAGGCTGTATCGAACAGATGGAACGTCTTTTCGCAGAACGTCTTTACACAGGTGACAACTTCGCTGCAGGAAACGTTCCTGTTGATGAAAACAACCTGATCCGCATTGACGACTGGGAAATGCAGGATGATGTTCAGGCTGAAGTAGACAAGTGCATGAGCCTGATTACAAGCGAAAATCTTAAAGAATACTGTGACCTGGACGGTTACCGCCACGACTTCCTGGCTGCCAACGGCTTCGATGTTGAAGGTGTAGATTACTCAGACTAGTTTCAGGCTTCGGCTTTTGATATTGACGCAAAGTAAAGAATTCTGTAAACTTAAAAAACTATTTTTTAAGATCTTAATTAAGGTAGGTATATATTATGTCTAGAGCTTGTGATATTTGCGGTAAAGGCGTAATGAGTGGTAACAAAGTATCAAAATCATACAACCACACACGCAGAACATGGAGACCAAACCTCCACCCAGTAAAGACAGTTATTGATGGAACAACATTCTCTCTTAAAGTTTGTACACGCTGTCTGAACCGCGGACTTTTCGAAAAGAAAGTATCAGTACCAAAAGCTGCTGTAGAAAACAAATAGTTTTTGAACAAGCACTTTGAATGCCGTCCGACTTGATCAATCGGACGGTTTTTTTTTGCCCTCCTAAGTTCAGCCACACAAAGCGCAGCGAGCGACGGGGCTCCGCGGGAGGCCTCCATTGGTTATTGTGGGAGT
>JAKSTG010000021.1 GCA_024402695.1 Treponema sp. | reverse complement strand
TCCTTACCTCATCAACAAAGCTTGGTCTGTGCATTTCCTGATATTCATCATTGAGTTCATTGAACATTTTAAGACTGATGATTACGGCGGTGGTGGTTCCGTGTTTTGTAATTTCAACAACCTCGCCGTTTTCTGCCATGGTTACGTATTCACTGAACCGGGCTTTAATGTCATAAAGTGGTGCTGTCATGGGTACCTCCTTTTTGTGAAATATAGTTATTATATGACTATATAATATAGTTATATGGTAGTCATGTCAAATTTCTTTCTGGGGTTTTTAAGGGGACAAGCAACTTGTTGCGTTCCCCTTAGGAGAGGGGGTAGCGGAAAACGAAAAAAGGCGACCGGTGACGGTCGCCTTTTGCGGTTGAAGCGAGGGGGAGACTTCCCCCTACAAAATAAAAACTACATTACTTTTCTGAGTGCGTATTCCAGGATGTCTGTTGCGCCAAGTTCGCGGAGTTTTGGAAGGAGAGTTGGTACTTCGCCTTTCTTTACTGCGATCTTGATTGCGTAGCCGTCGTCACCGTAGAGAGGTGAAACTGTAGGGCTCTTCATGCTTGGAATTGCAGCAACCAGTTTTTCGAAGTTCTTTTTAGAAACGTTCATTTCCAGCATAACCTTGTCGCGGGCAGCCAGAACTGCTTCGAAAAGCATTTTCAGTTCCATGATTTTCTGTTTTTTTGCAGGATCTTTCATGGCTTCTTTAGAAGCGTACATGCGTGTAGACGAAGTCATGAGTGTGTCGCAGATCTTAAGGCGGTTTGCTTTAAGTGAAGAACCTGTGGATGTGTTATCGATAAGAATCTGTGCTTCTGAATCAGGATCATCACGAACGAAACCTTCTGAAGTTCCCCATGTGCGGAAGATTGTTCCGTTTACTTTCTTTTCTTTGATCCAGTTTTTTGAAAGGTTCTGGTATTCTGTTGCAATAGTTACAGGCTTTTTAAGAAGTGCGTCGAAATCAACTGTTTCAGGAACGGCTGCAACGATGCGTACTGGATCGAAGCCCAGGTCCATGATTTCTACAACTTTGTTCTGTACACCGTTTTCGTAAACCCAGTCTTTTCCGCTGAATCCAACGTCAGCTTTGTTCTGAGCCAGAAGGGCACTTGTGATCTGTGGTTTTACAACCTGGAATGCCAGGTCTTTCTGGTTTGTTGTCGGAAAGTATGTTCTGTCAGGAAGATGGATTGTAATACCTACGTCGTTCAAAAGTTCATAAACTGATTCGTAGATGCGGCCTTTAGCCAGCAGAATTTTTAACTGGTCCATTTTTTTCTCCTTTTAGTGTCACCAATTTTTTAATAGTAGCATCAGTATAATAGAAAGAAGGAATGAAAACAATCTTAAAAAAAACGTAGGATTATTTTAAGCATTCAATAAATGTACATTGAGTTTAAATGTTCAAAAACTTGCTCCCGGTCAGAAAATGGCCGATCAGAACCGTTCGCTAGCGTCACTGCACGTGATGCGCGGTTAGGAAACTATCAAGCCGCGCATCAAGTGCTTCTGACGGCACATTTTCTTTCCTCGCGTTAGTTTTTGAGCTTTTGCGTACAAGTGCATTTATTTATATGTTTAAAATTTACGCGAGGGCGAAAAGCAAAGTTGGCAGAACTAAAAAGGCACTGTGTCGCTTTGCACATGTATGGTAAAAACAACACGCGAACAAAGACAATGGAGTACCGTGGGCAAGGAGCCGAGCAGAGCGAGCGACGGGGCTCCGCGGGAGGCCTCCATTGTTTTTGTGGGAGTGTTGTTTTTAATATAAATGGACGGTTTTTTAAGCAGCGCTTTAATTGAATTCTGTCTTCCTATTAACTATACTGTGTTTTATGGAAAGACTTATTGTAAATAACTACGGATCTTTTGACCTGACTTTTGTAAAGGCAAAGGGATCAACAATGTATTCTGCAGACGGCAGAAAATATATCGACTTCGTTTCGGGAATCGGCGTAAACTGTCTGGGCCACAATTACAAACCTCTTGTAAAGGCCATTTCAAAACAGGCTTCAAAGCAGATTCATATTTCAAACTACTACTTTTCGGATGTAGGTCTTGAATTCGCAAGAAAACTTCTTTTTGTAACAGGATTCGAAGGCGGATATTTCGGAAACTCTGGTGCCGAAGCTAATGAAGCCGCAATCAAACTGGCCCGTAAATATGGACAGCTGAACGGCGGTGAAAAACGTAAGACAATCGTTACTCTGGAATCAAGCTTCCACGGAAGAACTCTTGCAACTCTTACTGCTACAGGACAGGATAAGTTCCACCCTGAATGTTTTGCTCCATATCTTGACGGATTCAAAACAATCAAACCTAATGATTTTGACTGTCTTGCAACTGCTTTTGACGATACAACTGCAGCACTTTTCATTGAATGTATTCAGGGAGAAGGCGGAGTAAACCTTATTGATCCTGAATGGGCAAAAGCAGCCGCCGAAGCCGCAAGAAAAGCCGGTGCCATCGTAATGGCCGACGAAGTTCAGACAGGTATTGGTCGTACAGGTACTTTCCTGGCTTCTGACGCACTGGGATTCAATCCAGAAGTTGTAACTCTGGCAAAAGGTATTGCTGGTGGCGTTCCAATGGGAGCCATGCTTTTCCGCGGAAAAGCAAACGGTGTATTCGTAGCAGGTGACCATCAGTCAACATTTGCCGGAAACCCACTGGCTTGTGCCGCAGGTAATGTTGTAATCGACACCCTTACAAAAGAAGGTTTCATGCAGGATGTTATCAACAAGGGTGATTATATTCGTGAAATCATCAAAAGCTGGGGATATCCAATTGTAAAGGATGTTCGCGGAAAGGGACTTATGGTTGGTGTTCAGATCGATGAATCTGTAAAACCATTTGATATTGAAGTAAAAGCTCTTGAAGACGGACTTTGTACTACAACAGCCGGAAAAGATGTTGTACGTTTCCTTCCACCTCTTACAATCAGCTGGAAAGAAATTGACGAAGGTCTGGCAATCTTCAAGAAAGTGTTAGAAGGTTTTTGCCGCTAAGGACTTGAAAAAAAGCTTCTAAAACACTAAATTATTTTCAACAAGCAAAGGCGCTTGGTTTAAACAGACGCGGAATCGTCTTTTTAAACCAAGCGCTTTTTTTTGGCTTGCGCAGGGGTACAAAATGAAAGCATATCTGATTCTTGCAAACGGACGTGTATTCGAAGGCGAAAGCATCGGAGCCACGGGAGTTGTTACCGGCGAAACGGTTTTCACAACCGGTATGAACGGTTATATCGAAACTCTGACCGATCCTAGTTATTACGGGCAGATTGTCACACAGACATTTCCGCTTATCGGTAACTACGGTGTAATTCCAAAAGATTTTGAAAGCAGTTCAATTCATGTTAAAGGTTATATTGTCCGTACACTTTGTGACGAACCTTCCAACTTCCGTTGTGACGGAAAACTTGAAGACTGGCTTAAAGCCCAGAAAATAATTGGTATTTCAGGAATTGATACTCGCGCTCTTACAAAAGTCCTCCGTGAATCCGGAGTTATGAACGGTATGCTTGTTTCCGGCGAAAGCGAAGAAGCCAAAAATATACTTAAAGCCCTTAAAAAGCCTGAAGAAAAACAGAAAATCCTTTCTGAAATCAGAGCCTATACAATCACCGATGCTGTTAAATCGGTAACAGGAAGTGCTTCTGCAGTAGAAGAACCTGCCGATGTGGTTTTCAAGGAATCTGCTGAATACCGTTTTGTTCCTGTAAAATCAGACGGAACTAAAATCTACGACCAGAAAGTGGCCATGAAGGCCGGTAAAGGCAAGAAAGTTGTGCTGTGGGACTTCGGTGCCAAAGCAAATATTCGCCGCGAACTTCTGAAACGCGGTCTTGAAGTTGTAACCGTAAGCGGTGAAACAACAGCAAAAGAAATCCTTGCTCTGAATCCGGACGGAATCATGCTTTCCAACGGACCTGGAGATCCAAAAGAAAACGTAAAAATCATTTCTGAAATCAAAAAGCTGATTAAAGCAAAACTTCCTATTTTTGGAATCTGTCTTGGTCACCAGCTGCTTGCTCTTGCCTCCGGGGCAGATACAGAAAAATTGAAGTACGGTCACCGCGGACCAAACCAGCCTGTAAAATATCTGCAGACCGGTCGTGTTTACATCTCAACACAGAACCACGGTTATGCTGTAAAAAATGATACTCTGCCAAAAGGCGCAAAACTCAGTTTCATCAATACAAATGACGGAACCTGTGAGGGAATCCTTTATACAAAGTTCCCTGCCTTCAGTGTTCAGTTCCATCCGGAAGCCTGTGCCGGCCCTCTGGATACCTCGTTCCTTTTTGATGATTTTGTAAAACTGATTAACTCTTCAATCTCCGCAAAGGAGGATAAATAGAATGCCTTTAAATAAAGATATACATAAAGTAATGGTTATCGGTTCTGGTCCTATCATCATTGGACAGGCCGCAGAATTTGACTATGCCGGAAGCCAGGCTTGTAAGGCTCTTAAGGAACAGGGACTGGAAGTTGTTCTTGTAAACTCTAACCCAGCTACTTTGATGACCGACCACACAATGGCCGATCAGATTTATATTGAACCTCTTATTCCTGAAACAATTCAGAGAATCATCGAAAAAGAAAAACCTGACTCACTGCTTTCAACTCTTGGAGGACAGACAGGTCTTACTCTTTCCATGGAACTGGCAAAATCAGGATTCCTTAAGGAACACGGAGTCCGTCTTCTTGGTGCAAAACCTGAAACAATTGATAAAGCCGAAGACCGCCAGATGTTCAAGGACACCATGGAAAAAATCGGTGAACCTTGTATTCCTTCAAAAGTTGTAACCACTTATGAAGATGCTTATGACTTTGTAAAAAATGTAATCGGTTATCCTGCAATTATCCGTCCGGCCTTTACTCTTGGTGGAACTGGTGGCGGTATCGTCCATAACGATGAAGAGATGAACGAGATTGCACACAACGGTCTTCACCGTTCTCCAATTCACCAGATTCTTGTAGAAAAATGCATTTCCGGCTGGAAAGAAATTGAGTTTGAAGTTATGCGCGACGGAGGTGGAAACGTTCTTACCGTTTGTTCAATGGAAAACTTTGACCCGGTTGGTGTTCACACCGGTGACTCAATCGTTATTGCTCCTGCCGTAACTCTTTCAGATAAAGAATATCAGATGCTCCGTTCAGCCGCTCTGAACATTATTTCTTCCCTGGGTATGGAAGGTGGCTGTAACTGTCAGTTCGCTCTGAATCCGGACACATTTGAATATGCTGTAATCGAAGTAAACCCTCGTGTATCCCGTTCTTCGGCTCTGGCTTCTAAGGCAACTGGTTATCCAATTGCAAAGGTAGCTGCTCTTATTGCCATCGGATATAACCTGGACGAAATCCCTAACTTTGTTACAAAGAAAACAGCAGCTTGTTTCGAACCTGTTCTGGACTACGTTGTCGTTAAGTTCCCTAAGTTCCCATTCGAAAAATTCGTTTATGCAAAGCGTGATTTGGGAACTCAGATGAAAGCCACAGGTGAAGTTATGGCCATTGGTCAGACTTTCGAACAGGCAATCATGAAAGCTGCCCGCGGATGCGAGGTTGGTGTTCAGTCTCTGAATCTGGCAGTTTTTGAAGAAGCAGGGGATGAAGAAATTATCCGCAGAGTAGGCGAATGTACTGACCAGAGAATCTTTGCGATTTTTCAGGCAATCAAACGCCGTCTTATGACTCTGGAAGAAATCCACAATATTACAAAAATCGATATGTGGTTCCTGTGCAAACTGCAGAATCTTGCGGCAATGGAATGGGAACTGGCAGAAAAAGAACTCACAACTGATCTTTATCTTAAGGCCAAAAATCTTGGTTACCCTGATACAGTTATTCAGAAAGTTTCGGGAACAAAAATCGTTGGCTGTTCAGGCGTACTGGCAGAAGCAAAAGAAGCCGCACGTCTTGTAAAGAAAGGACAGCTTGCTCATATTCCTGCTTCTTTCAAAATGGTAGATACCTGTGCCGGTGAGTTCAACGCAGAAACTCCTTACTTCTACGGAACTTACGATGAAGAAAACGAAGCTGCGGAATTCCTTTACGAAAAGAAAAAGATGGAAGCCAATGCAAGTATGACCGGTCAGTTCAGTGGAACTTCAGCCGGATCCGGTGCATGGGGTAAACAGCCTGCAAAATCAAAAGGAACAATCATCGTTCTCGGTTCAGGACCAATCCGCATTGGTCAGGGTATTGAGTTCGATTACGCTTCCGTTCAGTGTGTATGGGCTTTGAAACGCCTGGGCTATGAAGTTGTAACAATTAACAACAACCCTGAAACTGTATCAACAGACTTTGATACTTCAGACAGACTTTACTTTGAACCTCTTACTCCTGAAGATGTAATGGGAGTAATCAATACAGAAAAACCTGTTGGAGTTGTAGTTGCCTTTGGTGGTGGTACAGCTATCAAGCTGGCAAACTTCCTGGCTGATCAGGGAATCAGAATTCTTGGAACCAGCGCCGATGCCATTGACCTGGCCGAAGACCGCGAACGCTTTGATGAACTTTGTGAAAAGCTTCAGATTAAACGTCCAAAAGGACTTACTGTTCTTACAGAAGAAGAAGCCCTGAACGCTACAAAGGAACTGGGATATCCAGTACTGCTTCGTCCAAGTTACGTTCTTGGCGGTCAGAACATGATCATTGCCTTCAACGATGCTGACGTAAAAGAATACATGAAAATTATTCTGGCACAGGGAATCACAAATCCTATTCTCATTGACCAGTACAAAATGGGAACAGAACTTGAAGTTGATGCCATTTGTGACGGAAAAGATATTCTTATTCCTGGAATCATGGAACACATTGAAAGAACTGGTATTCACTCGGGTGACTCAATTGCAGTTTATCCAAGCTGGAACCTGAATGATGTAATCCGTGAAAAAATCGTAAGACAGAGCCGCGAACTGGCCCTTGCTCTTGGAACAAAAGGTCTGGTAAACATCCAGTATCTGATTTATAACAATGATCTTTACATCATCGAAGTAAACCCACGTTCAAGCCGTACAGTTCCATATATTTCAAAAGTTACAAATGTTCCGATGGTAGACCTGGCTGTTCGTGCTATGCTGGGTGAACGCGTAAAAGATATGGGATATGGAACAGGACTTTATAAGATCCCTCCATACTTTGCCGTAAAAGTTCCTGTATTCAGTTTTGAAAAACTCATGGACGTAGATACTCACCTGGGACCAGAAATGAAATCTACAGGGGAAGTTCTTGGAATTGCAGCCACAATGGAAGAAGCAATTTTCAAAGGACTTATTGGAGCCGGTTACAACATGAAGCGAAGCGGGGGAGTTCTTTTCAGTGTTCGTAAGACTGACCGTTATGAACTTCCTTCACTGGCAAGAAAGTTCTACGAAATGGGCTTCAAGCTTTATGCCACAGAAGGAAATGCAGAAACTTTGCGCGACTTCGGAATGGAAGTAGAAACAGTAAACAAGATTCACGAAAATCCTGATGACAATCTGCTTACTCTTCTGGACAGTGGAAAAGTTGATTATGTAATTTCAACTTCTGCAAAGGGACGTGATCCTCACGCTGACAGTGTTCGTATGCGTCGTCACGCCGTTGAACGCGACATTCCTTGTCTTACTGCCATTGATACAGCCAATGCCATTGCAAACTGTCTGAAATCAAAATACAGCGCAGAAAATGTTGAGCTCATCGATATCAATAAACTTCGCGAAGTTGATCAGGTTATTCACTTTACAAAGATGTCTTCTACTGGAAACGATTTTATCATCATTGATACTCGTGACCAGTTTATAAATAACCCTGGTGGCTTAGCAGTCCGTCTTTGTGACAGACGAAGCGGAATTGGAGCAGACTCCCTGGTACTTGTAGGAAAAACTTCAAAGGCCGATGCTTCAATGCGTTTCTACAACCTGGATGGAACTGAAGGAATGATGGCAGGTAATGCTCTCCGTGCTGTTGCCAAATATCTTTATGACAATAATATTGAAGGCATTGCAGACCGTCACAACAAAAACGAAACTACTGCAGAAATCACAATTAAGACTCAGGCCGGTGTAAAAAAGGTAAAGATTTACAAACTGAACGGAAAAGTAAGTTCTGTAATGATCGATCTTGGAAAACCTTCCCGCATGGTTCCTGAAGTTGTAAAAGGTTTCAGTGAAGTTACAGGTGCATCAAAAGGTGCAACCACTACTGCAAAATTAAACGTAGAAGGAAAATCTTACGATGTGACTACACTTAGCGTAGGAAACCCTCATTGTGTTACTTTCGTGGATTTTGTTGATAAGCTTGACCTTAAGACACTTGGTCCTAAGTTTGAACATCATAAGGCTTTCCCTGAAAGAACAAATACTGAGTTTGTTCGCGTTGTTGGACCAAACGAACTTAAGATGCGTACCTGGGAACGTGGTAACGGTGAAACACCGGCCTGTGGTACAGGTGCCTGTGCTGCTGTAATTGCGGCAGTAGAAAAAGGTTTCTGTCCAATGAATGAAGATATTACAGTAAATGTTCGTGGCGGCCAGATGTATGTCCGCTATACAGGCGATTCTGTTTATCTTACAGGTGAAACAACCCTTTCATACGAAGGTGATGTTAAGATTTAATACTGACATTAGGTTCTAATAATTAAAGATGTGGTATAATAAACTATATTTGAAGGAGTTTATTATGCGAACTTTATTGGAAATGGATTTGAAAAATTACCGCGAAGACGGAACTGTAGGCCGCAGGCCTTCCGTCCGCGGTATTATTTTTTCTGGCGGAAAAATAGGTCTGGTTCACAGCCTTAAATATGATTACTACAAATTTCCAGGCGGCGGTATTGAAGAAGGCGAAAGTCATTCGCAGGCTTTATATCGTGAAGTCCTTGAAGAGACGGGAATCCAGATTCATCCCGGTTCAGTAAAAGAATACGGTCAGATCATCAGAAAAGAAAAAGGGCTTCAGGACGATCTGTTCATTCAGGAAAATTTTTATTACCTGGCACGGCCTCTTGGAATTAAAAAACAGAAACTTGATGATTATGAGGCAGAAGAAGAATTCACTCTTGAGTGGGTAAGTCTTGAACATGCTATTGATGTTAATGAAAATCATGACCACAAAGGAAAATGCGATATTCCCAATGGTCTTCATATGATTCAGAGAGAAACTGCTGTTTTGAAAAAACTTCTTGAAGAAAATGAAACAAATAAGAATGAACGTTCAATCTGCATTGTTGTTCGTGGAGAGAAAATTCTTCTTGAACATATGAATTATGATCACGACTTTTATGACCTTCCAGGTGGAGGCGTTGAGAAGGGAGAAACTCCGGAAGAAGCCGCTGTTCGTGAGCTTAAAGAAGAATGTTGTGTTGATGGACGTGTAGTTCGTAAACTTACTACTTTGTACACTCATGCAAGTTATTATGATGCAGAGCATTGTTTCCTTCTTGAGATAGATGATGATGCGGAAGTTGCAACCGGAAGAGATCCAGAACTGAATCCTGAAGATCAGATGATTAAAAAAGTTGAATGGAAAACACTTGATGAAATTTCTGAGCGCGACAGAGCATTCCTTTTCTGGCGTGGTTTACTGGAAGTGGAAGGCTTTAAAAATATAGTCTTCGGATGGAAAGATCATATCAGCTATCCGGGAAAATAGTGAAAATCAGAAAGTTTAAAAAAAATTGAAAAGTAATTGACAATTTTTAAGCAGAGTTGTATAAAGAATACATCAAACGACAAAGACGCCGTTGATTCCAGTAGTGGAGTCGACGGCTTTTTTTTTGTTTTGGCGACGAAGCCTGAACAAGGGTTTGGTAAATAATTTTTGGATTTTATAAAAAGGCGACAAAGGTGTCGTTATTCAGGCAGACGTGTCTGAATTTCACCTGGTCGCCTTTTATTTTTTTAAACTACAGGGGGTAACAAATGACAAATGTACCAGAATTATTTGGAAGCATGGTATTCAACCAGAAAACAATGAAAGATCGTCTTCCAAAAGAAACTTTTAAAGCACTCAAGAAAACTCTTGATGACGGTGCACCACTCCAGCTTGATGTAGCCAACGTTGTAGCTCACGCTATGAAAGAATGGGCTATTGAAAACGGAGCAACACACTATACACACTGGTTCCAGCCACTGACTGGTATCACTGCAGAAAAACATGACTCATTCATCAACCCACAGGATGATGGAACAGTTATCATGTCTTTCTCTGGAAAAGAACTTGTAAAAGGTGAACCTGATGCTTCATCTTTCCCTTCTGGAGGACACCGCGCTACATTCGAAGCCCGCGGTTATACAGTTTGGGATCCAACATCATATCCTTTCATTAAGGAACACACACTCTGTATTCCAACCGCTTTCTGTTCATACACAGGTGAAGCTCTTGATAAGAAAACTCCATTGCTTCGCTCTATGGAAGCACTTGATACACAGGCAAAACGTATCCTGAAACTTTTCGGAAAAGACGTTAGCCACGTTGCAACAACTGTTGGTCCAGAACAGGAATACTTCATTGTTGACCAGAAACTTTTCCAGCAGCGTAAAGACCTTCGCATGACAGGTCGTACACTGTTCGGAGCAAAGCCTTCAAAAGGTCAGGAAATGGATGACCAGTACTTCGCAGCTCTTAATCCACGTATCGTTGAATACATGGAAGATCTGAACGACACACTGTGGAAGTATGGAATTCTTTCAAAGACAGAACACAACGAAGTTGCTCCAGCTCAGCACGAAATGGCACCAATTTTCAGTACAACAAACCTTTCAGTTGACCAGAACCAGCTGACAATGGAAGTTATGAAGAAAGTTGCAAAACGTCACGGACTTGAATGTCTGCTTCATGAAAAACCATTTGCAGGTCTTAACGGATCTGGTAAACATAACAACTGGTCTATGTCTACAAATTGTGGAGAAAACCTTCTTGAACCAGGAAAAACTCCTGAATCAAATGCACAGTTCCTTCTGTTCCTCACAGCTATTCTTAAGGCTGTTGATGAAAACCAGGATCTGCTCCGTATTTCTGTAGCATCTGCCGGAAACGACCACCGTCTTGGAGCAAACGAAGCTCCTCCAGCTATCATCTCGGTTTACCTTGGTGATGAACTTTATCAGGTTCTTGAAGCCCTTAAAGACGGAAAACCATACAAGGCTGACAAACAGGATAAGATGACAATCGGTGCCGATGTTCTTCCACCAATTCCAAAGGATTCAACAGACCGTAACCGTACATCACCTTTTGCCTTCACAGGTAACAAGTTTGAGTTCCGTTCAGCAGGTTCATCTGCTTCAATCGCAACTCCAAACACAACACTGGATGCAATCGTTGCACAGGTTCTGAAAGTATTCGCTGATGAACTTGAAGGTGCAGCAGACTTTGATAAAGCACTGAACGAACTGATTGTTCGCGAAGTTAAAGCACACTGGAGAATCGTATTCAACGGAAACGGATACGATGAATCATGGAAAGTTGAAGCTGCAAAACGCGGCCTCATGGAACTGAAAACAACTCCAGATGCAGTTGAACACTACCTTGATGCAAAGAACGTTAAGCTCTTTACAGAAATGGGTGTTTACACAAAAGAAGAAATGGAAGCACACTACGACATCAAACTCGAAAAGTACTGCCAGCTTCTTAACATTGAAGTAAACACAATGCTGGAAATGATCTACAAAGATATCCTTCCTGCAGTTTACAAATATACAGCTGATGTTTCTAAAACAGTTATCGACCTTAAGGCTGTTGTTCCTGGTGCAAAAGCTACTGCCCAGACTACAGTTCTTGCAAAACTGGATGAACTTCTGAGCGCACTTTCTGAAAAGACAGACGCTCTTGTTAAAGCTCACGGTGAGGCCAAAGCCGCAGGCGATTCACTTAAAGAAGCAAAAGCTTATGCAAACCTGGTTGTTCCAGCTATGGCAGATGTTCGTTCCGTATACGACGAAATCGAACCTCTCCTTGGTGAGGAATACAAACCATTCCCTTGCTACGAAGACCTTCTGTTCCGCGTATAAAAATAAAGGGAACAGTAAACGGGGGAAGCTTTCCCCCGCAATTTAGTTTTATTTAATTAGCACAATGGCGTGCTGTACAACTAAGGCATTTTCCAAGTTACCCCTGGAATGTTAGTACAGCGCGCTTTTTTTTTATCCCGTTAAGCAGGGTAATGCATAAAGACGGGATTAAGGAGTACAACATGGAAGAAGTTATGAGTGCCGTACAGTCACTTCAGGGTGATCTGTGGGGCGTATGGTTCCTGATTGGTGCCGCACTTGTTTTCTGGATGCAGTGTGGTTTCGCAATGGTTGAAACAGGTTTTACCCGTGCAAAAAACACCGGTAACATCATTATGAAAAACCTGATGGACTTCTGTATCGGTACAGTAGTTTTCATTGCAATCGGTTTTGGTCTTTTACTTGGAGAAAACGCTTTCTTCGGATTAATTGGTAAACCTAATCTTCAGGTTTTTACAAGCTATGCAGATTTTGACTGGTCAAACTTCATTTTCAACCTGGTATTCTGTGCAACAACAGCAACAATCGTATCAGGTGCTATGGCTGAACGTACAAAGTTCCTTTCTTACTGTGTATATTCTGCAATCATTTCTGCAATCATTTATCCGATTGAAGCACACTGGACATGGGGTGGCGGATGGCTCGCCGCTATCGGATTCCATGACTTTGCCGGATCTGCATGTATCCACATGGTAGGTGGTATTTCAGCTCTCATCGGTGCCATGATGGTTGGTCCACGTATCGGTAAGTTTGAAAGAGATGGTTCTGGAAAAGTTGTAAAAGTAAATGCTTTCCCTGGACATAACATTCCAATCGGTGCCCTTGGTGTATTCATTCTTTGGTTGGGTTGGTACGGATTCAACGGTGCTGCCGCAACTTCACTTGGACAGCTTGGTTCAATCTTCGTAACAACAACAATTGCTCCTGCAGTTGCAACTGTAACAACAATGATCTTTACTTGGATCAAATATGGTAAGCCTGACGTTTCAATGTGTTTGAACGCTTCTCTGGCTGGTCTTGTAGCTATCACAGCTCCTTGTGATGTTGCTGATGCTGGTGGATCAATCATTATCGGTATTGTAGCTGGTCTTCTGGTTGTATTCGGCGTTTGGCTTATGGATCACAAACTCCACATTGATGACCCTGTAGGTGCTGTAGCTGTTCACTGTATGAACGGTATCTGGGGTACAATTGCTGTAGGTCTTTTCGCAAACCCTGCAGTTCCAGGATACTCACTTGCTGACAAAAACGGTGACCTTCTTGCAGGTCTCTTCTACGGCGGCGGATTCAAGTGTCTTGGTATCCAGCTCCTTGGTATGTTCTCAATCATCCTGTGGACTGTTGTAATGATGATCATCACATTCAGCATCATCAAGAAGATCTTCGGTCTTCGTGTTACAGCTGAAGAAGAAATCATCGGTCTTGATAAGCTTGAACATGGTCTTGATTCTGGTTATGCCGGATTCACAATGCCATACTCTGCAGAAGAAGTTTCAGAAGCAAAAGAAGCTGGTGTTTCACTCAGCCCAGATCAGACAGTGGAAGTTATGGCAGTTCCTGCTACAGCTCCAAGTTCAACAAACGCTGCAGCACACAAAGTTGTTATTATCACACGCCAGAACAAGTTCAACAGCCTGAAAGAAGCTATGAACCAGATTGGTGTAACAGGTATGACTGTAATCAACGTAATGGGTTGTGGTATGCAGAAGGGTGCCAGCGAATACTACCGTGGTGTTCAGATGGACATCAACCTGCTGCCAAAGGTTAAGGTTGAAATCGTAGTAAGCAAGGTACCTGTTGAAGACGTTATCGAAGCTGCTAAGAAGGCTCTTTACACTGGTCACATTGGTGACGGTAAGATCTTCGTATACCCTGTAGAAAACGTTGTTAAGGTTCGCACAGGCGAATCTGGCTTCGATGCATTACAGGATGCAGAATAAAGCTTAAAAAAATAGAATAGAATCTATTACATCCCCCCGGTGGTTCAGTAATAAAACTGCCGGGGGATTTTTTTTTGCAAAAATTTTTTTAGGGAATTTGCTATAATCTCTCATAATGAGTGATTCTTCAAAAGCGATTATAAATGATATGACACAGGGATCTGTTTTTAAGAAGATGGTTGTCTTTACGCTCCCTGTAATGTTTGCCAATGCACTGCAGCTTTGTTACGGACTAATTGATATGGTCATTGTAGGAAAGTTTGTTGGAAGTGCGGGGCTTTCTGCCATTACAATCGGAAGTCAGGTTTTCAATCTGATGGCTACGCTTTGTATCGGTTTTTCTGTAGGCGGTCAGGTTTTTATAAGCCAGCTTATTGGTGCCAATGAATATAAAAGATTGAATCAGACTATTGGAACTGTGTTTTCCCTTGTAGGAATCCTTGGACTTCTGATGACGTTTATAGGATTTTTCTGTTCAGAATTTGTTCTGAATCTTATGAATACTCCGGAAGAAAGTTTTCCTATGGCAGTTGCTTATATGCGTGTCTGTTCCGGCGGCGTTCTTTTTACTTATGGATATAATATGGTTTCTGCCGTTCTTCGCGGAATGGGGGATTCAAAACGTCCTCTTCTTTTTATTCTGATTTCAACAGTGGTAAATCTTACAGGCGACCTCCTCTTTGTAGGATATTTTAAAATGGGAGCTGCCGGTGCCGCCTGGGCTACAATTCTTGGACAGGCTGTCAGTTTTATAATTGCACTTATCTTCCTCGTAAGACGCAAAGAATCTTTCCACTTTGACTTCCGTCCAAGAAGCTTTATTCCAGAAACAGGAACTTCTGCAAAACTTATCAAGCTTGGAATTCCTTTTGCCCTTCAGAGCAGCAGTATAGATATCAGTATGATGTTTGTCTGTGCACTGGTTAATTCCTTTGGCGTTATTGCTTCGGCAACATTTGGAGTAGGAAGCCGCCTGCAGAGTCTTGGATTTGTAATGTCCGGCGCGGTCGGTGCATTTGTAAGCAGCATGGTAGGGCAGAATATTGCTGCCGGAAAAATGGACCGCGTTCATAAGGGAATTCATCTTGGGCTTGTAAGCTCTATTATTTTCTGGGGAATTCTTGCAGCAGTATTCCTTATTTTTCCTGCAGGCTGTTTCAGTCTTTTCTCGAAAGACCCGGAAGTTCTTGGAATGGCACCTCTTTATATGATGTGTATGGCCGTAGGGGTTCCGGCTTTAGCCTGCATGACTCCGTATAACGGATTCATACAGGGAATCGGGAATTCGAAAATGTCTCTGATTTTCTCAATTCTTGACGGCTTTGTAGCCCGCATTACATTGAGTTACCTTATTGGTGTTGTTGCAGGACTTGGATTAAAAGGATTTTTCCTGGGGTATTTCCTGGCTCCTTATTTTACTACAATTCCTGCCATGATTTATTATTACTCAGGTATCTGGAAAAAGAGAAAGTTACTGGCATAAGTTTTTTTCTATCCATAAGGCAACGCCGTCTTCATCATTGTTGTCACCAAAATAAACGGCCTCTTCGGATTTTATTTCGAAAGCTTCCAGCATTGCTTTGATAATCTCTCCGTGTTTTATAAATATGAATCAGGAATTAAGCAGCTTAATCCCGGATAACTTTTAAACTTTATTCATATAAGTACAGATAATATGGGTTGAATTCACATAAAGTTGTGACGATTTCATCCGAGTTATAGAACTTGCCGCTAATGAGGAATGACAGTCTGTTATTATCAGTTATTTTTTTCATAATTGAGTTCGAAAACCTTTTTGTCAAAAGGATTCTCTGCTGTAATAACTCCGTTCTCAGCACTGAGGTTTATTGCCGAATAAAGATAACGCATACTGCGGCTATTTTGGTCATGTATTACTGGAGGAATCACAGGATCTGAACGACCAGAATTGTTTCCGAAATTGCAGGAAGTAAACAACGAAACCGTCAGTAAAACTGTGTTAGAATACTGATTTTGTTTTCAAACTTTTCTCCTTGGCGATAAAAACAAATTTTAATATTTTTTTAAGGATTTTCACAAAGCCGGAGAATAAACTTAAACTGTAAAAAAAGTTTAAGGATTGGGCTATGAAAAAAATATTAACAAGTCTTTTTGCAATCAGTTTTTCTTTTGTTCTTTTCGCAGAAACTCCTTTTACCTGGAAGGAGTCTTCCTGGAACACTGGAACCATGTATGAATACCGGGTGACAGGTGAAGGTAAAAAGGGAATAGATCTGTATGTTTATGTAAAGGATGATCACACAGTTTCCTATTTTGCTGATCAGTCTGAATATGCAAAACAGGTTTTTGTTTATGAAGATTCTTATGACAAGAAGACAGGATACGTAATTGAATCCAATGGAAAAAATCCTCTTTCTTATGCAAGAGAAAGTTTTACAAATATAGAAAGTCATGTAAGCCTTGATGCCTCTTCAAAGAAATTAAGAATGTGGGGATCTGCCTGGTTTTTAGGAAAAGAAAAATCTATGGATGTAGAATTGAATCTGCCTGTTGTTCCATGGACTGAAACATCATCCTTTTTTTCTGAGCTTTGGTTCATGATGCGGAATCTGAATTCTGGAACTACTTCCTTTGATATTTCAATTTCCAGTAATGGAAAGGTTTCTCCTGCAAAGGTGAAACTTGAAGGAACTGAAATAATCAATGGAGTTGAATGTGACAAATGGTCTGTAACCGGAAAAAAAGAAAATCATAATTTGTGGTTTGAAAAGGGAAATCAGACCTATCCTTTAATTAAATATTCAAGCAAGGGAACTGGAGGTTATGTAAAATCACCAGATGTGTCTTTTGTAAAAACGACAATGCTTACATCTTTCGAATGGGAAATTTTTTGTAAGGTAAAGACAGAAACTGCAAGAACAAAGCTGAAACTTCCGGAAAATAAATAGGAGAGTGTTTATGAAAAAATTGTTCATATTTTTTTCGGTTATACTTTTTACTGTGGCTTTGTTTGGTGAAAGTAAGGCTGTAACGATGCCGGTTCTTTTTTACCAGAAAAATAATTTTCAAGGACTTAATTCATCGTTTTATGGCGGAGGCATTTTTTTTAATTATCTGAAAAATAAAGATGATCTTTTTGTTGAGCCCGAAGGACTTTCTGTTCAGCTTACATACATTATGGATTATCAGAAAGAAAATGCTCTTTGGGAAATTCACAAAAAAGTATTTAATACAATTTCTTTTCAGGGAGTTTATAATTTCGGGAATCACCAGGTGATTTTAATTGCACAGGATACAAACGAAAATTCTTTTTCTTCAAGAAAGGGAACTGTCCTTGCTGCAGGCTATGGCTACCAGCTTTGTGATAATAAAAAATGGTCCTGCTTTATTGGCGGTGGTTTGTTTATGATTCCTGTTCAACTGGGTTCGGTTTCACTGCCTGTAGTTCCACTTCCAGTTTTCCGTGCCGCTTATAAAACAGATCAAGTCTATGCAACTTTTGATTTTCTTGGAAGTCCGGCTCTGAACTGTATGTTGTTTACCCAGAATCATTTACGGTTAGTAACAAGTCTTCAGGTAACAGGCCTTTCTTCATTAAGGGATATAAGTGGTCAGGTAGCTCTTAGATATTATTTCCTTCCTGAACATGAAATCTGGCAGGTGCTTAACATTCAGCTGGGCTTGGAAAATACTGTGATGCCATATAATCTTAAGAATGAAAAATCGTATACATCCCAGAACTGGGGAGTTTTTGCTGCCATTGATGTTACTGTAATAAAAATACAGGCAGGTTATTCTTTTGATGGCGTACAGAAGATTGACAATAAAGTGACAAGTAAAACCGGACCGGGCTGGTATTGTTCTGTTCAGGCTGCCTTTGTTTTTTAGGAGAGATAGAGATGAGTACAGTTCTTGAAACTAAAGATTTATGTAAAACATACATAATTAATCAGCAGAGCAATAATGTTTTACAGAATGTGAACTTTTCTATAGAAGAAGGTGAGTTTGTTTCCATTATGGGACCGTCAGGTTCCGGAAAATCAACATTGCTTTATTGCGTAAGCGGCATGGATAAAATGACGGCAGGAAAAGTTTTCTTTGATGGAGAAAATCTTGCGGAACTTACAGAAAAACAGCTTTTGAAAATCCGTCTTAATAAAATGGGATTCATTTTTCAGCAGATGTACATGATGAAAAAATTATGCATTATGGACAATATTATCCTTCCGGGGTATGAAGCAAAACTTGAGTCTCGTCAGGAAATAAATCGCCGGGCTGAAGATTTGATGCGACGTCTTGGAATTATGGAAACTGCCGAAAGAGAAATTACAGAAGTTTCCGGAGGGCAGCTTCAGAGAGCATGTCTTTGCCGGGCTTTAATAAATAATCCTAAAGTGATTTTTGCAGATGAACCAACAGGTGCTTTGAATTCAAAAGCATCTTCTGAAGTAATGGATGAACTGGTAAATGCGAATAAAGATGGAACTACAATTCTTATGGTAACACATAATGAAAAAGTAGCTTCCTGCTCAGATAGAATTGTTTATCTTGTAGACGGAAATATTCAAGGGGAACTTTTTCTTGGAAAGCTTACAGACATGCAGGATGTTTCATCCCGTGAACGCCAGGTAAAACGCTGGCTTGAAGACATGGGGTGGTAGTATGTTTTTCCGAATGTTATTAAAAGACCTGAAAGAAAAAATTGGTTTAAATATTACTCTTTTTCTTTTTATGGTTGTTGGAACGGCCTGTCTTTCTTTGGGAATAAGTCTTCTTTATGCAAACTTCGGTGGGGCCCAGGTTTCTTATGAAAAAATGAAAACTTCCGATCTTGTGATTCATGTTAATTCTGATGTTTCTTATCCTGAACGGCATGATGTGGAAATAAATAAATGGAAAGCAAATCATCCAGAAGTCGATAACATTTCAAAGTCTGAAGAACTTAGGATTGATTCCGACTGTATTATGTACAGTAATCCTGGAAAGGAAAAACAAGTACTGAGCAGTCTGTATGCTTATTTTGCACAAAAAGTAAAACATGATAATAATGTTCATTATAATTTAAAAGATAAACAGTTTAATGTTCCGGATGGAAAAGTGGCAGTTTGTCATCAAATGGCGGATTTCCATTTGATGAAAACAGGTGGTTTTCTTGATGTTCAGACACAGTTTGGAAATACTTACAGATTTGAAATCTGCGAAATTTTCAAAGCCCCTACCGCTATAAGCAGTCTTAAGATTCTTTTTTCAGACCGTGATTATAAAATTCTGAACAGTGAATTCCCAGAAAAATTTTTCCAGTATGAATTAGATACAAATATTAAACAACAGGGAAACGGATACAATTATATAACCGAAACAGTCCAGGAACTTATGGATCTGTTTTCCGGGTTCTGGTTTTCTATTGTTCCAGGGCGAACAATAATCATGTCTAATGACGGACTTATTTCTTTAATTGTTTCCATTTCCTCACTTCTGGTTGGTGTTTTTATTGCCATAATGAATCTTGTTACAATCAGGTTTGCGCTAAAGTCGGCATTGAAAAGAGAAGAGCGGGAAATCGGAATGCTTAAGGCCATGGGAATAGACAGTCTTTCTTACAGGATTCTTTTCTGCGCAAAATACATAGCCTTTGCTGTGGCAGGCGGATTTTTCGGAATGATTATTTCCATGTCTCTTACACCTTTTGCTATAAGGCTTTTCTGCAAGAACATGCTGGAACCTTCAAAAGTTATGGAGCTTCTTTTTGCTACAGTTTCATCCTTTATTTTTATTTTGGTTGTTGTTCTTTTTACATTAAGAGTACTTAAGCGGATGCAGAAAATTTCCGTAGTAGATGCACTTCATGGAGAAAATAGGGGAGAGCGTTTTAATTCCCTGAAAGGCCTTGTGCTATTCCGTCGTAAGAAAATGAATATTCCATTCTTTTTTGCCTTACATGACATTCTTATAAAAGTAAAGCGATACGGAAGCCTTATTGCCGCTTATTCACTTGGCTTTGTTCTTATCCTTCTTGGACTCAGACTTCGGGATTCCATTTGTGATGTAAATTATATTCAAAAATATTTCTATACAAGTGCTTTGGATTTTAACTATCAGATGGGCGACAGATATCTTGAAAGCTTATATATGAAAACCGGAAGTTATAAAAATATGACGGAAGAGTTGAATCGAGTTTTTAAGGAAAATGATATTCCTGCTGTTATAGAAAATTTTGGATTGCAGGTGAGTTCGAAAATACTTCTAAATGAAAATGAACTGTCTGTTCAGATGATGATTCCTGAAAATGTTAATCTTGAAAAACTTGTTTACACAAAAGGTAGTCATGCGCCACGTTTAGAGAACGAAGTGGCAGTAGGAGCAATTTTTGCAAAGCAGAATAATTTGAATCTGGGAGACAAAGTGACACTTAAATACTGGAATATTACTCCTAATGGTCTTTCGCAAAAACTGGTAACCAAAGATTTTATCATTACTGCATTCCTTGATACTGCCCTTGATGTCATTCCAAGAATTATTATGGGACAGGATTTCACTAATGCAATAGTTGAAAACTTTTACACTGGTGCACGAACTTTGAATTGTAAAAAATCTGAAATCCCATATTATATAGAAAAAATGCAATTACTTTTCCCCAAAGAAGATATTACTTTTTATAGCAAAGACGTATATTTTAAGGAAAAAGTTTTTGCAGGTTTTTATAGTACTTTTACTCTTATCCGCTGGGTAATTATTAGTCTGGTCAGTATTGTGATTCTTTTACTTACGTATCTTTATCAAATGACTTTTATTGAAGATGAAACCAGTGACATTGCCCTTATAAAAAGTATGGGGTTTGGAAAAAGAACTGCGTATTTATGGAATTATTTCCGTGTTCTGATTCTTTGTGTTGTCTCAGTATTATTTGGTGGAACAGTTATAGATTTTCTGGCAGGGAAATTTATTTCCTTTCTTGTAGAAAATC
Source organism: Treponema sp. (assembly GCA_024402695.1). Lineage (GTDB taxonomy): Bacteria > Spirochaetota > Spirochaetia > Treponematales > Treponemataceae > Treponema_D. Next base: position 31,225 of record JAKSTG010000021.1, on the reverse strand, counting down.
TTGCGCAGATATCAAACATGACTATGGTAAAACATCTTTTCTCAAATTATGTAGCGGCACCATTATTCCTTGTGGCTTTGGTAATTCTTGCGGTTTACGTTTCTACCAGAACAATAAAAGATATTGAAATTTGGAGCATAAGAAATGAGTAAGATAGAAAAAGTTTGTCTGGCATTATTATTTATGGTTATAACTTTTACAAATTGTGCCAGAAAAGAAACTGCTTATAAAAATCAAAATGAAAAAAATGAGCAATCTTCCATGCTCATACCGGTTGCCACATCAAAAAGTGAAGATTATGAATATAAAAACGAGGGAATTGTTCAGAAAGTAATTGCCAGTTTTTCTTCTGATGATGGACTTTGTTTAATTAAAAAATTTCCATCTTATTATGACGTTACTCTGGATTATGAAAAAGGAAGCCCTTCCCAGATTGGAACCGCCTACGCAGAATGCCTTTATAAGGTCTTCCCGAATTTTGCAGAATATACGGAACCTTATCTTTACGAAAATATTAATTTTGCTTTTTCCGGACTGGAAATAAATTTTACTGAGCTTCAGAATCGTATTGAAAATCTTATAAAGGAACTTCCTGCAGATTACAGGGATGAAATTCAAGCTTTTGCACTTGTCTTATCACAAGGCGTTCACGGCTATGAAAAAGACGGCGTTTTAAGCTATGAAGAAGTCCTTGCGTATCAGCTTGTTGCCGATGCACTGCGTGGAACAGCATGTTCAGGACTTTCTTTATGGGGCGACAAAACAGAAAGTGGAAAACCTTTGACTCTTCGTCTCCTTGAATGGAACCTGGGCTCTGAATGTCAGATGGGTGCAATAAATGCAGTTGTTCATCAGAAAAAAGGAAAAGAATCACTTACATCAATTTCTTTTCTGGGAATGCATGGAATTGTTTCTGCCATAAATGATGACGGTATTTTTGCCGCGATTCTGGATGTAGGGTCTTGGACAAAAGATCCAATAAGTTTTGAAGGAAAAAAAGCATATACTTATGAAATTAGGAATGCCCTGGAAAAATATACAGTGGCTTATGATGCGGCGGATTATCTGGTAAGAACAAGTCCTGAATTTACTTACTGTCATAACGTATTGGTTACCGACGGGTCATCGACTTTTTGCTGTGAAGACGTTGTTCAGGAAGCCATGGATAATGACAGGGCTTATCCGGAACTGCGAACTCCTGAAAGTCACATTTTTTCTGGTCTTAATTGGAATGATAAAAATTCTTTTTGTGTAGTAAATTCTTTTACAACTGAAGGGAATCAGGATTATTTTACAAATTATCAGAACAATATAATCCGCTTTGCCAAATATAATGCCCTTGTTATGTCTCGAGAAAAATTCAGCCCGGGAACTTTGAAAACTGCTATTACAGCAGAGGATGTTCAGAATTCAAAAATTAATCGTATTCATTCACAAAATACAATTCAGATTATTCTGGTTGATTATGAAACAAAACATATTCAGGTTGCTTTTACTGGAACTGACGGGGTTCAAAACAGACCCGAGTTTATTGATATAGGAACTTACTAAGTCCGGCTTTTTTGTGGTATTGTAATAAGAGAAAATTAAAAAAAAGTTGAACTTAAAAATGACGGATATTCTGATTATTGAAGATAATTTTGAGCTTGGTACTCTTATAAAAAACTTTCTTGAAAAAGAAGGTTATACTTCAGTACTTTTTGAAAGTGCAGAAGAAGGACTTTCATATTTAAAATCAGATTCCGTGAAACTTCTTCTTCTTGATGTTATGCTTCCCGGACTAAATGGATTTGAAGCCCTTCTTGAAATTCGAAAGACAAAAAGTTTTCCGGTAATTGTAATGAGTGCCCGTACCGATGATGAGAGCAAAATTACAGGTCTTGATATTGGCGCCGATGATTACGTTGAAAAACCTTTTTCTATTCAGGTGCTGTTTTCAAAAATAAAAGCCCTTCTGCGCCGTTCATACAATCTGGGAGATGAAAAAAGAAAGCAAACTATAATCACTGTCGGATCAGTTACTCTGGATACTTCAACAAGAACAGTAATAAGAAAAACTTCAGAAAGTGAAATTAAAATTTCACTTTCGGGAAAAGAATACGATATTTTTTATTACCTTATTACTCATCCAAAAGTAGTTGTGCCTAAAGAAGAACTTTTCAATGCTGTATGGGGGGAAGACTGTTTTAGTGAGATGTCTACACTGACAGTTTATATCCGCTGGCTTCGTGAAAAGCTTGAAGATGATTCAAAGAATCCTGTTCTTATAAAAACTGTATGGAAAGCTGGTTTTATTTTTGGTGAAGATTTATGAAAAAGTTTTTATCAGTTTATCTGTATACATTATTTTTGTTTCTGATTCTTCTGTTAAGTGAAAATATTCTTCTTTCAAAAATGGATTCCAGATCTGAAAATATTCGAAACATTGTAATAAACCGTTTGTCTTTTGAGTTTGAAAAAATTGATGACCTGGAAACGAAGGTGGACTTTGAAAAAAAAGTTCTGGAAATTTTTGAACAAAACCGGAACGAATTAAAGAAAGAATTTGGAAAAGCAAACGTCCCGGAAAAAGTTGAAGTCATAGGGAAGAGTTTTTATTTTCTTTTTCCTGACAAGAAAGGGAAAATCTATAGGATTATTCTGAATGGTATTATTCTTGTTACGGTTTTTATACTTTCAGTTTTATGGTTTATTCTGTGGTTTAAATTCATTAAGCCTTTTAAGGATTTGTCCGAATATCCGGAACGGCTTTCGAAAGGACAGGTAAATGCAAAGCTCCCGGAAAACCGGAGTAAATTATTCGGTAAATTTATCTGGGGCGTAAACATGCTTTCGGATTATTTGAGTGCGGAGCAAAAAAAGAACAGAAAACTTATAGAAGAAAGACAGAAATTGATTACTTCTATTGCTCATGGAATCAAGACGCCTTTGTTTAATATCAGTCTTTATGCCGATGCTCTGGAAACTGGCCTTTATAAAAATGGAAAACCAGATTCACAGGATAAGGATATGGCAGGAAAAATCCGCAAAAATTCAAAGGAAATTTCTGATCTTGTAACGGGAATGCTTAAGGCTTCTGAGAATGAAATCTTTCCTTATGAGCCCATGTTTCAGACTTTTTATTTGCATGAGCTTTCGGACTTTGTTCAGAAAGAATATGAAAACAGACTGAAGGTTCTTCATATTCCGTTAAAAATCGAAAAGGATCAGAATTTTCTTATAACAAGTGATAGAAAAGGTCTTGAAACAATTCTGACTCAGCTTATGGAAAATGCCATTAAGTATGGGAACGGCGGTGGAATTGAATTTTGCCTGAATCGTAGTGATGAAATTGTAGAGCTGGTAATACGAAATAAAGGGGCGGTTCTTAATGAAAATGAATTGCCATTTATTTTTAACAGTTACTGGCGTGGTTCAAATTCAAAAAATATAGAAGGAAATGGAATCGGTCTTTCTGTTTCCAGACAAATTGCAATTAAGCTTGGAGGGGATCTTGTAGCAAAAGCAAGACCCGATTCAGAACAGATGGAATTTACGGCTTTTATTCCTTTCTGAATGGAATAAAAAAATCCCGGCTAATTTTCACCGGCCGGGATTTGTATGTGCCAAAAATTGAACTTTTTAGTCCAGTTTCATAATCATTTCAAGAACGCGTTTAACCGATGTTTTTACGTCAGCTTCAGAAAGGCGTCCGTCTTCCATGGCCTCAAGAAGTTCTTCCGGGAAACCTGCAGCCATTTTTACATCGTTACCAGCCTGAACTTCGCGCCAGTGTTCACCGCGTGTCCACCAGTCTGTGCAGACAAGACCTTTGTAGCCCCATTCGCCGCGAAGGATGTCTGTAAGGAGTTCACGGCATTCAGATGTGTGCCAGCCGTTTACAATGTTGTAAGCACTCATGATTACCCAAGGATCAGCTTCCTTTACACACTGTTCAAATGCGCGGAGGTAGATTTCGCGGGCTGCGCGTTCGCTTACAATTGAGTCGCTGTTCTTGCGGTTTGTTTCCTTGTTGTTGAAAGCAAAGTGTTTTGGAGTTGCAGCAATTCCCTGTGACTGAACGCCTTTTACAACTGCCGATGCCATTGAACCTGTTACGAAAGGATCTTCTGAGTAGTATTCAAAGTTTCTTCCACAGAGAGGACTTCTGTGAATGTTCATACCAGGAGCAAGCCAGATACCAACGTTGTTTTCTTTTACTTCTTTTGCAACTGATTCACCGTAAGCGCGGGCAAAATCCAGGTTCCAGGTAGAAGCGATTGTTGTAGCACATGGCCAGGCTGTTGTGTAAACTCCGCATTCAGGAGCAATGCGCATACCGGCAGGACCGTCGGCAGTCATAATGTTTGGAATCTGGAATTTTTGATTGTTTCCCATACCACAAGTGTTTCCAATACCTGTGTTTGGTTGTGCACCAAGAATGCATGTCCAGTCTTCTTTCGAAAGAGTGTTAACCAGATCATCAATAGAAATCTTTCCGTTTACAACGTCCATTAGAGTTGGGCGAGGGCACTTCCAGTTATCAAAAATATAAGCACGTGGTTCATAGCGAACCTGAGGTGTCAGACCTTCAAGTTTATCCGGTGTTTTGAAGACTTCTGGACGTGGAAGAGGATCGTATTCAGAAGTTTCAAGAGTTTTGAAAGTTCCGTCAGAAAGCATTCGGCGGCTCAGTTTTCTTGGAGAAAGTTTCTGTGAAAGCTGCTGAACAACTTTGTCTTCATTAAGAACAAGTGATTTTGCAGCAGTCAGGTTTACAGAAGAATTTCCAAAGAAGATTTTGTATTCGCCTTTTTCCATTACCCATGCTGATTTTGTTACGGCGCCTTCATCATCGTAGCTTGCCATGCGTTCTGCATCAAATGCCAGTTCAAGAACACATGATTCATTTGGAGCAAGGAGCGGTGTCTTTTTGAAAGCGGCAAGTTCGACTGCGGCTTTTTCAAGTTTTCCTTTTGGAGATGAGTAGTAGGCCTGTACGATTTCTTTTCCTGCGTAGTTTCCTGTGTTTGTTACGCGGACTGTAATGCGGATTTTGTCTTCTGTAATGTCTTCGTTGAGGCTTTCGATTTTGAAAGTTGTGTAGCTCAAACCAAATCCGAAAGGGTAGTTTACGCGGTCCATTTTGCCTGGTACTGTGTTGAAGTAACGGTAACCAACAAAAATATCTTCTACATATTCAACGCGGTCGTTGTAGTCGTGGAAAGTATCTGTTGAAGGGTAGTCTGCAAGGTCTTTTGCGAATGTATCAGTAAGTTTTCCGCTTGGGTTTTCTGTTCCGCAGAAAATGTCGGCAGCAGCACAGGCGCCTTCAAGTCCGCCCTGTCCGATGTAGAGAACGCTTTCAATCTGGGAATCATCTTTGAACCAGCAGGTGTCTACGATTCCGCCAACGTTCAGAAGAACGATAATATGCTTGAAGTATTTTTTTGCGGCAGCAACCATAGCAGCTTCTTCGTTTGAAAGATAGAAATCCCCTTTCTGGAAAACTGCTTCACCGGCTTCGCCAAGTGTTGATTCACTTTCCCAAGGGTTTGGTTCCATTGGTTCTGTATGGATTTCTTTCCCTAAATCGCAGAAGCGGTCCCAGCCTTCGCCAGAGAAACGGCAGATTGTTACAACTGCTGTGTCTGTAAAATCGCTTGCGGCTTTAAGCTGTGCATCAGAAAGTGTCATTTCGCGGGTCATTCCAGGTGCAGTACCGGTTTTATGCTGCTTTGAAACTTCTTCTGCATAAAAGTCGTGGAGTCCTGTATATAGCTGGATTTCTCCGGCTGCGGCCTTTTCAGAGAAGGCTTCGTAAAGAGTGCGGACATATTTTGTGTATACGTCACCGGAACCACCGCCTCCTTTGATGTATTCTTCAGAAGCTTTTCCAAGAAGAACAATCTTGTTGTTTACTGATTTTTTGTTCAGAGGAAGGATTTTTGAATCATTTTTAAGAAGAATGATTCCTTCGCGTGCGATTTTTCTTGAAAGTTCAATGTGTGGCTTTGAACATGAAATTCTTGTGCCGTCTTCTCCAAGAGGAAGACAAGGCTGAAACTTGTGGCGGAACCATTTCTGTGACATATAAATTTCCTTTAATTGAGGGATTTCCCGTAATTATAAAAGGATTCAAATTTAAAACAACCAAAATTTTTCGGGAAATTATAAAAAATTTAGAGAAAAAAAGACACCTGAAGTGATTTGATGTTTCGAAATGATTTTGATAGATAAAAAAAAGGCTGTTCCCAAAATACTTTAGGAACAACCTTTTGTGTTTTTAAGACTAAAACTTATTCTGCAGCTGGTGCATCAACCAGGTCTTTAAGATCTTTGTTTGTCATTGCACAAACACAAGAGTCAGAGTAGATGTTTACTGCTGTTTCAATCATGTCGATTACAGCGTAGATTGGAAGGATAACTCCCATTACACCGATTGGCATTCCTTTACCTGCCATGAGAGACAGTGTCAGGAAGAAACATCCCATTGGTACACCGGCGTTACCAACAGCACTGATTACAGAAATCAGAATCCATGCGATTACTGTGAAGATGTTCAGGTCTACACCACCATTTTTCATTACGAAAAGTGATGTTACCAGAATGAAAGCTGCACATCCGTTCATGTTGATTGTTGTACACATTGGAAGGATGAAGCGAGAGAACTTTTTGTCACATCCTACGCGGTTTTCAACACAGTCCATTGTTACAGGCAGAGTTGCTGCAGAAGACTTTGTGAAGAGGGCAGTAAGGATAGCAGGGATCATGTTCTTGAAGTGTTTCAGAGGATTGATTCCGCGGATCAGGAGGAAAATTGAAAGCACGATGAAGAACTGAATCAGGTTACCTGAAAGAACTACGGCTGTGTATTTTCCGATTGATTCCATTGCGATGTCTGCGCTCATTTCTTTGATCAGCTGTGCTGTGAAAGCGATGATACCGATTGGAAGAATTGTGATGATCCATCCGATGATTTTGAAAACCAGTTCCTGGAAACCAAGAACAACGTTCAGAACTGTTGTTTTCTTTTCAGATTCTTCCATTCTTGAGATTGCAAAACCAAAAGCGAAAGAAACGATAAGAATTGAAAGAACGTTTCCTGAAACAAATGGATAAAGAATGTTGTCAGGAATTGCACTTGTGAAGTAGCTGAGGAAAGAAGCAGAACTCATGCTGTTCAGTTTGTCTGCAGCAACGCCTTCATAAACTGATGCTGAAAGAACTTCAGGTTTAATGATGAAGAACAGGATTGCAGCAATTGTAGATGCGGCAATTGTTGTAAGCAGAGTGTACATGATTGTACGTTTGAAAATTTTTCCTGTTTCTTTGTTTCCGCCAAGTGTAGCGAGAGTAGAAAGAACAGAAACAGCAATTGCTGGAACTGCACAGAATTTGAAAAGTCTGGTGAAGACTGTAGCTACAAAATCACAAACACTGTCGATTGCACCAACGTGAAGTGAACCAAGGATTGCACCAATGACAAGGGCGCCAACCCATAAAATCAATTGTTTAACTGGTTTTTTCATTTTGAAATTACTCCGTATAGTATCATTGTATAAGATAATCCAAGGTGAAACAATGATTAAGCTTCAGTTTCCGGTTCAGTTTCTTTTTCGGCTTCTTCGGCCTTTGGGATTCCTTTATTAAGGAAAGGAATTGCGATTTTATTGTTGAAGAAATCAATAAGAGGTCCCATGAAGAAGGCTGTGATGATGGTACCGATTCCTGCGATTGTAGGGATTTCTTTAAGTTCGTGTCCCGCAATAACAAAAATCACACAACCTGCAATAACACAAACCAGGTCAGTACAGATTCTGATGTATTTGAATTTCCATAGGTGCCATTTTTCTACCATTGTGATTGCAACTGCATCGTATGTTGAAACACCAAGGTTTGCTGTCATGTAGAAAGCTGAACCGAAACAGATTACAACAACGGCAATGATGAGAGATGCAAAGCGGAAAACCATTGAAGGTTCAGGGAACCATTTCATGAAAGTTTCATAAGAGAACTGTGTAATGTATCCAAGAAGGAACATGTTGATGAAAGTTGCAAGACCGATATTTTTTCTGTAAAAAATCAGACTGAAAGCAAGAAGGATAATGTTGATGATTGTGTAAAGAGTACCGAAACTGATTGGAATCAGGGCGTCCATACCGGCCATGAATGCCTGGAAAGGATCAACGCCAAGAGCTGCAAGTTTGAAAAGTCCAACGCTGATAGAACAGATGATTACTCCAAAAAGAGACATGAAAATACGTCTTACGAAAAATTTATCAAATCTCATAAATTTACCTCTATTTGATATTTTATTATGGTTATACTCCAAATAATATAAGAATATTATTCCTGCCGTAATTTAAAAATCAGGGATTTTTCGCCGTATCAAAAGTAGTTAAGGTCTGGTACTTGAAAAACTTCGAGTAAAAATATATATTTAACAAAACAAGCAAAGACGCTTGATTTAAGGCAGACGAATTGTCGTCTCTTTAAGTCAGGCGTTTTTTTTTTGTTTGGAATACTAAATTTTTGATTTTAAGGCGACAAAGGTGTCGTCATGGTGATTCATTTCCCGCAGGGGAAATTTACCGTGATGAAATCTTTGCCGCCTTTTTTTTTGAATCATAGGCCTTTTAGGGCTTTGCACAGGGGGTAACATATGTGTGGATTTGTTGGAGCTTTTGATTTAAGCACAGGATCAGGATTTGTGAGTGACGGGATTAAGGAAGAAATCCGCCAGCAGGTTCTTGAAATGTCAAAAAAGATTCGTCATCGCGGTCCGGACTGGAGCGGTGTTTATACCGGCGATAACGCAATTCTTAGTCACGAACGTCTGGCAATCGTTGACCCATTCTCGGGAAAACAGCCTCTCGTTTCAGATGATGGAAAAATCATCCTGGCTGTAAACGGTGAAATCTATAACCATAAAGAAATCCGTGCAAAGTATGCCGGAAAATATCAGTTCAAAACACAGAGTGACTGTGAAGTTCTTCTTCCTCTTTATAAAGAAAAGGGAAAGGATTTCCTTGAAGATATTTCAGGTATCTTCGCTTTTGCACTGTATGATTCTGAAAAAGATGTTTATCTTGTTGGCCGTGATGAAATTGGTGTTGTACCTCTTTACCAGGGATGGGATAAAGAAGGACGTTATTATGTTGCATCAGAACTTAAAGCACTTGAAGGTTACTGTACAACAATCGAAGAATTTCCTAACGGCTGTTACTACTATTCAAAAGATGAAAAACCAACAAAATGGTATAAACGTGACTGGGAAAGCTTTGACGCTGTAAAAGATGCTCCTTGTGCAACAGATGATAAAGGTGAAATTATTGATTCTTCTGTAATTGCAAAAGTTCGTAACGGCCTTGAGGATGCAGTTAAAGCTCAGCTTATGTCTGACGTTCCATACGGTGTTCTTCTTTCTGGTGGTCTGGACTCTACAGTAATTGCTGCAATTACACAGAAGTTTGCAAAGAAACGTGTTGAAACTGGTTCCCTTAAAGATGCCTGGTGGCCACAGCTTCACTCGTTTGCTGTAGGTCTTGAAGGATCGCCTGACCTGGCAGCCGCCCGTAAAGCTGCAGAATATATTGGAACTGTTCATCATGAAATCCACTTTACAATTCAGGAAGCTCTGGATGCCCTTGAAGATGTAATCTATCACATTGAAACATATGACATTACAACAGTCCGTGCTTCAACTCCAATGTATCTGCTTGCCCGTGCAATCAAAGCTATGGGAATTAAAATGGTTCTTTCGGGTGAAGGTTCAGACGAACTTTTCGGTGGTTACCTCTACTTCCACAAAGCTCCTAACGCTCAGGAATTCCACGAAGAGCTTGTTCGTAAGATGGAAAAACTTCACCTTTATGACTGTAACCGTGCAAATAAATCACTTATGGCATGGGGAATTGAAGGTCGTGTTCCATTCCTGCACAAAGAATTCATTGACATTGCAATGGGTCTGAACCCACTGGATAAAATGAGCATTAAACTTCCTGATGGAAAACAGCGCATTGAAAAATGGATTGTCCGTAAAGCTTTTGAAGATATTCTTCCACCAGATGTTTGCTGGCGTCAGAAGGAACAGTTCAGTGACGGTGTAGGTTACAGCTGGATTGATACTCTTAAAGAAATGACAAACCAGAAAGTAAGCGATGCAGAATTCGCTCAGAGAGAAAGACGCTTCCCTGTAAACACTCCAAAAACAAAGGAAGAATATTATTATCGTGAAATCTATTCACGTCTCTTCCCAAGTGACAGTGCAGCTCTTTGTGTTCCACACGAAGCCGGCGTTGCCTGTTCAACAGCTAAAGCTCTCGAATGGGATGAAGCCTGGAAAAAGATGGATGAACCAAGTGGACGCGCCATTTCGGGAGTTCATGACAGCGCTTACTAGGCAGAAACAGATAAAATTTTTACAGACTATTATATAAGGGGTAACATAATGAAGACTTTGTATGATCCATCCTTCGAACACGACGCCTGTGGTATTGGCGCCGTTGTAAATATCGACGGAAAACAAACTCATAAAATCGTAGACAATGCACTTTCTATTGTTGAAAAACTGGAACACCGTGCAGGTAAAGATGCAACCGGTGAAACTGGTGACGGGGTTGGTATTCTGGTTCAGATTGCACATAACTTCTTTAAATCAGAATGTGCAAAAATCGGAATTACTCTTGGTGAAGAACGTGATTACGGTATCGGTATGTTCTTCTTCCCACAGGACAAGTTTGTTCGTGCACAGGCAATGCGCATGATCGAAACTCTCTGTGAAAAAGAAAGCCTTAAATTCCTGGGCTGGCGTGAAGTTCCTGTTCGCGAAACAGTTCTTGGGAAAACAGCCCGTGACTGCATGCCTGCAATCTGGCAGTGTTTCGTCGAACGTCCTGCTGATGTAGAAAAAGGACTTCCTTTTGACAGAAAACTGTATATGATTCGCCGCCAGTTCGAACATTCAAGTTTCGATACTTATGTTTGTTCAATGAGCAGCCGTACAATCGTTTACAAAGGAATGTTCCTGGTTCAGCAGCTTAGAACTTTCTACACAGATCTTCAGAGTCCTGAATATGTTTCTTCTCTTGCTCTGGTTCACTCACGTTTCTCTACAAACACACAGCCTTCATGGAAACGTGCTCATCCAAACCGTTTCATTGCTCACAACGGTGAAATTAATACAATCCGCGGAAATGCTGACCGTATGATGGCCCGCGAAGAAACAATCAAATCACCTGTATTCAAAGATGATGAAATTACAGAAATCCTTCCTGCAGTAGATACAACTGGTTCAGACTCGGCCATGCTGGACAACACTCTGGAATTCCTGGTAATGAACGGAATGCCTCTTCCACTGGCAGTTATGATTTGTATTCCTGAACCTTGGAAACATGACGATGCAATGGATCCTCGCAAGAAAGACTTCTACCACTATTGGGCTACAATGATGGAACCTTGGGATGGTCCTGCCGCAATCCTGTTCTCAGACGGAGACCTGGTTGGTGCTACCCTTGACCGTAACGGACTTCGTCCAAGCCGCTACTACATCACAAAAGACAATACACTTATCCTTTCTTCGGAAGTCGGAGTTCTCGACATTCCTGAAAGTGAAATCGTGCAGAAATCTCGCCTTATGCCTGGTCGCATTCTTCTGGTTGATACAAAGCAGAAGAAACTGATTTCAGATTACGATGCAAAAAAAGAATACACAGATCTTTATCCATACGGTGAATGGCTCAGTCTGAACCTGAAGCACCTTGGAGATCTTAAAATCCCTAACAAAAAGATTCCGGTTTACACACAGGAAGAACGTGATATTATGTACCGCGCTTTCGGCTGGAACTACGAAGATGTAAACGAAATGATTCTTCCTCTGGCACAGAACGGTGTTGAACCAACTGGTGCCATGGGCGTGGATACACCACTTGCTGTAATGAGCGACCAGCATCCAGCCCTGTTCAGTTACTTCAAGCAGCTTTTCGCACAGGTTACGAATCCTCCTATCGATAGCCTGCGCGAAAAGATCGTAACTGACACAACTGTTTACGTTGGTTCAGACGGAAACCTTCTTCAGGCAGAAAGCAAAAACTGTACAGTTCTTGAAATCAATAACCCAATCCTTACCGGGGTTGATATGATGAAGATCAAGGCTCTGGATATGCCAGGTCTTAAATCTTCTGTAGTTTCACTTCTTTACTACAAGAACACTTCCCTTAAAGATGCACTGGACAATGTTTTCGTTGCCATCGATCGTGAATACAGAAACGGATCAAACATCATTATTCTGAGTGACCGCGGCGTTGATGAAAACCACGTTGCAATTCCTTCGCTTCTTGCTGTATCGGGAGTTGAACAGTATCTGATCCGCACAAAGAAAAGAACAGCAATCTCAATCATTCTTGAATCTGCCGAAGTTCGTAACGTTCACCAGAGCGCCATGCTTCTTGGTTACGGTGCCCGCGCTATCAACCCATACCTGGCACACGAAGCCATTGCAGAACTCATCGACCAGAAACTTTTGGACAAGGATTACCACACAGCTATTGATGATTTCAACAAAGGTATCATTGGCGGTATCGTAAAGATTGCTGCAAAAATGGGTATCTCTACAATTCAGTCTTACCAGTCTGCACAGATTTTCGAAGCAGTTGGTATTGCACAGGATGTTGTTGATGTTTACTTCACAAATACAGTAAGCCGCGTTGGTGGTATCGGTCTTAAGGAAATTGCAGAAGATGTAAACTTCCACCACAACAAAGCATTTGATCCACTCGGACTTACAGTAAATACTCACTTGGATTCAGTTGGTGTTCACAAGTTCCGCCGCGGACCTACATGTGAAGATCACCTTTACTCACCTGAAATCATTATCAGTCTTCAGGAAGCTACAAAAACTGGAAGTTACGAACGTTTCAAGGAATATACTTCACTTGTTGATGACAATGCTCATCCACACACACTTCGTGCAATGCTCAAACTGGACTTTGACAGCGCAAAGGAAATCCCGCTTGATGATGTAGAATCTGTTGAACAGATCGTACAGAGATTCAAGACAGGTGCCATGTCTTACGGTTCAATTTCTCAGGAAGCACACGAATGTATGGCTCTTGCCATGAACCACCTGAAAGGAAAATCAAACTCTGGTGAAGGTGGAGAAAAACCTGAACGTCTTGGAACAGACAGAAACTCTGCAATCAAGCAGGTTGCTTCAGGACGCTTTGGTGTAACAGAAGAATACCTCCTTTCTGCAAAAGAAATTCAGATTAAGATGGCACAGGGTGCTAAGCCTGGTGAAGGTGGACACCTTCCTGGAAAGAAAGTTTACCCATGGATTGCAACAACTCGTTACGCAACTCCTGGTGTATCACTTATTTCGCCACCTCCACACCACGACATTTATTCTATCGAAGACTTGGCACAGCTTATCTACGACCTTAAGAATGCAAACCGTGCAGCTCGCATTTCTGTAAAACTGGTTTCAGAAGCAGGTGTTGGTACAATTGCAGCCGGTGTTGCAAAAGCCGGTGCTCAGGTTATTCTGATTTCAGGACACGACGGTGGTACAGGTGCTGCTCCATTGAGCTCAATCCATCACGCTGGTCTTCCATGGGAACTTGGTCTGGCAGAAACTCACCAGACTCTGATTCAGAACGGACTCCGTTCACGCGTAGTAATCGAAACAGACGGTAAACTTATGAGTGGACGCGATGTTGCAATCGCCTGTCTTCTTGGTGCCGAAGAATTCGGTTTTGCAACTGCACCACTTATCACAATGGGTTGTGCAATGATGCGCGTATGTAACCTTGATACATGTCCATTCGGTGTTGCAACACAGAACACCGAACTTCGCAAGAGATTTACTGGTAAGCCTGAATATGTAGAAAACTTCATGAAGTTCATTGCACAGGAACTCCGCGAAATCATGGCAAAACTTGGTTTCCACAGCGTTGAAGAAATGTGTGGTCACACAGAAATGCTTAAAGTAAAAGAAAAGGGTGCTTTCGAAAGAGCAAACCTGGTAGATATGAGCCGTATCCTTGCAGGCGGCGAAGCTGGAACTCACTTCAATCCTGCTGATGTTTACGACTTCCAGCTGTCAAAGACAGTTGATGAAAAATACCTTCTTCCACAGTTCGAGAAAGTGATGAAGAAAAAGACAGGTTCATTCAGCCTGAAGGTTTCTTCTACTGACAGAACAGTTGGTACAATCCTTGGTTCTGAAATCCAGAAGAACTTCGGTAATTCACTTCCTGAAGACAGCTTTACAGTTAATGCTGTTGGTGGTGGCGGACAGAGCTTTGGTGCATTCATTCCTAAGGGACTTACAATGCGCCTTACAGGTGATGCCAACGACGGTCTTGGAAAAGGACTTTCGGGCGGTAAAATCGTTCTTAAGTGTCCGGAAGATGCCGGTTACAAAGCCGAAGAAAACATCATTGCCGGAAACGTTTGTTGTTTCGGTGCTACAAGCGGGCAGGCCTTTATCAACGGTATTGCCGGTGAACGTTTCTGTGTAAGAAACTCTGGTGCAACTGTTGTAGCAGAAGGATGTGGTGACCACGGTCTTGAATACATGACAGGTGGTGTTGCAGTAATTCTCGGATCAACTGGACGCAACATTGCAGCCGGTATGTCTGGTGGTGTTGCTTATGTTCTTGATGAGAAACACGATCTTTACCAGAGACTTAACAGTCAGCTGGTAACAATGAGTGAGCTTTCAGCAAACGATCAGCACGATATTGATCTTGTAAAATCTCTTGTTGAAAAACACGTGAAGGAAACAGGAAGTTCCCGCGGTAAGCAGATTCTTGCTGACTGGGATAACAGCGTAAAAGCTTTCAAGAAGATTATTCCAAATGACTATGCAAAAGTCCTTAAAGAAATGGCAGCTGCCGAAGCAAAGGGCCTTAGTCATGACGAAGCAGTACTTGAAGCTTTCAAAAAGGTAACTGCTTAAAACAGAAACAGGGAGTAATCAATAATTATTCCCTGTTCCTTATTCCTTATTACTTATACCTAAAACCGGAGGTTTTTTAATCATGGGACTTTCAAACGGATTTATTAAATATACAAGAATAGAAAATGACTGGATCGAACCAAAAGTTCGTCTCCAGAACTTCGAAGAAATGCATGTTCTTCTTAATGACGAAGAACGCAGAACTCAGGCTTCCCGCTGTATGAACTGCGGTGTGCCAATGTGTCAGAGCGCCATTAAGCTTGGCGGCATGGTAACAGGTTGCCCTCTCCATAACTTCATTCCTGAATGGAACGATGCACTCTACAAAGGTCAGTACGACATGGCCGCCTGGAGACTTCTTAAAACTTCAAGTTTCCCTGAATTCACAGGTCGTGTTTGCCCAGCTCTTTGTGAAAAAGCCTGTAACTGTATCTCAATGGAAAAAGATTACAGTGACGGAAAGGACATTAAAGATCCTGTTACAATTCACGACAACGAACTTTACATTATCGAAAAAGCTTTTGCTTCGGGTTATATGAAGCCACAGGTTCCAAAAATCCGCAGCGGAAAGAAAATTGCTGTTGTGGGTTCCGGACCTGCAGGTCTTGCTGTAGCAGATCTTTTGAACCGCCGCGGCCACAGCGTAACTGTTTTTGAACGCGAAGACAGAATTGGTGGTCTTCTTATGTACGGTATTCCAAATATGAAACTGGACAAAAAGATTATTGACCGCCGCGTGAACCTTATGAAAGCCGAAGGCGTAGAATTCATTACAAGAGCAGATATCGGAAACGGTACACCTGCAGAAAAACTTCTTGAAGAATTCGATGCAGTTGCACTTTGTTGTGGTGCAAAAAAAGCCCGCCGCCTGAACGTAGCAGGGGAAGATGCAAAAGGAATTATTCCTGCAGTTGATTTCCTTAAGGCTGTAACAAAATCACTTCTGGATTCTCACGCTGTAACAGACTGCACTGACACTTCAGCAAAGATTTCCGATGTTCACCTTTCAGAAGATTTCGATCCAAAAGGAAAACACGTAATCGTAGTTGGTGGAGGAGACACAGGTAACGACTGTACAGGAACCTGTGCTCGTCTTGGAGCAGCAAGCATTACAGCTTTGGAAATGATGCCACAGCCACCAGTAGAACGCGCTGCAAATAACCCGTGGCCACAGTGGCCAAAAGTTCTTAAAACAGACTACGGCCAGATGGAAGTGATTGCAACACAAGGCTCAGATCCTCGTGTTTACAAAACAACAATTAAGGAAATCTACCAAAAGGATGGTCATGTAACAGGCATTAAAACTGTTCAGGTTGAATTCCGCATGGTAGACGGACAAAGAAAGCTTTGCGAAATTGAAGGAACAGAAAAAGAACTTCCTGCAGACATGATTCTTATTGCAGCTGGATTCCTGGGTGCCGAAGAATACACAGCAAAATCTTTTGGAGTAGAAATGACAAGTCGCGGAGTTGTTGCTGCTGACGAAGGGCTTTATGTTACAAACGTAGATAAGGTATTCAGCTGTGGTGACATGCGTCGCGGACAGTCTCTGGTTGTATGGGCAATTGCGGAAGGTCGTGAATGTGCACGCGAAATCGACAAATACCTTATGGGTTATTCAAATTTGTAGAAAAATAACTGATATTTTTTGAATAATATAAATCTCCCTGTATAATACAAAGTGCAGGGGGATTTTTTTATGCAGTACAGAAAGGACAAATATGGAAATGATATTTCTGTTCTTGGATACGGATGCATGCGTTTCAGTCAGACAATTACCGGTCCGGATTTCAAGAAAGCCGAAGCAGAGGTCATGTCTGCAATCAATCAGGGTGTAAATTATTTTGATACTGCTTATATTTATCCTGGAAGCGAAGCCACTCTTGGAAAAATCCTTGAAAAAAACAATGTTCGCGACAAAGTAAATATCGCAACTAAACTTCCTCATTATCTTCTTAAGAAAGAAGGAGACTGCGAAAAACTTTTCAATGAAGAACTTTCCCGCCTTAGAACAGATCATGTTGATTATTATCTGATGCATATGCTTACTGACGCAGTAACCTGGAACCGTCTTGTGGAACTGGGAGTAAAAGACTGGCTGGAACAGAAAAAGAAAGAAGGTGTTATTCGACAAATCGGTTTTTCTTATCACGGAAACTCGGAATCTTTCATGCAGCTTGTTGATGCCTATGATTGGGATTTCTGTATGATTCAGTACAACTACATGGATGAAACTTCACAGGCTGGCGTTAAAGGCCTTAAACATGCTGCCTTAAAAGGAATTCCTGTAATGATTATGGAACCGCTTCGTGGCGGAAAACTTGCAACAAAGCTTCCTAAAGATGCGGTCAAAATCTTCAAGAAATATAATCCTGAACGGGAACCTGCAGAATGGTCTTTCCGCTGGCTCTGGAATCAGAAAGAAGTTACTTGTGTTCTTTCAGGTATGAACTCTCTGGAAATGGTTGCGCAGAATGTTCGCGCTGCATCTGAAGCCGAAGCCGGATATATCGGAGAAGAAGAAAAAGAAGTTCTGGCCAGCGTTGTAAAAGAAATCCGTAGTAAAGAAAAAATCGGATGTACTGGCTGCCGTTACTGCATGCCTTGTCCAAAGAGCGTTGATATTCCTGGCATTTTTGCCGCCTATAACCGCCGTTATTCAGACAGCAAGTTTGAAGGATTCAAGGATTATGTGATGTGCACATTGATCCGCAAAAACTCTACAGGCGCCTCAAACTGTGTAAAATGCGGTAAGTGTGAGCAGCATTGTCCGCAGGGAATTCGCATCCGCGAAGAACTGGAAACTGTGCGTAAAACTTTCGAAGGTCCGGTTTACAAAATCGCAAAACGGCTTATTCCGCTTTTTATGAAAAACTAGGGAAGTGACAGAAAGTTTTAATGAGTTGATTTTTGGTTTTCATCTTTTCAAAAAACTTGAAAAGTGATATATTTAAATTCCGTAAACGACAAAGAGGTCGCAAACAAAGTTTCCTGAAAACTCAGGGAGTTTTGTCTGCGACCTCTTTTTTTTGTTTCCACAAAAATACCGACCGACCAACGGTCTAATCAGGGGTAACAATAACATGAAACAGACAAAGTACATTTTTGTAACAGGTGGTGTCGTAAGCGGACTCGGAAAAGGAATTACAGCCGCTTCTCTTGGACGTCTTTTGAAAAGCCGTGGTCTTAAAGTAGCTTCACAGAAACTGGATCCGTACATCAACGTTGACCCGGGAACAATGAGCCCTTACCAGCATGGCGAAGTTTACGTTACTGAAGATGGCGCAGAAACTGACCTGGATCTTGGTCACTATGAACGTTTCATCGATGAAGACTTGAACAAGTATTCAAACCTTACTTCCGGTAAAGTTTACTGGAATGTTCTGAACA
This sequence comes from Treponema sp., assembly GCA_024402695.1. Classification (GTDB taxonomy): domain Bacteria; phylum Spirochaetota; class Spirochaetia; order Treponematales; family Treponemataceae; genus Treponema_D. The sequence continues at coordinate 12,894 of JAKSTG010000021.1, read as the reverse complement.
AGGAACGCCGCGGTGAATATCTTGGCGAAACAGTTCAGGTTATCCCTCACATTACAAACGAAATCAAAGAATTTATTTACAACGTCGGTAAGCAGTCAGATGCCGATGTAGTAATCACAGAAGTTGGTGGAACTACAGGTGATATCGAAAGTCAGCCTTTCATTGAAGCAATTCGTCAGGTTGGACTGGAAGTTGGTCACGAAAATGCAATTTATATTCATGTAACCCTGCTGCCTTTCTTAAGCGGTTCAGATGAACACAAAACAAAACCAACCCAGCACTCTGTAAAAGAACTGCAGGGAATGGGAATTCATCCTGATATCATCGTTCTCCGTTGTGATGAAAAACTGGAACCAAACATTTTCAAGAAAGTTGCCATGTTCTGTAACGTATCGGAAGACTGTGTAATCGAAAACCTTACCTTGCCAAGTCTTTACGAAGTTCCTGTAATGCTTAAAGAACAGAAAATGAGCGATACAGTTTGCCGTCTTCTGAAAATCGAAAGTGCAGAAGCTGATATTTCTGAATGGAGCAATATGCTGGAAAAAATCCACAATCTTTCAAAGAAAGTAACAATCGGATTGGTTGGAAAATATGTTCAGCTCCACGATGCTTACCTTTCAGTTGCAGAAGCTCTTCGTCATGCCGGTTATCAGCTTGGTGCCGACGTTCAGATCAAATGGATCGATTCAGAAACAATTTCTGAATATTCGGTAAAAGAAGTTCTTTCAGATGTAGACGGTGTAATCGTTCCAGGCGGTTTCGGACAGCGCGGAATTGAAGGAATGATTCTTACTGCCAACTACTGCCGTGTTAACAATGTTCCTTATCTTGGAATCTGTCTTGGTATGCAGATCGCAGTTATCAGTTTTGCCCGTTATGTTGCTAACCTTACAAATGCAAATTCAGGCGAATTCGATGCAGAAAATCAGTACAAGGTTATCGACTTCCTTCCAGATCAGAACGACAGTGTAAACAAAGGCGGTACACTCCGTCTTGGCGCATATCCTTGTAAAGTAAAAGCCGGAACAAAAATGGCTGAATGTTACGGAAGCGAAATGATTTCTGAACGTCACCGTCACCGTTATGAATTCAACAATGATTATCGTGAACTTCTGGAATCTTGCGGACTTACAATCAGCGGAACCAGCCCTGATGAATATATCGTTGAAACTGTAGAAATCCCTCAGAACGATTTCTATGTAGGCGTTCAGTTCCATCCTGAATTCAAATCACGCCCTAACAGAGCACATCCATTGTTTGTAGGTCTCGTTAAGGCGTCTCTGAAATAAGGTTCCCAATAGGAAAAAAATATGAAAAATTTTAATATCGGCAAAGGTGATTTAGACGCCCTCCATGAAGAATGTGGTGTTTTCGGTGTTTACAGCAACGAAAAACTCCAGCCTGCCGGTCAGGTTTATCTCGGACTTTTTGCCCTTCAGCACCGCGGCCAGGAAAGTTGCGGTATTGTAGTGAACAATGAAGGGGAATTTAAAAGCTGCAAGGATCTGGGACTGGTAAGTGATGTTTTTACTGCACAGAGTCTTGCAGAACTTGGCGAAGGAAATATGGCAGTAGGTCATGTCCGTTACGGAACAACCGGTGCCAACATCCGTGCTAATGTTCAGCCAATTGAAGTACACCGCCTTAACGGAAACCTTGCTGTTGCCCATAACGGAAACCTTACAAACTCGGAACAGCTCCGTCAGCAGCTTGAAATGCAGGGAAGTATTTTCCATTCAACAAGCGATACAGAAGTAATTGCATATCTTCTTACAAAGGAACGCCTTACCTGTTCAAATATTGAAAATGCCGTAAGTTCCACAATGGAAAAAATCGAAGGGGCTTATTCGCTTGTCATTATGACAGGTGATAAAATGGTTGCAGTCCGCGATCCTAAAGGTTACAGACCTCTTTGTTATGGAATAATCCACGCACCGGAAAATTCTGGAAAAGACGATACTTATGTAATTGCTTCAGAAACCTGTGCTCTTGATGTAGTAGGTGCCGATTTCGTTCGTGATATTGAACCTGGAGAAATTCTTTCTTTCAGTAAGGAAGGAGTAAAATCAATAAAGGTTCACTGTAATAGAACTGAAAAATCTCTTTGTGTTTTTGAATACATTTATTTTGCACGTCCAGATTCTGTAATCGACGGGGTAAGTGTTCATGAAAGCCGCGTAAAAGCTGGAAAAATTCTTGCAAAGGAACATCCAATTGATGCAGATGTTGTGATCGGCGTACCTGATTCTGGTCTTGATGCCGCATTGGGATATTCCCTGGAAAGTGGAATTCCATATGGTATGGGATTCGTAAAGAACAAGTATATCGGCCGTACATTTATCAATCCTGGTCAGACAGAACGCCAGAATAAAGTAAAGATTAAACTGAATCCTGTTTCTTCAACCGTAAAAGGAAAAAGAGTAGTGCTTATAGATGACTCTATTGTTCGTGGAACTACAAGCGGTCACATTGTTCAGCTTGTTCGTGAGGCCGGAGCAACAGAAGTTCATGTACGCATTTCTTCTCCACCATTTGTTGCACCTTGTTATTATGGAACAGATGTTCCTGACTGCCAGCACCTTATTGCATGCAACCATAGTCTTGAAGAAATCGCAAAAATCATTGGCGCCGACAGTCTTGGTTATCTGAGTATGGAAGGAGCACTTTCCCTTGGAAAAGACGACGGGCTCTGCTGCAAGTGCTTCAAGCCACAGTAATTTTTTTCTGTTGTAAAAAAGGCTGTCAGACAGAACGGCTTTCAAAAAACATTTTAGCTTTTGAAAAAAAGTAATAGATTTACAGTTTGTATTGGAGATATTTGACGTATAAAATATCTGCTTTTATAATAGTATAATATGAAATTAAAAGCTAAAATGTTTACCTTTTCAGGGATTTGTCTTTTCGTAACGCTTATCTTTACAAATCTCACAGTCAAAATTCTTTCAAAAAAGAATTTCACCGAAGCATCAAGAACTTTTCTTGAGACCAATTCTATCAGACAGAAACTGGAATTTCAGAACAGTTTGAACAGTGAAATCCAGATTTCTCTTCAGATGGTTAATTCTCCTACTGTTATAAAATTCATGGAGAACCCTGATGATCCTGAATACAGAGCTGCGGCTATGGAAGAATATTCCAGCTACATGAATTCTTTCCGAAGTAAAAGTATTTTCTGGATTAATACAACCGATAAAGAATTTTATTCGGATATGGAAATGGTTTATGTTCTGGATCCTGATGATCCAGCCCAATACTGGTATAACATGACTCTTAACGAGACACCGGTTTACAATTTTAACATCAACTACAATCCTGATCTTGGAAAGACTTTTATGTGGGTTAATGCTGTTGTTCGCAATAAAAGTGGAAAAGCCATTGGTATTGCAGGAACTGGTATTCCGCTGTCTGATTTCATTTCGGAAAATTTCAAGAATGCTCCTAAAATCGGTTCAATGTATTTCTTTAATGATTCCCTCGAAATTACAGGTGCTTTGAAACAGGAACTTGTTGAAAGTAAGTCTGATATTTCAAAAGTTTTTACAGATATTGATTTTAATAAGCGCAGTAAAACTGACAATACATATTTTGAAGGCCGGGAAGGAAATTTTGTAATTGCACCAATTCCATCAATCGGCTGGAATGTTCTTCTTTTTTATCCTAAGAAAGGATACAGCAATAATGAAGCATATGCTGTTGCTGTAGGTATCCTTCTCCTTGTTCTTGCATTCCTGACTGTTTTCATGATTTTTATTCAGAGAATTATCAAACGGCTCAATACAGTTCTTAAACATATTGATGAATATGGAAAAGCTGTAGCAGAAGGAAATGCTGACTTGAATAAAACAATCCCTACAAAAGGAAGAGATGAAATTGGAAAACTTGCAGAAGGTTTCAATGGATTTATCGGAAAACTCAGGGATATTGTTGGTAATATGAAAGCATCAGAAAGTGTTCTCAATGATGCCGGAAAGAGCCTTACAGATGTTACATCATCGACTCTTAATAATGTAGTTCATATTTCTGAAGATATTTCACAGGTTCAGGAACAGATCGATTTCCAGTTCAAGAGCGTTGAAGATACAGTTTCATCGATTTCTTCAATAAAAAATGCTATGAATGAACTTTCAGGGTTTGTTCATAGTCAGAATTCTGCTGTTGCAGAGTCGTCAGCAACAATCGACCATATGCTTCAGAACATTCAGTCTGTAAATAACCTGGTTTCAAACATGAATTCGTCATTTGATGAACTTATTTCTATTACTCAGAAAGGTAGTCAGACTCAGAATGAAGTGAACGAAAAAGTAAAGGTTATCGAAAGTGATTCCCAGATGCTTTCCGAAGCCAACGCCGCAATTGCCGCAATTGCAGAACAGACAAATCTCCTTGCCATGAACGCAGCCATCGAAGCCGCTCATGCAGGTGATGCAGGTAAAGGTTTCTCTGTTGTTGCTGACGAAATCCGTAAGCTTTCTGAAACTTCTACTGAAGAATCAAAGAAAATTGGTGAACAGCTTGTAAGAATCCGTGATTCTATCCAGGCCGTTGTTGGTTCAAGTGAAGCTTCAATTCTGGTATTTGGTGATGTTCTCAAGCGTATCACAGAAACCGATTCTGCTGTAAAATCCATTAAAGAAGCAATGGAACTCCAGCAGGCATCTTCTGGAACTGTTAGTGAATGTCTTTCCCTTATGGAAACTTCTTCGAGTCAGGTTCAGAAAGCATCTTCTGCTATGTCAGATCATACTGATAAGATTATCAATATCGTTCAGAATCTTTCTGCAGTAACTGAAAAATCAAAAACTTCGGTTGACGAAATGAAAACTGACCTTAATAAGATTAAAGAGGGTGGAGAAATGCTCAAAGACATTTCTAACGATGTTGATGATTCAATCCAGCGTGTTAGCAGCCAGATTGGAACATTTACAGTATAAAAATTAATTCCGGCAAACCCAGGCGCAGAACATACACATATCTTTTGTTCTGCCCGGGTGAGCCTGTTTCCCTTCATTTCTTTCAAGATTTCTTCTATACGAATCTAATCCCATACAGTAACAAAGATTTACCATTCTGTTGCTTCTCGCATTTTCCATCAATTTTTCATAACTGTCTTTTACAGATCCAATAATCAGGTTCGGCTCTTCATTTGCAAAACCACAGCAAGGGGCAACTCTTCCGTCGGAATGTACGTAGAAAACGTTTCCTGTGCTCTGACAGAAATCTTCGGTAAACCATTTTTTATCCCGCCATTTTGAACCGGTTTCGGGCAGAAAACTTTGTGAAAATCTGTAGACAGGAACGGTCAGGTCACTGTAATCATTAACGATTGCAAGCTGTCCGTTTCCGGTTTTTTTGTCTGTGTTTCCGGTAACAAATCCTCCGATTGTAAGCCCCAGTTCAATAAGATTATCTTTGAAATCCCTGTCATCGTATTTTTTGTTGGAGCTGTCTACAACACTCAGAATTTCTACACAGTTTTCATTATCAAATACCTGATGGCAGGCAGTAATGAACATTGCAACTTTCTGTACCGAAGTTCCATGGAAAGAATCCCAGGAAAGTCCGATTTTTCCGTCAAATCCTGCTTCGCGAACCCTTATAAGCTTCTCAAAAAGTTCCTTTTCGTCTTTCCACCAGGCTCCGTTTGTCATGAGTCTGTCAAAAATCATTTCGTTTTTAACGCTTTCTTCTATTAATAAACAGGTTAAATCAAGATTCAGAAAAGGTTCCCCGCCTGAAAATCCGGTTTTTGTAATGCCGTTAACGGCGCAGTCTTTTAGAAGTGAAAGTGCATCTTCTGCATTCAGATTTCCGGCCTTTTGATTTACAAAACAGTGGCCGCATTTAAGATTGCAGGCAGAAGTGGTGCAGAATATGATTTCCTCGGGATTGAATCCTGGACCTAAAGCTGTTGTCATAGTGTTTTCTTGCTCCATCAGACTAAAGTTTACCATATCCTATCTTAATATATAAAAAAATTCTCCTCGTATTTTCATATATTATTGTTTATAATTTTAGGAAACTATTCTCTCTTGTAATAATAATGGGGTTATTATGAAAAAATTGTCGTTAGTGTCTTTATTATTTTTTGCAGCAGTTTCAGTATTTGCACAGACTTCAAAGGGGACAAATATAAATGATACTTTTTTCAAGGATTATGTCAGCCGGACTTGGAATTCTGAAGACGGAATTCAGGGAAATACAATAACCGATATTTTGCAGGATAAAGACGGGTATATTCTTTTTGGTACTTATGGTGGACTTACCCGTTTCGATGGTGTTAAATTCGAAATTCTTAATAAACTTTACAACGAAAAATACAATTTCTTTTCTGCCAGATCCATTATGCAGGATTCCACAGGGAATATTTGGGTTGGTTCAAATGATGAAGGGGCACACTGCATAAATACAGATGGAACAGTGACCAGTTATACTGTAGAAAACGGGCTTCCGAACAACTCTGTCAGAACTTTCTGTGAAGATAAAGAGGGAAATGTCTGGATTGGAACTGCTTCCGGCATAGCTTGTGTTTCGCCTGAACAGAAAATCATTCAGCCTATGGGATTCAAAACAATTCCTCAGGATAACCGCTTTATTGTAACTCAGATTTATTGCGATACAGCCGGCCGTATATGGATTATTACACGAGGTGAAAAAGGTCTTTTGAAATATGAAGACGGAAGATTTTCTGTTTACGAGGGGATTACAAGTGTAAAGAATCCTGTTGTAACTTATATGACACAGGATTCCAATGATGCTTACTGGTTTGGGGTTGCTCCTTATTATGCGGTCAGAATCAGTGCAAATAATGAAACCTTGCATGATATTTCATCACCAGCTTTGAAGAGAGGGACTGTTGTAAACTGTATTTATCAGGATTCAAACAAAAATATCTGGTTTGGCACAGATGATGGGCTCACAATTTATCATGACGGTGTTTATTCTTATTATGACGAAAAACTCGGTCTTTCAGATGAAAGTATCGTAAAAATCATCGAAGATAAAGAAAAGAACATCTGGCTTGCAACTGATCGCGGTGGAATTCAGAAATTCAGCACCAGTAAATTCCAGACAACCTCTATGCCGACGGCTGTAAATGCAATCGCTCAGGACACTTTCCGTCAGGTAACCTGGCTTGCAGGGGATGATGGCCTTTATTGCTTCAAGGGAAACGCTTTTGTAGAAAATCAGATCACAAAATACTGCAAAAATGTCCGTATTCGTCATGTTTCTTTGACAAAAGACGGTTCTTTGCTCGTAAGTTGTTATGGAAAATACGGTCAGTTGAAAATTGACCTGGACGGAAAAATCACCAGCTGGACAAAAGAGCAGGGGCTTTCCGGAGACCGAATCCGTGTTTGCGAAGAAATGGCAAACGGAGATTTGTACATCGGAACAACAACTGGTTTGTCTGTAGTAAACGGCACAACTGGCGAAATAACAAACATTGTTAAGTGCGATAAGATCACAAATGACTACATTATGTGTCTGTATCAGGCTCCGGATGGAAAAGTGTGGGTCGGCACTGATGGCGGCGGAATTTTTATCCTGGATGAGAATCTTGAAGTTTGCCAGACTATTACTAAGGAAAATAACCTTTCCGGAAACGTTGTGTTCAAGATTGCCGGTCTTAGGGAAGATGAAATCTGGGTTTCTACAGGAACTGGTGTAAGCCGCATTAAAGACGGAGAAATCTTTACATTCAATGCCACAAACGGGTTTGGTTCTGATGGAATTTTCCAGCTTATTACCGATTTTAGTGGAAGACTTTGGGGAACCAGTAACCGTGGTATTTTCTATGTTAAAAATCAGGAAATAGAGAATGTAATTTCGGGAAAACAGGCTGCTGTAAACCCAAAATATTTCAACAGACTGGATGGTATTACCTCAAGCGGTGTAACTGCCACTTCTCTTTCCATGAAAGATAACTTGGGAAGAATCTGGTTTACTCTTATTGATGGTTTTACTATCTTTGACCCGGTTCGAAACTCTGCCAAAGACTTCGCTCCTCAGGTAAAAATCGAAAAAGTGTACATAGATACTGAACAGGCTGATATTTCAAGTGGAAAAATCGTTATTCCACCTTCTGCAAAACGTGTAAAAATCGAATATACAGGAATCAGCTTCATTTCTTCAGAACAGCTTTTGTTCCAGACAAAACTTTCAGGTTTTGATAAGGATTATACTGAATGGTCCAACACCCGTATGTGTACTTACACAAACCTGAAACCTGGTTCTTATGAACTGTCAGTTATGTGTCAGTCAGGGGACGAAGTATTAAGCAAGGAAGCTGCATCTATTCAAATTGTAAAGATTCCTTATTTGTGGCAGCGACCATGGTTCATTATTCTGATGATTGTCCTGAGTCTTGGACTTACCGCTCTGATTATTGCGTTAAAAATCATTCGGCTTAATAGAGAAAAAGAACATATAGAAAAGCTTTCTATAGAAGTTATTCAGGCTTTGGTAGGAACAATCGATGCAAAAGACAAGTATACAAACGGCCACTCAAAACGTGTTGCCCAGTATACTTTAATGCTTGCAAAAGCCCTTGGTATGACTGAAGACGAGCGCCGTGAGATTTACTTCTCTGCAATTCTTCATGATATTGGTAAAATTGCTATTCCTGATGCAATTATCAATAAGACCGGAAAGCTTACAAAAGAGGAATATGATATTGTTAAGACACATCCTGAAGTTGGCCGAAAGATTTTGAGTTCTATTTCGATGATGCCTTCAATTTCTGTTGGTGCTCACGGGCATCATGAACATTTTGATGGATCCGGATATCCAAACGGATGCAAAGGAACAGAAATTCCTCGCTGGGCCAGAATTATCGGGGTTGCCGATGCTTACGATGCTATGACTTCTAACCGCAGTTACCGTGGTATTATGGAACAGGAGGAAGTTCGTAAGGAATTTGTAAAGAACCGCGGTACCCAGTTTGATCCGGAAATTGCCGATAAAATGATTGAAATCATCGACAATGACACTGAATATGAACTTCATGAATAAAAATAGTCATTTTCGACAGGATTTATAAAGAAAAAGCCTCGCAGAAGCGGGGCTTTTTTGTTTTTAGCTTAGAAATCGGGTTAAAAAGCAAAAGACGCCCTTGCGGACGTCCTTTGTTTATCATGACTTTAACTACTTCTAGCGAAGTGGCGGAACCTTTCCATCTGTGTGAAATGACACATTTGTGCAGTTCCGCCTCCAGTTTCATCGCTATGCTCTGAAACTGGTACTTACAGACTAACGCAGCAATGAAAGTACGTTCTGTGAGCGACGCAGCAAGCTGCTTAATGGTTTGCCTGAGCTGGCGGAACCGGTCCGTCGGTTAGAAGAAACGGGTAGTGCAGTTCCGCCATCAGTTTTGAGCAGAAAAGGTCGCTTCGCATCCCTTTTTTCTGCATCAAAACTGAATATGGAGTCTTCGCAATGCTGGCTCAGCCAAATATTTTGTTAAAATAAAAATGCCCCGCTTTCGCGAGGCATTTTTTATGCTGCTTTAACTACTTCTAGCGGAGCAGTGAAAGAACATTCTGTGAGCTCTGGTTTGCCTGAGCCAGCATTGCTGTTCCAGCCTGAGAGAGAACCTGGTCTTTTGTGAATTCAACCATTTCTGCAGCCATGTCTGTATCACGGATGCGTGATTCAGAAGCCTGGAGGTTTTCAGCACCGATATCCAGTCCTTTAACTGTCATATCAAGGCGGTTCTGGTAAGCACCGAGGTCAGCACGCTGTTTGTTGATCTTTTTAAGAGCTTCATCGAGTGTACCGATTGCGCGGTTTGCTTCATCTGGAGTTTCCAGAGACATGATTGTTTCGTCACCAACATTGCGGAGTCCGAGAGCTGCAGCTGACATTGTTCCAATGTAAACCTGTGATCTCTGGTCCATATTTGCACCAATGTGGAACCACATTGAAGCTGTAACAACGTTTTCACCTGTTGGGCGGGCGAAACGTCCTGTAAGCATGTTCATACCGTTGAACTGAGCAGCAGAAGCTACGCGGTCAACTTCAGCGATAAGTGAAGATACTTCAACCTGGATCTGCATGCGGTCTTCAGAAGAGTAGATACCGTTCGAAGACTGTACAGCCAGCTGACGGATACGCTGAACGATGTCAGTTGTTTCCTGGAGGTAACCTTCAGTTGTCTGAATGAAAGAAATACCGTTCTGGGCATTCTGAGAAGCCTGATTCAGACCACGGATCTGTGCGCGCATTTTTTCAGAAACTGCGAGTCCTGAAGCATCGTCACCGGCGCGGTTGATTCTCATACCAGATGAAAGCTTTTCCATGCTTTTCTGCTGGTTAAGGTCCTGAATTCCCTGGGAACGCTGAGCGAACATAGCGCTCATATTGTGATTAATAACCATAAAACACTCCTTTTGGTTAGTACATTAATTATTGGTTTTACTTGCGCAAACCACTCTTTGGAAGATAAGCTTCCAAGGTGGTTCGCCTCACGGGTTTCCACCACCCTTTACTCTAGTTTCGGATTTCTTTAGACGGACTTTAGAAAAAAAATTGATTTTTTTGAGAATTTTGACGATTTTTTGGCTTTTTTGGGGTCTCAGGTCCTTTTTTCTGACCAATGGTAATAAATGTCATATTTCTGCATTATTTTCCAATCTTGCACTTGAACATTTTTTTCTTATTTTGTATATTTATTAAACCTATCCCTATGTTAAAAAGGGGGATAGTGGGTTCTTTGAGATCAGGCGGATTTTAATCCGGTACAACCGTAAAGTCAGTTCTAACAACATGTCAGACAGAAGGGAGGAACTTTCAGGTATGTGCGGCCCTAAACTTGGGAATAAGTAACGTTGTTACTTTTCTATATATAGACAACATGTTCAGGGTTTCTGATGGCTGTTCAGCCGTTACTCGGAAAACCAGACCAGTTGTCAAACAACTTGCTTGATAACGTTAGGTGGTGTCGGGTAAGGATATTTCGAATTGATGAATATCCATTCAATGCAATTCTTTTTATCTTTATCTATAACTCTCTCTAACACGAATCAAACATGGTAACAAAGTGTGTCTGCGAATGATGCAGGATCTTTTAGATGCCTGACACATTCTGGCTTAAAGTGCAACACATATTAAATAATGAATTGCCGGAGAAAAGGACTTCCGGTAAAGGAGAAACAACATGGCAAAGGAAGAGTTCAACAGAACAAAACCTCACATGAACGTTGGTACTATCGGTCACGTAGACCATGGTAAGACTACACTGTCAGCCGCTATCACAACATACTGTGGTAACAAATACGGTGACAAAGTACTGAAATACGACGAAATCGATAACTGTCCTGAAGAAAAGGAACGTGGTATCACAATCAACTCTCGTCACCTTGAATATCAGTCAGACAAACGTCACTACGCACACATTGACTGTCCAGGTCATGCTGACTACATCAAAAACATGATTACTGGTGCTGCACAGATGGATGGTTCTATCCTCGTTATCGCTGCAACAGACGGTGTTATGGCTCAGACAAAAGAACACCTCCTCCTGGCTCGTCAGGTAGGTGTACCAAAGATCATCGTATTCCTTAACAAAGTAGACGCTCTTGATGGCGACGAAGAAATGCTCATGATGGTTGAAGAAGACGTTAAAGACACAGTTCAGTCTTACGGATTCTCAGCTGACACACCAATCATCAAAGGTTCAGCATTCAAAGCTCTGAACGAATCTTCAGATGCAGCTAACACAGCTTGTATCGAAGAACTTCTTAACGCTATGGATACATGGTTCGACGATCCAGTTCGTGATGATCAGAAACCATTCCTTATGCCAATCGAAGACATCTTCACAATCACAGGTCGTGGTACAGTAGTTACTGGACGTATCGAACGTGGTGTTGTACACATGGGTGATGCAGTACAGATCGTTGGTATCCGCCCAACACAGGATACAACAGTTACTGGTATCGAAATGTTCAACAAGACACTTAACGAAGGTATGGCTGGTGATAACGCTGGTATCCTCCTCCGTGGTGTTGAAAAGAAAGACGTTGTACGTGGACAGGTTCTGGCAGCTCCAAAATCTATCAACCCACATACAAAATTCGAAGCTCAGATCTACGTTCTTTCTGCAAAAGAAGGTGGACGCGAAAAACCATTCTTCTCTGGTTACCGCCCACAGTTCTACTTCCGTACAACAGATATTACTGGTACAGTAAACCTCGCTGACGGTGTAGATATGGCTAAACCAGGTGACAACCTGAAAATCGAAGGTGATCTGATTCACCCAGTTGCTATGGATGAAGGTCTCAAACTCGCTATCCGCGAAGGTGGACGTACAATCGCTTCTGGTCAGGTTACAAAAATCATCGAATAGTTTTATTTGATATACAAGAGGCTGCATAAGCAGCCTCTTGTAATCGTTTTTTAGGAGTACAATAAAATGGCTAATGGAAAGATTCGTGTCAGACTTCGTGCATTTGATGTAGAACTGATCGATCAGAGTGCTAAAGCTATCGTACAGGCTGTTCAGAAAGCAGGTGCTAAGGTTTCAGGACCTATCCCTCTTCCAACACGCATTAATAAGGTAACAGTTCTTCGTTCACCACACGTAAACAAGAAGTCACGTGAACAGTTCGAAATGAGAACTCACAAACGCCTTATCGACATCATGAATCCATCAGAAGATGTTCTGGATTCACTGAGAAAGCTTGAACTTCCTGCAGGTGTTGATGTAAACATCAAACAGTAAGAAGAAAAAGCACAAAACCTAAGCTGCGTGAATACGCAAGCTTAAAACTTTAAACAAAGGTACGATCCCCTTGGATCTGGGACGACGGCCTTAAAAATAACAGAAGGAACTTAGTTCCTTATTAGGAGATATCAGAATGAAAGGTCTGATTGCAAAAAAAATTGGCATGA
>JAKSTG010000020.1 GCA_024402695.1 Treponema sp. | reverse complement strand
AACGAGGCTGGTCATTCATTAAAAAAGCCGGAACAATCATTCTTCTTTCTACAATCGTAATCTGGTTCCTTTCATTCTTTGGATGGGCAGACGGCGCATTCGGAATGCTTGAAGAAGATCAGATGGACTGTTCAATTCTTGCTTACTTTGGCCGTGGAATCTGCTGGCTCTTCCAGCCACTTGGATGGGGTAACTGGCAGGCTACAGTTGCCGCAATTACAGGTCTTGTTGCAAAGGAAAACATTGTTGGTACAATGGGAATCCTTTACGGCGGAACAGAAGCTTATGCAAATATGGCAGCAGTATTTACAGGTGTAACTGGTATGTCCTTCCTGATTTTCAATCTTCTTTGTGCTCCTTGTTTTGCTGCAATGGGTGCCATCAAACGGGAAATGAACAACACAAAATGGTTCTGGTTTGCAATCGGTTATGAATGTGGCTTTGCCTATTTAATCGCTTTTATCGTAAATCAGCTTGGTGGATTGTTCACTGGTGCAGTTTATGGAATAGGCGGTTATGTAGAAGTTGTTCTTGGATTCGCAGTTCTTGCCGGTCTTATTTACATGGTTGTAAGAAAAGACAGATATAGAAAATAACGGAGGTTAGTATGGGTACAGCAATAGTTTGTGTAATTCTTTTTTTCATAATCACTTTGATTATAAAATCGCTTTGCAAAAAATATTTGAAAGCTAAAAAAAATGGCGGCTGTTGCTGTGGCTGTTCTGGATGCTGCGGCGGGGGTTGCAAAGACAAATAGTCCTGCAAAAGCATAGCAATTAATCTTGGAAAAATTTTCCTTCTCATAAACATACTCCTTCAACAAATGTTCGAGATTTCGATTTTGTTGACAGTGTATCAACTATCTAATACTCTAAAAAAAAAGAGGATGTTTATGAGAAAAAAAGTTAGTCTTATTTGTTTATTTTTGTTGGTATCTTCACTTTATGCAAAAGCAAAAAATTTGGAACCAGTTCAATTCGAAAGGGTAGAAACCAATTATGAAAAATACACAATAAGAACAGAACCAACAGTCGAAGCTCTTCTGGTTGTATGTAATCTTGCTGAATTACCTGGGGTGTATCCTAATCAATATGATAAATCCGAGTATTATGAAGCGGTACAATCTTTTTTTTCAAAACAGAAAAATCACGATACAGTAAAACTTGTAAAAAATCTGGCAATTAAAAACAAACTCTACATTAGCGATTTCATTGGAATTGCAAGTATCATGAACCAGGATTTTACAGGATGGATCCAGGAACCTGAACTGGATGATCTTTATGTAACAAAGGCTTGGAAAAAAGGAAATCCTCAGAAACTTCTTGAAGCCTTAAATCAATTTGTTCACGATTCAAAATTTGATAAGTTCTATCTTCTTCACAGACCAGAATATTTAAAAATGCAGAGGGGATTTATTGAAGTTTTAGAAAATCATGGAGAAGAATTTATTTCTGAACTTTATTTTAATGGTGAAAGTAAAAACATTTGCATTAACGCTACTATAATGGCTTCTAATGTGATTTATCCTTTCGGGCCTTTGAAAAATGATTCTCCATGGGATTATATGTTTGTAGAAAGTCCTGTGTATTCTAAAAATCAATATGCAAATTTTATTCATTACACTTCATATTCAATATTGGCTAATAAAATCAAAGAAGCAGATTCAAATCTTTTAAAAGAATTTTATGAGTTGAGAAAGAAATTGAATGAAATGAAAGGCCTTTCAAATCAACCTGAAGAATTAATGAATAAAGAACTGGCATTTCAGATTTCGGATATGCACAGATTATATGCCCTTTTTAAATATTCATCTGAAGAAGAAATAGAAGCATTTGAAAGTGTAGTAAAAAATAATTACGGTGCAGATATAGTAGACTCCATGAAAACACTTTATGAAGATTATTTTTCAAAGATTCCTGCAAAAAGAGATTATATAAGGGATCTTTCTTCTACAGAAATCAGCCAAAACATTGTATTATATAAAAAACAAATAGAGGCATATCAAAAATGAAAAAAGTTCGGGCTTTGGCAGCAGGAATAATATTGAGCTTTATTCTTGTTTCCTGTGCATCTACTTCTGGAGAGAAAGTAAAGGCTTCTCCACAAAAAGATTATAAATTTGATTTTTCAACAAAGACTCTTGGGTCTTTTTCTGTAGTTGATTTGGACGAGGAGCTGGAAGTTCTTAAATATCTTATGCAGACAACCTATGCAGGTTATGAAACTGCTGTGGCTAATGGATTTGATATAGACCGTTCAATCGGGGAAATAAAAAAGGATGTCCTTGAGAATTTGAATAGTCTTGGAATGATAGATACAGCTCGTTTTCAGAAAACAATCTTCAATGTATTTATGCGTGACATGAAAAATAATGATATGCATTTTTCTGTGCATGGATACGATGTTGGTGCATATAATCAGATTTCAAAAGACATCTGCTGGACAGATATTTATGTTGGAGAAGAAAACGGGAAACTTGTAATTATCCAGAGCGGGTCCGATAAGATTCCTGTTGGTGCTGAATATACCGGTGGAGAAAAAAATCTTTACAAAGCTTTTCTTGGTGATAAAGAAGTTTACCGCTATGGCGTTTTCTCAAATCCAAATACAAAAAGACTGACAGTTTCCCTGGAAGGAGAATCGGTTCCGGTTTCAGTCACAGAAAAAGGAAAATGGTTCTATAAGGAAAACAATACAAATGTTATTGAGACTGAAGAAAGCGTTTATGTTTCCTTAAGTTCTTTCTCTATGTATGGAAATCCTCTTCTTTATAATCTATTTTTTGATCTGTGCAAAAAGATCAGTAATACAGATCCTGAAAAATCTTTAATTCTTGATCTTCGCAGTAATAGTGGAGGAAGTGTTTTCCTGGCAGATCAGCTGGTTGCTTCAATTTATTATCCTTTTGATATTCCTCTGCACATGGAATTTTATGACTTCCTTATGATGGAAAGTGGAAAGTATAAAAATAGAATTTCATCTTCTGCTTTGGACCAGTACAATGAATATACAAAAAAAGAATGGGAACTGAGAACTTCCGTAACCGATGAATATAATCGTGAACTGGAAAAAAATGAGGAAGATGCTGACATAGCAGAAATCTTTTATAAAGAACCTTTGCAGCATAAAAAAGTGTATGTTTTAATGGACGAAGATACAGCATCGGCTTCTGAATATGCAATCGGATTACTTGGACTGGTACCAGATGCAGATGTGACTTTGATTGGTTCAAGAACATACGGATCTGTTAGTTATTATGATCTTCATAGATATCCTCTTCCAAAATCCGGATTGTATTTA
Organism: Treponema sp.; assembly: GCA_024402695.1. Lineage (GTDB taxonomy): Bacteria > Spirochaetota > Spirochaetia > Treponematales > Treponemataceae > Treponema_D. Next base: position 51,586 of record JAKSTG010000020.1, on the reverse strand, counting down.
AGACTTGCTACAATTGATGGTGCTCCACCATACATTACAGATGACGATCACTTCTTTGGAGAAGGGGAAGGATTCAGACCAGACTGGTGGGTTTCGAATGATCAGCTTTTGAATACTTTGATTCAGCTAACAGGCGACCAGAGTCTTTCAGAATATCTGAGAGGCCTTGAGAAATGGCAGCTGTAAATTAAGCGAGAAATGAAAAAGACGTCACAGTTTGTGACGTCTTTTTTTTTAGTCTTTTTCTGCAATACGGTAATCCCAGTTGTGCTTTGGATAACGGCCTTTCATTTCTTTGCAGATTTCAATCCATGAACCGTTCCAGAAGCCTGCAAGGTCTTCGGTAATTTGCAAAGGACGACTGGCTGGCGAAAGGAGTTTTAACAGAACGGGAATGCCCATAATTTTTGGACTTTCCATACAGCCGAAAATCCGCTGAATGATGATTTCGATAACAGGTCTGATCACAAGTTTTGTTTTATCTTCAGGACTTGAATTCAGCTCGTAGGAAACTTTTGCTTTGCGTCCGTTCGAAAGAATCAGCTGGACCGGAACATTTGAATCGATCTGGTCGCCTTTCAGGAACCAGTAGATTGCGTTGTAAAGAACTTCATCTGTAAGCTTTCCGTCAGTCAGAAATGGTGAAAGCCATTCTTCAGGGTTTTCTTCCAGCAAGGCTTTTACCTCTGCAAGGGCGCTCAGTTTATCTGCATTTTCCGGAGTTTTGTGGTCTGCATAGAACTGGGCTCTTACAAGGAAATCCTGCAATTTGTGTGACAAATTCAAAGAATTCAGGCCTTTCTTTTTGATTTGTGTGCAGTATGCCAGCACAGAATCTTCTTTTGTGGCAGCAAGTTTCCTTTCCGAAAGGGTGATTTTTCCATATCTTGTATAAACAAATTTACTGATTTTGGTGCAGTCTTCGTTGAAGAAACATTCTGTTTCTTCTTTCAAGAAATCAGAAATGAGTGAAAGTGCGTCTTCTTCTGAAACTGGTTCGTAGCTGAAAATTGTTCCTCCAGAAGAGGTAGCCAGAACTTCAGGAGCAATGAGCCAGTCTGGAGCCTGAGAAAAAGTAAGGTCTTTTGCCAGAACTGCAGTGTGGCCGTTAGGGAACTGATATGTGATTTTTTCGCCGCCCTGGCGGGAAACCGAAGTCCCCAAAGAGGCGTTGTGCGGATCACATTTTTTTGCCAGCCTGTCAGGGAAGCCCGAGAAAATTAGAGCTGAAGTTAAATCTTTACAGGCGGTGTTTTTCTTTTTTCCACGAGTAAAACCTTTCAAGGCATTCTGTGCGTTCTGGATTTTTTTTCTTATGTCGTCGCAGAATCGTTTTTGCATTTCACCTTTTGTTTCTGCGTAGTTTGAATATTTTAAAATCAGCTGGACCGTTTCTTCTTTTACGGAAGGGTTTTCTGCAGCAAAGAAAATCAGATTTGCAAGGCGTGGCGAAAGTCCTGCTTCCAGAGCAAGGCGGCCTTTTGTGGTGATTTTATTTTCGCTATCCAGAAAGTTCATGTTCTGTAAAAGGACCGATGAAGTTTTTATTCCTGCGGCAGATGGAGAGTCCAGGAAAAAGCCCTGAGACTCGGAAAGATTTTTTCCCCAGGCCGCACATTCAAGAACAAGGGAAGTGATGTCACTTCTGAGAATTTCCGGAAGGAGGGATTTTTTTCTTGGATCATTTTTGTTCCAAAGACGGATGCACCGTCCGGCCTGAGTTCGACCAGCACGACCTTTTCTCTGTTCCGCGCTAAATTCACTTTCGCTTTCGGTTACCAGAGATTCCATTCCAAGGTTCAGGTTTATGCGGTTGATTCTTGCAAGGCCTGAATCGATTACTGTGGTAACGCCAGGAACTGTAAGTGAAGTTTCTGCAATGGCAGAAGAAAGAATTACACGATTTGTATTTTCAGGGAGAGGCGAAAAGATTTTCTTCTGGTCCGAAAGAGAAACACTTGAATGAAGAACATGGATTTCTGTTTCTGCTTTTGAAGAAGAAAGGAAATCCCGGAGTTCATTTTCTGCTTTGCGGATTTCTTTTATGCCTGGCAGAAAAGTAAGAATGACCTGATTGGTTTTGTCCAGCTCATCGTAGACTGCGCGAACCGGGGAAGAATCAGGCTTATATTCAACTTCCACAGGAAAAGTTCTTCCAGGAATTTCCAGAACAGGAACCGAGGAAGAATCACTTGAACCTGCAAGGTATTCCGAAAGTTTCTTTGTTTCGATTGTGGCCGACATGATGATGACAAAAAGGTCATCGCGAAGTTCCATGGCTTCTTTCAAAAATGCAAGGTTCAGGTCTGTTGTAACGGAACGTTCGTGGAATTCGTCTATAAGAATTACGGAATAGCCTTCGAGGGAAGGATCATTCTGGAGAATTCGGGAAAGAACAGCCTCGGTGACCACTTCGATTTTTGTTTCGGAAGATATTTTGTTTTCCAGATGGATTTTGTAACCACAGGTTTTTCCACAAGGTTCTCCGAGGATTTCTGAAACTCGTTCTGCAATGGAAAGGGCCGCAATACGGCGAGGTTCCGTCATTAGAATTTTGCCGCTGAAAAATTCTGGAAGGGCAGCTGGAACTACGGTTGATTTTCCGGCCCCGGTTTCTGCTGTTAAAATAAGGAACCGGGAAGGAGAATTTTTGAGGATTTCGGCAATTTGCGAAATGTATGGACTTACGGGAAGTTCCGGGAGTTTCAGCATATGTTCAGTATAAAGAAAAAAAAGGTTGAAATCATCATGTGGATTTTTGACGGAACCGAATTAAAATCTCGTTTTTCGCTATAATGAAAACATGTGGATGCTGCTTACCCTTTGTTACGGGCTTATTAAAGGTGCCCGTGAGATATTCAAGAAGAAGGCTCTGGAGAAAAATACAGTAACTGAAGTTCTCCTTATTTATACTTTTATCTCTTTAATTATTGCTACGCCTCAGCTGCCTAATGCCATGGGGCTTACGGGCCGTCAGTATTTTTGGGTTGCAGTAAAAGCCTTTGTAATTTTTGTTGCCTGGATTGCAGGCTTTAAGGCCATTAAGCAGTTGCCTGTAAGTTTGATCGGGGTTCTGGATCTGTCCAGAGTTTTGTTTGCTTCCTTGCTTGGAGTTTTTGTTCTTGGAGAAACAATTACCTTGAATAAAGGCATTGGTCTTGTGCTGGTGAGCGCAGGTCTTTTGTTTTTGAAGTTTAATCCCTTTAAGAAAAAAGATGCTGAGATCGCAGAAGCAGGCATTGGATTACCTGAAGAGGAAGAATCTTGCAAAGAAAAAAAGGGAATTTTGTCTGTACAAAACAAGACTTTATTCATTTTACTGGCCTTTTTGTCATGCATCTTGAACGCAGTTTCGGGTTTGCTGGATAAAATTTTGATGAAAGAAATGAATTCAAGTCAGCTGCAGTTCTGGTATACCCTTTTTATGGTCATTTATTATGCAGTTTATGCACTGGTAACCCGGGCAAAAATTGACAGATCCATCTGGAAAAATATATGGGTTTATCTTCTGGCTGCTGGTTTAATAGCCATGGACAAGGTGTTGTTTATTGCCAACGGTATGCCGGAAAGTCAGGTTACAATTATGACCCTTATAAAACAGAGCAGTGTAATTGTGGCTATTGTTGCTGGAAAATTCGTATTTAAGGAAAAAGATATTCTGCATAAGTGTATTTGTGCCGTAATTGTAATTGCGGGAATTATCGTAGGGATTTTATAAAGAAATAATGTTAAAATTATTCTGTATATATTTTTAAATGTATAGGGAGTGATTATGAAAACAAAAAGTGTTTTATTTGCAGCCTTTTTAATGGTTGCGCTTCTTTTTTCCGGATGTAACCCAAGTGTTACAACTCCTGGAAAACCTGACAAGCCGGGTGTAGCTTTGGAAATTGAAAATGCCAGAGCGGCCGCAGTTTCTGAAGCTGGAAAAGCAACAGTAGTTCTTGCCTGGAAATCAAACAGCAATGTAATTCTGGGATGTAAAGAAAAAGCTGGAAGACTTAAAAATGAAGTTGCTCTTCCAAAGGGAATTACAGAATATATTGTAGATGATCTGGACTGCAGTACTGACTATACTTTCTATTGGAAAGATAATGAAACCGGAGAAATCAAAGCCGAGCTTAAAATAAAGACACCGGCAACTGGAAGTGTAGAACTCAGCGAAGAAGATAAAGAAACTTTCTTTCAGGAAAGACTTTTAGAATATCTTACTGACGAAAAAAAGCTGGAAATCTTTGAACAGATTCTGGCAGAAAAAAGAAGTGAAGAAACTTTCCTTGAACTTTTAACACCAGAAGAAATTGAATTACTTCAGAATCATTCTTTGACAGACGAAGAAAAGCTGGAAATCTTCGAAGAAATTTATGCAGGAAAACGAACTTCAGCCTGGATTATTTCTCAGCTCAGCAAAGAAGAAAAGCTGGAAATCTTTGAAGAAATTTATAAAGAAAAAAGAAATTCAACCTGGATTATTTCTGAACTTTCAGAAGAAGAAAAACTGGAAATTTTTGAACAGGTTCTGGCAAAGAAAAGAAATGACGGAACATTCCTTTCACTTTTGACAGCCGAAGAAATCGAATCACTTCAGGACAATTCACTTACAGATGAAGATAAACTGGGAATCTTCGAAGAGATTTATAAAGACAAAAGAACTTCTGACTGGATTATTTCTGAACTGACGGAAGAAGAAAAAAATAAAATCATAAAATCAGCAACTGTTGAGAATTTGAAGACAATTCTTACAGACGAAAATAAGCTTGCAATCTTTGACCAGATTCTGGCAGACAAAAGAAATGACGGAACCTTCCTTGAACTTTTGACAGCTGAAGAAATTGAATCTCTTCAGGATCATTCTTTGACAGAAGAAGAAAAACTGGAAATCTTCGAAGAGATTTATGCAGGAAAAAGAACATCAGCATGGATTATTTCCCAGCTGACAGATGATGAAATGGAAATTATTATCGGTTCTTTGACAGCAGAAGATTTAAGAATGCTTCTTGAAGAAAAAGATAAAGTTCCTCCTGCAAAAGTAACAGATTTTAAAGCAATTATTGTTGGAGACAAAATCCGTCTTTCATGGACAGATGCTACAGACGAAGATGTTCTTTGTTATGAAATCAAGTATTCAAAATCGGTAGCAGTGCGTTCTGTAAGTTTCGATTCAGAAAGTATTATTGTTCCTCAGGGAAGAGGCTATGTTTACTTGAACGATCTTGAAGAGGATACAAAATACAGTTTTGAAATCCGTACAATGGACACAACTGGAAACAAAAGTGATAAAGCTGTGGTTGAATGCACAGTCTGGAAACAGGCTGCTGAACCGGTAATGGATATTTCAAACAGCTATTACAAAGGTGTCCTGCTCTATATTTCTGAAGACGCAATTCCAGAAGATGCAGATGTTCGTTATATCATTTTTAATGGAAATCTTATTGCTCAGACAGATTATAATGAACCAAACGAAGACCGTTATAAGGAAAATGAATGGGGATATCCTTACGTAAAGAAAGGAAACACTTATACATTCCAGATTGAATATCGTAAAAACGGAACTATTCTTAAAGAATATAAAATTGAAGTTAAGGCAAAAAGCGGTCTTGGAGAACTCAAAACAATAAAACAGCCAGCCTGGAAGTATGAAAACTATTCAGTTCTTTTTACCCAGCAGCCTGAAGTAACTTTGAATGGTAGCATTTTACCTGATTCAGTTGCTTATGCAGTTGCTCAGCCTTTTGAACCTGAAACTTTTGCTTACTATGCCGGAATCCCATTCGACGGAATAACTTATGATGCAATTGATATTGCTCATGTTTTGGAAAATAAAAAACCAGAAGAAAAGGTGACCTTAAATTTGCGTTTTATTTTCCCTTCAGAAAAGTATGGTGACTACATCTGGAAGTTCTTTACCAATGAACAGGAAAATGCTTTCGTTATTGACTGGGAAAATTACAGCCCTTATCTGACATTTGACAGAAGTTATGATGGATTGAAGTTTACTATTGATCCAGCGGTAATTCCAGCTAACGCAGGTATACGTGATATTTATATGGATGGCAGTGTTATCCAACGGGCAGATAATAAGGAATTAGCAAAAAGTCCGGTATTTGAATATCCATATGTTGAAAAAGGGAAATCCTACGAAATTTTAATCAGTTACTATGATGAAAACTGGATAGGAATTTCAGAGACTAAGCAGAAGGTTGTAGCTAGTGGTGGAAAAGGCGATGTTGAAATTCTTGAAGCTCCAAAATTTACAGTAAACAATGTTGGGGTTCGTCATACAGATGTATATCCGAAATTTAAAATAGGTAACCAAATAATTTCCGGCTCTACAATTCCAGAAAATGGACATTATGATTGTGAAGTTGCTTATGGGGATTTTAAATGGATAACCAGTAAGAGCTGGGGAAATTTTGGCGCTTGGAATAATGCCGGAGATGACTTCCCTGAAGACTGGGATATGGGAACAGTGATTGCAAAATCAGCTCCAGATCTGGTTGGAAAAGATTTAGATTTTTATTTTGCACTCTATTATGAATGGACTGATTTTACTTCAGGTATTGCTGTTAAATATCGTAAAAACTTTATTGAAGCAAAACAGGAATATTTTTCTATTGACTGGAATAAAATTCCAAACACTATCTGGGATGCCTCTGATGCTGAAACAGTGGGAGTAAAGATTGAATATAATATAACACCGGATGATATAGATATTTCTAGAACTGAAGGGGTTATACTTTTCGTAAATGATATGCCAACCATGCCAATCTTCGATCCGTCTGGAGTCCTGGAAGTTCCTTATGTAGAACCTGGTAAGACTTATAAGATTGAGTTGAAAGGGATGCTTGCAAATGAAACATTTTATTCGATTGGTCGTCCACTGACTATAGTTCCAAAGACTGGTTTATTAAGTGTAATTCAGCCAGGCGAGTTTACAATCGACAGTAATACTGGTGTTTTAAAAATTACAAAGGAACCAAAATTAAGACTTGATGATCAGACAGTAGAAAGTGGCTATATGTACTTATTGGATGTGCTTTATAAAGGCAGTTTGCATTCTTTTGAAAGCCAGGAACCATTTGAGGGAACGGAATGCAATATAGCAGAAGCAATTTTCAGACGTGATATTGATCCGACATTAGAAAGTGCAGAAACCAGAATTAAACTTGCTGCTGCACTGGAATTGGGCACAGAAGATAATCCTCTTTATTGTTTTGTTCAGTTTACAACAGATGAAAATACAGACGGTCTTTTTGATGTAAATTTTAATTGGTCGCAGATTCCAAAACCTGTTGTTGCACTTACCGGGGAAGAAATTTTAGGAATAAAACTGGAATTGAATGAAGCTTCAATTCCGGCTGAAACAACGGAAATTTTTGTTAGGTGGAGTTTAGAAGAAGGTGGTTCTTCATCAGCCAAAAATTATCCTGCTTCTCAGACAGAAATAGAAATTCCAAATGTGGTTCCAGGAAGCACTTATAAAATTATAGTTGAATATCTTAAACAGCAAGAGTCTTTTAAACTGATTTTAAAGGAATTCAAACTTACTGCAACTCCTGTAAAAAGTAATATTTCATTTGAAGGTGGATCACATTCTGTTGATAATGGTGTATTAAGCTTTACAAAGCCGGTTGTAAAGGTTGGTGAGAATGTAGTTTCGCCAAGATATGACTTTAGGCTGCAATATCGAGATCCTGATTTTTCTGATTATATTAGGGCTGAGTATTTTTATAATTTAGAAGAAGGGAATACGAACTTACTTGGTAATAACTGGGATTATTATAAGAATAATAATATTACTGAATTTACATACAGCATAACTGCAAATGAATATGGAGAAAACGAATTTTCAGTTGTACTGGTAAAAGAAGAACATTTCACAGTTGACTGGTCACAGATAAAAGGACCTTATGAAATTATTTCAGACGGTTCAAAGGGAATAAAATTTAAGATAAACGAAGAATATCTTCCTGAAAATTATACAGGTTATAATCTTAGAATAGATGATATTATGGTTACAAGTGGGACTGGAAATGAAATTTCATATCCTGATGTATTACCCGGAATGTCATATCATATAGAGGTAGAACTGCAGGAGATGTATTATATAAGTTCTTCTATAAAATTTGAATATACACCAGAAACGGGAAATGTTTCTCTGGAATTACCAGGTAGCTTTACTATGGATAACGGTGTTTTGAAAATGGTTGTTCCTCCAGTAATTAAACGTAATGGAATAGAAATTGAAAATAAAGGTTATGGTGTTCTTTATAAAATGAGATGGAAAGATACCGGAAACTATTCCTCATTTGTAAATTATTATTCATTTGAGGAAAAAGTAAACATTTTCCGCAGTATTTATGAATCTGATAAAAGAAATTTTGACGGCTATGCTTATAAGATTTATGCAGTTTCGCAAAAGGAAGGGGCTTCATATTTTGTTCCGCTTATGAATGATTATGTTACGGAATCAGTCGACTGGGATAATATTGCAAAAACTTATTATGATCTTTCTTCAAGCGATGAACCTGGAATTAAAATTAAAGTAAACGAGATGGAAATTCCGGAAGGGGCAAAATATATGACTCTTCATGTAGATTCTTATAGTACTCCAGTATTAGAAACTTTAATAACCGAAGGTGATAATACTATTTATTATCCGTATGTTTTTGACTTGGGTAAATGTAATTTTAGCATTCATTTTAATAGTGAAACTGAACATTGGATTGGAAATACTATTTACGGTACAGCTTTTGTAGAGAATGCAGAAGAAATGAATATTGAATCTAAAGGAACTGCTTCTATAGATAGCGACTTTAAGTTTAAAATAACAGAAGCTCCTGAAATCAGTTTTCCTGATTCAGAACATTTTTCTTTATTCGAGATAGAATATTATGCAAAAACTAATGGATCAGGCTATAGTATGGGTACCGTTAGTATTGACGGAGAAAGAGATTTTAATGATTGGGTTTCCGGTGAATACGATTTATCTTTGTGGGCTGTGTATAGAAAAACAGATGAATCAGGTGGAATGATTAAAGCAGTTATTCCATATGATACTTTATACTTCACTAAATAATTATTAAAAACATAACATGCATGGGCCGGGAAAAAGGAAACCTCTTTTACCCGGCTTTTTTTTCTAAAAATACATGAAACTTGATGTTAAACGTTTAACTAAATTATGATATAATGATTTTATGAAGCTTATTAAACTTCTTGTATGTACAGCAATTGTGCTGAATTTGACGTTAAAAGGGGCGTTTTGTATGCCAAAATCCATAAAAACTGTAGAAAATCCTGTCATTTATTCCGATATGCCGGACCCTGATGTTATACGTGTTGGTAATACATTTTACATGATTTCTACAACCATGCACTTTATGCCGGGTGCAATAATTATGCGGTCCTATAATCTTGCAGACTGGGAAATTGCCGGTCATGTGTATGACAAACTGGAAGATTACGGAGCTGCCCGTATGGAAAACGGAAAGAACATTTACGGCAGCGGAATGTGGGCAGCTTCCTTAAAGTTTTACAACGGGAAGTTCTACGTTCTTCACATTGCCAACGACACTCATTGTTCTTATCTTTACACTTCAGAAAAAATTGAAGGTCCGTGGACTCAGACAAAAATTGCAGGGTTTTATTACGACCCTGGACTGTTTTTTGATGATGACGGAAAGGCTTATGTAGTTCACGGAAACCGCGAAATTCGCCTTACGGAACTTGCAGAAGATTTTTCACCAAAAGCTGGTGGTCTTAATAAACTGATTCTCCGCGACAGCGATGAAGTTCCGCTGGGTTACGAAGGAAGTCATCTTTATAAAGTGAATGGAAAATATCTGCTTACTTTAATTCATTGGCCAAAGAACAGCATGAGAACAGAAGCAGTTTTCATGACAGATGATTTGAATGGTAAATGGGAAGGCGGCGACGTTCTTTGTTCAGACATGGGCGAGTTCGGTGCAGGAGTTGCTCAGGGCGGAATTGTTGATACGCCTGACGGAGACTGGTACGGCGTTTTGTTCCAGGATCACGGAGCTCAGGGTCGCATGCCCTGTCTTGTTCCGGTTACTTTCCGCGAAGACGGATATCCAGTTTTTGGAATGAATGGAAAAGCGCCTAAGACTTTGGAAGTTAAAGATTTTAATCCTGGCTACAAATACGAACCTTTGGCACAGAACGATGATTTTGATTACGAGGATGGCGGATGCCTTAAAGGCGGCGAAGTCCTTGCAGGCAGCGACGGCGCCTGTAAAGATGTAAAGTCTCACCCGGTTTTGAAATCGGCCTGGGAATGGAACCATATTCCGAAAGATGAAAACTGGTGGATCGAAGACAAAGCTTTGTGCATTAAGACTGAATACAGGAAACAGAATCTTGTGACAGTTCGCAACACTTTGACTCAGCGTCTTGTTGGACCTGAACCAAAGGCCAGTGTTGTTCTGGATGGGGTCGAACTTAAGGACGGGGACGTTATGGGTCTTGCCGCTTTTGAAAGCTGCTACGGGTTTGTGGGGCTTACAAAGAAAGAGGGAAAAACTTATGTGGTCCGTGGGGAGACAAATTATCCAGACGGAAAAGTTGAAGCAAACCGTAACAATCGTTTGCCGGATAAAATAACTGACGAAATTGGAATTGAAGGTAATACAGTTGAAGTAAAACTGGAATTTGATTTCAGAAATCTGAAAGATGAAGTTACTTTCTGGTGGCGTGTTGATGGCGGTGACTGGAAGAAAATCGGGAAAGCACACAAGCTTCGCTTTATGCTGGATCACTTCTGCGGTGCCAGAGCTGCTTTGTTTGTATACAGCATAGAAGAATCAGGCGGAGTCGGAAAGTTCAGAAAATTCCGTAATGAATAAAAGTTCTAATTCTTTGTAATATAAATAAAAAAGCCTCCTTTGGGGAGGCTTTTTTATATTGGTTTAGTCTAATAAATCCCAGGTTGTTGCAATGTCGTCGTCTGTAAGGACGTTGCACTGGCCTTTATGAAGGATTGTGTATTCATGCTGGCAGTGGCCATTTTTCTTTTTCTTTGCCAGTTCTTCGGCAGAAACAATCAGAACAACGATACAGTATTCTTTATGAATAAGGCGTTTGCCTACGAGCTCTTTCCACTGGTGGACGAAGTCAATGCCGCAGTCAGGAACTGCTTCCATTTCTTCTTCGTCATCATTCATTACAGCATCCCAAGGACTTTTAGGTTTTTCTTCTTTGTCTTTTCTTCCGAACATTTGAAGCTCCTTTGCACCAGGGATGCGAAGGGCGCGAAGCGTTCCCATAGGAATGAGCGTTAGCGAACCCGTAGCAGCCCGGCCGCAGGCGGATGCCTGCGGGGTGCCAATATTATTTTCTAAAAGAATTTAATTCGTTTTTGCTGAACAGTGCATTTTTCTGAGCGGCTGTGGCAATGTCTTCCATTGTCAGAGTTCCGGCTTCGAGTTTTGCAGCAAAGTCAGCATCTTTTTTGTAGGCGCAGAGAATACCGCGGCTTGAGTTTACTGTACCGCCGGCTCTGTCTAAAAGTGTTGCAGCAATTTCAGCAGCACCACCCTGAGCACCGTATCCTGGAATCAGGAAGAATGTGTTAGGATAAAGATCGCGAAGTTTTCTTGCATCCTGTGCCTGTGTTGCACCAACAACCGCACCAATAGGGCCACAAGTCTGGTCAGCATAAGTTTCTTTCCATTCTTCGCCGATTCTTTCCAGTTCTGTACCAACGCGGTTCAGAAGAAGTGAACCGTCTTTAAGTTCCTGGTGTTCGATATCAACCATTCCAGGGTTTGAAGTACACAGGAGAACGAAAGCACCTTTACCGCCTTTTTCTGGAGCACAGTATTCTGTGAAAGGTTTGAGTGTATCGAATCCCATGTAAGGGTTGATTGTGATGATGTCTGTGTCAAAGTCGCCTGTGAAGTGAGCGCGTGCATAGGCACCGGCTGTGGCGGCAATGTCTCCGCGTTTGATGTCAGAAATGCAGATAAGTCCTGCATCTTTTACAGCCTTCAGTGTTTCGGCATAAATCTTCATGCCTTCAAGACCCATAGCTTCATAGTAAGCAATCTGAACTTTGCAGCAGCAGGCAGATTTGTCGGCGGCTACACGGCGGATAATTTCCTTGTTGTATGCAAGAACAGCTTCTGTGGCTGATGAATAATTTTTTAAAACTGATTCAGGAATGTAAGAAGGATCAGTATCCAGTCCAACGCAGAGCGGTCCATTTTTTACTGCAAGATTCTGCAGTTCCATCATTTTATGTGTCATGTTTATAATGATACAGTAAAAGGTAAAAATAAGGTATAGTGAAGAATTGATAATCAATAAGGAAAAAAATCATGGATAAGGAAAGAGCTCCAAGAAACAGAACGGTGACTATATCGGAAGAAGAAAAAAAGCTTTATGAAGGGAAACTGCGCCATGCAGGGAATGGACAGTGCCAGGATTTTGCCGGCTGTATTTTCAATGATTCCCTGGAAGATTTTGTAAAAGTCCTTCCTGAAAAATCTGTTGATCTCCTTATTCTGGATCCTCCTTATAATCTGAGCAAAGACTTCGGTGACATCAAATTCCACGGAACTGATGACGAAGCCTATGAAATTTACCTGGAAAGCTGGTTTCCGCGCCTTATGCCTTTGCTTAAAGACACAGCCTCTGTGTATCTTTGCGGAGACTGGAAATGCTCAAATTCGTTGTACAAAATGTGCAAAAAGTACCTTAAAGTGCAAAATCGTATTACATGGCAGCGGGAAAAAGGCCGCGGTGCCGCACATAACTGGAAGAATTGTACAGAAGATATCTGGTTTGCTACCGTTTCTGATGATTTTTACTTTGATGTGGACGCTGTAAAACAGAAACGCCGTGTAATTGCTCCATATAAGGAAAACGGCAAACCGAAAGACTGGGAAGAAAGCGAAGAAGGCAAATTCCGCCTTACATGTCCTTCCAACTTCTGGGATGACATTTCGGTTCCATTCTGGTCTATGCCTGAAAATACTGACCATCCTACACAGAAACCAGAAAAACTTATTGCAAAGCTGATTCTTGCAAGCTCAAAACCCGGAGACCTGGTTCTGGATCCTTTTATGGGAAGCGGAACGACTGCCGTGGTTGCAAAGAAACTGGGCCGCAGGTTTACCGGCTGTGAAATCAATTCTGAATACTGCATGTGGGCTATGAAACGCCTGGAAATGGCAGAATCCGACAAATCTATTCAGGGATACGAAGACGGCGTATTTTACGAAAGAAATAGCGGGAAATAAAAAAATTTTCTAATTAGTAGAAATATCTAAAAAGTCCAATCATTTATACCGAAGTTTGAAGAGAGTACCTATTTACTTTTTTATGGGGTTATTATGTTCAAATTAACTAGGGGTAAAAAATTCTTTTGGACTGCATTTTCTGTTGCAGGGATTTTTTGCGCATTTTTTACTTCCTGTAAGATCGGGCTTGGAGAGAAGATTGATGCCCAGAAACCGGAAGTATACATTGAATCGCCTGAAAGCATAGACTATATTCGCGACTCTTTTGAAATTTCTGGAACCTGTTCTGACGATACTTTTGTTGAATCAGTTTCTGTGATTTTAAAAGAAATGAATTCAAAAACAAAATACGGTCCATACGACGGGGAACTTTCCGAAGACAAGAAATCATGGATTGTAAATGTTGATAACTCAATCGATGAAGAAACCGGCGAAAGAAAACTTCCTGACGGTGAATACCAGGCAACAGTAACAGTTCTGGACAGCGGTAAACGTAAAAACGAAACAGAACGTTCTTTCTTTATAGATAACACCGCTCCTGTTTTAGTTCTGGAAACACCATCCACATCAAACACAGCTTATTCTCATGAATACTACGGTCAGCAGCTGAACGTTAACGGTCAAGTAACAGACTTTTCAGGAACTTCACTCCTGGAATTTTATTTTTACAGCGACAAGGATTTAACAAAGCCTGTTGTTACAGATGAAGATGGAAATGAAATTCCTTTAACTCTTGAAGACGTGCCGGCAAAAATCAGTGAAGTGATTACAGACTTTGCAGAGAAAGAAGGCTTCTATAAAAAGATCTACGGGGATGGCAGCGGAGAAAAAGTTTTCTACGGAAAAGTTCTGGCTTACGACTTTGCAAGAAAAAATCCCGCGGAAGAAGGAGACAAAGGAAACTGTTCTGAAGGTTTCTATTTTATTGATGAAACTTTTACAAAAGGATTTTCCTTCTCCCTGAATCCGAAAAACAATCCGGTTTATTCCCTTTCGCAGTACAGTTCAATTTCAATGGCAGGTAACGAAAAAATTGACTGGTCTGAAAATAAAATTCAGAACGGTACAAGCATTGGAATTAACGTTCAGGCTGGTCTTGATAAATATCTTATAGTTGAAGATTCTCTTTCGGTTGTTGCATATCAGTGTGATGACAAAGGAAAGGTGAAAGATAATGAAAAGGGAATTGTTCTTTTCCCTGCCGCAATTGATAAAGAAAATAATAAGCTCATTACTGATGAAGAAGAATTAAAAGAACGTGGTCTGAAAATTAAGGCAAACGGAAGTTACAACAGAAACATCAGTGTTGATATTAAAAAAACTGCAGAAGGACTTCAGGTCGGAAACTATTACATTATTAAAGTTCAGGGTTGGGACTCTAAGGGAAATGATTTCCGCACAGAAAATGAAGAGGTATACGGTTTCCAGCTGATTTCAAACGGGGCCGCTCCAGTAGTAAAAATTCTGGAACCGGTTGCTTCCAACGATCTGATTTTCCTTCAGAAAGAAGGACTTAAAGTTTCGGGAATTGCAGAACATGATGAAGGCATTCCTGAAGTTCATCTGTTTATTGGCGACAGAGAATATACAGATCCTTCTGGAGATGTGATAAATAATTTTGATTATAAGATTCCGCTGGAGGAATTTGCTGAAGGTTCAAACACAATTATTGTTCGCGCAATTTACGGAGAAGTTCAGGCAGAAGAAAAGCGAACTGTAATGAAGGACACAGATAAGCCTTCAATCAGCAGCCTACAGATAAGTCCAGTTGTTAACGAAACAGATGACAATGGTGAAGTTGTAAAAAAATTCGTAAACGGAAAGATTACAATTACCGGACTTATTCAGGATTTGTATGGACTTGAAGAATCGTCATACAGAATTTTTGGGCGTTATGATGGAAAAGAAGTTCTCATAAAAGAAGGAAAGGACCTTTCGACTCCGTCTTTCATTTTGAAGAATATTGAAACCGATATTGAAGAATTGAAAACTGTAGAGTCGGAAGTAAAACTGGTAGTGGAAATCAAGGCAAAGGATCCTGCGGGAAATGAAGCGGTAAGTATCCTTGATGAATTTATCATCGACCAGAAAACAGATCTTCCGGAAATCAATATTTCTGAAAATCTGATTAAGCCTGTTAAGGCTGGCGAATGGCTTTCTACAAATCAGAAACTTTCTACTTTGAACCTTATGGAATTCCTTACAGGGAACATTAAGGATGATGATGGAGTCGCTTCTGCAAAAATCAGTCTTTACGATGCAGATCCTGAAACTCTAACTTACAAAGCAGATGAAGTTTCAAAAAGTTTTACAACAAGAATTCTAGATCCAAAAAATAATGTGCGTCTTGATTTCTCTGAACAGATGCCAGGTGATTCGGGATTCTATTATCTTGTAGTTGAAGCCGAAGACGTTAACGGCAAAAAAACTGTTTATGAAAGTTTCATTAAAATTTCGGGCAACATGGCTGAGATTTCTTTGACAGAAGGAAATAAAGAATTTGTTACTCAGAAGCCTGAAGGAAAATGTAAGCTTACAATAAAAGGAAATGTTAGCGGCGAAAGCAGCGATGATAATCCTCTTACAATTTATCTTCTTGATAGCAATGACAAGAGCATTTCTGAAATTGATAAGTGGGTAAAAATCTGGGAAGCAGGAAGTTCAAAATCTGACAATCCTTACTACTCGGGAACTACAGCAACTTGGGAAGCAGAACTTGATTTCTCAAAAATATTCACAGGTCTTACAACAGAAGGCACCAACTCTTTAATTTTAAGAGTCCTTGATGAAAACAAAAAATATACAGACACAGGATTTACTTATTTCCTCGATAACACAACTCCTGTAATCAAAGAAATTTCAAAACCATTTGAAGACGGATTCTACATTTCTTCAGACAACTATCAGTTCAAGGGAGTGATAGAAGAAACAGGTTCAGGCATTAAAGATGTTTTCTATCAGTTTGTAAAACATGGTGCCGACGGCGAAACTGTTCAGGCTGATGAAGACAAATGGCTTAGACTGGATGGTTCAGGAATTAACTTCTTCCAGGGATTTGTTTCAGGACATGATTCACAGGAAGACAGAATTGGCGAAGGCGAATATTCTTTGTTCTTCAAACTGGTAGATGAAACAGAACTGGTTTCTGATATAGCAGAAAGAAAATTTCATGTGGATCTTCAGAAGCCGGAAATTTCTTTCGCTTCAGAAATAAAAGCACTGAAAAATGTGAACGAAACTTTTGCTCTTTCGGGAACTGTGTTTGATTCCTGCTGTCTGCCGGAAAAAGTTTATCTTACAGAAAATAACGGCGATCCTATTGAGATTGCAATTTCTCTTTCAGATTCAACTACAGGAACCTGGAGTACGGGTGAAAAGAAATTCCCTTCAGGAGATTTCGCTGCAGTTGATGGAATCTACACTTATACAATTCGCGTAGAAGATACTTCAGGAAAAATCTCTTCTGATACTTTCGAAGTAGTTTACGACATTCACTCGCCTGAAGTGAACACGATTACAATTACAGAGCCTACTGCTAAAGACAAGGTTGTGGAAAACAAAATTGTAAAAGCAGAAACTTTCAGATTCAACGGAGAGACAACTGATCCTGAAAACGGCGCAGGACTTTCAAAAATCTTCTGGGCAATTAATTCTTCGGAAACAGTTCCTGAAAAAGGAGAAGCCTGGTCTTCGGTAATTAACGGCGCTCCAGCAGTATGGTCATTCGCAAAACTTTTTGAAGAAGGCACAGAAGGAAACTACTGGGTTCATGTTTATGCTGAAGACAATGCCGGTAATGAATCGGAAGTGGTAACAGAAGCTTTCTGTGTGGACTTCAATGATCCTGAACTTAGCGCCGGCTTCCCTGAAGCTTCCGTAATTACTTCAGCCTTTACTCTTGGCGGAACTGCAAGAGATACTAATGCCTTGAAGGGCAAAGTTTCTGTGTTACAGGCAATTAACGGGGGAAGTGAGGTTCTTGTAGAAGAGGTAACTGTAGGAAATGACGGGACTTGGACCTGTTCTCGTCAGCTGCCTTATGTTTCCGACGGAGACGCAGAAGATGGAACTTATTCTTTCAGAGTTGAAACTTATGATGTGTGTGGAAAGAAAGCAGAAGTTTCTTCGATTGATTACGTATATGATGTGAACGCCCCTGTAGCTTGCAGCTGGACAGAAAACGGTGAAACAAAAACTTTCACTGTAAACGGAACTGCTTACAGTGAACTTGATTCTACATTCTGGTTCCAGACAAATACTTTACGACTTGAAGGTTATTTTGAAGACACAGGAACCGGTGTAGAAAGTGTTACCTGTGAAATTACAAAAGAAGGAGAAAAAATTACCGGTACTTCATCAGAAAAAACGGTGACACCGGTTGCAGTAAATTCTGGAAAAACAATTTACAGATACTCGGTTGATTTTGACGGTCTACCTTCGGGAAAACTTTTGATAAGTGTATGGGCCGAAGACAAGGTTCCGGCCGAAGATTCAAATAAAGCAGATCACAAATCATCGTTAAGCGAATACTTAGTGAATGTAGACTTTGATGCACCACAGATTATTTGTGATAAAGTTGATCTGCTTTCAAACGGTACCGCAGATATTGTTATTGAAGGTCGTCTTACAGAAATTGGGTCTGGTATCAGTAAGATTGAAGGCTGGATTGGATCTCCAAGTACAAATTTGGTTTCATCGGATAAACCTGACACAAATAAAACTCGCGGAAATATTAACTGGGAAAAAAACATTCAAACAGGAATCATTACATTTAAGTTTGTAATTGATGCAGATAATACAAATAATTGGTTCTCTTCTTTAGGAACAGAATCAGACGTATATGTTCAGGTTTATGATGCTGCGGGAAATTCTTCTTATAAAGTAATAGCTTCAATTACAATTGATACAGAACCTCCAAAAGTTGATATAGAGCAGCCTGCAGTCGGTTCAATAACTGACAACGAATTTGTATTCAAAGGTTCTGTAAGAGATAACGGTAAAATTGAAAATATTGTTCTTCAGTATGAATCAACTTCTACAGATTCTCCATGGAGAAATCTGGTTTATGATGAAAGTGATATTTCCGGAAGTTACTGGAATATTACTGTAAATACAAAGGACTATAGTGATATAAAAAACAATTCTACTGAAGAGGGAATTGTGGGCATGAACCTTAGAGTTCTTGCAACAGACACAGCAGGCAACTCATCGCTGAGCAGCGTTGTGCCACCAACAAGAATGATTACTCTGGATCCAAAAACTGACAGACCTGTAATTACTCTTGGAAACATGACCAACACGGATGGTCAGGGATGTACATTAAAATATAGAAACGTTACCGGAACAATTCAGGATGATGACGGACTCGTAACAAATTTATGGTTCACACTTGATAAAGACTTAGCAGCCGCAACAGAATCTTTGCCAGAAGCTTATGCCCTTTTTGCACTGGGAGACGAAGCGGATTCAGATGAAGACTTTGACAGTGACTGCCTTACTCAGTGGGTCCCAATTTCTGTTTCAAATGTTACCTGGTCTTTGGCAGAAGAAATTGAACGTCTGGATGATGACACTGAATATGAAATCTTCTTCTACTGTGTAGATTCAAAAGGCGGAAAGTTTACAACAGCAGTTACAGATAATGAAGAAACTGTAAACGGCCGTATTGTCCTTAAATATAAAAACAGCTCAAAAGAATATGCCGATGGAACCGGTGCTAAGTTTACTTTCAGTACCGACGTTCCTGAATTCGGAATGATTTATGTTGCTTCAAGTGACAGTACTTCTGATTTAAATCTCACCTGGAAAAATGTTTCGGAATGTTACTTCGGAGGAAATCAGAAATATCTTTTTGCAAAAATTGAAGTACTTACACGAAGTCCAATCGATGGGGACACTCCTCTTACATTAAAGATCAATTCTAAAGATGCTGAAATTTCAGAATCACAGGGTAGTCTTAAATTGGTTGATACACACTATGTAGATGCTGACGGAAATACCGTTGAATCGAAAAAAGGAAACAGATATCAGTATACTTATGTGGCCGGCCCTTTTGATATGACTGAAAAGAAAAGTGGAGAATTCCTTTACCCAGAAAATGGTTCTGCTGAATTCACCTGGATTGCAAAATCAGGTTCTGGAAAAACTTTGCAGAAATCTGTTTATGTAAACACAGACCACTCGGGACCAAAAGCCAGAATCACTTCTCCAAAAGAAGACAATCCTGTTTATGGTGAAATAACTGTTTCAGGAATTGTAACAGACGATAAAGCTGGAACTGCAATGATTCAGTATGCAGTGCCTGAAGTTCATAACGGAGTACAGCAGACTGTTGAAGAAATCACAAAATGGAAGACAGTAACGGGAACTGCTTCTTTTGATATTCTGTTTACAAACAGCGACACAGAAAAAGAAATGGCCTGGTATGTAAATGAATATTATCCTTCAGATGATAAGGGCGTTTCAAAAGTTCCTGTTTATTTCAGACTTACAGATAAACTGGGTAACGTAACGCTGCAGAATAATCTGTTCATTTCATACGATGAAAACAGTGAAATCCCTTCATGTGCTTTTAACTATCCAACAAGCGAAGTTACTGCTGTAAGTGGTGACATTGATGTTTCGGTTCTTGCAAAGGGTGGAAGCGGTGTAGATGAAGTTCACCTGCAGATCCTTCCTCTTGAAGAAGAAGTTTATGAAGTTGCTGCTGACGGATCAAAAACAAAACTTGATTCCGAAACAATTAACCAGAGTTTTGAGAAATCTGAAAATGTAGAGTCGGATGAACTCCTTGCTTATTTCCAGACTGTTTATAGCTGGGGAATGTATATTTACGGCGAAAAACTATTTGCCCTTGATGCCGACGGTAATGTTATTCCTGAAACCTCTCTTGGTGTAACTCCAATCAAGCACTGGTACATTCTTGCGGACTCAAATACTTACTGGACAAAAACTGTAAGTACAAGCCGCATGACCAGAACAACTGGAAATAAACTAACAAGAGTTTCGAAACTTGGAATCAGAGCAGAAGCTTATTATGCAGGCAAAACAAAGGGATGGGCTTACACAGAAGTTGTTGTAAACTTTGACCAACCTTCAATCAAGAACCTGAAGTTTGTTCAGAGAAACAAGGCAAACGCAAATGAAGCCGGTTGTGAAACTTTGTTCACTTATGAATATAAAGAGAACATGTATCTTCCTTTGCCAAAGGATGGATTCAACTGGTACCTGGATGGATTCTGTCAGGAAAGCTCAGACGAAGAAAAACAGAAGCTGGCAACTTTCGAAGCAGTAACTTTGAATTCCGCCGCAGGTCATTTTGATTCTGTTTACAAAGAGATGGCTGCCGGAACAGGCGAATATGAATTCTCACTTCCATTGATTCTTGAAGGCGTTGATGGAAAAGTTCGTGCTTCTCTTGTTGTTACCAACGTTTCAGGCAAGGGTGGAGACAGTCCAACCTTTGTTGAATTCAACATTGATAAAACTTCACCGGAAATTGGTTCTCTTGCTGAAGCATCAGGAAACGGAACAATAACAAACAAGAACCTGTATTTCCAGATGAATGGAAGTTTCATAGAACTGGGCTCAGGATTACAGTCGCTGGTTTATTACTTTAAGCGAACAACAAAGTCCGGATCAAATTCTATCAACCCTAGAATTTATGACACAGAAATCAGTTCTCTTGAAAATCCGTCTGCAAACAGAATTGATTTGGCACAGGCCGAAAATGACTCAGGAAACATCTTCATAAATGATGATGAAATCCCGGTTATGAAAATTTCGGGAGCGGCACGTCCAAGTCAGAATCAGATCAGTCATAATCTGGTGAAGAATAATATTCACATCCGCGCAAATACATCGCTTATTAGAATTGGTGGAAATTATTACACAGTAACAGAAGTAAATGAACCGGAAGGAATCGTGACCTTTGACGGAAACGTTGACCGCTCGGTAACAGAGGCTCAGCTTGTTTATGCAAAAGCCGTTTCTTCTAAATCAATTGAAAACGCCAGCGGAACCTGGTCTGATTCAATCAGATCAGATAATATTTCGGACGGCCCAATTGAGCTTCATGTGGTAGCAATTGATAAAGTTGGAAACACAAGTCACAAATCAGTTGCCTCAGCTGTAAAAAATAACGGACCTCGTCTTGCAAAGATTCTTCTGGGAACTGACCTGGATGGATCTGGAACATTTGAATTTGCCGCCAATGCTACAATAAATGACAATACAAAAGACATGAAGGAATTCGGGGAATTCGTATATTATTCATGTCTTGATGCAAACGACAATGCTTCTCAGACTATTACAATTCCAAGAGAAGAATCGGAATTTGTATTTACAATTAAGGACAAACTGGCCCTTATTCCCGAATTTGTTGGCGGAAACGGGGACATTAAGTATACAGTTCAGATTGAAAATGCAGAAAATGAAAAGAATATAACTGTTCTTCGCAGAACTGCACAGGACAGCCTTTTTGCCATGAATCCTGATGTACCGGAGATTTCCGGAATGAATACAGACAAAGGATATATTCTTATTGAAAACAATAAGAAAGATTCAAACGGCGTAAACACTCTTAACACAATGAGCCGTAAGAGCACAAAAGATTCTCCTTGCTGGTTCGGATGGACTTTCTGGGATTCTACAGAAGAAACAGTAACCGGAAGTGACAGCCAGTATGCCTTCTTGAAATTCAAGGCTCTTGTAAACACTGTGGACAAGACTTGTCCTGAAAATAAAATTAAACCTTTCTATTGGAATTCAATTAATGACAACAGTATCTATGGAAGTGAAGAAGTCTTGCGAACAACCGATCTTAAGGGGCACATTGAACTGGAAGGCAACATTACAGATGAAATTAAAACTTTGGAAATAAATGGGGTAGCTCTTGGAAGCGATCCGAAAGTTTCCGGAAAAGTAATCATTAAAGGTTCAAGCTGGGATGATGTAAAACTTTCATCACTTTACTTACGTTTCGGAGACGTGAACTTCGGAACAGGATCAATAACTGTAAACGGAAAGAAATACTATCGTGTTGCAGAATACAAGAAGACAAATGGATCTGCGGAATGGGTTGTAAGTTCTGCAAGAATGAATACAGAAAAATGGCAGTTCACAATCAGCAAAAATGAATTCACTCAGAAGAATCATTATGTTGAATGGGAGCTTTCACTTGATACTTCTCTTGTTGCCGGAGAATCTCAGCTTGATGTTGCTGCAGAAATCTTTTCTGTGGATACAGGAATTGGAAACGCTGAACACGATGGGAATTACTCTGAAGCCACTTCATATCAGATGGATGTTGTTCCATATATTTCTTGTATCGAAACAGGACTTGGAGAAAAAGACAAATCAAATCCATCTGTTTATAACAGAACAGCTCTGGGACATTATCCTGTACGTGGTGCAAAGGGACCAGGTGGAAAAAGTTGGGATACATCTGACAGCGAGTATGGTGAACGAGTAACAGTTAAAGGATTCAACTTTGGAAACGAAGTAACAGTTCATGCAACAGGATTCGGAACTGATGGATTTGAAGTGATTCCATGTTCTTCAGACAATGTTTCATTCAATGTAGGAAACATGAAGAGTGGGCTTCTTACAATTGAAACCGGGACCGGAATCAAAACACTGAACAATCTGAATGATAACTCAAAAGAAGTGAACTACCTTTCTAACGGGCAGAATAATATTCACCTTTCAGACGATGTATTCCTGGATGTCTGGGAATTCAAAAATATCGCTATTCAGGAATCAAGTGATTTGAAAAATCCAACAGTCCGATTCCATCCGACAAATGATATGATTGGTGCCTCTTATTCCAATAGCGAATATTTCAATATGCCTGGAAGAAGAAGTGCTACTGATATATATAGTCAGTATCCGTACATGAAGGGACAGGGCGGTTATGAAGACAGTACCTTTGCCTATGATAAGTTTGGTAACACTTATGGTGCCGCTCAGTCTCCTTATAATAACGGTGATTCTGTAGGCGGTTATTTCCGTTTTGCATTTGGTGTGGCCACAGTTTATACTAGTCTTTCTCCTTATGATGCATTCCGTGGAAGAGCAGGTTCATCAGATCTTGAAAGTAATACAATCAATATCAGAAAGTATCCTAAAGCTGATTCGTCAGAATGGATTTCAAATCCAAACAGAATTGTTTCTCCTCAAATTGTGGCAGAAGCTCTTGATAGTACCGGAAGAGCAGTAATGGTTCATATTGCATACGCTGACACACTGACAAATCAGATCCGTTATAGACGAAGTGTATTGAGCCCTTATGTTAACGTTTCTTCAACAAGCCCTTCTTTTGCTTCGTTTAATCCTAATGCACAGGACAATTATGCAAATTCTACAGGATATCATTATAAAATTATTAATATTCCTGAAGGATATTCTTATGCCGCTTTTGCGGAGGCAATAACCGAGGAAGGAAAATATCATGAAGGTGATATTTTAACTAACACCAGCGACAAGTCAATATATGCATTTAATGAAACAGGAGACAAACTGAAATTAGTTTTGGATGAAAACTACATACGCATGAATAATGTTTATTTCCTTAAGGGATCTTCTTTGCGAAGTGTAAATGATTTTGACGAAGAATATATGATTATGCCTTTTGATCTTTCAGAAGCAACTTCAAAAAATGCATCTAATGGAAATCTAACAGTTTATACAGGAAGATTCCCTGATTATTATTATTCAGTCGATGCATATAACGGTCAGATCAGTACAGCAATGACAAGTTATACAAACTCAAATGGTAACAAGCCGGGATATCCTTACTATAAGTTTGTAAACGGATCTATTACTTCTTCGAGTTCATATACTTTCCCATTCTACGCACCGGACTCTTTGCAGAATCTTGCAGGGCAAACTGTTCACGTAATTGCAAGTTCCGGAAAAACACTTAATGGTACTGAAGTAATGGAACTGTATCAAAAATCATCAAGCGGAAGCGATGATGGAAAAATAAAGGCAAACAGTTACAAATATAATGCCGGAAAATCTGTAGCTCTTGGAGTAGGACAGAACCATTATCCAGTTGTTGCCTGGCATGATAATGACCAGAACAAACTTTATATTTCCTATAATACTTCGACAAATGCTTCAGGAAAGAAGGTTGATTCATTAACTGAAAGCCAGATGGGTGAACTGGAATTGGCTGAATATAATACTCATACAAAGAAAGGACATGTTTACGGAAAAGAAGGACAAGACAAAAAGCACGCCTTCTATACAGTCTTCCCTTACATGACGACATATTCAGGATCAATAAATTTAAACTACTATGTTCTTACAGATACAAGTCTGGATATAAACGATAACTGGGTTGAATCTACTCATTATAATAGTGGAGGAACAAAATCAGAAAGCGATGATTTCTATAATCCTGAAGGATTAAAAACAATTACTTCATATAAATCTGGGGCTTATAAAATTGTTTCAAAAAATGCCTGGACAACTCCGGATAATATGAAATATAAAGTAATGAGTCTAAAGACCTATAATGTGTCAGACGATTCGTTGAAAAATGAGTATCTTATTTATAACAGTACGAATGTATTGGGAACCGGACAACTTCTTGAAAGAAAAACAGTCCAGAATAAAACAATTCTTGTTCCAATTAATAAGACACAAGGTCAGACAAATGATTCAAGTACATATACTGTAGTTGAATTATTTAAACCGGAGAATCCTGATGATTACCTGGTAAATGATGGAACTTATGTTTATCCGTCCTTCCCGATTTATGAGTTCTTTATTGATTCCGACGAATATATGGGAACAGCTGTTGAAAATGTTAACAACTCATTTGAACGAACAAGAAAATGGGAGAACCGTACAATTGAAGTTCTGGGCGCTGGAGAATACGGCGGCCAGGATGTTCAGATGGTTGTTTGCGATAACGGGGATAACACAGATACAATCCATCTTGCATTCTATGATGAATTAACAGGATCCCTTAAGTATACTTCAATGAAGTTCTCTGATTCTGGTTTCTTTGGACAGACACCAGTTGTAACAGTTGATGATTATGGCGATGTGGGGGAAAGTCTTACTTTGGAAGTTGTACGCACAAGAGAAGGTGGACCACAGATCCCATATATTGGTTACTATGGAAGTAAGCGTGCAAAAATGGCTTATCTGGTAGATGTAGAATCGGAAGG
The DNA here is from genome assembly GCA_024402695.1 of Treponema sp. Taxonomy (GTDB): domain Bacteria; phylum Spirochaetota; class Spirochaetia; order Treponematales; family Treponemataceae; genus Treponema_D. The sequence continues at coordinate 26,139 of JAKSTG010000020.1, read as the reverse complement.
AAGTAAAGCTGGTTCTATTGATAATATCTACACAGGAAAGTGGGAAGTAACTTATGTTCCAACTGAAAAGGGTATTGGAAAAGACAAAATTAACGTTGCCCTGAATAAGGACCTTAACGGGGTATTAAAAGCCGGAAAGGGTGCAGAAGACAGCGTTGATTTTGTAAGCTCAAAGGTTTATTCAAACTCCACAACTAACCCGGTTATGGGTTACATCAATGCCAACGGAAACCTGGAAATTGGCCAGATGCGCTAAATCCTGGGAATATCCGGGATAAAGCAAAAATATACAAAAAAGGCGGTTTGTACTCACATTTGCAGTACAAACCGCCTTTTTTTAACGAATTTTGCTATATTTTAGCCTAAAAGCATACGGTCGTTGGCGCCTTCGTTACCATTGATGATGCTGAATTTTGCCAGCAGATCGGCAACTGTAAGGTTTTTCTTTTCTTCACCGCGAACATCGTAAACAACCTGACCGTCTTTCATCATGATAAGACGATTTCCGTAACGGATGGCATCATTCATGTTGTGGGTAATCATGAAAGTTGTAAGGTTATCCTGTTTTACGAATTCTTCTGTAAGTTCAAGGACTTTCTTTGCAGTTTTAGGGTCCAGGGCAGCTGTGTGTTCATCAAGAAGAAGCAGCTTTGGTTTCTGGAGGGTTGCCATAAGCAGAGTGATTGCCTGGCGCTGACCGCCTGAAAGGAGTCCAACTTTTGAGTGGGTACGGGTTTCAAGTCCCAGATCAAGAAGCTTCAGCTTTTCAATGTAAGCCTGTTTTTCATCCTGTTTGATGTACCAGCCCAGTCCGCGTTTCTTTCCGCGGCGGTAAGCCATAGCCAGGTTTTCTTCGATTTCCATATTTGCGGCTGTACCCATCATTGGGTCCTGGAAAACGCGTCCAAGATATTTTGCTCGTTTGTATTCAGGAAGCTTTGTAAGGTCTTCTCCGTCCAGAACAATGGAACCTGTATCTGCCATGTGAACGCCTGAAATCAGATTCAGAAGAGTTGATTTTCCAGCACCGTTTCCACCAATAACTGTAATGAAATCACCGTCTTCAATTTCCAGATCGATTCCGCGGATAGCTTTCTTTTCTGTAATGGTTCCCGGATTAAATGTCTTTGTAATGTTTGTAAGTTTAAGCATTTTCCCGTTCCCCCTTATTTGTTTTCGCCGATTACGCCGGCTTCTACAGTCTCTTTATTTTTTTCGATTACGTTTGAATGACGGGTATTTTCATCGTCATTTACCGCAACACCTATTTTCTTTTTAAAGATTTTTGCTTTTAAGGTTGGAACTGAAAGAGCAATTGCAACGATAAGTGCTGTGAGCAGCTTAAGGTCTGTAGATTTAAGACCAAGCTGAAGAACGACGGCAATTACGATTCGGTAAAGAATTGACCCAAGAACTACTGAAATCAAAGTGTACCAGAGTCCGAAGCGTTTTCCAAAAATCACCTCACCAATGATGATAGAAGCAAGTCCGATAACGATTGTACCAACACCCATCTGAACGTCGGCATAACCCTGGCTCTGTGCAACCATGGCGCCTGAAAGAGCTACAAGACCGTTGGAAAGTCCCAGACCCATGATTTTCATTGTATCTGTATTCACGCCAAGCGCGCGAACCATTTTTTCGTTATTACCTGTGGCGCGAAGAGAAGCACCAATTTCGGTTCCAAGGAACCAGTAAAGAATTGAAACAAGAATTGTTACTGCAATCAGCCCGATAATGAGGGAAGATGTTGTAACAGTCATTTTGACATTTTTGAAAAGGCCTGAAAAAAGCTTCATGGCTGTCTTTGTTCCCAGAAGCGGAATATTGGCCTTATTCCCCATAATACGGATATTTACGGAGTACAAAGCAATCTGAGTAAGGATGGAAGCCAGAAGAACGTGGATTTTAAGCTTTGTTGTCATAAAGCCTGTGCAAAGGCCTGTAAGAATTCCAACAAGGAAAGCGAAAACCAGTGTCAGGTATGGATTCATTCCTCTTGTAAGAAGAACGGCACAGATAGCACCACCTGTAGCAAAGCTTCCATCGACTGTAAGATCGGCAATGTCAAGAATTCTGAATGTAAGAAAAACACCGAGTGTCATGATTCCCCAAAGAACACCCTGGGAAACGGCACCCTGAATAGCAAGCAAGATACCCATTTTGTTATCCTAAAAATAAAAATAGGCGCCCTTTTGAGGCGCCTAAATATAATAGTAGATTTTTTAGTTTCTTGGAACAGTAACGCCAATAGCTTTTTCTGTTTCTTCGTTTACACAAAGGTCACAAGATTCAAGGTATTCGATTGGCATATCAGCTGGTTTTGCTTCGCCTTTAAGGATGCGAACTGCCATAGCAGCTGTCTGTTTTCCAAGTTCGTAGTAGTTCAGACCGTATGTAGCAAGACCACCCTGCTGAACCATTCCTTCTTCTCCACAGAATACTGGGAGTTTAGCAGGAGTTGCAACCTGAGCAACTGTAGCCATACCTGCAGCGATCATGTTGTCTGTTGGAGAGTAGAGAGCGTCTACTTTTCCGATTGCAGACTGAACAACCTGCTGGATTTCGTTAGAAGAAGAAACTGTGTAGTCTACATATTTGAGACCGAGTTTGTCACATTCTGCTTTTGCAAGAGCAATCTGGAAGAATGAGTTCTGTTCGTTAGAACAGTAGAGCATACCTACAGTTTTTGCTTCTGGAAGAGTTTTCTTCAGGAGCTGCATCTGAGCTGCACAAGGTGTAAGGTCAGATGTACCAGTTACGTTTCCGCCAGGTGCTGTGTTAGAAGCAACCAGTTTTGCAGATTCTGGGTCTGTAACTGAAGAAATGAGGACTGGAATGTCCTGTGTAAGGTTTACAACAGCCTGTGCAGCAGGTGTAGCAATAGCGAAGATCATGTCATCGCGGTCATTTACGAATTTTTGGGCGATTGTAACACAGTTTGCCTGTTCACCCTGAGCATTCTGATAGTCAATTTTGATGTTTTCACCGTCTACGTAACCTGCAGCAGCAAGTCCGTCTACGAATCCTTTGTAGTTAGCATCCAGGGCAGGGTGTTCAACGAGCTGGATAACACCGATTTTTACCTGTTTTGCTTTCTTTGATTTTTTTGCCTTTTTAGCAGCAAAAGCTGGGGTTACAAAAGCCAGTACGGCAACAGCCAGTAACAGAGTCTTTTTCATATCTATTTCTCCTTGTTCATATTATTTTGAACTCTAAAAGTATATTGGAGGAATTAGGGATTTTCAAGAAAAAAATACTATGAGTAGAAACGAAAATTTCAAGAAAACAAGAGGTTATTCAAGTAATTTCTAATAAATGCCGAAAAATTTAGATGACGATAAATATATAAATTTGTCCGGGAGTGCAAATATATGGAAAAAAACGTAAAGAAAACAATTATCTCAAGATGGCTTTTTGCAGGAGCTGCATCACTGGCTCTTTTGCTGGTCTCTGCCTGTGAAATCGGTCTTGGTGAATCAGTCGATGTTATACCGCCAACTCTTAAAATCACTTACCCGGAAGAACAGAACCAGGTTATTCGTGACTGGTTTATTGTATCGGGAGTTTGTAGTGATGACCGTGATGTCGTAAAAGTAACAGTAAATCTTGAAAATACTGATACGGGGGAAGTTTTCCCTTCTTTAGAAGCCGATCTCATATTAGATGAAAAGGTTCAGAAGAATACAAAATGGCAGATTAAATTGAATGAACCTGATGAAAACGGTGTGTTCCCATATCCTGACGGAAAATATGTAGTGACTGCCTGTGCATATGATGCAAAGGAAAAACCTTCCGGAGACATCGGTATTTCTCTGGTAATTGATAATACTGCTCCGCTTCTGGTTGTAACACGTCCAAAATCAGGAGTAACAGATTCAGGAGTTTCATATACAGATGCTTACGGACGCAATTTCTCTATTTCCGGCCGTGCAGCAGATGATGCCAATATGAATCTGGAAATTGAAGTTTACGGTGCAGATGCAGAAAACAAAGATAAACTCCTCTATATAATTCCAAAAAATAATATTGCTCCATCAATTGATATTAATGCTGCTGTTTTTGATGAAGAAAATGCAGAAAATCCATATAACATCATCTACGGAACAACAGACAAATATGCGGGAACTAAAAACTTCTATTGTAAATTCCGCATTTATGACTCGGCACGTCGTTTTACAGGATCAGCAGAAGATAAAGACTCAAAAGGAAACTCAACAGAATATTACTATCAAGAAAACAACAAACAGATTACAGCATATCTTCAGAAATATACTGTAACTGACATGTATCACATTCTGAACGGTCTTTACAAAGAAGAAACCACACGCAGCATTGATATGGATGTGAAAACAGTTTATAGCTGGCTTAAGGAAAAAACTGATACAAAAGAACATTCAGAATTCTCACTGAACCCGGAAAACAGCCCTACATTTGCCATGATGGGTGGTTACACAAATGTTTCAACATATACAGCTCTTAAGAACTCAACAGTTTCAAATGATGAAAACATTCTTATTAAAGTTGAAGCCGGCCGTGACGGAATTGATATTGTTCCTGAAACAATGGGAATTTATGCCCGTAAGGTTGTACAGAAAGGAACAACAGAAGAATGGGAATTTGAAAAAGACAGTTCAGGAAAAGAACTTGAACCAATCATTCTTTTCAAACCTTACTATAAAGATGCAGAAGGAAAGAACAAATACGAACTGACAGAAGAAGAAATAAAAGCCCGCGAAGAAGCTTATGAAATGCAGGGAACCACTTACACAATTACTGCAAAAGTTTCGGATACTATGGGACTTAAAATTTCGGGAACTTATCTTCTTGAAGTGGTTGCCTATGACCAGAATGGAAATGGCATTTACAACGGAAACAAATATTATGGTTTCCTTCTGGCATCAAAAGGTGTTGCTCCGAATCTGACATTGGAATCACCGGCAGCAGGAACTCTTTACGTTAAGAAAGGCGAGTCGATTAAACTTAAAGGTTCTGCATTCCATCAGGAAGGAACTCCAAACGTAATATTTACCATTAAGAAATCAGGCTCAGAAGTTGAAAAGACAATTATCATCTCGGAAGAAGATCTTGAAAAAGCTGAGCCAAAACTTTCTTTTGACCGAGACATTCTTCCTTCGGAATTCCTGGAAGATGAAAATGAAAGCGCCCAGTATGACATTACAATTATTTCAACATACAGCGACAAATCTACAAGTCCTCTTGAGCGCACAGTAATGTATGACGTTGTTGTTCCTGAAGTTACAATTTCTACAGTAACTCCTCAGGCAGCAGAATCTTATGCAGAATATACAAAAGGAAATACAAACTTTGTAAACGGAAAAATCAGAATTATTGGTTCTTTCAATGATGAACAGACTGCAATCAACAAAGATTCAATCGGTTATGAATATCAGGATCCGGAAGATTCATCAAAATGGATTTTCAAGAAACTTGAAAAGACACAGAACTTTGTAATTGATTTTGATACAAGAACTCTGGCAAAAGATGAAGAAGATCTGAATATCCGTCTTATTGCAGAAGACAAGGCCGGTAACAAACTTGTTGCTCCTCTTTATTATGACGAAGACACTCAGAAAAAATATACAGTAGATCAGAAGACCGACAAACCAAAAATTGAAGTTTCACAGATTAAAGTTGTTGGATCATTTGAAGATTCAACAATGGGATCGTTCTCAAAGAAAACTTCAGTATCCGGAAACCTGATGGATGATGATGGTATTGAAAAATATAAGGTTACCATTTATGAAATCAACCAGGCAGGTGAAGAAATAGAATACAAAACAGAAGAAAGAGAAATTGGCGGAAGCATAACAACACAGCTTCCTGTTGAACTTCCTGCAGAAGACAACACATATAAGATTCATGTTCAGGTTTGGGACATGAATGAAGATGAAGAAAAACGTTCAAGTGAATGGTCATCTTTCTTTAAGGTAACAGGTGATGTTCCTACAGTAACACTTACAGAAGGAAACAAAGCAGTTAAGAAAAGTTCTGACTCTGTTTCTCTTGGAGGAAAAGTCAGCGGAAAACAAGATGCAGAAAATCCTCTTAAGCTTTACCTTACAGATGACAAGAATGTTGACTTAAAAGAATCAAAGTGGCTCGAAGTATTTGCGGCTCCTTCGGAATATAGAGAAGGAACAATTTCATGGTCTGCCACACTGGATTTGAGCAGCGAAGATGTAAGACAGAAAATTGATGTTTCAGAAGGTGAACACACAATCAGCCTTATTGTTCTGGACAAGAGCAATCTTCCTATAGACATTGATTTCATTTACACAATTGATGATATTGCTCCGGTTATCCGAAAGAATGGAGAAAACGACACTATTACAATTGACGGTCATGATTACAAATCTTACGGCTGGTCAAGCAATACTCGCTTCCCAATTGAAGCATGCTGGACAGAAACTGGTTCCGGTGTAGAAAAGATAAATTACTGGATCAATAAATCTTCAGACTCAGTTTCTGGTGACGCTGACGGTTCATATTATGACGGTCTTATTATTGAAGATGAATTCTGCCTTAAGAAAACAATCACAGATTTCCCTGACGGAGAAAACTGGCTTCATCTGCAGGCAATTGATAAGGCTGGAAATGAATCACTTGTTTCTCATTTCAGAGTTGGTGTAGATACAAAGAAACCGGTAGTAACAATTGACCAGACAGAAATCCGCAGTGACGGATCAAAAGAAATTGTAATCACAGGTTCTGTTTCTGATTCAAACAAAGATGGTGAAATAGAAAACGGTTCCGGACTTAATACATGGGCAGCACTTCGTGTTATAAAAGGTGATGTTCCTGTTTATGAAGAATGGGCAGAAACAGATTCTCAAAATAAAGAAGATCAGATTAATCATCCGGCAAATGAAATTGCATTTGTTCATGCATTGAACGGAACAGAGGATGAAAATGATAACTCTGTTGGAGCTGTTCCATTTAATTATGATTATGTAAGAACCGCAAGATTCAAGGTTACACTTGATCCTAAAGATGCTGCTGTTTCTCTTGATACAGACGGTGAATATGAACTTACATTCATTGCACTGGACCAGCCGGAAAACCGTGGTATGTCTTCTGTAAAGATTATTGTAGACTCTACCGCTCCGGAAATGGAAATCAAAACTGTTTCAAATCTCATCGAAGCAAATGGAAAGACAAACAATGTAAACGGAACAGTAACATTAAGCGGTGCTTCAACAGATGCAGATAAAGTAAGTGAAACAGTAATTACTGTTTATAAAGTGATTCCTCCTGCAGATGAAGATTCGGAAGAAACTCTTGAAGAAGTAACCGAAGAAAATATTGTTTCTACAGGTGGAACACATTCAGTTTCGAACTGGACTTATGTAATCAATACAAAGAATCTTGATGAAGATACAGAATATGTTCTGTCTGTGAAATCAACTGACAGAACAGGAAACGAAAACGAAATTTCTCAGAGAATATTTGTTGATCAGGACACAGATAAACCTGTAGTAACTCCTTCAAATTATTTCACTGATGCAAATACAGAAATCTATAATGCAGAAACAAATGAAAAAGGAATCCATGACGGATACAACCTCTTTGATCAGACAGGTAACAGTACCCTCATGGCCTCTGTTGAAGATGATGATAAGCTTTCTTCAATCATCGCAGAATACAGCGCAAACGGAATAAGCGGCTGGAACAAGTTCTTTGAAAAGACAGGTATCAACAGTTCAACTTATTCACTTAAAGCTCCTCTGGTTGTTTCAACTGAAGAACATGCGGCATCACTTTCGGAAGGAACATATTATGTGCGCTTTACTGTAAAAGACAACGGTAATGTTGAAACTACAACTGTTCCTTTTGTAATTGTAGTCGATGTAACTCCGCCAACAATCATGCCTTATCAGCTGAACGGAACTTCTTATAGTGAAGGCATGTATGTAAAAGAAGATTTTACAATTGTTCTTAATGCAACAAATGCAGAAAAAGTTGTTTCCATTTATGAAATTGTTGATGGTGTAAACAGCGGTGATGCTCTTGCGAATTATTCAAAATCATACACTCGTGAAGAAGATACTCATGGCGCAAACAAAACACGAACATATCGTGTAACAGATAAATATGGAAGAACAAATCTTACTTCCGCATCATACAAAGTTGATAAGGTTCCACCTGCAATTGACGCTTCAAAAATTTCAGTAAAGGGCGGTGCAATGGAAACTGGCGTTTCTGTCAGTGCAATTTCGGGAATGTGGATTTCATGCGAAAGTGTAACTGTTACAGGTGCAGCCGGTGCTCTTTCTGATACAAATCTGGCTTCGTCTGTAAAAGCAGAAGTAAAGACAGGAGCAGAAACAGCTTCTTCAACTTTTGAAATGTCAAATCTTGCAGACGGAACATTCAGTGCAACTCTTGCGGTGCCTAACGGTGAGTCAGAAATCAAGCTGACATTTACAGACACAGCAGGAAATACAAATATTCAGACAATCAATGTTAAGGTTGATAATGTTGCTCCTTCTGCAGAAAGCCTTAGTGTTACATCAACAGCAAGCGGCCATACAAATGCTGCTAGCGTTTCTGCTAAGTTTACTCCAAGCGATGTAACATCCGGAATTGCAAAAGCAATGATCGGAAAAGCCAGCGGCTTTGCTGATAACGAAGCTTTGGCCACAATTACATCAGGCCTCACAAGCGGAACAGCAAAAACACAGACAGTAAATATTTCTTCTCTTGAAGAAGGTTCATATGATCTTTGGCTCCGTCTTGTAGATAACGCCGGAAACAGAATGCAGGATAAAAATATCGGGCATTTTGTAAAAGACACAACTGCTCCTTCAGTAGAATTCGATGCAGTTGCCGATGCAGATGCAGACGAACCTGGAACACAGGTAAATAAAACAATCGTAATTTCGGGAACTGTAACAGAAGCAAACCTTCCTGAAAACGCAAAACCAGTTCTTTATATTGACGACAGCACAACTCCTTCTACAAATGGAACAGCCGGTGCTGTTGCAAACGGAAAGTGGACAATTGCTGCAATTGATACAACAAAACTTTCAGATAATACAGACCACAAATTCAAGGTTGAATTTACAGATAAGGCAGGCAACAAGACTGCATCAGCAAATGAAATTATTCTTAATGTAAGTCAGGATTCAGACCGCCCTGTTGTTCTCTTAAAGAATTTGAATACAGATAATTCTTCAATTCTTGGCGACGGTCATATTGCCGGAACAGTAAGCGATGATGATGGTTCGGTAACTAAGGTTGAAGTAAAAATCGAAAAGCTTAAGGAAGATGATTCCGGAACTTATGAGACTGTTGTGAACTGGACAGAAAAATATTCAGAAGGCGGCAGTCAGATTAATATTCTTGAAAGTAACGGAAACTGGAAGTATATAATTCCTGTTCCTGCCGGAAAAACAAATATCGATGGTACATACAGAATTTACTTTAGGGTAACAGACAAAGCCGGAACAGTATTTACAACCGGCGAAACATTGAATCCAAAATTCAAGTATGAAGAAAATGCAGTTACAAATGCAGCTGTAGGGTTCAGCGTTGATACAACTCCTCCAACTATTACAGACAACAGGATCTATATCGTTTCCGGAGATCTGAACGGAGCCCTTGCAAACAACACTTATCTTGGCGGTAAAAAACGTCCGGATGGAAGAATATACATTTATGCATCTGACAATGTTACAAAATTTGATAACCCTAAATTCAGAGCAATCCTTAAGGGACTTGGTTCATCTGATATAGAAATGACAAAATCTGGAAGCAATATGTTCGTTGCAGATGGACTGGATTTCACATCGGACAATGGTTACAAGAATATTCAGATTGTTGTAGAAGAACCATCTGGATTGAGTGTTGAAGTTAAACGTTCAGTAATTCTTGATAACCTTGCTCCTGGTGCAAACGGTTCGGACATCATTAAGAATGAATCACCGGTTGCAGGAATTCAGGTAACAGGTGAAGTAAAATACACAGGTCTTGTTCAGGATGATGAAACTGTAAACTCAGGTGTAGAAAAAATAGAATACTATATTCCAAGAAAGAACGCATCGGGAACTGTTAATGAAACAGATCCTGCAACTATTCCAGAAGACTCTTGGAAGGGTGACAGCGAACTGAATCCGGAAGAATCAATCAAGCTGAATTCAATGATCTGGACAATCAGTAAACTGAACATGCATGTTAAGACAAGCAACACAGGAGATACTCTTCAGGATGATTATCTTGGATACGAAACAGAACCTAATGCCGTAGTATTTGACGTTCCTGTCTGGTTCAAAGTAACAGACCGTGTTGGTAATGTGGGATATTCAACATCAAGCAGAATTAACTACAACCCTGATGGTGACCGTCCTCTTGTAAATATTACATATCCTTCAGAAAATACAGAACTTGGTTCGGGAACACTTAAGGACAATACAAACAAGTATGTAATCATGGGCGGTAACATTATGATTACCGGAAACGCCAACGACAACGAAGGTCTGGACAGTGTATATGTTCAGTATGATGTTGACGGTGACGGTGACTTTGATGATGACGACTATAACTGGATTAACACAAACAAGAATTCAGTTCTTCCTTCCGGAGCAGTTCTGGAAAGAAAGAATATTAACGGAATCAGTTTCTGGGGTGTTAAGGCAGACGGTACTCAGACATGGCAGACTACATTTAATGTAAGTGCCAAAGATAACAGTGGTAATTACCTTATTAAGGGTCTTCAGATTGATGAAAAGAATGAAGACGGAACTGCAGCAAATGCAGACAATAAGACACTGAATATCCGCGTGCGTTCTGTGGATAATGATATTTCTTCGGAACGCGGACAGCTTGTTTCGGCATGGACAAAAACAATTCATGTTTCGGTAAACAACTCTGTTCCTGTTCTTCAGAAATTTGTTTTGAATCAGTATGATTCGGCTGCCAAGACAAATAAGATCAAGACAAGAAAATATGAGCAGGATGTTTATATCAGCGGAACTAACTGGTTCCTTGAGGGTGAAGTACGCGATGATGACGGCATTTCAAGTATTTCTGTTTCGGGTTCAGCATCAGGAAATATGACAACCCAGCCGGCCTGGTTTAAAGACGGTACAGAAAAGAACAGCTCTGGTGTTGTTATTCAGAAACTTATTTCAATTCCTGTTACCGGAACAGATTCGTGGGGTGTAGAAATTGAAGCCTTTGATAATGACACCGGTAACAAGAAGAATACAAGAGCCAGATACGAAATAAATATTGATAATACAAAACCAGCCTTTACCGAAGGAACAGTAGGCGGGGCAGGTGACAAAAAAGATGACCTCAAGATTCACATGAACAGCGGTGAAGGTCCGTTCATGCATGAAGGAAAAATCCAGAACAGTGACGGAAACTTTACTGTAGCAGGAAAGATTACAGAAGCAGGTTCAGGATTTGAAAGAGTAGCATTCTATGTGCTGCGTCGTGGATCCACAAGCCGTATTTACAATGTCATGGAATCAAGCGGAAACCGTACAGATCTTTCAGCTGTACAGGGAACTGGTGTTTACATTGACAGTACAGATAACCTGCCTCTTAAGAAAGTAATAGGACTTACTCGCGGAACAGAACTGACATTTACAATGACTGCAGCTGCAGACAGCAATGTACGCAAAGGTGGTCTTGTAAAGATTGGCGGATCATATAAACGTATTGTTGAGATTTCTGCAGACAAGCGAACAATTACAATTGACTCTGCATGTCCAACAGATGTAACAGAAGCATATCTTGTTTACGCAACAATGAGCATTGATCAGGCAAACGATTCTGTAAAGAACGGAAGCGTTTCTGAAACAGATGGCGACGGAATGGTTGAATCTTATTCTAAGGCCGGATCAACCTATTCTTGGGATGCAACATTTGACAGCCATAATATTCCTGACGGTCCAATCGAATTCCATTTTGTAGCTTTTGATAAAGCCGGAAATATGAATCATGGATTTGTTCATACAACAGTAAGCAATAATCCTCCTCGCCTTACAAAGGTTTATCTTGGAACAGACTTGAACCAGAACGGAAGTTTTGAAGCAAATGAATTTGAAGAATACAGTTCTATTCAAAAAGTTTCTGCACAGATTGTTGCAAAACCTACAGACAAGTGGAATCTGACCACAAATAAATTCAAGGTAAAGAATGGTCTTGCTCTGGTTCCTGAATTTGTTGGTGGAACAGGTTCAATTAAAATGGTTGTAAAGAAGGATGCTCTGAATGATGATGCCGCAACAGGAAGCGGAAGTACACTTGTTGCAGCCCTTACTGGAACAGAAGCAGCAAAACTTACACCTGATGTTTCAGTTTCAAAACAGTGGAACAGTAGTAATACGGATATTGTTGATATTGATTCTGCTTTCCATAAATACAAACTTTCTAACACAGAACTTTGGGGAAGTAATCCTTCAACAGACGGAACATATTCTAAGGGCGAACGCAAGTACTCATTCACATTCTGGGATGAAACAGAAGAACTTGTTCAGGGATCTACTTCACAGAATGCGGTTCTGTATCTGAATGATCTTTACCTTGATATGAAAGATACAGAAAAGCCAAATGTAGTTGTAAATAAGTTCAAGTGGAAGAGCACAGAAGATAACTCACTCTATGAAAACAAGGCTGCCAACGGACATATTGAACTTGAAGCAGATCTTGGTGACGGATCTTTGACAGGTTATACAACTGGTCTTCCAAAAGTTTCCGGTAAAGTTGTATTCCGTGGAACAGTATACGATGATGTTTGTCTTTCAGGACTTTCATTCACTATGACAGGTTCTCCAATGTCTGGAAGTCTTGCAACTTACGACAGTGCAAATTCAAAATGGAATATTACAGACAAGACAATGGAAGCTGACGGATATGAACTTGAAATCTATGAAGAAGAAGATTTTGTTAAGAGGGATCCAGTAGAAAACCCAGGAGAAAGCGGAACAGAGGAAGAAAAGGCTGCCTATGCTGCTTATCAGAAGCATTTGCGTGCAACAGCTAACTTCTCAAGTTCTGACGCTTACTTCAATCAGAAAGGACACAAAATTGCGTGGGCCCTTTCTTACAATACAGAAAAGGTTTCAGCCGGACAGCCAGCTGCTGCATTGAACAGAACGTTCACTGTAACTGCAACAGACAAAGCAGCAAATGCTTCAACAGGCAGAACAGCCAGTGAAACAGCCGGTGATGAAACAATGCACCGTCCTGATTACAGAGTGGATGTTGTACCTTACATTACAGAAGTAAAGACCAACTTAAGTAAGATGGATCCAATGTATTCAACAGTATATTCAAGATCTGCATTGGGATATTATCCTGTTGCTGCAGATGAAGTAGTTTCTGTTGAAGGATTCAACTTTGGTTCTTCCCCAAAAGTTTATATTGGAGAAACAGAAATTACAGGAACAGGAGTTTCTGATGGAACTATTACAAATGTAAATGTTGGAGAAAACAGTTCTGAATCTGTTACTGTAAAAGTTTCAGGAATTGAAACCATAAACAATAAGAACAGTGCAAAGGCAAAATATAACTTTATGCCTAACAAGAGAAATAACAATCTTCTTGATGACAACGTTGCACTTAAGGTTTGGGAATTCAAGAACATGGCAACACCTGTAGCCGTTGAAAGAATTCTGTACCCAACTGTTAAGATGAGTCCAAAGGACGGAAGAATCGGTGCTTCTTTTGCAAACAGTTATTACTTCCACATGGCCGGATTCAGAAACAACAGCACAACAGAATGGGAATCTCATGCTCCATTCTTAAGTGGATACGACGGTTCTGATGCCAACAGCTTTACATTCGACAAGAACGGTTACACTTATGGTGGTGTTCAGTACCGAGCTTCAGACCTTCCTTCAGAAGGTGGTGCATTCAACTTTGTATTCTCTACAGCAAAGCCGGAAGGAGATATGTCACTGGCTGATGTTTACCGAGCAAATACAGGTTCAGCTCGTCTTGAAGCTAACTGTACAAACTTAGGAATTGCTCCTACATTAGATAAAACAGAATGGGCTTACAATAAATGGCGTGTTAAATCACCTCAGTTTGTTGCAGTCGCAAATGATGATTCGTCAGAAACTATTGTTTATACAGCATATTATGACTCAACAACAAAACAGATTCGTTATAGAAAAGGTGTTGTAGATGCTGCCGGACTTGTAGGAAAGAATCCAGGATTTGGAGACAGTGGTGACCATACTGATATTGGTGCTGCTTACATGATGAAGGGAACTAATGATTCCCTGAAAGATATATGGCATACAGATGACCAGGCTACGACCGGTGGGTACTGGGATACAGTAAAAGCTTATCCTGGATTCACAACCGACATTAATCAGGGAAATGCATGGGATTCAACACGTAATGGAGAATATGGTAAGAGACATGTAAACGCAGCAGATTCTTTACAGACAGAGAATAATCAGATTATCCATGTATTGGGATCAAGTGGACTGATTTCTGAGGATAGGGAATGGGAAGAAACTGTTCAGATCAGTTCAGAGTTGGAGTATTGTTCATGGTATAACGCAAATGCAAATCCACAATATTATTATACCAATGTTGAAAGACCTGAAGCATGGAATGTAACAGCATATCAAAACTCAACATTTACTGCTCGTGGAGATCGAATTACTGAAGTAAATGGAAATACAATTAAGGTCGAGGTAAATGGAAACTGGAATAATCAGATTGTATACACTAAAGCTATTGCGCAGTATAAAGATGCTCATGAAGAAACAATAGTGCACAGAGAAGGTGTTCAGGGTATTTATAAGAAGACCGATGCTGCAAATAATCACACATATGCAAATGGTGCCGGTGAATATGTTGCCCTGGGTGTTCTTTCTAAAAACACAGATGCTGGAAAAGCGGTAATTGCCTGGTATGACGATAATGCAAAGAAACTTCTTATCGCTAAGGAAGGAACATTTACTGGAGATGCTGCACTTCCTAATGCCGGAGAAAACTTCAAAAATTCTTATGCAAGAACAAGTGTATGGGAAAGAAATACTCGAGATCTTGGTTCTGGTGGTGAATATGTTCAGATGGCAGTAGACAGTGATGACAATATCCATATTGCCCATTACGACAGTTCAACTGGTGGAGAACTTAAATATATAAAACTGGATTCCTCTTTGAACGTTCTTGAACAGATTACAGTAGACTCTTTTGATGATGTTGGTGCACATGTAACAATCAATGTAGGTAAAGATAATTCTGGTAATCAGGTTCCTTACATCGGATACTATGGGCGTAAACATGCAAAGGTTGCATATCGCGTAGACTTCAAAGCCGGCTCAGAAAAGTCTCTTGATAAGGACGGATTCTTTACCCAGTCATGGGAAGTAATGTATGTACCTACTAAAGACAGTATTGATGGAAGTGTTGAAAACCAGGTAAACGTTGTAATGTGGACAAAGACAGATGGAACTTTGGGTGCAAGTCCTTCTTCAATTACGGGATTCACAGAAGGTACAACAGCCTTTGACGGAAGAAAAGACAGTACAGGTGACACAGTTCCTTCAGGACGTGTTCTTGCCAACGGATCAAACAATCCGGTTGTTGCATACATAAACGGTGCAGGTGCACTTGAATATGCTCAGATTAAAGGAGATTCCGCAGAAATAACCTTTAAGCAATAAATAAAAAATCTCACCCCGTGGGATCCGGGTTTTTCCAAAGATCCCAAGTAAACACACTCCTTTGCCGGCCTGCCTTTCCAGCAGGCCGGCTTTCTTTTTGTATATTCTTCAAATTATTCGGGAAATCGTGTATGGTATATGCATGGCAGTTGTTCTTTCGATTATTCTTTGTTTTGTACCGCTTCTGGTATTTTTTGCCCTTTGTATTTTTGCTTTCAAAATGAAGGCAGTACATCTGCTCCTGGCAATGGTTCTTGGACTTTTGTGTGTTCTGCCGGTATCGGTAATCCAGTTTTTTGCCGGAATGGCACCCTTCTTTTCAAATCAGAATCTTATCTACATCCTTTTGAAATCCTTCCTGCTTTACGGTTTTATTGAAGAAATCTGTAAAATGGGACTTTCTTTCGCCCTTCCTCACAAGGAATACACAGCTTTTGATTTTCTTATGCTGTCTTTCTTCTTTGGCTTGAGTCTGGGCTGCTTTGAATCGGTAATTTATTTCCTGGATCATCTGCAGAAATCAACGGCAATGGGAGGCGTTCTGCTTTACCGCCCGGTTTTTGTAAGAATGTTTACTTCCGACCTGATCCATACTTTCTGTGCCGGAATTCTTGGAATTTTTGTATATGAAAAACGCCGCGGGGATATTCACGTTTCCCTTGTGGTTATTGCTGTTCTGATTCACGGAATCTATGATTTCTTTGCAGGCTTCTCAAACAGCTACAAATACTTCTCGATTGCAGTAATCCTTTTTGCTGCTCTTGAATGCAGAACTAAATACTCAATATACAATCCTTCGGAAAAGTAATAATATAGAAAAACAAATCAATATAGAGGATAGAAATGGGAAACTCACTTAGAGAAAAGTACGGCTCATTTTTTAAGGAACTGATGTCTGTGTCTCAGGCAGCAGCAAAAATTGATGAATCAAAGGTTTACGAAGAAGCAAATCCAAAGAGCAGAGCTTATATGGATACAATGCTTAATCAGATTATGAAACCGGATTCTGGTCTTAAAGGCATTGAAAACTTTAAAGCTTTCTATGATTCAGTTGTAAATGAAGGTAAAACCGGCCTTATCCTTATGGAACATTATGCAAATACAGACCTTCCTACAATCATTGCTCTTTTGAACAAACACGGAGAAGAATGGTCAAAAGACTTTGCAAATCGTATTGTTGCCGTTGCAGGTATGAAACTTAATGAAGAAAATCCTGCAGTTCGCGCTTTTGCCGAAGGTTTCACCCGCGTAGTAATTTATCCTACACGCAGTCTTGATGCTGTAAACGCAAAGGAAATTTCTGAAGAAGAAAAACAGGAAGAAGAAAAACGCGCCCGCAAAATCAACTTTGCTGCTATGCGTGCAATGGATGAATGCAAGAAACGCGGTCAGATCATCCTGGTATTCCCAAGCGGTACACGTTTCCGTCCTGACCGTCCTGAAACAAAACGCGGTCTTCGTGAAATCGACAGTTACTTAAGACTTTTCGATAACATGCTTCTGGTTTCTATCAACGGAAACTGTCTGCGCATTGACCCTGCAAATCCAAACGATATGCTGGCTGATATTGTTGTTGAAGATACACTTATACTTACAGCAAGTCCTGTAATTCCATGTAAGAAATTCCGTCAGGGTATTCTGGATGCTTTACCAGCTGATGAACCTGATCCAAAACAGAAGACAGTTGACCGTGTTATGGAAATCCTGGAAGAAATGCACGACGCTGAAGAAAAAAACAGAGCTTAATTAAAGGAAAAATAAATGAAACTTGTAAAACTTGCTGATGAACTTAAAGCAACATCTTACCCTGGACGTGGTATTGTAATTGGAAAATCTGCTGACGGAAAAAAAGCCGTTACTGCTTACTTCATTATGGGACGCAGTACAAACAGCCGTAACCGCGTATTCGTAGAAGACGGTGAAGGACTTCGCACTCAGGCTTTTGACGAATCAAAAATGGAAGATCCACATCTTATCATTTACTGGCCTGTTCGCGTTCTTGGAAACAAAACAATCGTAACAAACGGTGACCAGACAGATACAATCAATGACGGAATAAAAGCTGGAAAAACTTTTGAAGAATCTCTCCGCTGCCGCGAATTCGAAGACGATGCTCCAAACTACACTCCACGTATTTCCGGAATCATGGAATTCGCCGACAAAGATTTCACATACCAGATGTCTATTCTGAAAAGTGATGAAGGAGATGGTGACCGCTGCGAACGCTTCACTTACGCTTACGAAAATCCAAAGGCTGGCGAAGGTCGCTTCATCCATACATACATGGGTGACGGAAGTCCTCTTCCAAGTTACTGCGGTGAACCAACAAAAGTAGACATCGACGCCTGTGCAGGTGACATTGACAAATTCACTTCACTGGTTTGGGACAATCTGAACGCCGACAACAAGGTTTCACTTTTTGTTCGCTTCATTGATCTGGAAAGCGGAAAATACGAAACACGTATTGTTAACAAAAATAAATAGTCCGGTTTTATAAGGGCTATGGGCGTAGCGAAAACGCCTTTCAAAGCGGAGAATACTTTGAAAAGATTCAAACAAAAGCTGTTCACATTCTTCTGTTTTTCTTTTCTGGTGTTTTCCGCCTTTTTATTTAACGGCTGTTCAAAAAAAGATTATTCCGAATTCTGTGCCAGCGCCGATGAATTTCTGGAAGCCCAAGGGTTTCAGGGAACTGTTCTGGTGGCAGAAAAAGATAAAATCATCTATGCAAGAGGTTTCGGGTCTTCCGATGAAAAACACAAGAAGAGTCCGGAAAACTCCGTCGATACAATTTACGAAATCGGGTCCATTACAAAGCAGATGACCGCCGCCGCAATCATGCAGCAGGTGGAAAAGGGAAAGCTTTCTCTTGATGATACAATCGACCGTTTCTTCCCTGACTACAAATATGCTCCGCAGATCACAGTGCGAATGCTTCTGAACATGCGCTCAGGTCTTCTGGATCACATAAACGGACCTGAAGAATTTTTCGGAGCCAGACAGGCAAAAAACATCGCAAAGAAAGAAATGGCTGGAAAACCTGTGGACAGGGATCTGGTTCTTAAAGCTCTTTATAAAGCAGAACTCCTTACAAAACCGGACACAACTTACTTCTATTCAAATACAAACTACTATCTTCTGGCTCTTATTCTGGAACAGGTGAGCGGTCTTACTTACGATCACTACATGCAGAAAAACATTTTTGAAAAAGCAGAAATGAAAACTGCCAATGTGGAATTCCAGAAAACTGACAGCGCAGGATATTACCGTGGAAATTATTACAGCATTCCAAGAAACATGGCTTTGGGCTGTGGAGATGTAAATGCCGGAGTTATGGATCTTCTGGCCTGGAACAGAGCTTACGCCGGCGGAAAAATCATCTCTAAAAAATCCTTCAAAGAAGTCACAGATTCTGAATCTTACGGCTTTGGCGTTTACTGCTCGGAAAATTCAATCCTTCACTCAGGCTCAACTTACTGCTTCAATTCCTACAACGAGTATTTCCCGGCCGAAAAAATTTCCATAATAGTGCTTTCAAACAAGCCTCAGTTCGAAATGAACGCTACAATGGTTGCCGGACGCATTAAAAAATTGTTTTTTCCCCCTGTGGAAAGTGAAAAACAGGAAAAGTAGCGGTTTTTGTAGTATAATAAGCAGACTATGCGAAAGAGTCTGCGTTTAACCTCATACTTATTTCTCATATTATTCTCTCTCATTTTATCTTCCTGTGCTCGTTTTTCTGCTAACGGTTCCAGAATCTTTTTAAGACAGTGGAGTTATTCTCTGGACGGACGAAGTTATACAGATCTTCCTGACAAGCCTTTGGGAGGGATGGAAAAACTTATTCCCGGAAAAAAAGGATTCATTACACTTCATACAGAATTTGAAATTCCATGGCAGATGCAGAGTGGAGACGTTGGTCTTGCCCTTGGAAAAATGCTTACAGCATCTAAAGTTATTCTGAACGGAAAGGAAGTAGGATTTTCAGGAGTTTTTCCGCCAAAGGCTTTTGCCGGTGGCCAGGCCTACACAAACATTCTTCTTCCATCACAGAATTTAAAAATCAACGAACCAAATATTCTTGAAGTCATTCTTTGGGTAGAAGGAGCCGGCGGTATTTCGGATAAACCTTTTGTAAGTTCCTACGAAGACACAACTCGTTATACAAACCGCATGACATTCATTTACTCAAAGCTGAATATGATTTTTTCCTGGTCCATGATTCTTACAGGAATTGCTTATCTGCTGTTTTATGTTCAGCAAAGAAAAGACAAGCACTATCGTCATTATGCTCTCATGAACCTGTGGACTTCTTTGTTCCTTGTTCCTTTCTGGATCAGTGAAATTCCAAACGCAATCGGCATTGTTCCTTTTGTATGGTGGAATAAAATTCTTAATGGAACAGTAGCAGTAATTGTAGGTTATTATGCAACCTCGTTCATGCGTTCTTTCCTCGGCGTAGAGACCGGCAAGAAAATCAGCATTGCAAGAAAAATCATTCTGGTGGCAGGAATTATATACACATTGCTTATTCCTTCTCAGACTTTCTTCCATACTCATATGCTGCTTCTTATGGTGTTTATAGGCCTTCAGTTGATTTTCAGTTTTACTGCAATTTACGGTGAATCAAAAAAACATAACAGGGAAGTAATAAAACTCCTGGCAGGATTTTCTCCGGTTATTCTTACACTTTTTGTAGATCTTTTTCTTAAGATGATTCTGAAACTTTCCATGGTTCCATACATGACTGTTTTTGGCTGGCAGATGACAGCAATTACATTTATTGCCATTGTTACAAAACGCTATGCAAAAATCAGAAATGAATTTGAATACCTGAATGAAAACCTTGAAAAGGAAGTTGAAGACCGTACAGAAAAACTGACTCTGGCAAATGAGGAACTGGAACGCCGTCAGGCTCAGGCAGACCGGGACATGGAACTGGCCGTTTATGTTCAGAAAAGTTTCTATCCTCAAAACTTTGATTTTCTTGGCTGGGACGTAGCAGTTTCCTTTAATCCGTGTTCAGGCGTTTCGGGAGATCTTTATGATTTCTATGTTCTTGAAGGAATGCTTCGCGGCTTTGGACTTTTTGATGTTTCGGGTCACGGAATTTCTTCGGGCCTTGTAACCATGCTGGCTAAAAATGCAATTTTCCATTCCTTCCTTTCGACTCTGCCTCTTACAATGAACGAGGCCATGAAGGTTGTTAACAAACAGGTCATTCAGGTAAAAGGGGAAATAGAAAATTATCTGACGGGCTGTCTTTTCCGTATAGAAAAGGAAACACCGAATGTAGTGGAATTTGTAAACGCAGGTGCACCTCATCCAATTTATAAATCTCACAATAAAAAGAAGAAAGCAGATTTCCTGTTGCCTGATCCTTCAAAGCCTCATTACGGAATGCTGGGCGTTCCTGGTCTGGAAGTGGAATTCCAGTCTGTGAAGAAAAAGCTTAAGAAAGGTGACACTCTTGTTCTCTATACTGATGGAATTACCGAAAGTGAAAATGCTGAAGGTGAAGCTTTTGGAAAGGAAAGGATGCTGGAAGTTCTTGATGAAATTCCGAACAGTGCAACAGCTCAGGAAGTAGCTGATGCTTATATGTCTAAATTAAAATCATTCATCGGCGACAAACCGGTGAATGATGATATTACAATCCTGGTTCTGAAGAAAACAAATGAATCTTCAGAACCGGATGATCTTGATGAAATAGGCGAGCTGGAAAGTATTTAGCCTAAACCATCAGTTTGTAGATGTTTTCAACGTCTTTCTGTTCAAGTACCGTAAATCCGTAAAGTTTTCCTGATCCCGAACCGTCGCCGTAACATGCTGTGTAAGCCATTTTTCAATGTCTTCTTCTTTGGCTCCAAGTCCAGCAAAGTTCTTTGGCATACCGATTGAGATGAGGAAGTTGCGCAGAGCTTCGATACCGGCTTTAGCTGTGTTTTCAGGATTTGCAAAATCCATCTGACATCCCCAAACGCGAACTGCAATCTGGGCAAAACGCATTACATCGTGCTTAAGGTTGTAGGTGAAAACTGCAGGCATAGTTACTGCAAGACCTGCACCGTGAGCACAGTCGTACTGAGCAGAAAGTTCGTGTTCAATCTGATGGCTGAGCCAGTCCTGGCTGCGTCCAACGCCACATGAGTTGTTGTGTGCCATCATACCGGCCCACATGATGTTGGCACGTGCGTCGTAGTCGTCAGGATTTTTTACAGCTTTTGGTCCCTGACTTACCATGGCAAGAATCAGGGCTTCGATCATGCGGTCTGTTGTTTCAACGTTTTTTGTATTTGTAAGGTAACGTTCATAAAGGTGAGCGATGATGTCTGTAATACCACAGGCTGTCTGGTAGGCAGGCAGAGTCTGAGTGAGGGCAGGGTTCAGGATAGAGAACTTAGGTCTGTAAGCTTCGCCGCTTGCTCCGCGTTTAAGCATGCCTTCTTCTTTTGTGATTACCGAGTCAGGAGATCCTTCAGATCCTGCTGCAGAAATTGTAAGAACAGTTCCAATTGGAAGAGCTTTTTCAACAGGTTTTCCAGAATAGAAATCCCAGAAGTCTCCGTCATAAACTGTACCGGCTGCGATGGCTTTTGCAGAGTCAATGGAACTTCCGCCACCAACAGCAAGAATGAAGTCGATGTTTTCTTTGCGGCAAAGTTCAATTCCTTCGTAAACAAGTCCGCTTCTTGGGTTTGGCTTAACTCCGCCAAGTTCAACAAAAGAGATTCCGGCTTTTGTAAGAGAAACCTTTACTCTGTCCAGAAGTCCTGAGCGGACAACAGAGCCTCCGCCAAAGTGGATGAGGACTTTAGAACCTCCGAATCTTTTTACCAGTTCACCGCAGTCGTTTTCGCGGTCTTTACCGAATGCAAAATAGGTTGGGGCATAGAAATTAAAATTATCCATTAGAATAATATTCCTTTAATAATATTAAACATCACAATAGTTCTTATTTCCATAAATATATTACGGAAAAATTATTTTGCTTTGCCCAAAAGTAGTATATATTTTAAACATTCAATAAATGAACATTTGGTGTAAACTTATCAAAAACTAACTCCCGGTCAGAAAATGGCCGATCAGAACCGTTCGCTACGACCTTCGGTCGTTTGCTTGATGGAAATTATTTAAGCCGCCGCTAGCGCGGCTTGAGCATAGCGTCACTGCACGTGATGCGCGGTTAGGAAACTATCAAGCCGCGCATCAAGTGCTTCTGACGGCACATTTTCTTTCCTCGCGTTAGTTTTTGAGCTTTTGCGTACAAGTGCATTTATTTATATGTTTAAAATTTACGCGAGGGCGAAAAGCAAAGTTGGCAGAACTAAAAAGGCACTGTGTCGCTTTGCACATGTATGGTAAAAACAACACGCGAACAAAGACAATGGAGTACCGTGGGCAAGGAGCCGAGCAGAGCGAGCGACGGGGCTCCGCGGGAGGCCTCCATTGTTTTTGTGGGAGTGTTGTTTTTAATATAAATGTACCTTTACTTAATGCAGGGGATTTATGGCGAAGCTGATTACGGGTATTTTGGCTCATGTTGATGCGGGGAAAACAACACTTTCGGAAAGTCTTCTTTATAAGACCGGTGTAATCCGAACACTTGGAAGAGTTGATTCCAAGAACGCATTTCTGGACAACAACTTTATTGAGCGTCAGCGCGGCATCACAATTTTTTCAAAGCAGGCAAACCTGTCTGATAAAATCACTTTGATCGACACTCCGGGCCATGTAGACTTCGGCGCCGAAATGGAACGAACCCTTTCTGTGCTGGACGCCGCCATTCTTCTGATCAATGCTTCCGACGGAATTCAAAGCCACACAAAAACTTTATGGAATCTTCTTTCCCAATATAAAATCCCTACAGTTATTTTTGTAAACAAAATGGATATGCCCGACACCAGCCGAGAAAAGCTTCTTTCAAAACTGAAGAAAGGACTTGGTGAAGGCGTTGTAGATTTTTCTAAAGATTTTGCTTTTACTCCTGAGTTCAGCGAAGAAGTTTCCGGACTTGATGATCTTCTTATGGAAAAATTCTTGAACGGGGAAAATCCTAAGGCAGAAGATATTTCACGGCTTGTTTCTGAGCGTAAACTTTTTCCTTGTGTCTTTGGCTCTGCTTTGAAACTTGAAGGTGTTGATGAACTTCTTGAAATCCTGAACAAGTATTTTTCAGTTCCAGAATATGATGATGATTTCGGCTGCACAGTCTACAAGATTTCCAAAGACAAACAGGGAAATCGTCTTACTCATCTGAAAGTGACCGGTGGAGTCTTAAAAGTTAAGGAATATCTTGATGAAGAAAAAATCAACGAGGTTCGGGTTTATAACGGAGAAAAATACGAGCAGGTAAAGGAAGTGGCCGCAGGTGAAATCTGTACGGTAACGGGACCAAAAGATTCCTTTGCGGGAAAAGCCTACGGTATAGGAAAGGGGGTAAACAGTTATCGCCTGGAACCGGCTCTTATTTATTCTGTGAAAATTCCTGAAGGTCTTGATGTTACAAAAATGCTTCACATTCTGCGGGACCTGGAAGAAGAATTGCCGGAAATAAAAGTTGATTATTCAGAACAGACCGAAGAAATCTTTGTTATGCTTATGGGGCAGGTTCAGACTGAAGTAATCAAAGAACTTTTGCAGGAACGACATAAAATAGAAATTGAATTCGGTGAAGGCCGCATTGCATATAAAGAAACAATTCTAGAACCGGTAATCGGGGTTGGTCATTACGAACCTTTGCGCCATTATGCAGAAGTGCATCTTAAGATGAGTCCACTTCCTCGCGGCAGCGGACTTCGGTTTGTTTCTAAAATCAGTGTCGATGAACTTGATACAAACTGGCAGCGGCTTATTCTTACTCACCTTGAAGAAAAAAACCATGTAGGGGTTTTAACCGGAAGCCCAATTACCGATATGGAAATTGAAGTAATAGCCGGCCGCGCTCATTTGAAACATACAGAAGGCGGAGATTTCCGCCAGTCTACTTACAGGGCGATTCGTCATGGACTGATGTATTCAAAATCGGTTTTACTGGAACCAGTTTATTTTTATGAAGCTGTCATTCCCGAAACCTGTGTCGGACGTTTTATGACGGACCTGGACAAAATGCAGGGCACCTGTTCTCTTGAAGAAGCTTCCGAAGGATTTTCGGTTTTGCGTGGAAAAGTTCCTGTTTCGGAAATGAAAAGCTACATGAATGATTTAAGGGCTTATTCAAAAGGGCAGGGAACTTTATCTATGACAGTTTCTGGTTATGAAGAATGTCACAATCAGAAGGAAGTTCTGGAACAGATGAATTACAATCCCGACGCGGATCTGGCAAATCCAGCCTCAAGCGTTTTCTGTTCACACGGAGCCGGCTTTGTGGTTAAATGGGATGAAGTTAATAACTACAAGCATATCAGATAGAAAAAGATAAAATTAATTCTTCAGATATTTTTTAAGTTCTTCCAGATAGTTTTTTCCGGCTTCCGACATGATAAGGTTTGATCTTGTAATATATCCAATTTCCATAGCATCATCGGAGTTCTCAGAATCTTTGAAGGGAACTGCAATAAAGTCATCTCCGTTCAGTTCGTTGCTTATAATTCCGGAGCAGAGGCAGTAAGCATTCATTCCGATCATAAGATTCAGGTTTGTTGCACGGTCTGTTGTTTTAATGATTTTGTCGTAATCTCTGTCAGCAAAAATTTCTTCCGAAAAATAAAGAGAACTCATGGCGTTCTGGTCGAACATAAGAACAGGATATGGCTTCAGATCTTCAAAAGAGATCTGTTCTTTTTTTGCAAGCGGATGTTTTTTCCACAGATAAACATAAGTCTTGCAGGAAACCAGCGGAGTAAAAATCAGATCATTTGACTTGAGGACTTTTAAAATATAGGCTCGATTAAAACTAGAAAGATTCAGAATTCCAATCTCGCTCCTTTGAGTAGAAACGTCATCAATGACTGTAAGTGTGCGGGTTTCGTTGATTGCAAATTCGTAGTGATTTGCAGTATTTTCTTTTTCGTATTTTTTCATCAGATTGATGAAAGACTTTACACAAAAGGAATAATGCTGGCAGCTTACAGCAAACTTCTTCTTTCGTTTTTTGGATGGATCGAAATCATCAAGAAGGCTTTCGTACTGGGCATAAATTTGACGCGCATGCTGAACAAAATCTTTTCCTTCATTTGTTAAGCTGATTCCTTTGCTTGAACGGTTAAAAAGTTTTACGTTGAATTCATTTTCAACTTCTTTAATTGCCGCAGAACCGGAATGGTTTTTCAGAAGTTCAATCTTTTTGAAAAAAAGACAGCTCTTGAAAATGTAATGGAAGGGCTTATGGTCGTAAGCAAAATAAAAAAAGAAGAAGCCAGGGAAATTGCCATTGAAGAACTTAAGAAAGTTGGAATGCTTCCGTGGGCAAATCATTATCCTTCACAGTTGAGCGGCGGTCAGCAGCAGCGTGTTGCCATTGCCCGTGCCATTGCCATGA